>WQZB01000031.1 GCA_009780955.1 Polyangiaceae bacterium | reverse complement strand
TTTTTGCCGAGTTCCAAGCAGAGCGAGGCGCTTCGACGAGAGCTGCTTGTGCAGCTTGAGGAGAAGCAACGAAGCGATGCGACGGAAATCGGCGAAAAGACGACGGGAGCAACCTTCGAGGGGTCGCCAGCCTCGCGTCGCTCGCGACGGCTGGTAAACACCCTCACGCAAAGTTTTTTCGAACTTGCTTGACGTGGCGCAGGCTTCCTTGCTACCTCGCCATCGCCATTCGAAAGCGGGATGGGCGGGTAGCTCAGCGGTAGAGCGCCGGCCTTACAAGCCGGATGTCGCAGGTTCAAACCCTGTCCCGCCTACTAGACAAGGCAGGAGGAAGCATACTAAGAGGCTGTCCTCCTAAAAAAAAATCGGACAAAGAACTTTTTGGAGAACTGGGGCGGTAGTTAAGTTGGTTATAACGCCGGCCTGTCACGCCGGAGGCCGCGGGTTCGAGTCCCGTCCGCCCCGCAAACCTTTCAAGCAGTAGCATTTCAAGGCAACGAGACTGAGGCCGAGGGAGTGACACCCTCGGCCTTTTCATTTCCTATGGCAAGACGAGCACGCTCAGGCCGTGGCGCGCACGCCGGAGTTGCACGCGCGCCCTTGAGTGCTAGACCGTTTCCAAAGAGCTGCGTGGGTAAGCCTCCTCAGCCCTCTTCTTCTTCGATTTCCCAGCGATGAAGTGCAGTCACCCCAATAGCCGTCGCGCACCGTGGGCACAGAGGCGGCTCGAAGTAGCGTCGCTCGTCGCCGCGCGTCCAAAGCAAAAGGCCTCGTCCGCCAACGTCGTATCCATTGCCATCGCCCTGGGGGTCAATGAGTTCGTTGCACACGTCACAGCGGTGGGCGTCGTCATCGAAAAGAATCTTATGATTTGCCGCGACGAAACCTTCTGGAAGCTTGTTCATTGCACGCATCAAGAGTAGCGCACACACAGAGCACAGGAAGCAATATGGTTTGTCGGCTTGTTCCCTTCACGCTTGGTACGCTCAGCACACTTGCCGTCACCGTTTCTGCCCTTGCGCTTTCGGGTGCAATGGGCTGTTCCTCAACACCTCCACTTCCTCCAAAGGCCGTTGAACTGAATCGCGACGGCGCGGCAGCGCTCGCCGTGGGCGACTTGTCAACGGCAGAAGCCAGGCTGTCCGTTGCGCTCGAATACAGCCCAAGGTTTACCGAGGCGTGGGTCAACCTTGGCTACGTCGAGCTACGACGTGGAAACTTGGAACGTGCACATAAGGACTTTACCAAGGGCCGCGATCTCAACCCCGATCTTCCGGCACCTCATCACGCGCTTGGTGTGCTTGCCGATCGGCGTGGGATCGGGCGCGAGGCCGAACAACACTACAAAATGGCTCTCAAAGTCGATCCTGGGTTCGCTCCTGCGCGCGTGAACCTAGCTCGCCGTCTCTTTGAGCGTGGCGCCTACGAAGACGCGCGTGAACAGTTCTTGAAGCTCACGCAGGTTCAGCCTGAGGTGCCCGGAGGTTACATCGGTCTGGCGGAATGTTTGCTGCGGCTTCAGCGCGAACCCCAGGCCGAAGAGGTCATCGCCCGGGCACGTCATCGCTTTGGCGATACTCCCGAGCTCCTCATGCTTGTCGCTCGCCAGCTTTTGCGCCGTGAGGCATTTGACGAAGCCGAGCAGGTTCTCGCACCCCTCACCGAAGACGTAGACAAGCCGCGTGCGGGCGCGGCCTGGGCCTGGATCTCCGTCGCGCGGTTTGCACGCGGCGATACGGATGGCGCACGTACAGCCGCGCGTGAAGCGCTCCTCATCGATCCGAGCGATCCTATCGCTTCGGACATCGCGAAGAAGGTTGGCAGCGCCAAGTAGGGGCGTATGGCCATACGCCCCTACTTGGTTTTTGTTTCTTTGGCGGCTGTTCGCTCGCGCCACTCGGCGAGCTGCTTGGTACGACGGGCCTTCTGCTTGCGACGCTTCGATGAAGCCTGCGGAGTCGACATAGTGGCGATGTCCTATAGTCGATCGTATCCCCTACCCTCAAGGACCGCTTTCGGTAAATCACACGTCCAGCTCTTCGGCGCTTGTCTCGCGTGCGCGATCCATAATGAACCGGAAGCGCGCTTGCGTATCTTTGCCCATTAGCTCGCTCAGCACGCGATCGGTTTCGAGCTCGCTTTCAATGGCCACGCGCACGGCGCGCCGGCGGTTTTTGTCGAGCGTTGTCGCCCGCAGCTCCTCGGACGGCATTTCGCCAAGACCCTTGAAGCGGCTGATTTCCACTTTCGCGTTCTTTGGCAATTTCGCGAGAATTGCATCACGCTCGGTTTCGTCAAGAGCCCAATGCGTTTCCTTGGCCACATCGATACGGAAAAGCGGCGGCATGGCAAGGTACACGTGCCCACCGCGAATCAATCCAGGGAGCTGTCGGTAGAAAAACGTAAGAAGCAGCGTCGTGATGTGATGCCCGTCGCTGTCGGCATCCATGAGCAAAAACACTCGGCCGTAACGAAGCTTGCTTGCATCGAACGCGGGCCCCATTCCACAACCAAGTGCTTGCACAATGTCTTGAAGCTCTTTGTTGCTCAGCACCTTCGACGACGATGCTTGCTCGGCGTTCAATACCTTGCCTCGTAGCGGCAAAATGGCTTGCGTACGACGATCCCTACCTTGCTTGGCTGAGCCGCCCGCGCTGTCGCCTTCCACGATGAAAAGTTCGCTCTCGCTCGGGTTCGTTGATGCGCAGTCGGCAAGCTTGCCCGGCAGGTTCATCCGGTGCGAAATCGCTCCTTTTCGGGCAACTTGCTGTGTTGCTTCGCGCCGCGCCTCACGCGCACGCGCCGCGAGAATTGCTCGCATGACGATTTGTTCGCCCGTTGTGCCGTTGTCGAGCAGCCATTGCTCGAGCGCCGGCCGAAGGCTTGTTTCGACGAGCCCGCTGACCTCGGGGTTGTTCAAGCGATCTTTCGTTTGCCCTTGGAACTGCGGAGCCGTCACATACACGCTAACGAGTGCCACAATGCCTTCGCGAATGTCTTCGGCCGATAGCGTGACACCACGAGGTTTTTGATTCTTCGCGTCGATAAACGCGCGCACGGCCTTTACCACCGACGTGGAAAACCCACTTACGTGCGTGCCGCCGCTGGTGGTGGGAATGCCATTGACGTACGAGCGAACGTGCTCGTCGGGCGCCTCCGTCCATTGCAGCGCCACTTCGATGCGAAAGGGCCCAGTGGTGGTGTCTCCTTCGATTTCTCGGGACAAGAAAAACGCTTGCGCGTGGCTCGCTGCCTTGCCGCGCTTTGCGACCAAAATGGGCAGGTAATCAGCAATGCCATTTGCGTGGAAAAACGTGACTTTCTCGTTCTTCGTTTCGTCCACGAATTCGATGGAAAGCCCACCATGCAAGTAGCTCGCAATTTCGAGTCGGTCGGCAATCGTGGCGCTGTCGAATTGCGCTTTTTTGCCAAAAATATCCATGTCGGGGCGAAAGTAGATACGTGTGCCGTGTTTTCGAACCTTCGCGCCTTTTTTCAGTGCTGTTTGGCGCACACCACGAGAAAAACTTTGCTGGTATTCGATGCTGTCGCGCCACACCGTCACATCGAGCGTTTCTGCCAAGGCGTTGACCACGCTCGACCCCACGCCATGCAAACCACCCGAAACCTTGTAGTTGTCGCTCGAAAACTTTCCACCAGCATGCAATGTACACATAATAATTTCGAGCGCGGGCTTTTTGAACTTTGGGTGCATGTCAACGGGAATGCCGCGCCCGTCGTCTTCGACGCTGATGCCTTTGCCATCGGCATCGAGCACGACAACAATGGTTTTCGCATACCCGTTGATGGCTTCGTCAACGGAGTTATCGACGATTTCCCAAAGCAAGTGATGGTAGCCGTGAGAATCGGTGCCGCCGATGTACATCGCAGGGCGCTTGCGCACCGGCTCGAGACCCTCGAGCACCTCGATGTCCTTGGCGCTGTAGCTGCTTTCCGCCATATCAATTTACCTCCAGCGCCGTCGCCGTAGGCGTGGGCACAACGACTCGCGCGAATCCATCACGGCGAACAACGGCGCTGCCCGCTTGCGCTCGCTTTCCGAGCACGGACCTGTACGTGATGCGCATCTCTTTGCCTTTGCCTGTTTCGACAACGATCGAGTCGCTTACAGCCGAAGCAATGACCGCGCCAAGCACGCGTGCGTCGCCCGTAACCTTAATCAAAATGGATCCCTTGCCCGCGCCACTGAGCAGCGGCAGTTCGCTCACGGGCACACCCAGTGCGTGACCGTCGCTCGTCACACACAGCACGCCATCGTCGTCCTTCGCAGCGACCGCAACCATCACGATCTCGTCGCCCTCGTTAAGCTTGCCGTACTTGCGTCCGGCACGCGTGGAAGCATCGCGGTGCGTCGAGAGCGAGAAGCGGAAACTGAGACCACCCTTGGTAACCGCAACGGCCAGCGGCGGCAGCGGCTCTGTACCCTCGCCCAGCGGCGGCACGTCGAGCACGCGCGGGTCGAACGAGAAGCAGGCGATGATGCGCTCGCCGTCGACCATTTTGAAAAACCTCTGCGCCGGATCACCGTAGCCCGTGGTTGCCGGCACATCGTGAATGCGCATGACGTAACAGACGCCGAGATTCGAAAAGAACGCGACTGCGGATTTCGTCGACCCCGCCACGACCGACAGCACGCTGTCGCCATCGCGCACGCGCAATGTTCCCACGTCTTTCACCTCGCGTAGGCGCTTGATCCAGCCTTGTGTCGTGAGAACGACGTTGGCATCCTCGGCAACGATGAAGTCTTCCGCCGAGTACTCGTGGCTCTCGTCGGCGCCTGCAATTTTGACCCGGCGCTTGTCACCATATTGCTGTTTGATTTCGACAAGCTCACTTTTGATGAGCGCCCAGCGCTTGGCCTCGCTTTTGAGCACCACGTCGAGGGCCTTTGCTTCTTTTCGTTTTTGCGCGAGCTCTTCACGAATCACAAGAATTTCGAGCTTGGCCAAGCGATAAAGTCGGAGCTCCAAAATGGCATCGACTTGCTCTTCCGACAGCGCGAAACGCGCCATCAGCTTGTGCGCTGCGTCGGCTTTGCCGTCGCTTTTGCGAATGATGCGAATCGTTTCGTCGAGGGCATCGAACACCGTGGCGAAGCCCTCGAGAATGTGAATGCGCTTGGTGAGCTGCGCGAGATCGAAGCGCAAACGCCGCTCGACCGTGAGCATGCGAAAGTCGAGAAAGTGGCGAATCATCTGCCCCAAGGGCAAGCGCTCGGGCACGGCCGGCGTCGTTTCTTGGGGCAAGAGAAGCTCGCCGCTTGCGTCTCGCGTATCGTGCACGGTGATTGGCGGCGCGCCCGGCACGAGGCAAGTGAGATTCACCCCTACGGTCGACTGCAAAGGGGTATTTTTGAAAAGGTATGCCATCACGAGGTTCGGATCGGCATCCTTTTTCATTTCGACTACGATGCGCACTTCGCTCGTCGACTCGTCGCGCACGTCGGTGAGCGGCGCAAGCTTGCGAGTCGTGATGATCTCGGCGATGCGCTCAACCAGGCTTCCGCGAACGACGCCATACGGAAGCGACGTGAGAATAATCGCGTGCGCTCCGCCTCTTCGCTCCTCGAGCTTCCACTCGCCGCGCAGCTTCAAGGTGCCTGAGCCCGTCTCGTAGGCTTGCGTGAGCTCCGCGCGCGAGTTGACGAGCACGCCGCCCGTCGGGAAATCCGGACCCTTGATGTACTTGAGAAGTGTCTTGGTTGGCAGAACATCTGGGCCTGCATCGATTTGCGCAATGCACGCATCGATGACTTCGCTCGGGTTGTGCGGCGGGATGCTCGTCGCCATGCCAACGGCGATGCCTTGCGAGCCGTTGATGAGCAGGTGCGGAATGCGAGCCGGCAAGACCACCGGCTCGCTGCGTGATCCGTCGTAGCTAGGACGCCACGCGACCACGCGTTTTTCGAGTTCGCTTAGCAGCTCGATTGCCGCCGGCCTTAGTTTCGCCTCGGTGTAACGATACGCGGCAGCGCCATCGCCGTCGGGTGAGCCGAAGTTGCCCTGCCCATCGACGAGCGGCAGACGCATGACCCACGGCTGGGCAAGACGCACCATCGCGTCGTAGATCGCGCTGTCGCCGTGCGGGTGATAATTGCCCATCACGTCGCCGACGATCTTGGCGCTTTTTCGGTAGCGTGAGTCAGGGGTAAGACCGAGATCGCGACGCATCGTGAGCAGAATGCGCCTTTGCACCGGCTTGAGACCGTCGCGCACGTCCGGCAGCGCGCGCGCCGTGATCACGCTGAGCGCGTAATTGAGGTATCGCACGCGAGCTTCGGTCGACAGCGACGTCACGTCGTCTGTAGGAGGGCGCGCGCTGCCCGATGCAGTGGTCTTGCTCGCCTTCGGCGTACGAGAGGTAACGGGTTTGGCTCTTCTTGCCATCCTGAAGCCGGGCCTACCTGCTCGGGTGAACAGACGTCAAGTTCTCTTGTCGAGCGCGCGTCACCCTGTGGTTGGTGGCGGAGGCGGACCCCCGCTCGGTCCCATCGGCTGGCCCGGCTGAAATGGCCATGGTTGGGGCACCGCGCCAGGCATGTAGGGCGGCGGCGGCGGTGTGATCGGCGGCCGAGGCGGACGACGGCGCCAGAAGCCGCCCTGCCCGAATGCATCGAAACCCCAGCGAAGCCATCTTATGACGGAGAGCGCAAGCCACAGCGCCCACGCAAGCATCGCGACGCGGTAGGCAAGCATCGGCGCGCTCACAACCATCGGCTGCGCGAGCACCGGCTCGCTCCGATCGATGAACCAGTGTAGCTCCGTCGAATTCGATCCATTGCCGCGCACTTGCATGTCGGGGTGCCCGAGCAGCCCTTGGCGAACCGCGACCAGAAGGACAATCGCGGCGACAAACGTGACGGCCACGATCGTGAGCTGCCGCGCATTGAATGCGACGCGTCCGATGTCTTGCTTCTGCTCGCGCCAGGCAATGAGGTGCAACCACCCGACAACGATCGCGGCCGCCACCACGGGAACCTGCGAGAGGCCGATCGCGAGCAGCACCCACTGCCATGTGGCGAGCGGCGCGCGCCGCATGGCGCCGATCGCAGCCGCCACCGCGAGTAGAACCGCAAGCTGACTCCAGAAAAGAACGACCGGCCCGAGACGCGAGCCATGCAGTGCGAGCACCCATCGTCCCTCTGGCATCGTGATCGTCGTGGTCGCGTTGACGCTCGATATGCCAAGATCGACCGCAGGTGCGTTGAAGAACATGCCTATCGCGATTGGCATGCGCCACGAGAGTACGATCGTTTGCGAGCCGGGTGCGATCGGCAGCGTGACTTTGCGGCCCTCTTGCTGGATTGGCTGCGTCGCCCCATTGACGGTCACAGACTCGAGCACCGAGGTTTCGGGAAGCGTCAGCGTGTGCTGCGTGCCGCGGCTCGATCGAATCTGTAATGTGAGCGTCGCGTCGGTCGCGCGTAGACCTGGACGGAGCTTGTAGGTGCTCTCGTCGATCGTGAGCGTTGCGCCAACCACGCCGTCGGGGCGACTGACTTTCAGCGTTGCAGTTTCGCCAGGCCACGGCCGCCATTGTGGAAGTTTGTCGCTCGGCTCCGCGTGGACAACAGGGATCCCAGAGAAATCCGCGTGCCATATCGGACTCATGTCGAGACGCCAAAGCTCCGTCCACGATGCGTTCTTCGGCGCTGTCAGCACGACGGGAGAACGCTGATCGAGGACGGAGCGCCAGCTCACTTCGCGTACCTCGGGCGGCATGTTGAGTAGCGCTTTGCCGCCCACGACGCGAATGTCAGCGGTCGTGACCGACTCGCCCTTGAGCAGAGGCACCTCGAGCACGATCGCTGTGCCGGCAGGCGAAAGCCGCACCACACGCGTGGTGACTTGCCAGTCGAGCCCCATGAGAAGCGTCCGCTCGACGCGAACGAACGGCGGCAAGACACCGGGCTCGAGCGCGGTTACAGTCCCGGTCGTCGCGTGGATACGTGTAAGCTGCAAATTGTCGTCAGCAAGTCCGTCCTCATGGATCCCTTCGACGCGCCACCCGTCGGCCTGCGCCTCGACGCGATGAGGCTTGAGCGGCAGCGCAATCTGCACGAGCTCACGATCCGGCAATTGCCCCACGACCGTTACCTGGTGCCAGCCTTTGTCAACGGCGAGCCAAAGACGGCCATCATCGGTGCGAAGCAGACCGCGGGCGGGCTTGCCATCAACAGCGACATCTTCTGGTGACCACTGGGAGCTACCAGGGAGCGGCACGGCCGTTGTCGCACTTGCCTCGATCTCGACGCGAATGTGGAGCGTGCCCTTGGTGGCCTCGATGAGCATACGCGAGCTCGACGCGCAGGTCGGTAAGCAGGCAGGTTTTTCGAGCAAGCGCGACGCGAGCTGCTCGAGCACCTCGTTTGAAGGCACCTCGGCTGCGCCCGCCGAACGAGGCGATGCAAGCAAGAGTGCAAGAGCGCCGATCGAAGCAAATGTCAGAACGCGCGTGCCTCCGGGTCCCACACGACGCCGCGGGCGCACGGGCAAGAGCAAGAGCACGAGCGCGATTGTCAGCACGGCGCGCACGATGGCGAGCACCACGTTCATCGTGGGTGACAAGAGATAAAGGTGAAGACGCTGACTGCGCTCGACTGGCCCCGTCCACTTGAGCGGCACCGACGTGAACGACCAGCGCGGACGGCCCGGCCCAGTCTGAACCATCGATGTTGGATCGTAGACGTTGGCATTGAATTGTCGGTAGTCGACCGAGCTTTTCCATGAACTCGGCGCCGGAGCAGACGAAGTGTTGCTCTTCGCTCTGGCTTTTTCATCTTTCTGGGCTCTGCCAGAGCCCGTCGGCTCCGGCGAAGTGGCAGGAGCAAGGTCCTCCTGTGCAGCCGCCGCGGGAGCCTCGGGCGGCGGCGGCTCGAGCGGCGGCTGTGCAGCCCCGGGCAATGCATACTTCGCCCCACCAAATCCGCCGTGCTCGAAGACGCCCTCGCCCCTTTCGTCGAATGCGAGCGCGGGGAAGAGCCCGTGGCGTACATGATCGATGAGAAATGGCACCGTCACGATCACGAGGAGCGCCGCGACGGCTGCGCGTAAGCCGGCGAGACCACTGCGGAGGGCGACGACAGAACGGCCTTTCGCATCACCCGCCTTGGCGAGCGCGCCATCGACGGCACGCACCAGAGCCTCGGCAACGAGCATGGCGACGAGGATGTAGCGAGGCGCTCCTTCTTCCGGAAACGTCAGCACGAGCGTGACGAGCGCGATGAGCCCCCACTTGCCGCCATACAGACGAAAGACGCCAATCGCGAGCACGAGCGCGAGAAAGATCTCGAAGAGCGTCCAATGCTTGATCCATGTAGCAGTGACATCGTCGGCACCGGTCGCATGGAGAAGCCGAAACCCTGGTGGAAGATGCAGCGTGGCGGACACCGAATGAAAATCGTGGTTCCAACCGACTGCCGGCAAATCGCTCGGAGAAGAGATGATACGGCTGTCGGCACTGACACTCAGATCACCTTGCCGCACTTCAACACCAGTCTTTGCGGTATCGCCTTCGAGATGCGTGATGAATTGATCTTTGCCGCCGATCGACACACGCCCGAGAACGGTCGGCGGGGACATCTCGAGACGTGACGCGCGGCGAAGGTTGCCGCTCAGCGTGTCGGTTGCCGTGAGTCCGTGGCCGTCGAAGTCGAGCCACATGACGCGCTCTAGCGTGAGATGATCCGGCGGCGGTTCGGCATCACCGCGTCGCTTCTCGACAAGGCGAATCGTGTCATTCAGTCCGAGCGGATAGGCCGGCAGCCGCTTCCAATCGTCCGGAAGCGATGTCTGCTGAGGATCGATCGCCGAGACGCCTTGTACATCGATGAGGCGCAGGTTCGTCCGCGCATCGAACACCCAGACTTCTTCGCCTTCTCGCCACGGTCCATCGGGTATGGGGCGCTTGATCTCGTGCACCGGCCCCTCGCTGCGTGCGACGAGCTCGATCGTCCAGGTGCCTGGCCGCACCTGCACGCGCAAGCGCGTGTCGGGTTCGACGCGTGCCGGCAGTTGGCTGTCCAAGGAGAGCGGGACGAAGCCTTGAGGCAGACTCTTGCCAAGGACCACCTCGCGGCTCTTACCCGCGACGTTGAGCTCGATGCGCGTGGTGAGCAGCAGCGGGACTTCGTCAACGACACGTCGATGCACCACGAAGTCGAGGCGCTCTCCTTCTTCGGCGGTGAGCGTTTTTTGCAGCCAAACCAATCCTTTTGCATCACGGTTCGGCAGATCGATCGCCTTGCCGCGCAACACGAGTTTGAGCAGCGCCGTCGCGGGCGGCACCTGAATCGATTCGGGCAGCGAATCCCACGCGAAGCTCCCTGTGACAACGTGATCGCCTGGTTCGAGTTCGATGCTTGGCACGTCGTCCGCCGGGATGACGACGGCGCGCTTCGTGTCGACCGTGACATCGAGCGGCCAGCGCTTGTCGTCGCCGGGAAGCGGCACCGTGCGCCGCGCGTCCGTGTGCCAGATTTGCTTGAAGGTTCCCCGCTTCTCGTCGAGCGTGAGATCGAGACGGGATGGCCACACGCATTGCGGCTCGCCGTTGTCGACACCGTGGAGCGTTGGGCAGAGATCGCCTTTGCCGTACAGCGCCCATGCGGTCCACGGCTTGAGCGGATCGGGGATCGCTTTCGGGTCCAGCGATCCCGCCGATCCTGCAGCCTGCGCCTCGCGGCCTGCAAGCAAAACGAGAAGGGTCGCGAGGAGCATCGTGACAAGAGCAGCGATACGAGCGATACGGAATATGCCGCACATGGTCTTCTTCTTTACGTCCAGTGTATAGGATCGGTCTCGCGATCTCGAAGGTCGCAAGGTAAAGACAATCCGGTTGAGACTCGGCATACGACTCAAGCTCTTTTTGCTCTCGGTCGGGCTCATTCTCGTCACCGTCGCCTCGTTCGACGTCTGGATGTCCCGCGCGATCGCGCAATACGTCACCGTGAACATCCGTGACGATCTCTACGTCCGCGCCGCTGTCGCCGCGCGTGAAGCATCGCAGTTGCACGCACCGTTTGGCGATGTTGCGGCGTGGGACGGGCGCGCCGACGAACTCGCGAAAACGCTCGCCGCACGCGTCACCTTCATCGCGCCCGACGGCAGCGTGATGGGTGACTCCGTCGTTGACAGAGACGGGCTCGCGAAGATGGAAAACCACCGCGACAGGCCTGAGGTCGTCGAAGCGTTGCGCACCGGTCGCGGCTCCGACGAGCGCGTCTCGGCCACGCTCCAGATCCGTTGGATGTACGTCGCGGTTCCGTTCGAGTCCGCGACGGCGGCCGCGATCGCGCGCGTTGCGCGGCCGCTCGCCGAGGTCGACGCGGCGGTTACGAGCGCTCGCCGCGCGCTCTACGTCGGCTCCGCATTCGCGTTCTTTCTCGCCATTCTCGTTGCCGCCGGTCTATCGCAGCGCCTGACATCGACGGTGCGTGATCTCACGAGCGTCGCGCGACGGATGGCGCAGGGCGAGCTCGACGTCCGGACACGGCGCAGCGGCTCGGACGAGTTCGGTGCGCTTGGAGAAACGCTCGACGCGCTCGCAACCGGGCTCTCGCAAACGCTCGGTGAGCTCCGCGCCGAGCGCGATCTGCAGATCCGCATCTTGCAGAACATGCAGGAGGGCGTCCTCGTTCTCGACGACGACGATCACGTTGTCCTCATGAACCCAACCCTCTGCGCAATGCTGCTGCTCGCTGGCGCCGATTTCGCCGGCAAGCACTTCCTCGAGGTCGTTCGCATCTCCGAGCTCCAGTCGCTCTTCGCGAAGGCACGAAAGAGCACGGACGGCTCGAGCGCCGAAATCGAGACGGGCGGGATCAAACCGCGCCGTCTCCTCGTCCACGCCTCCGCGCTCAAGGACAAGGAGGGCGGGCTGCTCGCTGTCTTCGTCGACGTGACCGACGTGCGCCGCCTCGAGTCGCTCCGGCGGGACTTCGTGGCCAACGTCTCGCACGAACTCCGGACTCCAGTCGCAGCGGTCTTGTCCGCGACCGAAACGCTCCGCGACGGTGGCGCGATCGCAAACCCGGTCGCTGCCGAACGCTTCCTTGCGATCATTGACCGGAATGCGCAGCGCCTCCAGGCGCTCATCGAAGATCTGCTCGAACTCTCGCGCCTCGACGCTCGTGAGTACCACGTGAAGAAGGAGCGCGTCGACGGCGCCGCCCTGCTCAACATCGTGACCGGCCTGTTCCGCGAGCGCGCGGAGAAGAAGAACATCAAGCTATGTGCAAAGCTCCCGGTGCCGGCACCGACAATCGAGAGCGATCAGCGTGCGCTCGAGCAGATTCTAGGCAACCTCGTCGACAACGCGATCAAGTACTGCCAGGCAGGCGCGAGCGTCACAATCCGGCTCGAAGAAGACGAGAACCGTCGCCTTCGCTTCTTGGTCGAGGACACTGGCCCCGGGATCGAAGCGCGCCATCTTCCGCGCCTCTTCGAGCGCTTCTACCGCGTCGACGCGGGCCGTTCACGCGAAGTGGGTGGGACCGGCCTTGGCCTTTCGATCGTGAGGCATCTCGGCGAAGCTATTGGCGCCGAGATCACGGTGAGGAGCGAGCTCGGCGTGGGCTCGACCTTCATCGTCACCATGCCGTGTGGCGATCCCAAATAGGGCACCCACAAGGGGTGCCTCTACTGCAACCAAACGCATATTGCCATTGGCCGAGGGCGCGATGAATCGCGCCCCTACCGCGATCCCACCTCGTTCGTCACCAAAATGTCACGGACGATGCACAGACTCGTGGCTCTTGGACGAATAACATAGTGAGGCGTCATGGCTCGTGTACTGGTCGTCGAAGACGAGGCCGATCTCCGTGAAGTCCTCGAATACAATCTGACGAAGGACGGTCACCGCGTTCAAACGGCGACAAACGGTGCCGACGCGCTCCGGCTCACGCGCGAAACCAAACCCGATCTGGTTCTGCTCGATCTGATGCTGCCCGATCTTCCAGGCACCACGATCTGCCGCACGATTCGCGCTGAGCCAACGCTGCGCGAAACTCGCATCATCATGGTCACCGCCAAGTCCGAAGAAATCGATCGTGTGGTTGGATTCGAGCTCGGTGTCGACGACTACGTCGCCAAGCCGTTCAGCGTTCGCGAGCTGCTCCTCCGTGTTCAGGCCGTTCTCCGCCGCGCGAGCACGACCGACACGCCGGTTCTCGAGTTCAAAGAGATCCGCGTCGACCGCGTCGCACATCGCGTTTGGGTGCGCGGCGAAGAACTGCAGCTCACGAGCCTCGAGTTCAAGCTGCTCGTGACGTTGCTCGAGCGCAAAGATCGCGTGCAAACGCGCGGCGTCCTGCTCTCCGACGTCTGGGGCATCAACTCGGAGATCGCCTCACGCACGGTCGATACGCACATGAAGCGCCTTCGCGAAAAGCTCGGCGACGCGGGCGCGTACATCGAAACGATCCGCGGCGTCGGCTATCGCCTGAGCGATACCCCATTCGAGGGGCACTAACGTGACCAACGTGATCACCGTGACCGCGCGAACGCAGTCGAACCCGAAGCTCGAACCCCATACAACGAAAATGCGCGTCAAGGATCTCACCGTTTGCTACAGCGCAGAGAAGAGCGCGATCCGCGACGTTACGATCGAGGTCCACGACAAGGAAGTCCTCGCACTGATCGGTCCGAGCGGTTGCGGAAAGAGCACCTTCCTTCGCTCTCTCAACCGGATGAACGATACGATCGACGGCGTCACCGTCACCGGAAGCGTCGAGCTCGACGGCGAGCCGATTTACGGCCCCAACGTCGATCCGGTCCTCGTCCGTCGGCGCGTCGGCATGGTCTTCCAGCGATCGAACCCGTTTCCAAAGAGCATCTTCGAGAACGTTGCGTATGGCCTTCGGATCGCGGGTGAAAAAGATCGATTCACGATCATGTCGAAAGTCGAGCGCGCGCTCCGGCAGTCGGCGCTCTGGGACGAGGTCAAAGATCGCCTCCACGACTCCGGGCTCGGGCTCTCTGGCGGTCAGCAGCAGCGCCTCTGCATCGCGCGTGCTCTCGCGGTCGAACCGGAGGTGCTCTTGATGGACGAGCCGGCGAGCGCGCTCGATCCTATCGCGACCGCGAAGATCGAAGATCTCGTGAGCAAGCTTCGCAAGATCGTCGCCATCGTCATCGTCACACACAACATGCAGCAAGCTGCACGCGTTTCGCAGCGGACCGGTTTTTTCTACATGGGGCGTCTGGTCGAAGTAGGCGACACGATGAACCTCTTCATGCGGCCGCGCGAGCGTGAAACCGAGGACTACATCACCGGGAGATTTGGATGATCACCAGCTTTTCGCATCCTTCGCGTTGGTCGTTTGCCATCGCCAGCATCTTCTTTTCTGGCTTCGTCGCGTGCGACAAGAGCGAGCCGCCATCGCCAGAGAAGCCGGCCGGCTCGGTCGCGACGAGCGCCGTCGTTCAGGCCGGCACCATCCGCGCGAGCGGGTCGAGCGCGCTGCAGCCGCTCGTCAACGCAGCGAAAGAGAGGTTCGAAGCGGCGAACAAAGGCGCCAGCGTCGAAGTGTCCGCAGGCGGTTCGAAAAAGGGCCTCGCCGACGTCGCGAGCGGCGCAGCGCAGATCGGTAGCAGCGACATCTTCGCGCCGGACGATCTCAAAGGACAGCTCGTCGATCACAAAGTCGCGGTCGTTGGCTTCGCCGCGATGGCGAACAAGGGCCCGTTCAACGAAAAGGCGCCCGCGCCAACGATGGAGCAGCTTGCAAAGGTCTTCAAAGGCGAGATCAAAGACTGGAAAGATATCGGCGGCACGGCGCAACCGATCATCGTCATCAACCGTGCGGCTGGCAGCGGCACGCGCACGGTCTTTGGCAATGTCGTGCTCGGCGGCGACAAGTTCGTCGAGTCCCAAACAGAGGACAATTCCGGTGCGCTCGTCGCAAAGTTGAAGCAAACCAAAGGCGCGATCAGCTACCTCGCGCTTTCGTTCAAAGACGATTCGCTCTTGACGCTCTCAATCAAGACCGACGCGGGCGTTGTCGAGCCGACCGAAGCGAGCATCATCGCAGGCAAATACCCGATTTGGTCGTACGAGCACATGTACACCAAAGGTGAACCCACTGGGCTGACGAAAGCCTTCCTCGATTACATCGGTTCGGCCGATTTCCAGAAGGGCGTCATCCCGACGGTGAAAGGCTTCATCCCGGTTACCGAGATGAAGGTCACGCGCGAGAAAGACTGATGAACATAGCCGCAACAGCCGGACCAAAGGCAGAGCAAGAGCCGCGCGAGCACGGACCAATTACGCGCGTGCGCGTACTCGACGGCGTGATCCGTGTCGCGCTCGTCGGATGCGGCGCTTTCGTACTCATCGCAACGATCGCGATCCTCCTTTTCTTGGGGCGAGCCGGCGTGCGCGGGATCCAAGCGGTCGGCATTAGTCAGCTCATAAGCGGCGTGCTCTGGAAGCCAGAGGCTGATTTGTTCGGCGGCCTTCCGCTCATTGTCGGCACCTTCGTGAGCGCGATCGGCGCCGTCATCGTCGGCGCGATCCCTGCGATGTTCGCGGCTGTGTGGGCGAACGAATTTGCGTCAAAGGCGCTCTGCCCGCTCTATCGCCGAACGATGGAAGTCGCGGCAGCAATACCGAGCGTGGTCTACGGATGGCTCGCCCTCGTCTACCTCGTACCAGCGATGGAGTCGTTGGCGCATGTCATCCGGCCGAACCAGACCACGAGCGGCGAGGGCCTTGCCGCCGCCTCGCTGCTGCTCGGCATCATGATCGCGCCGACGGTGCTTCTGCTCTCGCTCGACTCGCTCTCGCGCGTTCCATCGGCGCTTCGTGATGCGAGCGCAGCGCTCGGCGGCTCGCCGTGGCAGACCGCGATGCGAGTTTGCCTCCCGCATTCGTGGCGAGGCATCGTCATCGCGCTCTTCTTCGGCTTTGCGCGCGCGGCGGGCGAAACGATGGCGGTGCAGATGGTCATCGGTGGCGCACGCAAGCTGCCAGGCGATCTGTTCTCTCCGACCACGACGATCTCGACCCAGATCGTCATGGACATGCAGAACGCGATGCCGAACACGACTGGCAGCAACGTCCTTTTCTCGATGTCGCTCGTGCTCCTCGTAGTCTCGGTCGTGGTGGTCCTCTTCACGCGTGGCCTCACGAGACAAGGGAGACAAGGGCGAAGCAGGAGACCGGCATGAGCGTGGCTGAACCACGCCTCGAGCGCGGAATGCGCAACGGTGCTTCGCTCGAGCGCACCCTCAGGCTTTCGCTCGCCACAGGGGCCCTCGCGCTGGCGCTTCTTTATGTGAGCGGCCTCATCTACCTTCTCGTTCGCGGCGGCTACCGCCTCGTCGCGTTCACGTCGATCGCAACACCGCTCGCCGACATCCAGGGCGAACCAATGGCACGTGCGGGCCTAGCGGCAATCGTTTTCGGATCGTTCGGTTGGGTGGCGAGCTCGATCGCCAACTTTGCGAGCGCAAAGATCCGCGGCGCGTATTTGCCGAAACGTTTCACGCGCCCTGCTGTCGTCGCCATCGCGCTCTTCGGCGCGCTTCTGCTCCGCGATCACCTCCCGCGTTTTTTGATCGCGCTGCCGAGCGAAACGCGCGCGGGCGGTGGGATCGGCCCCGAGATCTTCAACACGCTCTATTTTGCCGTTCTGTCGACATCGCTCACGCTTCCGGTCGGAGTCGGCGCCGCGCTTTACATGGCGCGTTTTGCCCACGCGAAGAAGTTCGTCGGCCTGCTCCGAACAGCGCTCGACACGCTCGCGTCGCTTCCGAGCATCGTTTACGGCCTTTTCGGCTTCCTCGTGTTCGTCGTCCAAATGAAGCTCGGTTACTCGCTCTTTGCCGGCGCATTCGTCCTCGCGCTCTTGAACCTCCCGCTCGTCGTTGGCGTGGCCGAAGAGAGTCTCCGCGCCGTTCCGCGGGAGCTCGAAGAGGCAAGCCTCGCCGTGGGTGCAACCGATGTGCAGACGGCGCTCTACGTCACGATTCCCTACGCGTGGCCAGGGATCCTGAGCGCGCTCGTCCTGTCGATCGGCCGTGTCTTCGCGGAGAGCGCACCTCTCATCATGACGGCCGGAACCACGATTTCGCGCGCGACGGCCTACTCGCTCGACCCCTTGCGCGGCGGCGAAACGTTGGCCGTCCATCTCTGGTACGTAAACTCCGCAGGCCTTGCCCCTGACAAGGCGGACGTCAGCGCCGGAACTGCGGCCACACTCGTGGTTCTGATTCTTTTGACCAACATAGTTGCGGCCCGCCTGGCGCGCTACGGCGGAGCCACGGGGACACGGCTCCAAGCCGCGACGAAGTAACTTCGGGACGACGGAATTCCGAACAAGGAAACGACAATGACTCGCTCACATACTAGCCGCGATTTCGAAGCCGAGCTCCGCGAGCTTCGTGCGCAATCGCTCGCAATGGGCGCGCGTTGCGAACGAAGCCTTCAGCTCGCGCTCGAAGCTTTCTGGACCGGATCGCAAGATCTTGCGTCCGAGGTCGAAAAGATCGACCGTCAAATCGATGCCGACGAGATGCAAATCGACGCGCTCGTCTTGCGCGTTCTCGCGCTCCGGCAACCGGTTGCCTACGATCTGCGCTTCCTCACGACCGCGCTCAAACTCGTGACCGATCTCGAGCGAATCGGCGACGAGGCCGTCAACATCTCCGAGCGCGCAAAGGAAGGCCACGGCATCGCGCGAAACCAAGTCAAAGACTTGCTCAAGCGGATGAGCGAGCAGGCGCAGCAGATGGTGCGCGATGCGCTCGATGCATTCGTCCAAGGGGAAGTGGCGCGCGCCGAGCAGGTGCTCGAGCGCGACGACTCGGTCGACCGCGCCTACGGCGAAATCCTCCGTTCGATGACCGATTTCATGGCGCAGCACGCCGAGGACATCCCATCGGCGATCCGTGTCATCAAGGTTGCAAAATACATTGAGCGCATCGCCGATCACGCGACGAACATCGCGGAAGAGGTGATCTTCATGGTGCGCGGCGAGGACGTCCGTCACGTGCGGACTCATACTCTGGCGAACATCTCCTGATCGTACATGGCTTCGAGGGCACCGCGTCCTCGCGGTTGCCATGGGTATAACAAAGGTTATACTCGCCTGCGATGACGACGAAGACAGCGATCTCGATGCCGGACGAGGTCTACAAAAGCGTGAACCGCTGCGCCAAGCGACTGCGTATTTCCAGGAGCGAGCTCGTGACGCGAGCGCTGAAGCGCTTCCTCGACGACGAGCAAGCGATCGAAGTGCGAGAGTCTTACGACCGAGCCTTCGGGCCTGACCCCGGTGGAGACGACATCGAAGAGCTACGGCATGCGGCAACGCGCAAAGCACTCCTGAGCATCGAATGGTGAAACGAGGCGAGATTTGGTGGGCCGATCTCGGAGACCCACGAGGTTCGTCTCCTGCGCTGCGGCGACCGGTGCTCGTTGTTCAAGACGATCTCTTGAATGCGTCTGCTCTCCGTACCGCAATGGTAGTGCCGCTGACCTCGAACTTGAGAAGAGCGCAGGCGGTGGGGAACGTTCTGCTCGAGCCCTCGGAGACAGAGTTGAATCGCCCGTCGGTCGCGCTCGTTTGCCAGGTGATGACCGTTGACGTAAGTTTCTTCGACGAGTGCGTGGGAAGCCTATCCATGCGCGTGCGGTCGCGGATCGATCGCGGTCTCGCCGTGGCACTGGGCCTCCGGGGAGCAATCGCATCGAGGTGATCGCGGGCTACCGCGTTGATGACGTGGCCGCCGGTGGCAAAGTCCTTGTGCGTGTGGCACCGCCCAGCGAAGGCTACCGCGTTGCGAATATCGATGAACCAATCGTTACGCTCGATGATCGTGGCAACGCCACGCGCCTCCTTCAAACCCCTTGATCGGGCGTTGTCTTCGCCGATACGTTGGGCTTTCCACCCTATTTTCAGGCAGGCTCAACGATGAATGGCTTCGATGCGAGTCTCTATGATGCGATCCCACAAACAACCGCTGCAGGAATCGTTGCTCTTGTTCGATCGATGATCGTTGCAGGCAAAGGCACGAAATACGAACCTGCGATCAAGGCACTCAAACGACTTCGAACCAAAGGCGAAACGCTTCGAGAGCTTCACGCCAAGGTCACGCCCGTACAAGAAAAGGTCGACACGCGCGTGGTCGACAACGCGATGGATCGCGCCTGGCAAGCGCTCGAACGACGACTTTCCCTCTACGCCGATCTGTCGCCTGAATTCGCTAACGACGCGGCCGAGGCAGCGGAGATTCACCATATGCTTTTCCCGAACGGAATGGCGTTTCTATCCCTTCCCTATGCCCAGCAATGGGCGGAAGGCGAAGCCATTGTTCATCGGATGCATGGCATCGAAGAAAAGATCGATCGGTTTGCAGGAGCGCCCTTTCTCGCGCAAGTACGTGCATGCCATGTCAATTACGGCGTGGCGCTCGGCATTACGAAGCCAAAGCCCGAAAAAGTAGCGATCGAATCGATCGTCGAACCTCTGCGCGAGACACGCGGCGCCCTCATGACGTACTCACGTCTCCTCGTTGCGGCCGTGGAGAATGAAGATCTCGAGGCGAAGGCAGTACAAACCGCACTTTTGCCTCTTGCCGAGTTGCGCATCAAAGTCCGAAGCATGAAGAAGAAGAAAGAAACGAAAGCGGCTGACAAGCAAACGGTCGTCGACGAGCCTGCCTCGCCGGAGCCGCTCCCCAACGTAGGGTGATCGCAACCGGTTCCAACCGACCTGCGGATGGTCGGGGGGGTTGAAAAAGCCGGTTCCAACCAACCTGCGGATGGTCGGGGGGGTTGAAAAAGCCGGTTCCAACCAACCTGCGGATGGTCGGGGGGGTTGAAAAAGTCGGGGTCGACCGACCGCCAGATGGTCGGGGGGGGGTTGAACAGGTCGGTGCCGAAGAAGCGCTCCGCAGCGTGAGCCATTTTGTTCTCAGCGGCGTCTTGACCGTTTGAAATTTTGACGTACAATGGTGGACGTCAATGTCGCCGCCGATTGATAGGTCTGAGCGCCTTGGTATTCGAGCATCGGCCGAGGAGATTGCGATGCTTCAGGCTCTGGCAGACGTCGACGGACTGTCGTTATCCGACATCGTTCGCCAACTCATTCGCGCGGCATACAAAGACAAGTTCGGCGACAAGAAGCCGAAGCCACGATGATGAAGAGAAGACGACAGTAAAAAAGAAAGTGGGCCCGCGACGCTACCAACGCCCGGACCCATGGCCAACCCCAATCAGCATGAGGTCAGCGATGTCGAAGGTATCAGCATCGAAGAAAACACGCACGTCCACCGCAGCGAAGAGCGCTTCCAAACACGAACGGCGCAAACGCGAACGGGAGGAAAGAGCGGCGCGCAACCGCCGTGTCAATCGCATCCATGCTCAAGAGCGCGACGAGGCACCGGTTTGGAGACCTTTCGACAACACGTCAGGAGTCGAACCACTCGGCCATCTCGTTACTCTTGCACTCTCGAGCGGAGAAGACGGTGATTTTGCCTTCGCTACCGGAGCGCTCGAAACAATCAGCGATGACTTGAATGCGCTGCACCTAGCGCTTCTCGCCGACGGCGGATTGAGTGCGATCGCAGACGATTTGTCCCTCATGCTGTGGCGACTATCAAAGCGTGCACGCTGCGCCTCGGAACTCGCATGGCGGAAGAGGCGCGCGCGAATGAATTACGACTCGGTAGCGTGCGGCGCCTGATCAGGACACCAATGCCATCGCCAGCCAGCACTAGCGTGTCGCAAGGAGGCCACGACCGTCGTGTGTCGGACAGAAAAGCGGCCAAGTGCGTACTATTCCGTTGTACATCATGACTGTGACCACGGAGGCAACGAAGCGGCACTATGATGAGCCTCCGCTTGAAGAGGCGATCTTCGAGCTCTTCGTGCGACCAAGCGGATCGCGATTCGCGGAACAAGGGGAGAGGCTGGCAAAGCTTCTCCCTGCGTACTCAGGGAAGCAGGAGAGCCTGGAAGACTTCAATGTCTTCTTCAAACTCGGACCAGGCAAGTCGGTGGCTCAGGGGCTTAATCATAGTGCTCGGAGGCGTCGGCTCTGGAACCCTGAGCAAACCCGTGCCGTTCAGCTGGGGGCCGAGATGTGCACGCACAACGTTCGAAAGCCATACGGGCACTTCGAGGATCACTTCGACGCGATCAAACAGCTCTTCGCAACCTACCTTGAAGTGATGGAACCACAGCAACTCGGCTGGGCTGGTCAGCGTTACATCAACATCGTGAAGCTCCCATCAGAGTCTAGCCCGTCGGACTTTTTCGAAATCTATCCACGTCTGCCGACCAGTCTTCCTCAACGACACCGGCATCCACCATTCGCCGTGCAGGTAGAGACAGCCGAATTCGAGCAGGGGAACGTGGTCGTGAACCTCAGTCTTCTTGAGGTACGAGCCGCGATTGCGGTTTACGCCATCGATGTCTATGCGCGTTCAAGCGACGCCGTGGGGCTAGATATTGACGCTCTGATGGCGTGGCAAAGGCTTGCGCACTCCGCCATTGGAAAGTCCTTCGAATTGACCATCACGAACAATGCACGCAAACTCTTCAAAGAGAAGCCATGATCCCAGCTTGGCCCCCCCCGACTGAACTCGTGGACTACCGTCCAATTCCAGCGATCGCCGATCGTTTCCTCGATCGCGATGGGTTCAGTTGGAACCTGCCCAACGTGTCGGTCGTTGTTCCCTCTACGATTCCGCGGGATGACGAGGAGTTCGTTCTCGATTACATGCAGCTTCGGCACAATACATCGGGCAGCATCATTGTGGAGATCGAGGTGGGCGAACAGCGACAATTCCGCCTGCGACCAGGCGATTTCGACTTTGAACCAGGCGAGGAATGATCAGCGATTGGCCTTGGTATGAGGTGGTCGCGGGGGAGGCCCTCGACCAGGGTGACATCGTCCCGGCATGCCCAGTGTTCAATGAGATCGAAGTCGCGGACGACACCAAGTTGGTGAAAGCACGCATGACCCCCGTTCCGGCCATCGTGCTGACGCAGACGTGTGACCTGGTTCAGAACAAGACCGACAGCGTGATCGTCTGCGAGATGTGGTCTGTTGGTAAGGTTGTTCTTCAGGATCCCACACTTCGAGCAAAGGCTGAGGAGACATGCAGGAAGGAGAGGCTCACGTTGCCTGCATCGGACTCGAAGACGCTCGAACGAGACATCGGAGCCATCATCGACAAGAACGGCCCCCTTCGCTCACACTTCAACGCGATCATCAAAGGGGAACGGCCCGCATATGCAATGCTTGAAGAGCACCCGCAATCAGGCTCGCCGAGATGGGTAGTAAGCTTTCGAGACGTGTACAAGATGCCGAAAGGACTCGTCAGCAAAGCCGCTTTGGATGCGGGCAAAAGACTCCGTCTCCGGTCGCCGTATCGAGAACACGTCTCGGCATCGTTCGGCAGATTCTTCACTCGGATTGGATTGCCCATCGACCTTGTCCAGTACAAGTCGTCTACTTCGATACCAGGTTGAGCGACGAACACGATCCGCCCGAAAAGTTATGCGCCATCCATGATCAAAAAGCCTGGAGCGATCCTCGCGCTGCTCACAGGTCTAAACCTTCTCAATTACGCCGACAGAGTCGTTGTCTCCGCAGTCTTGCCGAAGATTCAAGACGAGTTCGGTCTATCGAACTTCGTGGGCGGCCTGCTCGCAACAGTCTGTTTGCTTGGCTACTTCGCGACGTCTCCGCTCTTCGGTGTGCTCGGAGATCGAATGGCGCGAAAAGGCCTTATCGCCTTTGGAGTGTTCGTGTGGAGCCTGGCAACGGCTCTTTCAGGGCTCGCAACCGGCGCCACGATGCTCATCGCTGCGCGCGCCGTGGTTGGCGTTGGCGAGGCGAGCTACGGCACGCTTGCACCAACGATCATCGACGACGTCACACCTACCCTTCGCAAAGGCCGAGCGCTCAGCATTTTCTACTTCGCAATGCCCATCGGCGCTTCGCTCGGCTACCTCGTTAGCGGCTTGGTCGAAAAGCATTGGGGCTGGCGCAGCGCTTTCTTCGTTGCTGGCGGTCCGGGCATGCTGCTCGCTTTTGCTTGTCTGCTCATCAAAGAGCCGACGCGTACGTTCTCGACCGAAAGGCCGAACATCAAACGAGACTTCACGAAACTCGTCTCGACACCGCTCTACCGCCAGGCCGTGCTTGGTTACTGCGCGTACACTGCCGCCGTCGGCGCGTTCTCGTACTGGGGGCCGAAATTCCTGTATGCGCACTACGGGCTCGAGCTGTCGGTCGCAAACTCTCGCCTTGGACTCATCACGGTGATTGCCGGAGGCATTGCCACGCTGCTCGGCGGCGCTTGGGCCGATCGCATGGCCAATCGCGTGAAAGGGCGAATCGTGCTGCAAGAGCAGCAAGAGGACAACGACGCGACCGTCACCGCACGCATCAACGCGGGCCTACTACGCATCTGCGCGATTGGCAGCCTCGTCGGCGCACCACTCGCGGTGGGGTGCTTTCTGGCGCCAGGGCCAAACGCTTTTTTTGCGTGCATGTTCTTTTGCATCCTTGCGCTTTTTCTCGTCCCCTCCCCCATCAACGCGGTCGTGCTCGGCACAGTGCCTCCCGAGCTTCGCGCGAGCGCCATGGCGCTGTCGATCTTTTCCATTCACGCCTTCGGTGATCTTTGGTCACCGCCGCTCGTGGGCTTGCTCGCCGATCACCTCCCCCTTCCCGTTGCGATGATGACCTTGCCAGCGGCCATTGCCGCGAGCGCTTGGCTTTGGTGGCCTCGCCGTGCCGCGCCGATGGCATGAACGTTCTGTCACCCACGTCAACCCAAGAAAGCTCGAAAGCATTCTTTCGTCCTTTCCGCCGAAGCGCGATTGACCTACGAAGCGAACCTCGGCTACTGAAGGCCGTTCCGCCAGGCTTTTTTCGGCCGTCACGCGCCCGATGCACTCTTTTCTAGAACGCTTGCGATTTGACGCGAGACTGCTCTCTCTGCTGGTGCTCGTTGTCACCAGCATGCTTCCAGTGCGTGTGTTCGCACAGGCGCAAACCCCGGCGAGCGAAGCAAGCGATGCCGGCGCGCCCACGGATGCCGACGCACCGCCAGCCGCTCCAATTGCGCCAGGTGCACAGGCGGGCGCACCAGCCGCGCCATCCACACAAGGCGCACAAGCTTCGGGGCCCACCATCAACATTCCCCCAAGCGAAGCGGAAAGGGCCGAAGGCAGCGCCATTGCGCGCATCGACATCAGCGGCAACCGCCGCGTTGCGCGCGACGACATCATGAGCTACTTGCGCGAAAAGCCCGGCAACACTTTCAAGGTCGAGGGCCTTGCAGGCGACGTTCGTGCCCTTTGGGACTCGGGCTTTTTTGACGACATCGAAGTCGACATGACGCGGGAAGACCGCGGCATCATTCTGCGCTTTTTGGTCCGCGAGCGCCCGAACATCAAGGCGGTCGAATTCGAAGGCAACAGCGAAATCGAAAACGACAAGCTTCAGGAAGCCATCGAGGTCAAGGCCAACACCATCCTCAGCGTGCCGTCGGTTCGCCGGAGCGTTCAGAAGATCAAAGACGCATACGCCGAAAAGGGCTATTTTCTCGCTGACGTCGACAGCGCGATTGAGCCTCGGCGCGATAACGAAGTCACCGTGCGTTTCAAAGTTGTCGAGCACTCGCCCGTCACGGTTCGGCGCGTCACGTTCATCGGCAACTACAATGTTCCCGACGATGATCTGCGCGCAATCATGCAAACAGGCCAGTCGTCAATCTTCTCGTTTGGCTCCGGCGGTCCGTACCGTCAAGACGTTTTCGAGCGCGATGTGCTGATGCTCAATGCCCTTTATTACGACAAGGGCTACATGCAGGTGCAGATCGGCACGCCACGCGTCATGCTCACGCCCGATCGCGAAGGCATCGAAATCGCCGTTTCCATCCACGAAGGCTCGCGATTCAAAATCCGCCAACTCAAAGTCTACGAGCGCGATGCCGACGGCAAGGAAATCGAGCCGCTCGGCGGACGGCGCGCCCTGCGCCAACTCGTGGCTGCAAAGAGCGGCGACTATTTCAACCGTGCCGAACTCGTCAAAGATCTTCAGGCGGTTCGCACCGTTTACCGCGACGCCGGCTACGCGAACATGGAGGCCGAGCCCGAAACCGAGCTCGATCCGGTACGCCGCGAAGTCGATATCGTTGTCCCGATTCGGCGCGGCCCACTGGTCCGTGTCGAGCGCATCGAAATCAAGGGCAACACGAAAACACGCGACAAGGTCTTGCGCCGCGAGATGGAAATCGAAGAGGGCCAGCTTTTCAGCGAGACCAAGCTCGAAGACTCAAAAAAGCGCATCACGGCCCTTGGCTATTTCGAACGCGTCGACGTTTCCACCGCGCAGGGTTCCACGCCCGAAACGATCAACATCAACTTTGACGTGGCCGAGCGCCCCACCGGAACCTTTCAGGTTGGCGCCGGCTTCTCGAGCATCGAAAACTTCATCGCAACCGCTCAGATCCAGCAGGCAAACCTGTTTGGCAATGGCCAATCGCTTGCCCTGCAGGCGCAAGTTTCCGGTCTTCGCCAACTCATTAGTATTCGTCTCTTCGAGCCGTACTTCCTCGATTCAGACTGGTCGACGTCGATTGAGCTATTCGATAATCTCCTTGTTTTTCCTGACTTCGCACGCAAATCCATTGGCGGCGCGATTACCTTTGGCTACGCGCTCATTCAGCCATGGCTGCGCATTGGTGTCACGGCAACAACCCAGTGGGATAGCGTCGATACAGCCACGGTGAACACAATCTTCGGTAGCGCACCGTCAAGCTTCATCAGTGTCTTTCAGCGCCTGCCACTCGCCAATCTTTTCAACTCGGGCCGCACCATTTCGCTGCGCCCTGCCATCACCTACGACACACGCAACAACCGCCTCTTCCCGTCGTCGGGCCTGTTCCTCCAGGCATCCACCGAGTTTGCGTCGAGCGCGTTCGGCAGCGAAATCGAGTTCCTTCGTCACGAATTCGTTGGGCGCTTTTACATTCCTCTTTTCGGGCAAACCGAGCAGCCTGGCTCTGGGTTCGTCATCAAGATGAACAACAAAGTGGGCCTCATCACGAGCCCGTCGTCCTCTGGTGTTCCCATCTTCGCGCGCTACTTTCTTGGCGGCATCCTCGACGTACGCGGCTATCGCCTACGCACCATAGGCCCTCGATTGCCGCTCAACGAATCGCTCGACGTCAACTCGGCGCCCATCGCCAATGGTGCCAACATCGGGGGAAACCTCGAATACTACTCGAACCTCGAACTCGAATTTCCCATCATCGACAAAGTTGGCATTCGCGGGGTCACCTTCGTCGACGCGGGCAACGCGTGGAATCTCGAAAACCAGTTCTGCAAAACAACGCCGGCCCCGCAGTTTTCAAATCTCGTGAGTCCTTGCTTCAGCGCGAGCAGCCTCACCGATCTGCGTTGGTCGACAGGCTTTGGCATCCGCTGGTTTTCGCCGCTTGGACCGCTGCGTTTCGAGTGGGGCTTCCCGCTCAACAAGCTTAGTTTCGAAGATGCGAGTGTCTTTGAATTTACGATTGGAAACTTCTTCTAACCTCTAACCTCATTTGTAGGAGCGCAGCATGCTGCGCCCTACGGCGAAATCGCGTCAAATCGAAAGCGGGCGAGTCGTGCTAAACACCTGAGCGCGATGTCGAACGTCAATCCGCCTGCGTCTCCGGCTGCGCCCGCGCCTCCCGGACCGCCAACCAATGGACAGAGGTTACCCATCTCGATTCAAGACGAGATGCGCACGAGTTACCTCGATTACGCCATGAGCGTCATCGTTGGTCGAGCCATCCCCGATGCACGCGATGGTCTCAAGCCCGTTCATCGTCGCATCATGTATTCTGCACACGAGCAAGGGCTCCTGCCAACGGTCGCGTACAAGAAGAGCGCCACCATCGTAGGCGCCGTTCTTGGCTCGTACCACCCCCATGGTGACGCAAGCGTTTACGACGCCATGGTGCGCCTCGCGCAAAGCTTTTCGCTCCGCTACCCGCTCATCGATGGCCAAGGCAATTACGGATCGGTCGACGGCGATCCGGCCGCTGCGTACCGTTACACCGAAGCGCGCTTATCGAAGATTGCCATCGAGTTTCTCAGCGACATCGACAAGGAATGCGTCGACTTCACGCCGAACTTCGATGACTCGAAGCTCGAGCCCACGGTGTTGCCAACGCGCATTCCGAATCTTCTCGTCAACGGCACCGGCGGTATCGCCGTTGGTATGGCCACGAACATTCCACCACACAATCTCGGCGAGGTGCTCGACGCAACCGTACACCTGATACGAAATCCCAAATGCACCATCGATGATCTCATGCAGCTAGTGCCCGGCCCCGACTTTCCGACCGGTGGCCTCATCTTCGGGCGCAGTGGCATCGAGCAGGCGCAGCGCACCGGCCGCGGCAGCATTGTCATGCGCGCTCGCATCGAGGTCGAAAAATCCCCTGGTCGCGGCGACCGTGAACAGCTTGTCGTCACCGAAATCCCTTACCAAACGAACAAGGCAAAGATTCATGCGCGCATCGGCGAGCTTTTGCGCGAAAAGAAAATTGAAGGCATCGCCGAGGCCCGCGACGAATCCGACCGCGATGG
This sequence comes from Polyangiaceae bacterium, assembly GCA_009780955.1. GTDB lineage: Bacteria > Myxococcota_A > Polyangia > Polyangiales > Polyangiaceae > Labilithrix. The sequence continues at coordinate 23,513 of WQZB01000031.1, read as the reverse complement.
CATTCGCCTCGTCATCGAGCTCAAAAAAGATGTTTTGCCGCAGGTCGTCATCAACCAACTTTACCGCCTAACCGATCTGCAATCGTCTTTTGGCGTCATCAATCTCGCCATCGTGCGCGGGCGACCGCACGTGATGAATCTCAAAGAGTCACTCGAGGTTTTCGTCGAACACCGCCGCGACGTCGTCACACGCCGCACGCGTTACGAGCTCCGTCGGGCCGAAGCCGCTCGCGAAATCGTCGAAGGCCTTGGCATGGCGACCACCGAAGTCGACCTCGTCATCAAAACAATCCGCGAATCGCGCGACGTCGAGTCGGCGCGCGCCGCCCTCATGGCGCTACCACTTCATGGCCTCGAGGCTTTCGTCCGCCGCGCAGGCCGCCCCGAGGAAGAAATCACGCGGGCGAAAGAGACCCGGGACTATTTTCTGTCCGAGCGGCAGGCCAAAGCGATTCTCGAGATGCGCTTGTCGAAGCTTACCGGCCTCGAGCAAGAAAGGCTTGCCACAGAATACGCCGAGCTATGTGAATCCATCGCACATTTGCGCAACATTCTCGCGCACGAAAGTGTCCTTTTCGATCTCATCGTCACAGAGCTCGAAGAGATCCGCACGAAGTTCGCCGACAAGCGCAAAACCGAGATTGTCGTGAGCAACGCGGATATCGCCGACGAGGACCTCATTCAAGAAGAGGACATGGTGGTTACCATTTCGCATGCAGGGTACATCAAGCGGACGCATCCGTCCGAGTACCGGGCTCAGAAGCGAGGTGGCAAAGGGAAAATAGGGATGGAAGCACGCGAGGAAGACTGGGTCACCCAGCTCTTCGTGGCGTCGACGCACGCCTACGTGTTCTTCTTCTCCGACCGCGGTAAGGTCTACGTCAAAAAGGTCTTCGAGATCCCACTTGCCGCGCGAAATGCGAAGGGCCGCGCGATTGTCAACTTCGTTGGCATGGAGCCAGGTGAAAAGGTCGCCGCGATTGTCGAGGTACCGAAAATCGAGGAAGGCCAATTTGTGGTTACGATTACGCGCCATGGTCAAATCAAGAAAACGGCGGTAACCGGGTACGAGAATTTCCGCCAAAAGGGCATCATTGGAGTGAAAATCGAAGGCGACGATCAACTCTTGTCCGCGGCACTAACCGATGGCTCACGAGAAATCCTTATTGCCACCAAGCACGGTCAGTCGATTCGGTTTCCCGAAGAGCAAGTTCGCGCCATGGGTCGTGGGACAGTGGGCGTCAAGGCGATCGACGTTGCTGAAGGCGACGAGGTCGTGGGCATGGCCGTGACCGATCCCGCACGCCCATTCGTTCTTGCCGTGTGTGAGAAAGGCTACGGCAAGCGCACGAACATCGACGAATTTCGCCAGCAAAACCGCGGCGGCAAAGGCATTATCCTCATCGATGCAAGCGAGCGCAACGGACCGGTCGTCGATATCAAGCTCGTCGAGAACACCGACGAAATCATGCTCATCACGGATCGCGGCCAAACACTGCGTACGAGCGTTGCCGAAATTCGCGAAACTGGGCGCAACGCGCAGGGCGTCAAGATCATGGCCGTGGAGGGTGAAGAACGCATCGTTGCCCTCGAGCGCATCGCCGAAACGCCCGCCGGTGAAGGCGACGGCGGTCCATCAAGCGATGTGCCTGCCGACGGGAATCCGCCGACCCAGGATAATTCATGACGCGATTGCAGGCCGCCCGAGCCACGGCGCCGCCCGTCGAAACACTCGCACGGCTCAAGAAAATCCACCCCAACGCACGCTGCGAGCTCGATCACGAAAATGCGTTTCAGTTGCTCGTCGCGACCGTGCTCAGCGCGCAAACGACCGATGTGAGCGTCAACAAAGCAACGCCGAAGTTATTTGCATTCTACACAGATTCGGCCGCACTCGCAAAGGCTGATCCGGCGAACGTCGAGTCACTCATCTCGACGCTCGGTTTTTTCCGCCAAAAGACAAAAAGCATCATCGGGCTTTCGCAGATGCTCGTCGAAAAGCATGGCGGCGAGGTTCCGCGATCCCTCGCGGAGCTCGTTGCCCTTCCCGGCGTTGGGCGCAAAACCGCCAACGTCGTGCTCGGCGTCATGTGGAACAAGCCCGAAGGCGTTGTGGTCGACACGCATGTCCAGCGCGTTTCGCAACGCCTTGGTTGGACGAAGAACGCCGATCCGACGAAGATCGAACAAGATCTCGTCCTACTTCTACCAGGCGCAGAGTGGGACATCACGAGCCACCTGCTCATCTTTCACGGGCGGCGAATTTGTTTTGCTCGCAAACCCAATTGCGAAGGCTGCGGCCTCAACGATGTGTGCCCTTCGGCATTCCACGCCGAACACGTTGGGCGCAAGTCCACGCGCAGCAAACGTAAGATGTAGTTTCGTTCCATTCATCGTAGCTAATGCGCCAGCACCGACCAAAGCGCCACGCTGCGTGGCAAGCTGGTAACGTGCGAAAGCGGTCTACGAACGACACAATGATCATTCGTTGATTGTTGCTGCGCGCATTCGTCGACCATGCCCGCGGGCGCGATGACACGCAACCGCTAACAAAACGCATTCTGCGTAGGGGCGCCATTCATGGCGCCCGCACACCAATCCCCCCCAATTGCTTGCACACCTCATACCGACAAAGCCACGTACGGCGTATGGCTCGCGAAAACACGATGAATGTAGGGGCGTATGGCCATACGCCCCTACCCGCATCCACCAACAAGCCAACGCAACGAGCCAACGCAAAGAGATCGCTTCAAATCGAAAGCGGTCCGGCGGTGTCGTCTTCTGGTCCCATGGCTTCCAACATGGTCTCGACCATGCGGTAGGTTAGCCCCCAGAGCACGTGTCCGTTGGGATGCAGTCGAATGCATGGCAACTCGAACGATTCGCCCTCCCACGACCACGGAAAGGTTCCCCGCCCCTCACCGCGTGCAAGGCTCACGAACGGGATCCAAAGTGCTTCGGCAACCTCGCTATTCGGCGTGTGCTGCCACACAAAGTCCGGACGCATGGCGAAAACAAATGGCGACACAATGAGAGATTCGCTCTTGTCGCGCGTAAAGGCGGGAACGTCGGGCAGGCGCGCAATGAGCACGGCAGCAGTGAGATCGATGCCCACCTCCTCGCGGGTCTCGCGGACTGCCGTGGTGAGGATTGTGACGTCGCCGTTTTCGTAGCGCCCACCCGGGAATGCGATATGCCCCGACCACGGATCGTCGTCGCGCTCAGCCCTTCGGATAAAGAGCAGCTCGGCGCCTGCATCGATCGCGCTTTGGCGCAGAATGGCCGCAACGCCGGCACGCGGCCTGTCACCACCAAACGAGTCGACAGCACCGAGGCGCGCGAGCTTTTTTTCAATCGCGGAGATGAGCACGGGATATTATGTGGAGCGAAAACGCGCACACGATTCTAGACCGCTTTCGATTCGACGCGATTTCATCGTTAGCGGTCTATAGAATTATGTAGCGACCGCGGCCATAACACCGCGATCGACGGCCATACCAATCCCGATGGCGCCGAACTCGATAATTCGGCGCTAGACCGCTTTCGATTCGACGCGATTTCATCGTTGGCGGCTGCGGTGCGGCCTCTGACGGAGCCGTGCAACAGCGTGTGCGTGTGCTATACAAGCACACGCACCTTCCACCGCCTTGAACTCGCGGCAACTTGAAGGCGTATAATAAAAGCGGCGATCGCTCTTTTCGGTCAACTCTTTGGCGGAGTTGCGTCAAGCTTTGCCCGCTTGCGACGACGCCGCGCGGCCTCAGCTTGCTTCTTCCGGCGCTTGACACTCGGTTTCATATAGTGACGGCGCATTTTGAGCTCGCGAAGAACACCTTCGGACGCGAGCTTGCGTTTGAGCATTTTGATGGCGCGCTCAATTCCGCGGTCGCTAACCACGACCTCGAGCGGCTTACACTGGACGGCTTCACTCGGCATCGAACACCTTTTTTACCAAAGTTCCACGAAAAGGGAGGTCCAGGCCTTTATCATGGAGAATTCGCCATCGCCAGAGGCAAAATACCACCCGAAGAGTGGGTTTCACCCTTCATGACGACACTCGCCAACCGAATTCGATGCCTGCCAACACCGTTGGCCCCATTGGCACCGCAATCACATGCGCTTGTTGCGGCGGATCAAATTGGGCTTGCGGATACGGCGCTTGTCCATCGCAATGTCGCCCGACGCCACGAAATACGTTGTTGCGCGCTTTTGCCCTGTTTTTGTAATGAGATTTTGCTCCATCGCATCGGCCAGTGGGCGTGGCAACTCTTTGGCCTCAACGCCAAGTTGCTCGCGGATTTGCTCGGAGCGAAGGCCATTGGGGTTGTTTTGCAGGAGCTCGACAATCGAATCGACCATATCGGCGATATCGCCCGCCGTACGACGGCCGCGGCGAGCACCCTGCACGCGGCGGGGCGGAGCAACGGATTCACCCATTTCACGGGCGCGAGGACGAGGTCCGCCGTGAGCGACGTCGAGCAGCTCGTCGATGGATGCACCACGCAAAGCTTCGATGATGCTGTTGGCAAACTGTGATGAGAGATCTTCAATCGTGTTTCGGAGAGTCGTCATGGAGAATGCATTAGGCCAAAAAAGATTCGGAGTGCAACCAAATTGATTCGGTTCCAACGCAATTCCAAATTACGCCTCACTCGGGCACTCGCACAACGGCTCAGCGCGAATCGAGACAAGTGCCTAGATCGCGCCGCTCCATATAGGGCACCCACAAGGGGTGCCCCTACGGCCAACAAAACGTATTTTCGTAGGGGCGCGATTCATCGCGCGCTCTCGAGATCGGCGATCGGCCATTGGTATGGATTCCAAAACGCCGCGGTCGGGCGCCATGAATGGCGCCCCTACAACCAACACAACGCGTAGTTCCTTAGAGGGTGTTCGACAGGAAAAATCGGACAAAGCGTGCGATCCATCCCGAATCTTTAGGCGTGTCCTCGACGAAAAAACCTCAACGTACAAGAGTACGCCTCGGCCTTTTCGTCTGCGGGCCACCCAAACCTTCGGGCGGCTCCCCCACTTTCCCTCGATCTTCCTGTCGAACACCCTCTTAGGGGGCGGCCGCATCCTCATACAGGGGGCCGCCCCCTATACCTATCCAATCCGTACCGAAGGAGGGACTTGAACCCTCACGGGGGGCTACCCCGGCGGATTTTGAATCCGCTGCGTCTACCGTTCCGCCACTTCGGCCTTGCACTCGTACTAAATGCGATCGTCATCTTACACGATCTGGCACGTCGCGCGAGCCTGCTTCTTCGTCGTAGACTCCACGTCATGCTCGCCTGGCTCGTGTCGCTCATCTCGCTTGCGTTGCGAAGGCTTGCCCTCACACGTATCTGTTCGACCGCCGCAAACAGGCCCTTCAGTCTATCGCTACTTGCGTTTTGGGTGCTTACGGCAGTCGCTACGGCGTCGATCATGGGGTGCCAGGACAAAGCGAAAATCAGCGAAGAGGCTGCCAAAGTCAACGTAGAGGCGATGGTTTCGCTTGCAAACGAAGACGTTGCCGAAATCGAACGCGGTCTGCCCGAAGGCGGCAGGAAATTGGCCACCGAGCTTGCCAAGGAACCGGGCGAACCAGGCAAAGAAGTCGATCCGCAGCGAGTGCGCGCTGCCTTGCTCCGGGTTCGCCAGCTCGTGCCTGATCTCACCCGCGCCAAATCTACATTCTTTGCGTTCACCGACACCCATGGCATCGCTGTCCGCAACGATCTCGAGCAAGACGTCATGGCCGGCAAAGATCTCGCTGGCGCCTACCCTGCTCTCAAAAAGGCGCTCGCTGGTGAAGTGTATGTTGCAACCAATGGCCAATTCCCAGGTGTGCCGAACCCGGCAGGACCTGACAAGGAATGGGTGGCAGGCGTCCCCGTGAAGAAGGATGACGGCACACTCGTCGGCTTGTATGTCACGGGTTGGACCTACCGACGTTTCGCCTACCATCTTCAGGAATCGCTCAAGCACGATTTGCAACAACACCTTTTGAGCACCGGCGAGCTTGGCAAACTTCCTATTTTTTATGTGCTCCTTTTCGACCCCAAAACGACCTACGGTGCACGCGGCACTCCGCCGATCAACGAAAAGACCCTGGCCGACATGAACCTCGTTCAAAAAACGGCGGCAGGCCGAACCAGCGGCACGGTGACCATCGACAACCGCACTTTTGGCTGGGCAGCGGAGCGCGTTCCAAAGCTCGGCGACGACGTCGGCATTGTCGTTTTGCGCAGCGAGGTTTGAGCGCACCCGTGAATGACGCAGCGAGAAACACCGAGCCTGCTTCGCAATCACCCGACTCGCACACGCAATCGTTCGAGCGCGCAAAGCGGCAGCTCGTGATCGCTGCCACGGGAATCGCGCTAGGCCTCGCTGTGTCAGCCTCGGTCGAAAAAACGGCAGGCGGTGTGCTTCTGCTCGCGTCGTGGGCAGTCGGCGTGCGCGCCTTACACCGGCTTGGTCGGGCGGGGTATTTCGTTATCATGGTCGCGGCCGGCGCAATCGAATCAGGGTGCACCTCGCTCGCGGTGCCTGATCCCAAAGCTGCTGCCGACGAGTACGCGCGTGCCGCTGCGCGCGGTGATGCCAACGCCATCTACGCCATGATGACAACGAGCTCGCAAGAGGCGTATGGCCGAAACGACATCAAGCGCATTGTGAGCGAGCAGCGCGCCGAGCTTGCCGAACAAGCCAAAGGCATCACCGCACGTGCCGCCCGCACATCTGCAACCGCACGGCTACGCTACGCCGACGGCGAAGAAGCGCAGCTCGAACTTGCGAATGACCGCTTTTGGGTCACGGCCGCCGGAACGCTGCCAGGCGGCGCACGCACCACCGAGCAAGCGCTCGATCAATTGCGACGCGTGCTCGCGCGGCGCAGTTATGCGGGCCTCATGCGCGTGCTCTCACCGGCCACACGCACGGCAATCGAACGCGACTTGCGTGCTCTCGTAGAAGGGCTCGAGCGCCCGGAAACCTTGCACATCGAGGTCACAGGGGACATCGCCTCGGTGAGCGTTCCGCAAGGTCATTCGGTGAAATTGAAGCGAGAAAATGGCATCTGGCGTGTTGACGATTTCGATTGAGGGGTGGTTTGGGCGTAGCCCACCCTCCGGTCCATTGTCCTATCTCGACAAGCCACAATGTCACTGATTACGCTGGAGCGAGCGTCGAAGTTGCTTACTTATCGGAGGCTCGCATGCGTTTCATCCGCCTAGCTCTTTTTGCGTCGACCATGGCAGCATGCACCGGCACCGAGTTCAACGTTCCTCCCATCGACACGCAGCCCGATGCTGGGCCGAACGGACCAAGCAACGACGCAGGTCATGCTGGCAACGATGCCGGCGATGCTGACGCCGGTCCACAACAATACTTCGTTACAACGGTGGCGGGCACAGGCGAAGCTAGTTCAGTCGACACCCAGACGACAACGGCTGTAGGTCCTGGCGCGGCGGTGCTGCCGACGTTCAACGGCCCCACAGGGATCGCGGTCGCACCCGATGGCAGCCTTTATGTTGCTGACTACTACAACAACAAAATTCGCAAGATCTCTGCAGATGGCACAGTAGTGAGCACCTACGCAGGCACGAGCACCGCCATCGAGAACGTGACATGGAAGGATGGAGACTGCACGACGCAGGCGACATTCAACGGACCCATCGGCATTGCTATCGACACCAAAGGCATCGTCTACGTTGCTGATACCGTGAGCAATGCAATTCGCAAGATCACGAACGACGCCGTAAACGGTTGCCAAGTCAGCACGCTCGCGAGCCCAGCCTCGGACCCCAACTTTCCTAGACCCGGTGGAGGGCTAACCGTAGATGCCGACGGAAATGTGTACTTCTCCGACTACGACAAGAACACGATTCGAAAAATAGTGACGAATGGCGAGGTCGTGACCACGACCATTTTCGCGGGCATTCCCGGCACCGTGGGTGCTGACAACGGCCCCGCCGCGAGCGCAACATTCAACTGCCCTGCAGGCATTGTGGTGGATAAAACCAATACCTTTTATGTGCTCGAACAGTGCGGCAACGACATCCGAAAAATTGCGCCCGATGCGGTGAACACGGTGAGCACGTTGGCTGGCTTACCGAATCAGGCTGTCGGGTTCATCGACGGCACCGGCGAACATGCCGCTTTCAATACACCGTTTGGCCTGGCCATCGATGCAAGCGGCACTCTATATGTGGCTGACAGCTTGAACCACGCGATACGCAAAGTCTCACCCTTCGGCGAGGTCACAACGCTCGCAGGGCTGCGTGATGCCGCAGGCAACGGCATGAGTGGCCACGCGGACGGGCAAGCCGATAAAGCTACCTTCTGGAGCCCAGCCGGCGTAGCCGTGGATTCGAGCGGCGTTGTCTACGTCGCCGACACCGGAAACAACATGATCCGTAAAATCGCGCCCGCTCCCTGATCCAGGCAGGGCCAAGGGGCGTGTGCTAGATCGCGTCAAATCGAAAGAGGTCTAAAATCCGCGCCGTTCCGATGAAGCGCCTGCTCTTGGTCCTAGCATTAGCCATTGCGACCGGACTCGCTGCCTTGCTGCCAAAGCCAGCGTGCGCGTTCGGTGATGGGGGTGCGTTCGATCCGTGTGTGCTGCTTGCCGGAGGCATCACGGGCGCAGCAAGGCCAAACGCGGGCTCGCGGTGGTCGTGGGAGATCGTGCAGCGCACTAGTGCCCCTGCCCGCCTCAAGCCATCGCAGGTGCGCGCCGATGATCCGGCGATCGTGAGCGGCCCATTTGTCTGGCTGAGTGGCATCTCCGCTCTCTCGCCATTTTCCGCACAAGAAATCTCAGGCCTCCGGAAGTTCTTCGCGCTTGGCGGTCTTTTGCTCATCGACGACGCCGGAGTATCCGACGACGGGCGCCCGAGCGCATTCGGCCGTAGTGCACGCGAGCAAATCGCGCGCGTGCTGCCCGATACAAGCCCTATTGCTCTTGGACCTGACCACGTTCTTTTCAAAACCTACTACCTGGTGCGCCGGCCAGAGGGGCGTGTGAGGGGCCCACAATCCCTCGACGCCATTGTGCGAGGAGGCAAAGCCCAGGTGATTTTCTCGTCGCACGATCTCGGTGGTGCGCTTGCGCACTCGGCCGCCGGCGACTGGGAAATGCAGCCTGTACCCGGTGGCGAAGTACAACGCGAGCGTGCGATTCGCCTTGCCGTGAATCTCTCGATGTACGTGCTCTGCTCGAATTACAAAGACGACCAAGTCCACGCGCCGTTCCTCATGCGTCGCCGCGCACTACTTGGGCTTCCATGAAAGGCGGCATACGGGAACGATGCACACACGTCTAGCGGTCAACAGTGACTTGCCAACGTGGGCAGTAATCGTTGCCTGTGCTCTGGCACTCGTCAGCCTTGGCGTGCTCTTCGCGCTCGAACTGCGCCGGCGCGAGCGAGGTGGGCCGCTCATCGTGCTAACCGGGCTCGTCGCAGTAAGTGCCCTCCTTTTTGCCGTGCTCCGCCCCACACGCGTTGCGGCGCGTGAAAGCGTTCTTGGCGCTCGGGCTATCGTTCTCGGCGACACATCGCGATCCATGGCCCTTGCCGACAACGACACATCCAGGGCTTCCGCGCGCGACAAGGTTATCGCGAACCTCCAGAAGCAAGCCAAAGAAGCTCGCTTGCTCGTTCTCGGTTTCGGCGCCGGGCCGCCCGTGCCACTAGCTATCACGAAAGCAGCGCCGCCTTTTGCGGGCAGCGCGCGCAGTGATCTCCGAGCAGCCATTGCAGCCATTACTGCCTCGCAAGACGAGCGACCCTCTGCGATCGTGGTGGTGTCCGACGGCCGGCTCGACGATCCGTCCGAGGGCGCGCCCTTCGAGGGTTTCGCAGGGCCCAATCTCCCAATCCACACAATCGCAACCACGAAAAGTATCCCGGCCGATGCAAGCGTTCGCCGCGTGTCAACCGCGGGTGCGGCAGTGGCCCACGTTCCGTTTCCGCTCTCCGTGGAAGTCGGCTGCGCGGGCGGCCTTTCCTGCGACGAGCTCACCGTAACCGCGCGCGAGCTTCGCGAAGATGGCGAGCCTGCAGTTCTTGCCACGGGGCTGTCGCACCTCAAAGACGGCAAAGGCACAATCGATCTTTCCGTCACGCTCGAGCGTGCAGGCACACGCATTCTCGAAGTTTCCATCACGCCACCTTCGGGCGACACAATCCCCGAAAACGATCGACGCCTCATCACCTTCCACGTTGCACGCGAGCGTGTGCGTGTGCTCCACGTTGCCGGCCGCCCCACACACGACGTGCGAGCCCTTCGCGAATGGCTAAAGAGCGACGCGTCGGTCGATGTGGTTGCATTCTTCATCCTTCGCACGCAGGCCGACGATCCGAACGCGCGCCAAGAAGATCTGGCGCTCATTCCATTCCCGGTCGACGAACTGTTCACCGAGCACTTGCCGTCGTTCGACGCTGTCGTTTTGCAAGACTTCGACGCGCAGCCCTACGGCCTCGAGCGACACTTGCCGGAGCTCGCAAACTACGTCCGCAAGGGAGGCGGGCTCATCATGGTGGGCGGCCAAAACTCGTTCGTGGCTGGCGGTTACGCGGGCACGTCGCTCGCCGATGTGCTGCCCGTTACGCTCGACCAATCTCCGGGCGCCACCGCAGCCGACGTCGCGAACGTGGTGCCAGCGTGGACGGACGACGGACGCATCGCGCCGCTGCTCGCCCCCCTTCGCAACGTGATCGGCGAAGAGCTGCCGCAGATGCCCGGCGTAAACATCCTTGGCGACGCGCACCCTGGGGCCATCGTGCTTTGGGCACACCCAACACGCACCACGCCATCGGGAGCACCAATGCCGATCCTGGCGATCGGCGACGAGGGCAACGGCCGCTCCATTGCGCTTGGAATCGACGGCGGATGGCAGCTCGAATTCTCGGAGCTCGGCGCGCGCACATCGGGTCGCGGCTACGGCGCGCTTTGGGACGGCCTGCTTGGTTGGCTCATGCACGATCCGCGCTTCGAGTCAGGCCAAATCGATCTCGTTTCGCCGTGCGTTTCCGGCGCGACAACCAAGCTTCGCATACAGCTTCCTCGGTTGGATGTGCAGGCAAAAAAAGGCCTCGTTTGGTCGCTCGAAGTCCGCCGGCTCGACAAGCAAGAAGCGCCCGTCGATGTCCCGTTGCCAAAGCCGCTCGCCCAGGGCAATAGGACGCTGGAAGTCAGCCTTCCCGCGTTAGCTGCCGGTGGTTACACGGCGCGGCTGCGCGCGGGTCAAGGGCCAACGACACGCACCGACTTCGCATGCGAAGCGGGCGGCGATGAATGGGCCGACTCGCGGCCCGATCCCGATCGCCTCCGCGCCATCGCATCGGCAACGGGCGGCACGTTTCGCTACGCTGGCGACGATCTCGCGATTGCGTTACCGAAGCCCGCAATCGTTACATCCGAAAAGCACGTGGCGCCGCTCGCCCCGCCGTGGATTTGGACGCTCGCAGCCGCGTGCGCGCTCGGCGTTCATTGGTTTGCACGCAGGCGCAATGGCCTGTCGTAAAACGATTGTCGTTGCCCCAAAATCGAGTGGTAGCGTGAGCGTGTGAGAAAGGTCTTTGTCGCGTTGGCGTTGGCGTTCGTGCTCACGCTGCCCTCACCGAAAGTGGCGCATGCTTTGGCGTGGCCCGATGTGGCCGAGCACATCGAGCGCGATCTGTCGTCAGCCGATCCAGCAAAGCGACGTGCAGCCGCCAAAGATCTTGGCACGCTCGGCGCCCCACGCGCGACTCCACTGCTCCTCGGCGCGCTCGCTGACAGCGATGTCGAAGTCCGCCTCAACGCCGCGAAACAAGCCGCCGATCTTGGCGTGATCGCCGCAACCGAGGCTACGCTAACCTGGCTCGGGGAACGCGACGCGAGATTGCGCGCTGCCACGTGCGAAGTAAGCCGGGCGATGCCGAACCCAGCTGTCACGATCGCGCCGCTGTCACGCGCACTTGCCGACTCCGATCCACTTGTCCGCGCTGCGTGCGCGTCGGCTCTTGGCGCTCAAGGCTCGACGGCTGCTACAGCACCATTGTCGGGTAGACTCGACGATCCAGCGCCCGCGGTGCGCAGCGAAGTCGCCCGCGCCCTGGCAAAACTCGGCGATCCGCGCGCGGTCATGCCACTCGTCGGCAAAGTCCAAGACGCGGCTCCCGAGGTGCGCCGCGATGTTGTGCGTGCGCTCGGCGAGCTCGGCGATCCGCGGGCAACGCAGGCGCTGCTTTTCGCGCTTCGTGACAACGCTCTCGAGGTGAAGATGGCCGCGCTGACCGCTCTCGGCCGCTTGCGCGCGCCGGAAGCTACAGCTGCCATCGCCCCTCTCACGCTCGAACGAAACCCGCGGGTCCGGCAGGCGGCCCTGGCCGCGCTCGGCCACATCGGAACCGAAGACGCCGTGCGAGCACTCGCCAGCGAACTCGGCACGCAAGACGATGCAGCAGAGTCCCTTGAACGCACCGCCGTACGCGATGCGCTCGTCACCGCGGCAAGTGCAAACCAGACGCCGCAAGCCACGACACAAGTCACGAGAGATCCCGTCGTTTCCACGTTGACAGGGCTGCTCGACAAGCCAGGCCCGAGCGCGGCGAAAACGAGCGCCGCGTGGATCTTGGGTGAATTGCGCGCCACATCGAGTACGCCTGCCATCATTTCGTCGCTACGCAACGGTACGCTCGCACCCGCGGCTGCCATGCACGCTCTGGCAAAAGCAGGAACCTCCGAACACGTACCCGTGGTGCTCGAGTTCATCGCTGATCGAAGCCCTCAGGTGCGCGCCGAGGCACTCGCCGCTGTAGCCGCATTGCTCGATCCAACGAACGGGAGGAGCGACGGGCGTGCGGTCGAACCGCTCGTTTCGAGCCTGCACTCTCCTCGAACTTCGCCGCAAGAGCGCGCGACGGTTGCAACCCTGCTCGGACGCACCGGAGCGCCGAGAGCCACCGCCGAACTCGCGAGGTTCGTTTCTGCGAAAGACTTCACACTGCGCCTCGCAGCCATCGACGCATTGGGCATGCTCGGCCGCGCAGCACCGAATGATCCTGGCGGGATTGCCAGCGACGCACTCGTTCCATTGCTTGGCGATGCGGATCCGGCTGTCAGGCTTCACGCTGCCATTGCTCTTGGCGCGAGCGGAGGAAGCAAAGCTCAGAGAGCCCTTGTTGCCAAGCTCGATGGCGACGAAGGAATCGATCGCTACGCCGTGCTCGCGGCCCTGGCAGGCATTGCCCACAGGCTCGCGAGCGAAAGCGCCACGGCGCGCCTTTTTCGCGAGCTAGCGATCGCTGCTGGCCCCGAGCGCGATGCCGTGCTCGAAGCAATGGGCGCTGCACGATTGCCATCGGCGTTGCGTGGCCTCGAGGCGGCGTCGAGCGGCGACGTCGACGATCGTCGCATGGTTGCCACATTGCTCGGTGGGCATCGCGGATCGGCAATGGCGCTCGAGCTGCTCGACAAGCTTGCAAGCGATCCCGATGAAAGCGTGCGTGCACAAGCAGCCTTCGCGCTCGGATCGGTTGGTAGCAACGCCACCGTTGCGCGCCTTGCTTCCCTTGCCGCTTCCCCTGCCAATGCGGACACGGCCGTTGCCACGAACGCAGCGGCTGCCATCGCGAAAATCGCTTCCACACTTGGTCCGTCGCAAGCATTGCTCGTAGCCTCCGCAGCATGCCCCATGCTTCATGACAGTCGCGCCACCGTGCGCGCCAACGCGCTCGTTGCCCTTGCCAATGCCCATGCACGTTGCGGTGATGGAAGCCTCGAACGAAAGCTTGCCGTCGAAGACGCAAGCAACCTCGTTCGCACAAACGCCGCGCGCTTGCTCACGGACAAGATCGGAGCGCCCACCACACCCCCAGGACGTGTCACGATCTTCGTCTTCGACCAAGCAGCAACAGTGGCGCGTCCGCATGCACCTTACTTGCTCGAGTACCAAAGTGGCATGCTTCGCATGGGCATTACCGACAGGCGTGGCGCCACCACCGACCCAGCCGCGCCGTACGGCACCGTCACCTTGCGTCAACCTGAAAAATGAGCCGAGTAGCGAAGCGATTGCGGCGAAAAAATCTCGATGCCCCTGAGAGCATCGAAGACGTGCTCGGGCGCGCCGGCGAAGATCGCTTTGCAAGCAAACGGGCGAAACAGCAGGCCATCCCACGCAAAGAGTGGCGCGCGGCGGTTGGACCGCGCATTGCCGATCGCGCGCAGCCGATCTCCATCGAACGCGGCGTGCTCACCATAAAAGTAGCGACCAGCGTGTGGGCAAACGAGCTTCATATGCTCGCACCGGAGCTTCTGGCTCGGTTGAAACTGTGCGGCTTCGCTGTGATCTCACTTCGGTTCCGCGTAGGTATTCTCGACACTGTTGGGCGCCCGCCAGAGCGCCGCGCCACGCGTAAGATCCCGCCACCCGCCTTGCTCGAACCAGAGCTTCGCGCTCTGGTCGCCAACGTTGCCGACACCGAGCTACGCGTAACCATCGAAAAAGCCGCCTGCGCGAACCTCGCCTGGCAGCGCCACATCAAAGTGCAGCGGTAATTGCGTGCGCGAGTGCCGCGCTCGATGCTATCGTTCACCCTATGTCCACCATGCCAGCGTACGAGCTTGACCTCGACCCCGTAGCTCGCTCGATCGACATGGCGCCGATGGCGTGCTCTGAAGATTTCACCGATGCCGAATGCTTGGAGATCGAAGCGGTGATGGCGAGCCCGTTTGAGCAATGTCACACGAGCGACGACGTGTTTGTGATGTTGGCCAAGCGCGCGCATTCTCCGTAGAATGAGCGTTCAGGTCGGGTGGTCTGAACGCGCGACGAACCAGCTCCTTGCCGTTGTCCCATGGGAGGACGCTGCATGGATTGCTAGCGAGGTGGCGCGCTACGCATCCGACGGCATTGGCGATGTTCGCAAGCTCGCACTCGCGAGCGGTCAGATCGCGCCGGTTCTGTTTCTTCCTGGATATCGCATCGTTTTCGCGTACGACAGAACGACAAGGACGCTTTGGGTGCGCCTCGTTCTTCACGCATTGGGCGGTCACTTTAGAGAAGCGAGTCGTTCGAGCCCCTCCAAACGCTGAACCAAGAAGCGCTCCGCCGGCCCGTAGCGCCGAACATTTTGTCGGATCGAGGCGATATAGGTTCGCAGGCGAACGAGATCAACGGAGGCGACCCTGCGCATTGCGCTATAGAGCTCGTCGACGACTGGCGCGGGGCAAGGTCGATTCTGAGCCGCATAAAGCTCGATGACATAATCGGCCCAACCGCCTTTGCTTGTGGCCGTAGCCAACTTGGCGCTCAACTTCGCGGCCTGGTCGACAAGTGTGGGAGGGAGCGGACGGCCTGCGCGCGTGGCCTCGATGACGTCGGCAAGCGCCGATGCCGCTAGGCGTTCAGCCTCGGCTGCTTTACCCATTGCGAGCGCTTTCTCGGCCACCGCATAGAGAAGCTTGAACTGGTCGGCACGCCGGGCCATCGACGGCTCGACATCGGATTCCGTTGGCAAGTCGGAGCTCGAGCTCAAAGGATCGACGCGCACTTGCGGCAGCGTCATGGTTCCGCCCTCAGCGCTGCCCTCACCGCGCGAATCGGTTGCACCAAGGAGCCGGAGTTCCTGTGATCCAATGACGATCCTGTCGCCAATGGCTAGGGTTACCTTCTCTTCGATGCGGTGACCGTTGACGATGACACCGTTACGACTTGCCATGTCTTCGATGGTCACCCCGGCTTCGGTGACCTCGAAAATGGCGTGGCGACGCGACACGAGGGGATCGTCGAGCGAGAGCTGGCATCTTGCGTTCCTGCCGACCGCAAATCTGCCCTCGTTTAGCTCGAGGTCATGCTGAAGGTAGCGGAGCCTGAAGCGCATCCATCATGTGCAATAGAACCCATCGCCCCGCAAGGCGACAGGAAAACAGCGCCATCGTGCACCAACTCGACTAGGGCATCAACCCGGGCTTGGTGGCACCCTCGATATCTTTCGTGTCTTCAACGACAAACCCGGTAGCTTGAGCAGCCTGAGGCATAGCTCGAACGCCTCGAACGCGCTCGATCACGCCAATGACCTGCTCGTTGTCTGGGAAGCACTGGGCAAGCTCGCCGAGCTTGGTCACGACGTCCTCAGGAATGACGAACGGTAGGCGAAGGTATACCTGGGCTGCCCAAACACCCCAGCTGGGATCGCACGTTGCTATGCTTGCCCGCACAGCAGCAACCGCGATCTGCGCGAGCTGCGCATCGTCGACTTTGTCGCCTCGTGTAAGCTGCTCGTCAACGTCTTTGGTTGCCCGCTGCAAAATGCGCGGAATGTCGCCCAACCGCTGGAGCGAAAGCGCTCGGTTGATGAGCTCAGCAAAAAGCTGCGCACTCCAAACCCGCTGCGCCGTAGATCCGAACGAACCAAACATGTCTTCGTCGAGCGCCTCGGTAGCCCCGCAACTCGGGCATTGTCCGACTTCTTGCGGGTATGGCATTCGGCAGCGAGCGCAGTGACGCAAAAAGCCGGTCGTTTTGTGTGATCTCCGCGGAGCGGTTGCAACCTTGCAAAATACAAGCTCCTGGGTACCAATCCGCAAACGATCGCCGTCGGTTAGCTCGGTTGGTTCCTTTGCGAGCACGCCATTGACCTTGACACCATTGCGGCTGCCAAGGTCAGACACGACTGCACGGTCGCCGTTTAGAGCAATGCGCGCATGATGGCGCGACACCAGCGGATCTTCGATTGTAACGTGACAATCGGAACCGCGGCCGATTAAAGTTATCCCCTTTTGAAGATCGAACTCTTGAAGCAAGAATCGAAGTCGGTAGCGTGCCACCCGTCACCTACAGCGAGCTACAGCGCAACACGGTTGCGCTGAATTTGAAAGTCCAATATGGCGATGCGCACACGTTGCGGTCCGTTGAGCCCGAAGGCCGTGGCTCTCGAAAGAAGCGGAGCGTGAGCCACGGATTTCGGGCTCAACGCAAGTGAGCGCCGCCATATATAGTCCCTGCTTGCGCCTTTGTAGCGACAAATTGTGATAACCTTTGGACTGTGGCCACCGCGGACGACGCACAATACGAATCGACATCAACGAGGCATGGCAGCGACACCGCGGACAGCGGTGTCGAAACTACGCTCAACGTGAGCGAAGCAACCATCTGGCCGGTTGAACATCTCGCGCATGTGTTGTCGGAATACGCTGCAGCACTCGTGAATGCCGATGGCGGGGTACTTTACATCGCACTTGCATCGCCAGACGACGTCCACATTCACCTAGCTGGCACATGCTCTGGCTGCCCCGGCGCAACGATGACACGCGAACGGCTACTCGAACCCGTCGTGCATAGCGTTCTGCCAAGGGCAACAGTAAAAGTAACGACGGGCCTGTGTGTACCGGAGGGCGCCGTACGCGTGGATCCGACGTAGCAATGCATATCCGTAGGGGCGGCCCCCTGTGGCCGCCCTCAAACGGGGCAGACACGGGGGTCTGCCCCTACTTCTTCTTCTTGGGTGCCGCCTTTGCAGGTGCCGCGCTGGCGGCAGGGCGCGCGGCGTCAGGATCTGACACCCCCCTGATTACGGCTGAAACCGACGGCTCAATCGCTGTTGGATCCGTGACTTTGTTCCTGCGAAGCTCGCCAAGGTTGTTGAGCGTGCCGATGTCCTCCATCACAATGGCAACCACGCGCTCGCCTGAGCGATCGACGAGCCGCAGATGGCTCACGCCGTCTTTCCAGTCGACCGTTGTTGCCACAGGCCCTTTCGATGCATCGGCATTGCGAATTCGGCCCTTGACGCCAATCGTGGCTGTCATGGCGCGAACGGCGTCATCGTAGCTACTGCCAAACTCACCGGAATCGTAGAGTGGGACTTCGTCGTAAATCTTCCAAAGGCGGTCGTTGAAAAAGAAAAAATAGCGTTTTCTTCCTTGACGCTCGACCCACATCAAAGACTCACTATTTCGGTAGGTGTATTCGTTCTTGATGCCCGAGGTGTCGTAGCCCGTGGGTATGTCTTTGAATTCGACAAGGCTGCGCGCGAAGGCTGCTTTTTGCTGCTCGCGCTCCGCTTCGAGGGCATTCATTTCCGGACCAACGCGCGCCTTCATGAGTTTTTCGTCGTAGTCCTTCGAGATAATGCCGTTCGGTTGGGTGTAGAGTTTCGTGAGTTCGGCGCGGCTCATGCCCCATTTGAGACCATCTTGGCCACCTAGAAAGGCCGCCAAACTTCCAACCTGCGTGCCTAAAGCTTTGCTGCTTTTTGGGGCTTCGGCCGAACTGCCATGCACGCCACCGGAAGGAGCATTGGCGCCACGGCCGTTAGCGCTACTGGTGGGGCTGCCGGGGCTAGTAGTGCGCGACGGACCGACGCCGTGCTCTCCGTCCCTCGAGTCTTCGATGACTGGATCGGGCGATGAGACCTGTTGGGGTTCTTTGACGGGCGCACACGCGACAACTGCGACACCGAAAAGAGCAAGCGAACCCAGGAGCGAAAACCCACGCTTCATAGGCTCGACGCTATCACTCGACACAATGATGCATCAACTGCTCGGCAGATCATCATCTCTGCTGGCCCCCTACCGCGCAACAATTGCCCAAATTGTCCGGGCTATGGCATTTTCCACGCGAAAATCCCGCTTGTCCCATACAGGTTGAGGTTTGCCCCGCGTGATCTTCTGGTCCCATCGGATCCGGCTCCACGTGCTACGCCTCCGCTAAGACCTCTCTACATCGGAACACGAGGGATCGATGGCTCGCTTGTTAGGCATTCGAATCAAGAATTACCGCGCGCTCGCGGATGTGAGCCTCGGCCAGGTCGAATATAGCAGAGGAACCCCGCTTCCTTCGCTCACATGCCTCATCGGTCCGAACGGATCGGGCAAATCGACCGTGCTCGACGCGTTCGGTTTCGTCGCGGACTGCCTCCTCGATGGTGTGGAGGCCGCTTGCGACAAGCCTTGGCGCGGTGGCTTCAGCCGCCTCCACACACAAGGAACCGAAGGCCCCATCTCATTCGAGATCTTCTTCGAAGACGACGATCCGGCCAGGCCAATCGTCTACGGGCTCGTCATCGACCTCGAAGACGGGATCCCCAAGCCCATCGAAGAAACATGCCGCCAGCGACGCGAAAACCAAACGCGCGGAAAGCCTCGCTACTTTTTGAATCTGATAAAGGGCAAAGGGAGTGTGTGGGCGGGTCAGGACGTCGGAGAACCCAAGAAAAGACCCAATGTAAAACTCGCCGATCGAGACAAACTCGGCATCGCGACGCTTGGGAACCTCTCCGAACATCCGCGCATCATTGCACTGAGGACCTACATCGAGCAGTGGTACCTCTCGTATTTCGTTCCGGATGCCGCACGGGATCTCCCACCGTCCGGCGCGCAGCGTTACCTCGATCGAAAAGGATCGAACATCGGCAACGTTCTTCAATATTATAAGCGTCAATATCCGAGCGAGTTCGCCGCGCTTCTCAAGCGCCTCGCAGATGCGATCCCAGGACTAAAGAAGATCACGCCCGCAGAGAGTCAAGACAAGCGGCTGCTCCTGAAGTTCGACGAGCGTGGCTACGCTGATCCATTTTTTCAGCACAGCATGTCAGACGGCACGCTGAAGATGCTCGCGTATGCGATCCTCCTCGAAGATCCGCAGCCACGACCGTTCATCGGGATCGAGGAACCGGAGAACGGGCTGTACGTGCGGCTCGTCGAGCACCTGGCAAGCCAATTCTTGGAGTGCGCCGAAAGGAAAGGGCAAAAGACCCAACTCCTCGTGACGACGCACTCACCGTATTTTGTCGACACGCTGAAGCCAGATCAGGTGTGGATCTTCCGAAAGGGAAGCGATGGGCATGCCGCCGCCCAACGGGCCGCTGACGACGAAACGATTCTCGCCCTAAGCGAGCAAGGGATTCCCCTCGGCTCGCTCTGGTACAGCAATCACTTCGACGACGGCGTGTCCCCATGACGATTCACGTCCTCGTGGAGGGTCCGTCGGAACTCGCGTTTTTTGAGCGATGGGCACCTCGTTTGCTTCAAGACATTCCCGTGCGTATTCATCCTCACCAAGGCAAGGGGATTTTACCCAAAGAGAAAAAAGAAGCACCGGATCCCAAACGCCGGGGTGTGCTCGATCAGTTGCCAGCCATGCTGCGAGGATTTGCAAACGCCCTTGATCCAACAAAAGACGCGGTGATCGTCCTCGTCGATGCCGACAATGACGATCAGGAAACGCTACGGAAGGAGATCGAGAAGGTCGCAACGACGTACGCGCCGATACTTCAGGTGAGAGCAACCCTTGCGGTCGAAGAGACAGAGGCGTTCTACCTTGGCGACCTGAAAGCACTCGAGACTGCGTTCCCCGAAGCCGATCTCGTCGAAGCAAGAAAGTATGAACCGGACTCGATCTGCGGAACCTGGGAACTGTTCGGAAAGATCGTCGGTGACGGTGGTGGCAACAAAGTGGCCTGGGCAAAAGCGATGGGCCCCTGCGCCACGGTTTTGCCTGCACGGTCACGTTCCCCCTCCTTCAAGGAATTGATTGCATGCATCATGTCCCTCTTGCCCTCCAAGAAGGCTGGGCCCAAACGCAGGCCTTACCGACACCCGCTCAAGCCTCGCGACGACCGAGGCCGCCGTCGATGACGATTGCGTGAATCATACGGACTAACAAAGGGAGAATTTCGAGTAAGGAAACGGCAGGAGATCGGTTTTGGCAATCGAAATAAAGAGCCCCAAGGAAATCGAAGCCCTTCGCGTGTCGAGCCAGATGGCAGCCGAAACGCTTCTGTATGTGGGCGACAAACTTCAGCGTGGCATGACCACCGACGACATCGACACGCTCGTGCACGAAGACACAATCCGCCGCGGCGCTCGCCCGGCGACCCTGCACTACCGTGGGTTCCCAAAGAGCGTGTGCATATCGATCAACGACGTTGTTTGCCACGGCATCCCAGGCCCGCGAGTCCTCAAAAACGGCGACATCGTCAACGTCGACGTGACAACGTTCTACGGCGGGTTTCACGGCGACACGTCGGCCACGTTTTATGTCGGCACACCGACCAAGGACGGGCGCAAGGTAACCGAGGTTGCACGCAAAGCCCTCGAGATTGGCATCGCGCAAGTCAAAGAAGGAGGGCGCCTCGGCGATATCGGTGCGGCCATCCAACAATACGTCGAAAGCGAGGGCTGCAGCGTTGTCAAAGATTTCGTCGGGCACGGCATTGGTCGCCGCTTTCATGAAGATCCTCAAGTCAAGCACTATGGCAAGCCCCACACCGGCGAGCGCATGAAGGCGGGCATGGTCTTCACAATCGAGCCCATGGTGAATCTTGGCCGCTTCGAAGTGCAAATCGATCCCACCGACCAGTGGACGGTCACCACCGTTGACGGCTCGCTGTCAGCGCAATTCGAACACACCATCGCGGTCACGAAAAACGGCTGCGACGTGCTGACGAGGCGCGGAAGAATTCTTCGCTCCAGCGAAAACATCGCAACCGTGTTCGCGTAGTTCGCGTCACGCCACGCAAAATTACTTTCTTGCGGATAGCAGTTCCATCGCAGCGCTGCGCGCAGCGTCGCCAACTTTTACCCCGCCGATCATTCGGGCAAGCTCCTCGACTCGCTCTTCTTCCGACAAAGTGCGAACGTAGCTCGTGGTGCGCCCCTTCTGCTCGCTTTTCCCAACTACGAAGTGATGATCGGCAAGCGCCGCGATCTGCGGAAGATGCGTGATGCAAAGCACTTGGCGGTGGCGCGCCACGTCGGCAATCGAACGGCCAATGACCTCGGCGATGGCACCCGATACGCCGGCATCGACTTCGTCGAAAACATAAACGCCCGCAGGACCTTTCTCGGCGAGCACGCGTTTGAGAGCAAGCAGCGCGCGCGAAAGCTCGCCACCCGAAGCAATCTTGCGAAGCGGCCGTGGATCTTCGCCTTTGTTGGGCGCAATGAGAAACTCGACGCGGTCGATGCCGCTCTGTGTCAGGCGCGCACCATCGATGGAAGGGAGATCGCCCGCGTGCGGCGCGGGTACGGGCGAAACGTCGACGACGACGCGCGCGCGTCCCATGCCGAGGCCTGCGAGCTCACGGCCGATCGCGTCCGCAAGCATCACCGCAGCGTCGCGGCGCTTTCTGGACAACGCGCGTGCAAGAGCGGCCACGTCGGAAAGCAGATCGTCGCGCTTGTGTTCGAGCTCGGCGAGCAATTCGCTGCTGCCCGCAAGCTGCGCGAGCTGCTCTTTCAACTCGCCCCTGTAAGCGAAAAGCTCGAAGGTCGTTGGCCCATGTTTTCGGAGCAACTTCTGCAAACGGAACCAGCGATCGTCGACTTCGGCAAGACGCTCGGTGCTCGTTTCAATGCCGGCGGCATAGCGGCCCAGGGCGCGCGCCGCATCGACGAGCTCGGAGCGCGCGGATTCGACGACGCGCGCAAGTGGCGAGAGAGACGGATCGATCGCGGCGGCAGCGTCGACGTCAGAACTGATTCTCGCAAGCTCGTCGCACACCGTCTCATCGCCGTCGTAAAGGCGATTCGCAGCGGCCTGGGTCGCGGACTGAAGCTTCTCGGCGTGGCGCAGACGCGCCCGCTCGCTTTCGAGATCGACTTCTTCGCCAGCAGACGGATCGAGTTCATCGATCTCTCGCAATTGGAATGCAAGAAAGTCTTCGCGCTCCGCACGACTGCGCTCGGCCTCGCGCACCCGCTGCATCTCACGAACGACCGTGGCAAGGCACGAAACCTTTTCGCCGAGCGCCTCGCGTTTCTGCTCGAGGCGCCCGAATGCGTCGAGGTATTCAAGGTGGGTCGATGGATCGGTAAGGCTTACGCTCTCGTGCTGTGAGGCGATATCGCAAAGATCGCTGGCAAGCTCCGCGAGCTGCGTTGCCGTAGACACCTTGCCATTGACAAATGCACGGCTTCGGCCTTCGGCCTGCACAACGCGGCGCACGACGAGCTCGCCGTCGCACGGAATGCCGGCCGCCGCTAGCTTTGCGAGCACACGCGAGCCGGGCTCGACTTCGAACAGCGCGGCAACCTCGGCCTCGCGTGCGCCCGAGCGCACGCTGTCGGGCCTTGCGCGGTCACCAAGCACGAGGGAGAGCGCATCGACAACCATTGACTTGCCCGCGCCGGTTTCCCCCGTGAGAACGTTGAACCCGGCGGCGAACTCGAGAACTTGATGCTCGATAAGAACGACGTTGTCGATCGTGAGGGTACAAAGCATGACCGTTCCGAGATCCTATGCGAATGAGCTGGTTAGCTCGACCTTGTGCGGCATCATACCGTGACCCATAAGTATAGGGAAAATAACACAATTAACGTCTTTTCTTGACGAATGTGACAGCGCACCACTAGAAGACCATGCGACGCTTATGAGGGGGTTTTGCCTCCGCATTCAACGGGCGCGTGAGAGGATGTTTACCAGCCGTCGCGAGCGAATTGAGGCTAGGGCGGGCGCGAGGAGCCCGCGTAAGCGTACGTTGTGGTACGTGCGCAGGCACCGCAGCGCCCAACCGACGCATCGATTCGCGCAGCAG
>WQZB01000030.1 GCA_009780955.1 Polyangiaceae bacterium | reverse complement strand
TGAGCTTGTCCACGAGCTGATCGAGGTGCGTGTCGCGCCGGAGAATGAGCGGCAATGATCCGGTTGCCCATGACGATGTCGTCGCGCGCCGCCTGGGCCGACTGAACGCTGAACCTCATCGTCTCGTAGCGCCCCTCACGATTGAGCCGGTCGACGATCGCCTGCAGCAGCGTCGTCTTCCCGCTCTGCCTTGGAGCGTGCATGACGAAGTACTTCTTCGCGTCGATGAGCTGCTGGATCTCGGGCCAGTTGATTCGCTCGAAGGAGTCGATGCTGTAATGGTCCGCGGGTTGGTTGGGACCAGCAGTGTTGAAGTGTCGGGTCATCGGTATCGCTCCGGGTTGCCATGAACGCCTCCAGCCCATCATGTCATCTCGGGCCTCCTCGGGTGTCCACAAAATCGGGTCAAGACCACCCGTCGAGAAGCGACGATTTCGTGCTACTTCCATGCGTGTTCGATTCCCTTCTTCCGCTCTATGGTACTGGCAAAACGTAGTTCTCACGGGCTTACCAAGACGCGATCGCTCTTGAACCGCCTGATCGAGTTGCCCGATCTCGCACACACGATCCAAGCGCTCCCGGTTCAAACTTTTGCAGCCTTGGTCCGTAAAGTTGGCATCGAGGACGCAGGCGAGCTCCTTGCTCTAGCGACAACGGAGCAACTCGTGCAGGCGTTCGACGAGGACCTGTTCCAAAGCGATCACGCCGGCGAGCGCGAAACTCTCGATGTGGGCCGATTCGTCGTATGGCTCGAGGTACTCCTCGACGTTGGTGACGAGGCTGCGGCCGATCGCATTGCCGAGTTGGATGAGGACTTCGTGGCCCACGCGCTGTCTGGCATCCTGCTGGTGCTGGACGAGGAAGCGCTTCGAGAACGACTCAATGAAATCGACGAAGACGAATTCAATCGAGTCGATAAAGCGCTCGGAAGCGCGCTCATGGAAGACATGGACGGCTATATTCTCGTCGCCAAACGACACGACGGGTGGGATGCCGCGTTGGCGCTGGTCCTCGCGCTGGATCGCAACCACCGCGCGCTGCTCGTTCGGCTGCTGGATCGTTTGGCGCGGGTGGGCACCAGCTACCTCGATGACCTCGAGGAGCTCTCGACCGTGCTCTCCGAGGGCGAGTCGCTTGCGGAGGACGTTGAAGCCGCACGTGAAGATCGCCGCAGCCAACAGGGTCACGTGGAGACGCAGGCGGCCCGCGCCTTTTTGACGCTCGCACGAAAGCCGCTCGATCACGATGAACGCTCGGACTACCGTGATCCACTAACCCGCGCGTACTTCCGCGAACTCGAGCAAAATCGCCTCGTCGTAGAGCGAGCGGTCATGTCTCGCAATCAGAGTGTGTTCGACAGCCGCGCGCTGCTGCCACCCGCTATCCAGAGGGAACTCGACGAAGTCCGCACGGAGTCCGCCAGCCTCGCGATCAAAGGCTCGCGTCTGCGAACCACCGCGATGGGCGTATTCATGGATGCCATGCGTGAGTTGAGTCGGAAAGAGATGCGCCTCTTTGGTGAGCGTATGGAGGAGTTCGCATACCTAACGAACGTGCTGCTCGCAGGGCACGAACGCGACGGCGCTCGCCTCCGGCCGAGGGAGGCGGCGGACGCAGTGATTGCAACGGTCTCTTATGGCGCAGCCATCGAGG
Source organism: Polyangiaceae bacterium (assembly GCA_009780955.1). GTDB lineage: Bacteria > Myxococcota_A > Polyangia > Polyangiales > Polyangiaceae > Labilithrix. The sequence continues at coordinate 49,940 of WQZB01000030.1, read as the reverse complement.
TGCGCGCACGACGCGCAAAAGGGAAACGCAGAGAGCCGCTGAGTGTAACGGAATTTGCCGAGGTGCTTCGGAAGCGATCGGCCGACGTGCTCTTCCGGATTGCGAGCAGTGCGCTCGTGACGGGTTCCGCTCCAAAGGTGAAAGCGGCAAAGACGAGCGGCTTACTCTATTCGGCCGAGGAACTCGAAACAGCCATGCTCACACCGGGTGGTTCACAGGTCCCAAAGGCGAGACGCTAGTGCCGCCTGGCGCGCGTTGGAGTATGGACTCGTCCCATGCGTTTCGCCGCTTCTGCTTTTGCTGCTTTTGCCATGAGCGCCGCAGTGCTGCTTCCCCTGCGCGCCGCGGCCGACACTCAGCACGTGGTTGGTCGCGGGCACACGGTCGAGGCCATTGCAAACCGTTACCACGTGACAACGAAAGCAATCATCGAAGCCAACCACATCACCGACGTCAAGCACCTTCACCCAGGCGATGTGCTCATCATTCCAACGAATAATGGCGCCAAAACCGAAGCCAAGGAAGCAAGGAAAGGCGACAAGAAACACGACGCGGAGGCAAACCTCGGGAAACCCCCAGCGCGCGAAACGACCAACTACGCAAGGAAGCCGAAAACTCCTGGAGTTGTGCATATCAGGCGCGTTGCCATGAACGAAGAATACGTTCTTCGCGTTGCGAATCGACAAGGGCATATTTCGTCAAAAACGCTCAAAGCATTCGAAAACCTGATGCGCTCGCCAAGCAACGTGGCACACCCAATCGATCCGCGGCTCATCACGCTGATTGGGATTGTGTCGAACCATTTTGGCAGCCGAACCATCGAGATTGTCAGCGGCTTCCGCCCATTTTCGCCAACGCAGTACAATCCGCACTCAAACCATATGCACGGCAAGGCGGTGGACTTCCGCGTGGTCGACGTGCCCAACGAAACGTTGCGCGATTTCTGCCGCACACTGAAGAACGTTGGCTGCGGGTATTATCCAAATAGCGTTTTCGTCCATATGGATGTGCGCGACAAAAGTACATTTTGGATTGACTATTCGAAGCCGGGTGAGCCGCCGCGTTACAACGCGCCGGACCTCGAAGCCGACGAAGGCGCAAGCGATGTGCACGACGAAGGCACGTCGTCACGCACCGAGGCAAGCAAGACGGGCGAGGCGGGAGCAACCACCGAGGCGGGCAGCACCGCACGCGCGAACGGCGCCAGCGCACTTGGGTCTTGGGCAGGAGCGGCCGGCGCGGCGGCAGGGGCTAGCGGCGGCGAGCGATGAGATCGCGTCAAATCGAAAGCGGTCCAAGTAGGAAATTGCGCAATTGAGTGTGGCCGTGCTGAGTCAGAATTGACTCGGGATGGAATTGCACGCCTTCTACGGGCATTTCTTTATGCCGCACGCCCATGATTTCGTCGAAACTGCCATCGGCATTTTGCGTCCACGCGGTGATTTCCAAACATGACGGCAGCGACGATTCTTCCACAATGAGCGAATGATATCGGGTTGCCTCGAATGGATTGGGCAGGCCAGCGAATACGCCCTGACCGCGATGGTGAATCGGCGACACTTTGCCGTGCATGATCTGCCGTGCACGCACCACCTTGCCGCCGAATGCTTCGCCGATTGCCTGATGGCCGAGGCAGACGCCAAAGATCGGCACACGGCCACCTAGTGTTTTGATGACTTCAACGGAAACGCCGGCCTCGTTGGGTGTAGCAGGCCCAGGTGATATCACGATTTTTTCGGGAGCAAGCCTCACGATGTCTTGCACCGACACTTCGTCGTTACGCACAATGTGCACGGTGGCGCCGAGCTCGCCAAGATATTGCACGAGATTGTAGGTGAAACTGTCATAATTATCGATCATCAAGATCATGTCACAGGCCTCCCACTGCCTGGGCAACGGCGCGGAACAAAGCGCGACACTTGTTCATCGTTTCTTGCCATTCGAATTCAGGCACCGAGTCGGCCACCACACCGCCGGCAGCTTGCACGTGAAGTTCGCCGTTTTGCACGATTGCGGTGCGAATCGCAATGGCAAGATCGGCCTCGTCGTGCCAACTCCAGTAGCCAATGGCGCCGCCGTACACGCCGCGCTTGACCGGTTCGAGCTCGGCGATCACCTCCATGGCGCGCACTTTCGGTGCGCCGGTAAGCGTGCCAGCAGGAAAGGTAGCGCGCAGCACGTCCATGAAACAGAGCTCCGGCCGCAAGCGGCCGACCACTTCCGAGACGATGTGCATGACATGCGAATAGCGCTCGATCGTCATATTGGCCGTCATTGCGACGCTGCCGATTTGGGCAACGCGCCCTACGTCGTTGCGGCCCAGATCGATGAGCATGACATGTTCGGCGCGTTCTTTGGGGTCTCCAAGTAGCTCTTTTTCCATCGCGAGATCTTCTTCGGCCGTGGTGCCACGCCGTCGAGTGCCGGCGATAGGGCGCAGCACGACCTGATCGTCTTGCGCGCGCACCAAGATCTCTGGCGATGAACCGATGATCTGCTCGCCGCCGAGATCGATGAAATACATGTACGGCGAGGGATTGAGGGCGCGCAGCGCGCGATACACATCGAGGGGCCGCGCGCGGAATGGCACCGACAAACGCTGGCTAATCTGCACTTGAAACACATCGCCAGCGTAAATGTATTCTTTGGCTTTCTCGACGGCAGCAAGATAGCTGTCTTTCGGAAAGCTCGAGATGAAATGCGACTCATCGATCGCTTTGGTATTCACGAAATCCGGATACGCCGCGCTCGTCGAACGCAATCGATGGACGAGACTATCGAGCCGGCGCTGGGCCTTGGCGTAGGCGTGCGGCTCCGCCGGATTCGCGTTGACAATGAGATAAAGCTTGCCTTTGAGGTTGTCGAATACCGCCAGCTCTTCGGCCAGCATCAGGCAAAGATCGGGCATGCCGAGCACGTCAGCCTTGGCATTGGGTCGTATCTTGCGTTCGATGTAACTGGCGCATTCGTAACCGAAATAGCCAACGAAGCCGCCAGCGAATTTCGGTAAATTTTCCAATTTTGGCACGCGGTATTCGGCCTTTATCTTGACTAACTCGGCCAGCGGATCGACGACTTCGCGATCGCTCACAGTTTCGCCGTCTTCGTTGAGGATCAACCGCTTCCCGCAAACACGAATCACGCGACGCGCCGGCAGACCGATAATCGAATAGCGACCCCAGCGCGCTCCGCCCTCGACCGACTCGAAGAGATACGTAAACGGCCCGTCGGCAAGTTTGAGATAAACGGACAGCGGCGTGTCCAGATCGGACAGAACTTCGCGAACAACGGGAATGAGGTTGTAACCTTTCGCAGCAAGCGCGGCGAATTCATCGCGGGAAATCATTCGCAAGTCATCCAATCACGCGACAGCAAGTCGCCGCAAGTCCCGTAAAGCGATCTTTTTTAATCCTTGTTGAATGGCCACACCGGACACAAAGTAGAGTCCCTATGACCCCATCCGTTCGTTCCGTACCACGACGGCAGATAATCTTGTCGGCAGTCGTGTCAGGCGCGCTCGTCGCCACCGCATCGGCGTGCAAAGAGCCCGCGCCAAAGACGGTGTCAGCCTCTGATCTCTCGCCCTCCGAATACAGCGCCGGGTATCGCATCGCGGCTGCGCGTTGCGAACGTCAATCAGCATGTTCAGGCTCCACGTCGAGCAAAAGCTGCGTTGGCAAAAACATTGTGCCAAGCGCAGCAGAGGCGCAACTCGAGCAATGCGTCGATCCGATCGACAAAGCGAAGCTCGACGCATGCATTGGGGCGATTCGTAACCATCCGTGCACCACAGACATCAACATCAGCGAACTCAAACCATGTCAGATGCGCGTGCTTTGTCCTGCCAAAGTACACGAAGGAACTCCGTGACTCTCAAAGTTCGCTGGCCAGCTGTTTCGCCTCCTCGAGGCGCGCGCGGGCGCCAGCGAGTTGAGCCCGCCGCGCGATGGACTCGTCAATCACCTCTTTTGGCGCTCGCTCGAGAAAATCTTTTTTTGCCATTTTCTTATTGAGTATAATTAGTTCTTTTTCGATGCGCTTGATTTCGCGCTCAACGCGTGAAATCTCCTTGTCTTTCGTGACAAGGCCTTTTAGCCCGACCAAGATTTCGATGGAGCCGTGCGGCGTTGGAACCACGCTGACCGCGGTGCCAGCCTCGCGAGCGCCACCGATGTTGTCGATTCCAAGGCCTTTGCCGCGCGAAAGAAGCGCGATGGCCGGCAAATGCTCAGCAAGCAGCCCGCGTGCCACGTCGCTTCCCGTGCGAAATGAGAGAGGCACATCGGCTTTTGGTTCGACTTCGTGTTCGCTGCGGATCGTGCGGGCCGCTCCCACTACAGCCTTGATGACAGCCATTTCGCCCGTCACACGCTCGTCGCCAACGCCGTCGGCGGCAGACGGAAAAGGTCCGAATGCAATGGACGATTGGCGCGAATACGGTTTCGGAATGCGTTGCCATAATTCTTCGGTAATGAAAGGCATCAGCGGATGCAAAAGACGCAGCGATGTCTCGAGTACATGCGCCATGGTCAGGCGAACCTCCGCGGCTTCGGGCGTGCTTGCCGGCGCACCCGCCCCGCTTTCCTGCTGCTGCTGCGCGCGCAAAATAGGTTTCGTGATTTCAAGATACCAATCGCAGAACTCGTTCCAAAAAAAGCGATATGCCTCGTTCGCGGCCTCGTCGATGCGAAATTCCGACAAGCCACCCTTGGCGATCGCAATGGACTTTCCGAGCTCGGCCAATATCCATTGATTGTAGAAGCCTTTTACCGAAGGTGCCTGACCGGTGAGCTCCGCGCGGTCGACCAAGGCAATGTGACCAAGGCAAAGACGCGCTGCATTCCAGATTTTGTTGGCAAAGTGGCGATAGCCCTCGATGCGCTTTGGCGCGAGCGCAATGCGCTTGTTCGAAGGTGGATACGTTGCAAGCGTGAAGCGCACGGCATCGGTGCCGTAGGCTGGGAAACCAATGCCTTTTTCAATGTCGGCAGCGATGGACGGGTAAGACCTCTTGAACTTCGTGAGCGCTTCATGCTCTGGCATATTGGGTGAGGCATGCTCGGCAATGGCTTTGGGCTTGGCGCCATAGACAAGGTCCAACGGGTCAATCACATTGCCCTTCACCTTGCTCATTTTTTCGCCCGTTTCGTCGACCACCATGCCATGAAGGAGCACGCGTCGGAACGGCACCTCCTTCATGAAATGAATGCCAAACATCATCATTCGGGCAACCCAGAAAAATAGGATGTCGTAACCGGTTTCGAGATCGCTTGCTGGGTAGAACTTTTTGAGTGCTGCTGCTCCGCGCGTTTCACAAGGCCACCCAAGCGTGGAAAAAGGCCAAAGCGCACTTGAAAACCACGTATCAAGGACATCCGGATCTTGCGACCAACCTTCCCCGCACTCGGGCGGACGCGTGCGCGCGACTTTGATCTCACCATTCGGGCCATGCCACGCGGGGATCTGGTGACCCCACCAGAGTTGGCGCGAGATGCACCAGTCTTGGATGCTTTCGAGAAAGTGGTTGTATGTCTTGCCCCACGATTCGGGAACGATCTGCGTGCGGCCGTCGGAGGCAGCGCGGATCGCGGCGTCCGCCATGCCCTTCATTTTGCAGAACCACTGCGTGGAGATCATCGGCTCCACCACACCGCCCGATCGCTGGCACCTTGGCAACGTGAGCGTGTGAGGTTTGGTCCCTCGCACGAGGCCCAATTCGTCGAGCGCCTTCTTCACGGCAGCACGCGCGCGCTTGCGGTCGAGGCCTTCGAAAGGACCACCCTCGGCGTTGACCGTACCATCGAGGTTGAAGATGTTGATCTCGGCGAGGTCGTGGCGTTTGCCCGTTGCAAAGTCATTGAAGTCGTGCGCTGGCGTGACCTTCACGGCGCCGGTGCCGAACTTTGGATCCACCAAGATGGCGTCGGTGATGATCGGCACCTTGCGGCTCGCGAACGGATGCACGAGCATCTTGCCGTGAAGATGCGTGTATCGTACATCTTCCGGATGTACAGCCACGGCCGTGTCGCCGAGCATGGTCTCGGGGCGCGTGGTTGCCACCACGATCTCCTCGTTCGAACCATCCACTTGGTAGGCGAACTCGAAAAGCTCTCCGCTTTGTCCTTCGTCGCTCTCGACCTCGAGATCACTCAAGGCCGTTCGACATTCGGGGCACCAGTTGATGAGACGGCTCGCGCGGTAAATCAGGCCTTCTTCGTAGAGCCGGACGAACGCTTCGATGACAGCGGCGCTCATGTCCGGATCCATCGTGAACTTCGTGCGCGTCCAGTCTGGCGATGCACCGAGCACGCGCATCTGGCGCATGATCTGCCCGCCGCTCTCCGCCTTCCATTGCCACACGCGCTCTACGAACGCCTCGCGCCCGAGATCGTGGCGAGTCTTTCCTTCGCGGGCAAGCTGGCGCTCCACGACGGTTTGCGTGGCAATGCCGGCGTGATCGATGCCCGGCTGCCAGAGCGTATTTTTCCCTCGCATGCGCTCGAAGCGGACGAGAACGTCTTCGAGCGTGGCCATCATGGCGTGGCCCATGTGAAGGGAACCTGTGACGTTTGGCGGAGGAAGCGGCACAACGTAACAGGGTCGCGTGTCAGCCGAGTCGTCCGTTGCGCGAAAAACGCCTTCGTTCTCCCAGAAGGCGTACCAACGTTCTTCGACCTCGCGCGGCTCGTATGCTTTGTCGAGATCCGAGCCACCGCCGCTTGATGCCATCATAGGCCACGGCAATTACCACAACGCTGAGAGCGTGTTCGACAGCCGTCGAAGCATGCTCTCAGAGCATGTTTACCAGGCGTCGCGAGCGACGCGAGGCCAAGGCGGGACCGAGGAGCCCGCGTAAGCGTACGTTGTGGTACGTGCGCAGGCACCGCAGGGCCCAACGAAGGCCATCGCGGCGCGCAGCAGGCTGGTAAACATGCTCTCAGGGCTCCTGCCCGTCACTCCTTCGTAAGGCGAGTGATTTCTTCTTTGATCATTGTCTCGGCGAGTTGCGGAACGACCTCCCAAACAACGCGTTCGACAACTTGCCGTGACAGCGCCAGAACGGCCTCTGCTTGCGCGGGCGTGAGCCCGAGCTCGCTAAGCTTGGCTCCGAGCTGCCCATTGATCGCGCTCGCAATCGCAGGCGCTGCTGCTGATACGGGATGTGGCTGTGAAGCCGCAGACGTTGGCAACGGCGGTGGGGCCTGCTGGCCGTCACCGAAAACGAGTGTGCTCGTTGCTGACCGCGTGGATGGCTGCGCAGCACCAACCGGTGCCCGAGCAGACGCCCCAGTAGCCGGTCGCGCCGCAACAGGATACGGATGCGAAGACGGAATGGGCGGCGGCATCGCGGGTGCGCGCTCACGGTAAGGATGACCGCCGGGGGTAACCTGCACGCCTCTGCCCCCGCTGGCTTCCTTCGCGTGAACAATCTTGCGAACCTTGTCGATGAGCTGCTGCGTGTCGAACGGCTTGTCGGCCCAATCGTCGGCGCCAGCGTCGCGACCACGCGCCAAGTCGTACGGACTATACCGACTCGCGAGCAGAATGATCGCGGCGTCAGGGCTTCGCCAATGAAGTTCTTTCGCAACGGCATAGCCATCTTCTCCGCCGAGCACAGTGTCGACGACGATAACCGCCGGGCTCTCTGCGAGCTTGCCGTAGGCAGCCTGCGAATTTTCTGCGGTAATGACTCGAAAATCTTCACCGCTGAACGTAATTTCGAGGACTTTGCGCATCGTTGCGCTGTCGTCAACTGCAAGGAGGGTCTTGGCCACTGGGGATCTCCGAGAATCGATTGTGCTGAGGTGGCATGGGTCGTGTCAAGCTACCTGCCAATGCACCGAGGCTCAATTTGCTCGATCTCCGAAGAACTCGCGGGCTCTGCGCTCGATGCGGCAGTTCGTACGCTCTTTGGACTTACATGGGGTCGCGCGAGAGAGCTTGTGCGTCGAGGGAAGATAGCTGTCGATGGTCAAACAATAACTAACCCGATTACGCGCGTTCGGAAAGGAGCCACAATCGCCTTCGATCCAGCTGCGCGCGGCCCTCTTCCGAATGACCTTGCCGATGGCGCGCTCGTTTTCGCCGACTCCCACCTTGTCGTTGTTGACAAGCCCGCCGGTGTGAGCACCGTGCCGTTCGACCCTGACGGCATGGGCGCGTCGATCGCCAAGCGTACGCAACCCGGCGACAAGGCCACACTCATCGAACGTGTACGGGCTCTTCTTGCTCGACGCGAGCGGAGCCCGAGAAGCGTTCCTCCTTCGCTCGGCGTCGTTCACCGGCTCGACAAGGAAACCTCGGGCCTCATCGTTTTCACGCGGAGCTGGGTCGCGAAAAAAAACCTTATGCAGGCCTTTCGCGCCCACACCATCGATCGGCGTTACTTCGCGATTGTGATGGGCGAAGCGCGCGGCGGCACCTTCCGCTCACACTTCGTCGCGAATCGCGGCGACGGTTTGCGCGGATCGGTCGAGCAACGCCACGGCCGCCAAAAGCCTATCGGCTCGGAAAAAACGCAGCTTGCCATCACCCACGTCGAGATCATGGCGCACCTGCCTGGCACGGTCGCAGGGCAGCCGTGCACGCTGGTGTCGTGCCGCCTCGAGACAGGACGCACCCACCAAATCCGCATCCACCTGGCGGAGTCAGGACACCCTGTCCTTGGCGACCGCGTTTATTCGCGCGACTACGTACGCGCCTACGGGGACGGGGTCATGATCGCGCCGCGTCTCATGCTTCACGCTGGCGAGCTCGGCTTGGTTCACCCCGCAACCGAGCGCGCCATGCGGTGGACATCGCCGCTGCCAGAAGACATGGAACAGATGCTCGATTCGCTGAAGCGATGACATCGCAATGTACAATGCGCCGAAGTATCAAAAGCCAGCGCCTATCGAAATCATCATGACGAATCAAAAGGCAATTGCAAACGAAGGTCACCCGCGGGGACTGTACACGCTTTTCGGCACCGAAGCATGGGAGCGCTTTTCTTATTATGGAATGAGGGCGCTTCTTGTCCTGTATCTCGTCAATCAAATCAAACTCGATCGCCGTCACGCCCTCGAACTCTACGCCGTCTACACGAGCCTCGTGTATCTCACGCCGCTGGTTGGCGGCATCCTCGCCGACAAAGTACTAGGCCGCCGCAAAGCGGTGCTCATCGGCGGCATTGTCATGGCGCTCGGGCAAATCGCGCTCATGTTCCCGCCGCTCTTGCACTTGGCGCTTGGCCTGCTCATTGCTGGCAATGGCTTTTTCAAGCCCAATATATCGACGATGGTTGGCGGCCTTTATCGCGAAGGCGACAGCCGGCGCGATGGCGCGTTTACCATTTTTTATATGGGTATCAATCTTGGTGCACTCTGGTCACCCATTGTCTGCGGAACGCTCGGCGAAACCATCGCCTACCCGCTCGGCTTCGGCTTCGCAGCGCTCGGCATGGCGGTTGGTCTCGTGCAGTTTGCGGTGGGTCAGAAGCATCTCGGTCGGGCAGGTCTGCCGCCGTCGGGGAGTGAGGCACGCGATTACATGAGCGTGGCTCTTTGGGCCGCAAGCACGTGCGCGCTCGTGTGGGGAATTCTCTATTCGTGGAACTTCCTTGGGCCCATTCTCGGCGTGATGGGCTGGTGGTTCAAGGCCGCGGCAATTGGCGTTGCCGCCGGCACCATCCTCGTTCAACTCTTTCGCGGCTCGACCGCCCAAGAAGCGCAACAGATCCTCGTCATCCTCATTCTATGTATATTCAACATTTTCTTCTGGATGGGATTCGAGCAGGCCGGCGGAACGATGACGCTCTTTGCCGACGAGCAAACCGAACGCAACGTTGGCGGAATGGGAATGCTGCTCATCGCCGCGTTCGTCTTCGCGTGCGCGTACAACTTTCGCCGTTCGACGAAAAGCGAAGCAAGCGGAGTGGCTCTCTGGCTTGCGCTCACAGGCATGTTCGTGGCTCTCGGCGTCGTGGCCCTTGGCCTTGGCGCGTACAACCTTATCACCGGCAGCACGACGAACATTCCGGCCTCGCAATTTCAGGCAATCAACCCGCTCGTGATTGTGGCTCTCGCGCCCACGTTCTCGAATGTGTGGAGCAAGCTCGATTCGGGCAAATACCGCACAACCACACCCACGAAGATGGCACTCGGCATGGTCTTGCTTGGCTTCGGCTTCCTCGTTCTTTTCATTGGCCAAAAGCTCGCCGTAGGAGCAGGCGCGAAAGCGAGCGCAGCGTGGCTATTCTCCGTGTACGTCATTCACACGATGGGTGAACTTTGCCTGTCACCCATTGGTCTATCGATGGTCACCAAGCTTGCCCCGCCTCGCGCCTCGTCGCTCGCCATGGGCCTTTGGCTCGGTTCATCAGCCGTTGCAAACTACTTCGCAGGCACGCTCGAATCGATGCTCAAGCAAGTTCACACGCCAATCTACGCCTTCCTCGTTCTAAGCTCGATGGGGCCCGCGTTGCTGCTCGTGGCGACGACACCGCTTCTGAAGGCATGGATGCACGGAAAGGCGTGAACAAAAGCCGCGTACAGGCCAACATGTCCCAAAACGGCAAATCGTAAGAAACTCCCAAGCGCTCTGCTAAGCTCAATGCCGATGTTGGATTTGTCGCAACGAGCCAGACAGATCCTCTATGCGTGCATTACCGAGTTTGTTGCTTCGGGGCAGCCCGTTGGATCGCGCACGCTCTCCAAGAAGGGCATCAAGCTATCGCCCGCAAGCATTCGCAACGTTCTGTCCGATCTCGAAGAGCTCGGTTTGCTTCATCAGCCGCACACGAGCGCCGGGCGAGTGCCAACCGACAAGGCATTTCGTCTCTTCATCGATGCCATGATGGTTGTAGGAAAGCTCACCGACGAACAGAACGCGAGCATCCTCCTCAGGTTTTCGGAAATCGAGCCGGGGCCCAACTTTCTTCGAGAAACGGGCAAGCTCTTGTCAGACCTTGCAGGCACGGCAGCCGTCGTTGTTTCTCCGCGAGCCGAGTCGCTACGGCTCAAGCACCTGCGCTTCATCCGCACCATGCCGGGCGAGCTTCTCGCAGTGCTCGTCATGGCAAACGGAAGTGTCCAGAATCGCTTTCTCAAAGCAACCATCGAGGAACAAGAACTCATCACGGTGCATAACATCCTCGACAGTGTCATCGAGGGGCGCACGCTCGGCGAGCTTCGCGATCTGTTCGCACGAACAAAGCGCGCAAGCGTTGCCGAGCACGACGCCGTGCGCAAATTTGCTTTTGAGCTCGGCGAAGCGGCCGTTGCCGAGGCCGCCGACGCCGGCGTGGACGTTGTCATCGAAGGGCGCTCGAAATTGCTCGGCGAATTCTCCAACGCCGAGGGACTCAAAGATGTCGTCAGCGCCCTGGACGAAGCCGACGGCATCGTACGGCTACTTGATGCAACGCTGGCCGCCAACAGCATGATCGCCGCCAACAGCATGGTCGTCGTGGTTGGCCACGAGGCAGGCAACCTTGCCGGCGGCCAGCTTTCCATCGTTGGTGCAAGCTACAAGAATCAAGACAAGGCCGCCGGCTCGGTCGGCGTCATCGGACCAACACGCATGGACTATCCGAAGGTAGTCCCACTCGTAACGGCCACAGCGAATGCCATGAGCTCGGTCATCGAACGCCGAGCCGACAAGGCCGATGACGACTGAAAACAGCATGAGCGCAGAACTTTCTCACGTGTCCCTTCCCTCGCCGACCGAGCGCAAACAGGCGAAGAGGCTCTCTTGGGTTCTCGTCCTCATCGCAGTTTTCTTCGTCTTCGAATTCATGGGGGCAAAAGCCGCGCGCAGCGACGTCCTCGAGGCCGACGCGCTCCATCTTTTGATGGACGTTTTTGCGATGGGCATCAGCCTTGTGGCCATGAAAGTGGCCTCGGCGCGCCCGAATAGCAGGTTCACGTTCGGCATGCGGCGCGCGGAGTCGATGGCAGCGCTCGTGAATGGCATTCTTGTCGTTGGCGTGGCCATCGAGCTCGTGCGCGATGCAGTGAGAGACTTGGGCAGCACAACGCAGCCAAAATCAGAGCTGCTACTCCTTGTGGCGAGCGCGGCGCTCGTGGTCAACGGCGTGAGCGCATGGCTGCTGCATGGTGTGATGGGCCACACGCACGCGCACGCGCACGAACACGAGCATGGACATGAACGTGGGTGCGAGCACGCGCACGAACACGGGGATGCGCATGCGCACGGTGAAAACGGCGAACACGATGAACACCACGCAGACGCTCACGGGCACCACTTGAACCTGCGAGGGGCCTGGCTTCACCTTCTTGGCGATGCACTTGGATCGCTTGCGGCGTTCGTTGCCGGCCTTGCAATGCGCGTGGGGGCTCCTGCCATGGTTGACCCGCTCGCAAGCCTTTTCGTGGTTGCCATCCTCTTGGTTGGCGCGGCCCGCCTGCTACGCGACGCGGGCATGGTGCTGCTCGAGGCGGTGCCCATGCGCCTCAGCGTGGCAACGATGAAGCGCGCCATTCTGGAGCATCCCGGCGTCATCCACCTTCACGCGCTCCATATTTGGTCGCTTGGCACCGGGCACGACGCCGTTACCGTGCATATCCTTGCCGACGGCTCCGATCCGGCGCTGAGCACACGAATCAATGATTTTGTCCGCGCGCGGTTTCACGTCAAATATGTCACCGTGCAAGTGGATGTTGAGGCGGGGCGCGAGACAGCTTGAAGGGGCAGTCCAAAACTTCGTGCTGGGCGGTCGCGCTACTTGTAGGCAACGTAAATATCGGCGAGCCCGTACATATCGGTATCGAAATACAATCGGCAACCGTCTGTGGAAAGCCAGCCAGGGTAGGCAGTTGTCATTGCGGTGCTGACGCACGTGCTTGCGGGTGTCGGACTGCCGCCAAATGGATCGACAGGAAGGGGACCGGCATCAAATGGATCGTCGCGTGTTGGTCGCGAGGTCACATAAGGCCGTAGCTGATAACGGGCAGTCGTTGGGCATGGGCGTGTGGACGCAAAATACATGGTGAGCCCATCTTGGCTGAGAACGGGATAGCCATTCTCGCCAGAGACATCGAGCTCCGGAACAGGCACTGGATCGTTCGCGACACCATCGGAATTCAAGGAAGATCGGTAAATTTGGAATTGCCCGGCGTCGCTGTTGCGGGTGCTCGAGAAAAAGAGCTCGCTTCCGTCGCTCGTCAAAAAAGGACGCGAGGTATTCGGGCCCGAATCCGCAAGAAGCAGCGTTGGAGTTCCGAACGTGCCGCCGTCTTCGCGATGCGCACGGAAAATCTGGAAGGTTACATAGCCTGATGGGCTCGAGTTAAACACCATATCGTCGCCCGATGCAGAAATCTGGGGATCACGGTTGTCCCGCGCACCAGAAAAGTTCACGAGTTCCGAGATGAGCTGTGGCTCCCCAAAATCGTCATCCAAAGAAGCTCGGGTAGCGATGTAAAGCTGCGCTGCTGGATTGTTCCCGCGCGCGAAAACGATGGTTTTCTCGTCGGCCGTGAGCGTGGGCGCATACTCTTCGTAGTCGGTGGTGTTGATGCTATTGAGTGCGTGTACGCTCGCAAATGGCATCGACGCGCTGCACGTCCGGCCCGCCTCTGCGTCACCATCCCCATCGCCTGCATCGACATCGATAGCCGAATACACATCGCTGCCGCCGTCATCCGGAGGCGACACGTCGTGCCCCACACACGCAAAAAGGATCCCGCCGGCAACGCCAAGCGCAGAGATCACCGCCCATGCGATTCGCCGCCCCATTCGGTTGCGCATTTTGCGAATGCCGCTCATTGTGGTCTTTTATAGACATGAATTGCGTGCGACAAGTCAACGAGGCACGGTCCCGCACCATCGCCTGAGCCAACCAGCTTGACCCGGGGCGCCGCATTCGCTACCCCGCCTTCCCATGACTCGCCACCGCACCATTCTGTCAACCCTGCTCACCGCGGCATTCGCCTTCGCCTTTTTTCTCTTTTCCAGCGTCGCCAACGCACAAACCAAGGTGGCGGTCGTTGACGTACAACGCGCCGTTGCCAATACCGAAGACGGCCTGCGCGCCCAAGCCACGCTGAAAAAGCTGTTCGACAGTCGCCAGCAAGAATTGAACAAGAAGCAAAACGATCTGCAGCGCCAACGTGAAGATCTCGACAAGCAAGCCAAGGTTTTGTCGAAAGACGCGCTCCAAAAGCGCGCCGAAGATTTGCAAAAGCAGATGATGGATCTTCAGGCAGTATTTCTCGAATACAACAAAGAGCTCGAAAAAAAGCAGAAAGAGCTTACCGATCCCGTGTTCGAGAAAGTCATGGCCATCATCAAACGCATCGCAACGAGCGAGAACATCGACCTCGTCGTCGACAAGGCCACGGTCGCCTATGTGCGGGGTGATCTCGATCTGACCGACAGGTGCATCCAAATGTACAACAGCGGTGCAGGCGGCAGCGCCGCTCCGGCACCCGCCGCCACGAAGAAGTAGGGGCGCCAGCATGCTGCGCCCCTACCGCGCGACACACCGCAGGCCCCAACGAAGAGATCGCGTCGAATCGAAAGCGGTCTAGGCAGCCAGTCCTACCCATGAGCGGCATCCCGATTCCTCCGCATTCGTTGTCGGACCTGGTTGGTCGCTATGGTGGATCCGTGCATGGCAGCAGCAGCGCGAGTCTCGTCGAGCGCATCGCCCCGGCAAAGTACGCGGGTGCTGGAGATCTGACTCCGCTTTTTTCCGCTCGATACCTGGGCGAGGCACATGCAGCCGTGGCGCGCGGCGCGCAATTGCTCGTGACCGAAAAGCTCTCGACTCGCAGCGAGATTACGCAAGCAACGAAATGGTTGCATTCCCACGCTGCATGGGCACTCGCCGAGCTGCTCGACTTAGGCAACGCTCCGGAAACGCCGCCCGTCATTGGCGAAGGCAGTTTCCTTGCGCAAGGCGCCGTGGTGCTGTCGCGCGTGCGCATTGGCTCGCGTGTCACCATCGGCGCAGGCGCCGTGATTGGTGCACCTGGGTTCGGTTTCGTAGCGAGCCCCCACGGCATCATGCGCCAAGTCCCTCAGCTCGGCGGCGTTGTCATTGAAGATGACGTCTACATCGGGCCGCTGACGACCATCGCCGCAGGAACCATCGGCCCCACCATCGTGCGCCGGGGTGTGAAGCTCGACGCCCATGTCCACGTTGGCCACAACTGCGAGATCGGACAAGGAACCATCATCGCCGCGCAAACGGGAATTGCCGGATCGGTCCACATCGGGCGCGGCGTGCTCATGGGCGGCCAGGTTGGTGTGGCCGACCACCTATGCATCGGCGATGGCGCGCGCATTGCTGCCAAAAGCGGCGTGATTGGCGACGTGCCTGCCGGGGCAACGGTTGCGGGGTATCCAGCGGTCGAGCGCCTGCGATGGCTTCGTGGTCTCGCAAAGCTTTATCGACGCACACCACGAATGCCACGAAGCGAGAACGCGGCATGAGGCCAGCGAAGCGAACCCAGCTAAGCATTGAGCGAATTCTGCAAATCCTCCCGCAGCGCTGGCCCTTCGTGCTCGTCGATCGCGTGACCGATCTGGTGCCCAACGATGTCATTCGCGGTCACAAGTGCGTAAGCATAAACGAGCCATGGTTTTTCGGGCGTTCGGAGTCGCCCATGATGCCAGGCGTGCTCGTTCTCGAAGCGCTCACGCAAATCGGTGGCATTCTTGCTTACGCGAGCGATCCGTTCGACGAGTCGATGAGTCTTCTTTATTTTCTCGGCGTCGACAAAGCGAAGTTTCGGCGACCGGTGGTTCCGGGCGATCGGCTCGACCTCGAGGTATCGATTCTTCATCACCGGGCCAACGTGTGGAAGCTTATGGGCGAAGCAAGCGTCGAAGGCATGCTCTGTGCGCAAGGCGAGTTTCTCGCGAGCGTCGTCGACCGCCGAGGGTGAGCCGTGACGAAGTGCTCCAGCATTCACCCAACGGCCATCGTCGACGCGCACGCCGAGCTCGCTGACGACGTCGTGGTAGGACCATACTGCGTGGTTGGCGCCGGCGTACGCGTCGGGCGCGGCACCGAGCTTCTGTCGCATGTCGTTGTGACTGGCATTGTCACCCTTGGCGAATGCAACGTCATTCATCCGTTCGCAGTTCTTGGCGGCGAGCCGCAAATTCGCAAAAACGCCAAAGCCAACTCGACCGAACAGCGCTCGCTCACCATCGGCGACAACAACGTGATCCGCGAAAGCGTGACGGTAAACCTGTCAACGAGTGAGCGTGCAACCACCATCGGTTCGCACAACCTTTTGATGGCGGGCTGCCACGTGGCTCACGACGTTGTCATGGGCTCGCATTGCGTCGTTGCCAACGGCGTCCAGCTTGCCGGTCACGTCGTTGTCGAAAACTGGGTAACCTTTGGCGGACTTTCCGGCGTCGCGCAGCTGCGCCGTGTCGGGCAAAGTGCATTCGTGGCAGCGGGCGCGATGTGCGAGCGCAACGTTCCGCCGTTCGTCATCGTGCAGGGCGACCGCGCGCGTGTACGAGCTTTGAATGTGGTCGGCCTCACGCGACGGGGCGTTCCGCACGCGTCGATTGCGCAACTAAAAAAAGCATTTTCGTACGCATTCATGCGAAAAAATACGAGCCTCAGTGCAGCGGCTCGTGAGCTCGATCGATCCGACGCATACGTCGATGCGCTGGTATGTGCATTGCTCGGCGAAGGCAACGAGTAGACTGTCTTCAATCCATTTGATGCGGCACATCGCAAGCATCTAACTCGCAAAAGTGCGAGTCTCAGAATTGAGACTCAACGCCGGTCACTTATTGTAAATTATTGTGAATTTACATCTCCCTTCCTCTTGCTTCTGCGCCGCCTTCGGAGCACCGTTTAGGTGTACGGCGCGTAATGCACGACAGGAAGTCCCATGAACAATTCAATTATTCCTTCCCAGCCTGACGTTCCTCCCAAGGCCTGGTCGGTACTGGCGGCCAGCACACTAAGTTTCACGGTTTGTTTCATGGTGTGGATGATGTTCGCCGTTATCGGCATCCCACTGAAACAGAAGCTCGGTCTCAACAGCACGGAGTTCGGCTGGCTCACCGCTATGCCGGTGCTCACTGGCTCGCTCATTCGCGTACCACTTGGCATTTGGACTGACAAATACGGCGGCCGCATCGTGTTTGCGATCTTGATGCTCGTCACGGTGCCAGGCATTTGGGCCATGGCCTGGG
This sequence comes from Polyangiaceae bacterium, assembly GCA_009780955.1. Taxonomy (GTDB): domain Bacteria; phylum Myxococcota_A; class Polyangia; order Polyangiales; family Polyangiaceae; genus Labilithrix. The sequence continues at coordinate 32,768 of WQZB01000030.1, read as the reverse complement.
CCACTCAATATTGGCAGTTCCTCGTCATAGGCCTGTTCGCTGGGCTTGCGGGCGGCTCGTTTTCGGTAGGAACGCCTTACGTGGCGCGTTGGTTTCCAAAGCGCCTGCAAGGGTTGGCCATGGGCATTTTCGGCGCCGGCAATTCGGGTGCAGCAGTCAACAAGTTCGTCGCACCTGCGCTGATCGCGGCATATGGCTTGAGCGCGGCGCCACCTGCCGCGCTCGCAGCTCTTGGTGCAGATAAAAAAGCTCGAGATGCGCTGATCGCGTCATACGGCTGGGTAGCGGTTCCTCACGTTTACGCAGTCACCATGCTGGTTACGGTGATCATTTTCTGGTTCATGAGCGCCAGCAATCCCGCGCATATCGTGCCAAAATCAGTCACGGTGGGTGCCCAGCTCAGGACAGCCAGTGATCTGCGTGTGCTCAAATACTGCCAATATTACAGCTTTGTGTTTGGTGGCTACGTGGGATTGAGCCTGTGGCTGGTCCAGTACTACATGGGAGAGTACAATTTCACCCTGCCCCAAGCGGGAGCGCTCGCGGCCGTTTTTTCGCTGCCAGGTGGTGTTTTGCGCGCGTTCGGCGGCTGGTTGTCAGACAAATTCGGTGCGCACCGAACAACCTTGTGGGTCCTGTTGATCTGCTGCGTCTGCCTGATCGTTTTGAGTATTCCCGGCCTCACCGTTGTGCCCTTCACGGTCGCGTTGTTCGCGCTGGGTATTTTCATGGCTTTCGGCAAGGCCAGCGTATTCAAATACATTGGTGACGATTACCCGAAAAACATTGGCGCAGTCAGCGGCATGGTGGGGCTGGCGGGCGGGCTCGGTGGTTTCGTGCTGCCGCCTATGTTCGGCGCGCTACTTGATCTCACTCACATTCGGTCCACCACATTCATGCTGATGTTTTCCATTGTTTGCGTGTCGCTCGTCTGGATGTACCTGACGGAAATACGGAACACCGACAACGTTGCCGGGCGGCACTAGCAGCGGCGCGCGCACCTCTTTCGATACCCAACTCGCACAACAAAAAGGATTCCTCGAACATGGATTCATCCACCCCGTCTCGCGGCCGTGTGCTCACCGTCTGGGAGCCAGAAAACAAAGAGTTCTGGGAACGTGAAGGCGCAGCCATCGCCCGCAGAAATCTTTGGATTTCCGCGCCAGCACTCATGCTGGCCTTCATTGTTTGGCAGATGTGGAGCGTCATCACCCTCAACCTGCCAGGGCTTGGCTTCAAGTTTAGCGACGACCCGAAGGTCAACGAAGATCTCTTGTTCTGGTTGGCCGCCGCGCCATCCCTCAGCGGTGCCACGCTGCGTATCTTTTATTCGTTTATGATTCCGCTGGTTGGCGGGCGGCGCTGGACAGCCATTTCCACGGCCTCGCTCCTCATTCCCGTCATCGGCATGGGCATTGCGGTGCAAGACAAGACAACCAGCTACAGCACCTTCATGATTTTGGCGCTGCTTTGCGGTTTTGGAAGCGGCAACTTCAGTTCGAGCATGGCCAACATTGGCTATTTCTATCCCAAAGCACACAAAGGCGCGGCGCTGGGGTTCAATGCGGGGTTCGGAAATTTGGGTGTGTCGGTCGTGCAGTTCGTCGCGCCGCGGGTGGTCAAGATAGCCCTGTTTGGAGCGCTCTTGGGCGCTGCGCTCCCCTTCACCGTCAAGAAAGGCCTCACCTCGACCACCACGGAGATCTGGCAGCAGAATGCACCCTTCATATGGGTTCCGTTCATTGTCTTGTTCACGGTGCTGGCGTGGTTTTTCATGAACGACATTGCCAGTGCCAAAGCTTCGCTGCGTGCGCAACTCGTCATCTTTCGCGAGCCGCACAACTGGCTCATGTGCATTCTGTATCTAGGCACTTTCGGTTCCTTCATTGGTTATTCCGCGGGCTTTCCTTTGTTTTTGAAAAATGTTTTTCCAAATGAGCCCATCGCAAACTATGTGTGGGCAGGAGCGTTCACAGGCGCCATCATTCGCCCCGTTGGTGGTTGGCTGTCGGACAAAGTTGGCGGCGCCATCGTCACGTTCTGGAACTTCCTCGTGATGGCGCTCGCGGTGCTTGGCGTGCTGTTTTTCCTACCGAAAACGACAGGCGGCTTGTCGCTTCCCTTTGGCCCACACGAAGGCAGCTTCCCGGCCTGCTTTGCCGTGTTCGTGGTGCTGTTTCTCACCACGGGGATCGGCAATGGTTCCACGTTCCGAATGATTCCAACGATTTTCTCGACGCTCAAAACGCGCGAAGCAGCCCATGGCACTGACGAGCAACGTGCCGCGGCACAACGTGAAGGCGTTCTGCTCGGCTCCGCGGTGGTTGGATTCTCCGCCGCTATCGGCGCCTACGGCGGCTTCCTCGTCCCCAGAAGCGTTGCCATGTCGAACCGAATAACTCACGGACCTGAAGCCGCGTTGTGGGCTTTTGCCGCTTACTATCTCATCTGCGCCGCGATCACCTGGTACTTCTACTCACGCAAGAACGCCCCCATGCCTTGTTGAGCAGGGCAGGCACAAGGCCTTTCCCTACACGCATATTCGTAGGGGCACCCCTTGTGGGGTGCCCTGCCGCCAACGAAGAAATCACGTCAACTCGGAAGCGGTCTCGCGTACTCTTTGCCTTTCGCGATGATCCGGCTGCCAAGCATTGTAGCGTGCGTCGCCGCCCTGCTCGCCACCCCCACCATGGCGCACGCAGACCAGCCTTCGATTGACGCACGCACGTGGCGCCCCTCAACCGACCCAAGCGCCTCGATGGTCGTCGAGCCAGTCATGACTCCAGGGCCCGGCGTTCTAAGTTTCGCCGGGTTTGCAAACTACGCCTACAGGCCCGTCACACTCTCCAATTCCGGCGTGGGCATGAACTCGCTGCGGCCCGTCAACCATGCACTCGGTTTCGACGCAGTAGCGAATCTTGGCATTGGCACGCGGCTGGCGGTTGGCGCCGACATTCCGCTTGTTGCTTACCAAACGGGCCAAACAGGTTCACCGGGCCTTGCTGCCACGGGCAGCAGCAGCGACAAGGTGCCAAAATCGGCCATGGGCGACATTGGCCTCACCATCAAAGGCACGCTCTTGCCCAACGACGCCGGGGGCTTCGGGCTCGCGGGTATTGGGCTCGTCACACTGCCCACGGGCGATCGCTCAAGCTTTGCGGGCGAAGGGTCGGTCAACGCCAGCGCGCGTGCACTTGCAGAATACACGCTTCTGTTCGCATCCGTGCAAGCAAGCCTTGGCTACCATCTGCGCACCAACCATCACACCTGGCCGGCGCCCGAAATCGGCGGCTATCGCTTTGGCAACGAAGTTCCTTGGAGCCTTGGCATCATGGTTCGCCCGGGCGTGTTGGGTATCGATTCCGACAACCGCCAGCGCTGGGAAATCGCCGCGCACGGTGCATTGCCAGCGGGCCCAGTCGGTCCATTCGGCAGCGGCGATCCGGGGAGTAGTGCGCTTTCGCCCGTGTTGCTTGGCGCAAGCAATCGCATCGAGCTTGGTCACTACCGTGATGCATTCGTTCTCGTCGGTGCAGAGGTTGGACTAAACCAAGCCATTGGCACGCCTGTGGTCCGTGGCATTGTGAGCATTGGCTGGGCGCCGCGCGATCACGATAGAGATCATGACGGCATCCCCGACGACGTCGACCAATGCCCCGATATCCCCGAAGACAAAGACGGCTTCGAAGACGACGACGGCTGCCCCGACATCGACAACGACAACGATGGCATTCTCGACAAAGACGACGCATGCCCGAATGTGGCCGGCGTCCCATCAACCGATCCGAAGAAAAACGGCTGCCCAGCGCCTGACACCAGCAATCCATGAAGGTCGTGAGATTTCGCTCAACGCTGTTCGCTGTCGCGATGATCATCAGCTTCGCAGCCATGAGCCAGGCTGCCGAGTCAAAGACCGAACAAGCGAGTCGTACCAGTCTGCGCGCGCACATTGGCGTCAACGTTGCACGGGGCCTTTTGCATTCGGCCGATCCCGAAGAGCGACTACGCGGCGTCGAGCGCGCCGCGTCGAGCGCGACTCCGCAAGCCGTGTGGCTTCTGGCACAAGTTGCCACGACAAGTGCGCGGGCAACACAAAGTGATCCGCGCGCGCTCATCGCCCTGGCGCGTGCCTTGTCTCGCTTTACCGATTACGAAAGCGCTCGCACCGCGCTCTTCGCCATCGTCTCGAACAAGCACGCACTAGACCGTTCCGGCGAAACTGGAGATCTCCTCGTTGAGATGGCACGGCAGATCGCGGCGTTGGCCATTGCGCAGTCAGGAGTCGATCGCGCCCTCAAGCAACTTTACGACGTGGCGAAAGTCGTTGACGCTGGGCAAAACGCAGCCATTTTAGCCTTGCTCGCGGCACCGCCACACAATCCAGAATTCTTTGGCAACTTGCACGAGCCGAGCCTGTTACCCACGCCACCAACCATCGTCATGTTGGCCAAGCTCGGTGACAAGCGTGCAATCGAAGTACTAGAGCTTCTTGCTGGCGTAGGAGAGATCAGCCAGCAAGCCGAAGCTCTCGTTGCGCTCGCCGAGCTTGGCGACAAGGGCGCCATCGCGCTCGCACGCGCCGTTGCAACCAGTCGCGAAGCCCGCTTGCGGAGCGCGGCCGCCGAGGTGTTCGTGATTCTCTCCGATCCCGAGCGCTTCAAAGCCACCGTGCGGCTCATCGAAGACGACGCCACCGTGGCTAACGGCGTGCGCCTCGCCGAACGCGTTTCAAGTCCGGACATCACCAAGGCCCTGGCGGAGCGCGCCGCTTCGCATCCCGCGCAATCGATTCGTGTATCATGCATTTATGCCCTTGGTCGCTCGCCTGATCCCGGAGCTGCCACAGTTCTCGCAACGCTCGCAACGCCGACAACGGATCCCGAGCTTGCCTATGCCCGAGCCTTGGCTCTTGCTCGATCCCCTGCGCCAAACGCCGGCGCGCTCATCGTCGCAATGGCCAAAAAGCCTCTGCACGACGAAGGCGCGCTTGGGCTGCGCGCGTACATCGTGCGGGCGCTTGCAAGTGGGGATCGCAACCCACCCGTCGATCGCATGCTCAGCGGGCTTTCGCGCTCGGCCGACGGGCAAGCCCGCGCCATTGGCACGTTCGCAAGCATTGCCCTGTTCAATGCGAGCATTGAAAGCGCGCTGGGCGACAGCGACGCGCGAGTTCGACGTGCAGCGATCATGGGTAGCTTTGCACGCCCACCATCGCGAAGCATTGAGCGCGCCCTGCTTGCACGATGGAGCACGGAAACCGATTCCATCACACGCCAGCTTTTGGCCGTGGGTTTGCTTGGCGGCGATCCCGATCGAGTGCTGACCACGCGCTCGCTCATTGATCGCGCCCAAAGCGGCGGCGCTGACATGGCTTTGGCGGCGTACGCGCTTGCCCGACGCGCGAACGAACCTTTTGAGCGTAATGTACAAGCATTGCTCACCAACCGCGATCCGGTGCTGCGCGCACACACGGCGCGCGGGCTCGGGGCATCGAAGCTGCCCGACGCCTCTGGGCGACTCGCAACTGCCTATGCTTACGAAACCGATGCAAGCGTGCGCCGCGCCATTGTCGCGGCCCTCGTAGAACGCACAATGGATGCGTCGTCGCCTTCTCGCAAGGCAACGCTCGAAATGGCTGCGCGCCTCGATCCCGATGGGCCAACGCGGCAAACGGCGCAGCGTGCCCTGAAACATGGACCAGGCACTGACCGCAAAGGCCGCGAAGGTGCCCCCGCCGTGCGCGAAGTCGCGTGGCTTCATATCACGAATGCCAACGGCACTCGGCCTGACAGCACGTATGTTGGTTCGGTCGTTCGCGGCGATGGCTTTGCCGTTCCCACTGCTTTTGATGACGATGGCTTTGCCATCATAACTGGGCTTTTGCCTGGCGATTCACGCCTGGTGCTTGCCACCCGCCTGCCATCGAGTGAGGGTGAACTTCGATGAGCCCAAGAACCGATCCAAAGCGGAGCGCTGCAAAAAGCGATGACGACGAAGCGCGTGAACCATCACAACTCGATGAGCCCCATCTGTCGTTCGAAGATGCCATCAAGCGCCTTTCGGTCATTGTGCAAACTCTCGAGCGTGGGGACTTGCCACTCGAAGAGTCGCTGCAATTGTTCGAGGAAGGAGTACGGCTTTCGCGCGCTTCGCAAGAAAAACTCGAAAGCGCGCAAAGGCGTGTCGAAGAATTGCTTGGTGTAGATCGCGACGGCCGTGCCCGCGTAGCCCCGTTTGAAACGAGCGCCGATCGCAACGGCGACGAATGACCGCTAAAGCCACAGTCGCGACAATCGCGCGCGCTGGCAGGGCGCAGCGACCAATGTGCGAGCAAACGTGCACCATCACGATTGCAAAACCGTGTGTACGTTCCCGCGCATGACACTTCGGACATTGGCGCTACTCGTTGGTTTGGGTGGGTATGTTCTCGCGTGCTCGAGCAGCAACGGGGATAACGGAAGAGCGGGCAACGCCGTCACCGGTGACGGTGGCCCACAAGGCACTGTCGACGCGAGCAGCGAGCACGACGGCGGAGATGGGGATGGACAGGGCGTCATCGACGCGGGCAGCGAAGACGGCGGAACCTCGCCGATTCAGGCCGGAGGAAACGAGGACGAGGCGCCTGCCCAGATCCACATCATCGGCCGCACCGACGAGCGAGATCCCGACGGTCCCCGCTTCTCGTGGGGCACGCAGATCCGCACGCGGTTTTCTGGAACCGGCGTAGCCATCACACTCGCGGATAACGGCGCGAACTGGTTCGATGTCTCGATCGATGGCACCGCCGCTGCAGCATTCGAGACCGGTGGACCCGCGCAAAGCTATGTCCTTGCGCAGAACCTCGCAGACCAAGAACACGATCTCATCGTCACCAGACGCACCGAAGCATTCGAAGGCGACGTGCAGTTTCTCGGTATTACGACGCCAGAGGGGCGCGACTTGATCGCGACCACCTTGCCGTTCGAACACCGGCTCGAGTTCGTGGGTGATTCTGTGGCGACTGGCTTCGGCGTTTTGGGCGTTGGACCAACCTGCGTACCCAGCCTCGACAACGAGAGTGAGCCGAATGCATACCCGGCGTTCACGGCAGCGGCGCTCAATGCCTCGCACATTACGATTGCTTATTCCGGTATTGGCATCATCATGGATTACAATAACGGTACGACCGAACAGATGCCCGAGCGCTACTTGCGCGCCCTGGTCAACGATCCATCGAGTGTTTGGGATTTCAGCTACGTGCCGGATGCGGTCATCATCGATCTCGGGACGAACGACCTTACCTTTAGCGATCCCGGACCCGCGTTCGAGACCGCGTACGTCAGCTTCATGGAACTCGTGCGCTCGAAGTACCCGGCCGCGCACATCATGGTGACGGTGTCACCGATGATTGGCGACGATGATCCCAGTTTTCCGGCGCGCACGGTGCTCAAAAACTACCTCTCCGACGTCATCGCCACGCGGCAAGCGGCAGGTGACGCGAACGTCTCGATGTTCGAGTTCGAAGAGCAGACCGGCGATCTCGGCTACGGGTGCTCCTGGCACCCGAGTGTCGCCGAGCAGCAAGCCATGAGCGACAAGCTCGTTGCTGCTCTGCGCGCTCAACTTGGTTGGTAATAGCCCGCTTCCGTAGGGGCGCCCCTACGGCAAGATGCGAATTCCGAGCAGGATGGTCCCCTTCTCATGGGCCCACCCACCAACGTTGAAGCGCTTGTTTGGTTCGGCGGTGATGTCGGCAAGCTTGAGAAAGCCTTTGCCGTTGGGTTGGCTAATCGCGGCTCCCACTTTGTAATGCTTTTGGCTGGTCACTTCGTGGAGCGTGAGTTGAAATGTGCGCCCGTTTGGAAGCGCCATGGAACTTGCCTGCCCTCTGCTGAGCGGCAACCGCTTTTTTTCGAGCAGCTTGTAGCAATTGTATCTCAAGGGTGGCATCTCACCAATGGCAGGATCGACCGAGGGCTTTTCGCACTGCGTGCCGTGAATGACGAGAACCTCGGCGGTTGGGACGCCCTGCGCTCGTGCGCTTTGCATGGTGCCCATGCCGAAAAACGTGCATATTGCAGCAAACCCACCCACGGCGATATTGCGACTACCGATGCACCGGCGATCGGAAGCGTGCAACCGGGCGGCAGTGGATTCGAGCCCCATCTACTTTTCTCCTGTTTCGTTGACCCAAAGGACGACACTCGTTGATACCTGATTGGCGCGATTGTCACCTGGGTTGTCGCTTGGAAGGTAGAGCAGGCTCACCAATTGACCCGGTAAATCGGCTGCGTTGACCTCGACCTCGTCGATGCCTGACTCGATTCGGGGCTCGGCCACGGGCGGCAACGCCCGCTCGGAAGACGCGGTAGCACTCAGGGCCATTTGCACGGGCACCGTGGACGCTTCCTGCCGCACAACCACGAAAACTGCAGCAGCCAGCGCCAGAGCCGCGGCCACACCGCCGGCGCCCACGTACCAGGTTCGTTTTGGCCAGGTTCGTTTTGAGATCTTTTGAACACGCCTTTGGTTCACTGGGATGGTTTGCACCCGCTCATTGGCCGTTGGCTGCAACGAATCGATGCGGCTCATGATACTCGCCGCGACATCGAACGAGGCTACTTTTGCGCCGTCGCGCTCCGCGTGACCACGTGAAACGCAAGCGCCAAGCGAAACCAGGTTGTGCACGAAGCGCGCTGCGTTCACGTCGGACGCAAGCAGCGCTTCGACGGCCGCGCGATCGCTGCCTTCGAGTTCGCCGTCGGCGTACGCCATTAGCTTGATTCTTGTTTCGACGGAGAGGCTCACGGCTTGTCTTCTCCTTCGCTGCCTTCGCGAGCGCTGTCTTCGCGAACGCCTTGGGGCAAGCGACCAACTTGTTCTTCATAGTAGTCAGCAAGCGCTTGTTGCAGCTTACGCCGCGCGTGAAAAAGGCGGCTCATGATTGTTCCTTTCGAAACGCCCATGGTCGACGCCATTTCTTCATAGCTGAGGCCTTCAACTTCTCGCATGACGATGACGCTGCGGTGATAAGGCGGCAACTCGTCCATCGCTGCCATGAGCCGATTGGCAATCTCCCTGCGACGCATGACATCGGCGGGGTCGGCCCCATCGATATGGCCAACGAACGAGAACTCGGCCTCTTGCGAATCGTCCAACTCGAAGCGTGTTTCGTCGAGATCAGGAAGCTGCCGCCCAGGCTTGCGTATGAGATCGATGCTGAGGTTCGTAATAATGCGGTAGAGCCAGGTGAAGAAGCTGGAGCTGCCTTGAAAGGTTGGCAGGCTTTTGTAAACGCGGAGAAAGGCCTCTTGCACAAGTTCGCGCGCGTCGCTTTCATCGCGTACCAGCGACAAGGCAAGCGCGAAAGCGCGACGCTGATGACGCTCGACGAGCTGCCGAAATGCGCCTTTGTCACCCTGCTGCGCTTTCGCGATGAGTCCACGATCTTCTTCGGCCTCCCGCTGCCGTACCTGCTTCGCGTTGGACGCTTCGGAAATGCGCGTATTCACGGTCGGCCGCTGCGGCATTGTCGAGGACTCTTGGCTATCGCCAGCGTGGTGCGGAACGCCCAAAGCCGGCTCGTGCTTGACTGCCCGAGTGCCGGCAAACAACGTCGATGCTTCAGTGCCTTTCGATGGCGCTGACTGGACGACGCGCATGTCGAGCGCAGCGTAACATTACTGCCGGGGAATTCCCGGCAGTAATGCGACTACCTTTACCGGGCGAAGTCGTCGTCTTCGTCGGGATCGGACGACGCCGGAGGCGGCTTGCGCAATGCAGGTGCCTTTGCTTTTGGCTCTTTTAGCTCGCCAAGCGTGACTTTGATGTCGAACGGAGTGCCTGCGCGAACAATGCGAACATTGACACTTTTGCCCACACCCGCCGTGCTGGCCAGCCACTGAAGAAGCGTGCCGCGCTCAACGGCCTTGCCGTCGAATGCCACAATCACATCGCCGATCTCGAGCTTCGCTTTCTCGGCCGAACCGCCCGGTTCAACGTATTCGATAACAGCGCCTCTGTCGCCACTCACTTTGAGCTGCTGCTTTTCAACGTCTAACAAATCGCGCACATCGCGAATGCGCACACCAAGTGCGCTACGCGTAATGTGGCCTTCTTTGAGTAGCGTGGGCATGAGCTGCTTGACCATGTTGATGGGGATTGCGAAGCCAATGCCCTGCGCACCACCAGCGCGGATGGCGGTGTTCATGCCGACAACCTCAGCGCGCATGTTGAGAAGCGGTCCGCCCGAGTTGCCTGGGTTGATGGACGCATCGGTTTGCAAGAAATTGTAATAGCCCGTTGGGTCGAGTGGCACTTCGTCGCGCCCGCGGCCTTTTGCGCTGACAATGCCTGCGCTGACCGTGTGCGAAAGCCCGAACGGATTGCCAATCGCCACCACCCAGTCGCCCACTTCAAGCGCGTCGGAGTCGCCAAGTGGCAGCGTTACGAGATCGTTTGCGCCGTCGATCTTGACGAGCGCAATGTCGGTGCGCGCGTCGCGCCCAGCAATTTTCGCCGAGAACCGGCGCTCGTCGGAAAGCTGCACGACGATTTCGTCGGCGCCATCGATCACGTGGTTGTTTGTGAGAACCACGCCGTCTTTGGCAACGACGAATCCGGTGCCAACCCCTTTTTGCGCGCGGCTCTTGCCCCTTCGGCTGAAAAGCAAACGCCCGTCGTCGTCGCCAACGGTGTAAACGGTGACCACGCTTGGGTCGGCGCGTTTTGCGATCGGCGCGAAACTGACAGGCGCCATTTTGAGCGGGCCAGGATTCTCCTGCGTACCAAAACCGCCCGCAATTTCGCCTGCAGCCTTTGGCTGGACCGCGCCGCTCTTCTCGTTCGCATCGTTTGCGTCACTTGCCCGAGCGGCATAGGCCGAGCCGATCACAGCCAAAGCGTTCGGCGGCAAGGCATCGGAACGCGGCGTACCTTTGTCTTTGCACGCCGCATTGCCGATGACGAGACCGACGACGAGAAATGAGGCAAGCGCAAAGCCGCACTTACCCATTTGCTTAATTTGCTTACCCTGGTGGGGGCTCGCCAGTTCGGTCCGCAGCGTTCGCGCGCTCAACGTAACGCATCCTAAGGTCGAAGAGCACTTGCGCAAGGAGCCGCTCTTCATCTCCGCTTAGGTTGCCTTTCGTTTTGTCTTCGAGCAAACCAAGGATGTCGATGTTCTGCTTTGCAAGCGACAGATCGGCATGCACCTGGTTGGTTAGTGGATCGGGCGCCTCACCAAGGTGCATCAGCGCCGAGTGGCTGAGCGATAAGATGAACGTCGCGAAGTCGATCTGCGGAAGCGTCTCGTCGTTCATCGTAAGCTCACGTGGTTGGGTCGGTTGTTTCCTCAGAGGGTGAAGAGTCCTCGTCGTCGGCCTTGACCAACGCGTGTTCTTCCGATGGCGCCTCTTCTGGTTCTGGTGGTTCTGGCGCTGGCGCGTTCTCTGCGTCGAATGTGCTCTTGTCGGTTGGGTCGGCGTACGCCGTATCAGCATGCGCCGTGTCAGCAGCGCGTGCTGTATCAACGTGCGCCGTGTCAGCGTGCATTGGGGGCTCGGGCTGTGCAAGCGCCGGCTGCAAGGTGTTGAAGGGCTGCGCCTGATCGGCGAGATCGGGGAGACTCGCGTAGTACTTCTCGAGATCGGCCTCGGTGATGGCGCCGGCATTGAGATTTCGCTCGCGAACACGCACATCGAAAGTCAAATACTCTTCGTTCTTCTGCGTCATGGGACAACTTCCGTGTACTCGCAGCGACAAGTGGCAGCAAGAGCGGGTTCTTGGACCGCTTTCGATTTGACGCCGCCTCTTCGCGTTGGCTCGTTGGTGCCTGCGGGTAGGGGCGTATGGCCATATGCCCCTACGTGGGGGGCAGCCCATAACGCCTCGACCTCGCGTCAACTTGAAAGCGGTCTAGTTCTCGGGGCGCTGCTCATTGCGACGGCTACGGGCGCGAGTGGGTTCGGTGCTTGCGCCGTAGCCGGCTTCCTCGAACGCCTTGGCAGCCTGGGCAATTTCTTCGTCGGTAGCAGGGCGAATCTCAACGACCCTGACACGGTAATGCAGCCTCATGCCAGCAAGCGGGTGGTTTGCATCGACAACCACGGTTTTGTCTTTGACCATGACGACGCGCACGGCAATGTCGTCGTAGCCTGGAGCCGAAGCAACGAACTCGTCGCCTTCCTTCACCGTGGTGAGCTCTGGGAAGTCGGCGCGGTTGATTTCGAGGACGAGCTCTCCGTCGTGTTCGCCAAAAGCTTTTTCCGGCGGCACAACGATCGATTTCTCGTTTCCAATGCCTAGACCCGTGAGCGCAGCCTCCAGGCCCGGCACAAGCATGCCGTAGCCGTGCACGTAAACGATGGGCCGGCCATCAATAGTGTTACTCGCATCGAGAATCTTGCCGTCGTCGCCGCGAAGCGTGTAGTCGAGCACAACGCGGGCGTTGGATTGAATCTTGTTCATTGGTCCTCGTTGGGGCGGACAATTTTTCCTGCGATCGCGCTCGCGGCCACCACGAGCGGACTTGCTAAATACACCTTTCCGGGGCCACTTCGACCTGGGAAATTGCGATTGATAGCACTTATTGTCACTTGCTCGGGCGAGCCGCTGACGCCCGGGCCCGCATTGACACACGCGCCGCAGGAAGGATTGAGGAGCTCGGCGCCCGAACCACGAAAAATATCGATGTATCCCTTCGATTCCGCGTACCGGCGGATGTTTTGCGAGCCAAACTGAATGTACAGGCGCACGCCTGCTTTGACCTTTTTGCCCCTCGCGATGGCACCTTTGAGTACCGCAGCATACATGTCCATATCGGTTTTTTTGCCGCCCGTGCACGAGCCACCGTAGGCCATGTCGATGCGCGCGCCCTCTGCGCCCGAGATCGCAACGAGATGGCGCACGGTCATGCCGTTGCGCGGATCGCCTGGGGTAGCAACCATGGGCTCGATAGTGCCGAGATCGATCGTGAAAGTTGCATAATACACAGCGCCTTCGTCGGCGCGGACGATACGCGCGCGAACCAAGTCGGCGCCCAACCCGCGCTGCGTAACCAGGTAGTCGACCACGGCTTCGTCGGCCTCGATGATGCCCGAAAAACCGCCAGCTTCCACCGCCATGTTCGTCAGCGTGGCGCGCTCGTCGAGATTCATACGCCGAACGCCGGGGCCTGCGAACTCGAGCACCTTGCCAATGCCTTCGCCGCTCTTGAAAAACTCTTGGCTCAAGATGAAAAGCATGACGTCCTTGGCGCACGTATCTGGGGCAAGTTCGCCCTCGAGCACGATTCTCACCGTGTGCGGAACCGTCACGCGAACGTCTTTCGTGTACCATGCATTCGCCATGTCGGTGGCGCCAACGCCGAACGCGAAACAGCCAAGCGCGCCAGCCATGCATGTGTGAGAATCGGTTCCAATGACAAGCTGACCGGGCAGCGCAATGTCTTCGATGACTTTGTTGTGGCAAATGGCTTCTGATCCCAGGCTTTCACGTTCGCCGCGACCGTGGCAGTCGAGATAGACCTCTCCATGAAGCTTGATATTCTGGCGCTTGGCAAAGTCTTCTTGCACGCTCGCAAGCTTTTGGGCCTGCTCGCCCAAGCCCATGTCGCGATGAGCCTTCGGCATGATCGAATCGACGAAGGTAAGGTGATCGCGAAATGCCCACACGCTTTCGGGGTCGGTCACGCGAGCGCCCTTGCCCATCTCGGAGACAAAAAGCGACTCGGCCATCGGAGTCGTGTATTCGTGGCTAAAGCGAACGTCGGTGCGAGCAAAGAATGCATCGCTTGGCTTTACGGCCACGGCGCCAAGCGTGCCCATGTTCGCGTTCGTCATGAGGTGCGCCGCGAGAATTTTCTCGCAAAGAGTCATGGCACGAGCAGGTGTGGTCACGGCCGGCGGTAAGGTTTTACCGGCAAGGCGCGCACGGTTGTAGGCGAAAAGGCCGCCATGTTCGACAATGGCCGTGCTGATCGGGTCGAGCCCTTGGGTAAACTCGCTTATTGGAATTGGCTCGCCGCTGCGAATGCGCTCGATGAGCCCGAAATCGGTGGACGTGAAGAGGCCTATGTTCTCTGCATTTTGCCGGTAGATTTTTTCGAAGCTCTTGGCAATGACAAGCTTGATGCCTGCCTGAAGCTCGCTATAAGGCGCCGTTTCACGGCTGGAGCCGCAGCCCTTGGATGTGCCGCTGACAACAGCGCAGAAGCGGCCATTTTTTATTGCGTCTTTGCCAATTTTTCCGCCACGCAAGCCAACCAGGCAATAACGTGCGAGCGTTTCATCGTAATAATAGCAGGCCCAAGCTGGCGTCAGCTCGTCGGTCGAAATGTTCGACATGAGCGGCAGCGACGGATCGTACGTCAAGTCTTGCCCACCAAGCTGCATAGTGAGCCGCGATTCGTCGCAGGTGAGAAAAAGGATTCGACCAACGATGCGAACGTTGTCCGCCGCTTTGCCCATGCGGCACAGGTAACATGCTACGAAGTGCCATTCGGCAAGAGTTCGACGCAGACGCTGGCCGGAGACCGAACGCGAAACAGGGTGGTTCCACATCGATCCAGCATGTGCCGCGTGCTCGCATCACCAGGCTGAATCATCGAGTTTTTGCAGCGTGTGCAAGGTGTCAAAAGGTAGGCTAAAAGCCACACTTTTTATAGTGTTGCACCTTGACCCGAGGCACGGTGAGCGCTCATCTTGGAAGCATGCACCGAATACCAAATTCGCTCTTAATTACTACGGCTTTGATCCTTGTCGGGTGCTCGAGCAGCTCGGGCACCGACGACTCCTCTCCCGGAGATAACAATGGAACTATGGGCAGCGACACGGGAGCCGGCAGTGACGGCAACGTCAACGATGGAGACAGCGGAGACAGCAGCGTCGCGCCAACACGATGCGCAGAGCCGCCGTGCGAGGATGGCACCGCATGCGAGCAGAACTCTGACTGCGTGAGCCAGCACTGCAACAAAGCGCAATGCGTGGCAGCATCATGCACCGATGGCGTGAAAGACGGCGACGAAACCGACGTCGATTGCGGCGGCAGTTGCTCACCGTGCGCGATGAGCCAAAAGTGCGCGACGAATGCCGATTGCTCGGATGGCGTCTGCGTCGACATGCAATGCGCCGCACCAACTGCCGATGACGAGGTGCAGAACGGCAACGAAACCGACGTCGATTGCGGATCGTCGGGCGATGGCACTGACACGCACGCGCCGGCATGCGATGTCGGCAAGAAGTGCAACGATGGATCCGACTGCACGAGCCTTTCGTGCACGGGCGGCGTTTGCGTGGCACCAACGTGCAACGACCAAGTGAAGAATGGCGACGAGACCGCTGTCGATTGCGGTGGATCTTGCGGCGGGTGCGTAGCAGGCCAGGCGTGCAAGAGCAAAGACGATTGCGCTGACGGCGTTTGCACCAATTCGAAGTGCGCCGCAGCAACGTGCAATGACAAAGTGAAAAATGGCGACGAAACCGACACCGATTGCGGTGGATCTTGCGGCGGATGCGTAGCAGGCCAAGCGTGCGTCAAGGCAGCCGATTGCTTGAGCAAGAACTGCAACGCAGGAACTTGTGCCTCCTCCTCTTCTCGCAGTTGCGACACGCACCACGGTGGCGACACATGCGGCCCCAACGGGAATGACGACTGCTGCGCTAGCCTGCCCATCGCCGACGCGAACTCGGTGAAACTCGATAAATACAATATTACGGCGGGGCGTTATCGTCAGTTCGTCAATTACCTCGTGACGCTCAACGGGGGCAACATGCGCGCATGGCTCACGGATCCGGCTAACAAGCCGGCGGATTGGCCCGCGAACTGGGAGCTAATGCTTCCGACGACGCTCGACAACAAGAAGGATTGGGTCGACGATGGGCATCTAGGAGCTGCCGATTTCACGGGAATTTACCAAGAGCTCGGTCCGGACCCTCACGGGAACGACTCCCACTATGAGCCGTGGTCTGGGAATGGGGCCTGCAACGTCGGCGACCACGGTGCGCGTACGTACTGGTTGCCTGACGACGTCAACGCGCGCTTTGGAGATCCACCTCAGTATCCGCAAGACATGCTCGATGAGCGCTCCCTCAACTGCACAACCGCACCCATGCTTGCAGCGTTCTGCGCATGGGACGGCGGCAGGCTTGCAAAGCGGAGCGAACTCGACACCGCGTGGGGAGGGAATACGTATCCGTGGGGCCCGCAGACTCCAGTTGGTTACTGCTACGCGCACGATACCGATCCGAAGGGAAACGACGACACCTGCACGAATCCAGAGTGGGAAGATCCACGCGGCGACCAACCCCCGCCGGTCCCGCCGGCGGCCCCGACCTTTTATGCGAACTTTAATTACAACTACTGGGGCTACTGGAACGGCGCCCCGAACACGATGGTCGGCAGCGACTACTCGATCTTCGTTGCACCGCCAGGGAGCTTCCCGCTTGGTAACGGGCCAAAGGGACACGCCGACCTCGGAGGCAACGTGATCAACGCTACTTACGACAGCGTGGCGTGTAACAACGGTAACGTTGATGATTATGGTATCCCCTGTGTGAAGTGGTCACGCAGCGGATCATGGCAGGGACACCCTGTTGGGTATGATTACGAGCGCCCGGCCCGCTTCAAGTACTTGGCAATGGGCGGTCGCTGCGTTCATTTCTAGGCATTGGGTTTACACATCGACGTGCGCTTTCTCTCCGGAAGCGCACGTCGACAGGCGGCACTCAGGAATGCAGGTGAGGTTGGCGTAACGATGTGGTACATGCGCAGGCACCGCAGGGCCCAGCAAACGCGTTACGCGCATCGCGGTGCGTAGCAGGCTGGTAAACCCCCTCTCATGGATTCATGCCTCGCGCAGCCCATCACCAAGCGCACCATCTGCGTAGTCACCACGAGCTACCCGGCAACCGAGGGCGATCCCTCCGGGCACTTCGTTCGCGCAGAAGTTCGCGAGCTTGAGCGTGCGGGCCATCGCGTAACGGTGCTCAAGCCGCGCCCTGGCAAAGCCTTTGGGTGGCCAGGGGTTGCGGCAAGGCTTCGCGCTCACCCCTTTTCTGCGTGGCAAGTGCCAATGTTCGTTGCCACGGCAGCCATGCGTATCCGAATGGAAAAGCCAGATGAAATCATTGCGCACTGGGCACTACCATCGGGCTGGCCCATTGCCACGCTGTCCGGGCTTGAAGCCGCCGCGCTCACGCTCGTTTCGCACGGCGCCGACGTGCGCCTTCTTTGTGCCGTGCCGAAGCGTGCGCGCTCGCTGCTCGTGACAGCGCTCGCTTCCCGAGCCAAAAGATGGCGCTTTGTCTCCGAGCATCTCGCGGGCACGTTGCTGTCGGCGCTCGCCAAAGCCGATCGCGCCCGCGTCGAGTCGCTCGTTGTGATCGAACCGAGCCCGCTCTCGATGATCGACGTGACCGACTTGGTCCGTGCACGCCGACGTTCGATCGGCACCCGTCGACTTTATGTTACCGCTAGCAGACTCGTCGCGAGCAAACGCGTCGACAAAGTGATCGATTATGTGGCTGCGATGAGGCCCGCGCACAATCCGGTGCTCGTCGTGCTCGGCGATGGTCCCGCGCGCGACGGCCTTCAAAAGCAGGCGCAGCACTGGGGTCTCGACGCGCATTTCCTCGGGACAACACCTCGGCGCGAAACGCTTTCGTGGATCGGAGCCGCCGACGAACTCGTGCACGCGTCATGCACCGAAGGGCTTTCAACGGTCGTGCGCGAAGCCGAGCAACTCGGCGTAAAAGTCACACGCCTTTAGATCGCGTCAAGTGTGATTCGCGATAAGCTTCGAACGCGATGAAGATTCTTTACGGTGTTGTGGGCGAAGGCATGGGACACGCGATGCGGTCGCGCGTGATTCTCGAGCATTTAATGGCAGAAAACCACGATGTCGAGATTATGGCATCAGGGCGGGCGGTCGAATTTCTGGCCAAGCGGTTTCATGGCGTCAATCGCATTCACGGCCTGCATATGATTTACGAAGAAAACCGTATGCGGGTCGGCAAAACAGCATGGTCCAACGTGATCGCGGGATTTGCCGGAATCCCGAAAAACATTGCGGCATACTTCGAGCTCATCGCAAGCTTTCGCCCTCAGGTCACAATCAGCGATTTCGAATCGTGGGCCTACCTTTACGGCAAAGCACACAATCTGCCCGTTTTGTCGATCGACAACATGCAGATCATCAACCGCTGCACGCTGCCCGACGAAATTGTCGAAGTTTACCCCACCGAGTTTGCGGTCACAAAAGCCTTCATCAAAAGCAAACTGCCCTTTTGCGACGAATATTTCATCACGACATTTTTCCGGCCGCCGGTGCGGAAAAAGCGCACACGCTTGTTTCCGCCAATTCTTCGCCCCGAAATCCTTGCCGCGAAGCGCACCGAGGGCAATCACCTGCTCATCTACACAACGGGCGAAGGCAACGAGTCGTTCGCGAGTGCCCTGGCCCAAACAGGGATCGAGTGCAGAATCTACGGGATGAAACGCAACATTGCCGAAGAAATCGTCGAAGGCAATCTGCGTTATCAGCCTTTCAGCGAAGCCAAGTTCATCGACGATCTGGCATCGTGCCGCGGCGTCGTGGCCGGCGGTGGATTCACCCTCATGGGCGAAGCTGTGTACCTGCACAAACCCATGCTCGCCGTCCCTGTCGCGCGGCAGTTCGAGCAAGTCGTCAATGCGCGCTACCTGGCCCTTGAAGGCTTCGGCCACTTCGCCGAAACCT
The DNA here is from genome assembly GCA_009780955.1 of Polyangiaceae bacterium. GTDB lineage: Bacteria > Myxococcota_A > Polyangia > Polyangiales > Polyangiaceae > Labilithrix. The sequence goes on along the minus strand of WQZB01000030.1, from coordinate 14,053 downwards.
TGAACGATCCCAAAACCGTGTTCGACTTCGTAGCGGCCATTCCCGCATGCCGCGACAAACTTGCGTCATACACGCAAGACGGCAATACGCTCGTCACACGCGCGCTCGACGAGTGGCTCGACAAAGCGGCCACCCCATAAAGGGCACCCACCACAAGGGGTGCCCCTACAACCAACACGTAGGGGCGCCATTCATGGCGCCCAACGGCGGCATTTTGGAATCCATCGTAGGGGCACCCCTTGTGGGTGCCCTCAACGGCCTTTGCGTTGGTATGCAGGTATATCCCAATCCGTATCGAGAGCCGGGAACGACGCCTGGGTGCGATCACGCACTGGCATGCGCGCGGCGGGCGCCGGTTGAACGCGCGAGTCGTAGGGCGCATGAACCTGGGCCGGCGTTGCACGACGGCTCGAGAAAGCCGGAAGCGCTTCGCTTGCGCGGCTTGCCGTTGGCTGGGCATACACCGGACGGTGCTGCGTTTGCGGCTGCGCGATGGACGACGGGGGCATCGCGTGCATCGTAGAAATTGGCGCTTGCACCGATTGCATGGAGCTGGGAATCGAACCTCGCACGGGTGCCTCAATGGCTTGCACGCGCTCGAGCACATCGAAACCCGTGGCGATGACCGTGACTTTGACATTCTCGCCAAGCGACTCGTCGATGCTCGCACCAAAGATGATGTTCGCATCTTCGTGCGCTTGCTCTTGAACGAGGCTCGCTGCTTCTTGAATTTCGCGCATCTTGAGGTCGGGCCCACCCACGACATTGATGAGTACACCCATCGCGCCGTCCACCGAGATATCGTCGAGCAGCGGTGAGCTAACGGCCATTTCCGCCGCGAGCCGCGCGCGGTTCTGGCCTTTGGCGATCCCCGTTCCCATGAGTGCACGGCCCATGTTGCTCATGACGGTTTTTACGTCTGCAAAATCGACATTGACGATGCCATTCTGTGTAATGAGATCGCTAATGCCTTTGACCGCCTGGAAAAGGACCTCGTCGGCCTTGCGGAATGCATCGATGAAGGAAAGGTCGTCTTCGCCGAGCATGAGAAGCTTTTGGTTCGGAATCGTAATGAGCGTGTCCACGTGCTCGCCAAGTTGTGCCAAACCCGCTTCGGCGCGACGCGATCGCTGACGACCTTCGAAAAGGAAAGGTTTGGTGACCACACCCACGGTCAGCGCCCCCTCTTCCCGCGCGAGCTGCGCGATGACAGGGGCCGCGCCCGTTCCGGTGCCACCACCCATGCCGGCCGTAACGAAAACCATATCGGCGCCGCTGAGCAGTTCCTTGATGCGTTGGTGATCTTCGAGGGCCGCTTTGCGACCACGCTCGGGATCGGCGCCGGCGCCGAGGCCGCGGGTGACCGCATTTCCGATGTTGAGCTTCGTGGGCGCGGCGTTGCTATTGAGTGCCTGCACGTCGGTGTTTACCACGATGAATTCGACGCCTTCGAGGCCGAAATTGATCATCGTGTTGACCGCGTTGCCGCCGGAGCCGCCGCAACCGATGACCTTGATGCGAGCTTGATATTCTTGGGTGTCGTCCGCAAACTCAATCGAAAAACTCATGACGCTGTGCCTCCCGGAGGATGTGCCGAATCACAATCATGCACACGGCACGATTTGGAATCTTGGCGTTAGAATGCTGCTTTGAGCCACTCCCAGAACTTGGATTGCGACTTTGGCATCGTGCCTTCGACCTCTTCGTCGACTCCTTTGCGAGCCGCCGCTGTCATACGCACGATCGATTGCGCGACATCCGCCGTGCGGGCATGTCCGTCGGCAATCGCCTGCGCGCCGTACTTCACGAGGCCAACCCCCGTGGCGTACTGCGGACCGTGAACGAGCTGCGTGATGCCGCGAACGCCGGTTGGAAAGCCAATACGAACGGGCATGCCGAGAACTTCTTCGGCGAGCTCGGTGGTGCCTTCGAGCAACACCGCGCCCCCCGTCAGCACGACGCCGGCCGAAAGCTGCTCGAGTAGACCCGTGTCTTCGATGCGTTTGCGAACCACCGCGAAAATTTCTTCCACGCGCGGCTCGATGATGTCACTGAGAACACGACGCGGTGTGCGACGCGGCTTCTGACCACCAACGCCAGGAACTTCGATTTCCTCTTCGTCGGAAACGAGGCGGCCGAGCGCGCATCCGCAGAGGCGCTTGAGCCGGTCGGCTTCCGCCATCGGCGTGCGAAGGCCGGCTGCGATGTCGTTCGTGATGTTGTTGCCACCCACAGGCACGACGCTCGCGTGGGCAATGCCGCCATCCACGTAGAGAATGATGTCGGTCGTGCCACCGCCAATGTCGACCACCGCAGCGCCGATCTCGCGCTCGTCGTCGGATAAAATGGCCTCCGAGCTTGCAAGCGCCTCGAGCACGACATCGGCCACGACGAGCCCGCATCGCTCGGCGCAACGAATGACGTTCTGCACGCAGCTCGTTGCAGCAGTAACAAGGTTTACTTTGGCGCCGAGGCGCACGCCGCTCATCCCGACGGGGTCGCGAATGCCATCTTGAACGTCGACGATGTATTCGCGTGGCAAAACGTGCAAAATTTGTCGGTCTGCGTCGACTGGAATGGCGCGCGCGCCTTCAAGAACACGGTCCACATCGGCGCGCGTCACTTCGCCGCCGGCAACCGCCGCAACGCCGTCCGAGCTTTGCGAGCGAATGTGGCTACCCGCAACACCCGCAAACACGGTGCGAATCTCGACACCGGCCATGGTTTGCGCGCTTTCAATGGCGTCTTTGATGGATCGAACGGTCCAGTCGATGTTGCTGACAATACCTTTGCGCAGGCCGCGGCATGGCACCGACCCGACTCCGAGAATCGTGATGCCGTCTTCGGCAATCTCACCGACGACGGCGCACACTTTCGTGGTGCCGATGTCCAAACCGACGACGATTTCCCCTTGAGAAGGCATCGTGCTCACGCCTCGGCCAATCGCACAGTCTTTTCGCGTGGGCCAAATAAGTTACAAAAGAAGTGGCTGCCGGACCCGAGGCGATCACGAAATTTGCCTATTATCGCGTCAAATCGAAAGCGGGCTTCAGAACTCGCCGGTAACTGCGGCACGCACTCCGAATGTTTTGTCGTCCGCAAGGTCACCTGCTACCGGCACGAGTACAGCAACCTGCGGGATGACGGGCCCCACGGGAAAACGCACAAACGGCTCGAGAACGAGTGCGTCGAACTCGGCGGGCGACGTGTAGCGGGCGTTGATGAAGACGTGGAGCCCAGGCTCGAAGTGGGATGCAACCTTGTACGAACCTCGCACTCCGCCGGTGATCTCGCCGATGTACGACTGCTCCGCGTCACCCGTCACATCAATGAGGTTTTCAACCTTCACCATGGGGACCACCGTAAGGTTGCCTGCGCGAACCACGGCGCTGATGCGCGGCACGAGGCCGAGACGGCCCGACTCGAACAAGGAACTCGAATACAATCCTCGCGTGAACGACGCGGCGCGCGCAGCTGCAAACCTGTCAATCGAGCGGGACTTGAATTCCATGTCCGGCTCGTCGGCGAGCTCGTGAGCCGATGGCTGCTCTTTGCCACCCGCGGTTGGGAGCGCGACTTCGACAGAGCCTTCGATCTCCCAGTGCTCGCCCTTGGCGAAAATGTAAGCGCCTTCGATCTCGAGATTTCCAACGAGCTGCGCCGACCGCGAGTCGGAAGCACCCGTGCGCGAAGAAATGTGTGCGTCGATGAGCGGGATGCGCGCGCCAACTTTCCACCGCTCGCCGAGCCGGCGCTCGACACCGACAAGGAGCGAATAGGCGGCAATGCGCGTGCTGTCAAAGGCCGAAGGCGCCCCGCCTCTGCCTTCTGAAAGAACGTCAATCGTGGTCGCGCCGGCAACGAAATCGCCCGTGACTTCCCAGTCGGGCTCCTTCTCTTCACCCTCGCCTTCCTTCTCTTTTTCTTCCTTTTCGTTTTCGCCTTCGTGATGCTTTTTCGCGCTGTCCGTTACGTGCTCTTCCTTTTCCTTTTCTTCATTTTCCGTGGGCGTGGGGTGAGATTCGACCTGAGGTTCGGCCGTGGAGGGAGATTCGGCGGGAGGCTGCGAGTGCTCCTCTTGGGCAACCGCAGCGAATGGAACAGCGAGAACAGCGGTGGCGGCAAGGCCGGCGGACAAGCCAGGCAGGGGCAAACGCAACATTGCGATTCATTTATCAGAGCGAATCCGCAAGTTGAATGCTGGTCTTTGTCGCGGCATATTCCAAATTTGGGCATTTTTGTCGCCGACCTTGCATCACTCCCGTAGGGCGGAGTATGTCGCGCTAATGCTCCGCGAGAAGCTTTCACGCCTTGTATCCGAGTTCACATCCCAAGTTTTCGCGGCACTGAAGCGCGCCTCACTCGAAGAACTTACCGAGCTCGCCCAATCGTCGCGCGATGCGGCGCGTGAATCCTACGCAAACAGGCACGTGGCGCCCAGAGTTACGCAAGAGGCGCCATTGACCATGCGACCTCACCCGACGAAGCGCGCAGGCGTGGGAGCTGCAAAACAAGGAGCGCAATGGGCAGCAGGCAAAGCCATGCCCGCAGCCACGGCGAACAGAAGCGCTAAAAAGATGGCGTTCGCAGCTGATAGCACCGAGGCAGTAGCAGTAGAGGCACCCGTCGAGCCCCAAAGCGAGCCGCAGCCGCTCGAGCCCGCAGATCCACAACAAGTGCAAGCTGCACTCGAGCACTTTGCCGAGCGCGGGGGCAGAGGTTCAACTGCGCACCACCTGGAAGCTCACCTCGCATCGCTTGGTTTCGCGCCTGCCCGTGGGCTCGTCGAAGAACTCGTCAGCCGTGGTGAAATCCGTGACGCTGGGTTTCGTCGTGCCATCGCTGCGGGAAAAACGGGCGCCGTTTTTGTGCGAACCTCCCAAAGCTAGAAAGATGACAGCGGCATCCCCTTTGCCGAACCGCGTTGCGTTTCTTGACGAGCGTGCGAAAGCCCGAGCCGTTGCTGCAGTGCGCGAGTTCGAATCGCACACGTCGGCCGAGTTGGTGATCACGGTTCGAAAGCAGGTTCGAAGCTACACCGAGAGCGACATGATCGTCGGCGCGCTGTTCGCGTTCGCCGCGCTCATGGTTCTTCTCTTTCACCCCGTCGAATTTGCCGTCAACTGGATGCCCATCGATGTCATCGTCGCGTTCGTCTTGGGCTTCGTGCTCTCACGCACCTTGCCGCCCGTGCGAAAAGTTTTCGTTCGCACGAGCAAGCGCCGAGAAGCAGTAAACATCGCGGCCAAAGCGGCTTTCTATGATCTAGGCATCACGCGCACGACAGGGCGCACGGGCGTTCTTGTGTTCGTTGCGCTCGTGGAAGGCATAGTTGCCATCGTAACCGACACCGGCGTGACGGCCGAAGCGAATCAAGCTGCCAACGATACCAAAGCCACTCTCGAAGCAGCGCTCGCACGCTTGGACATGCGGACCTTTGCTGAAACACTCGAGAAGCTTGGCAGCGCGTTCGGCGCGACGATGGCGCACGCCGACGACGACGTCAATGAGCTGCCCGACGAGATCGTGTAGGGTTTGCTTCGCAATGATGTCGCGCAAGCGCAATTTCGCACATGCAATCACGATCAGCGTGGTGATTGCAGTCGCGATGTTGCTTGATGCAGGGCTCGCGGCCGCGTCACGCCCGGGCGGGGGCAGTTCGTATTCCGGTGGCCACAGCGGCGGAGGAGGCAGCAGCAGTGGGGGTGGTGGCGGCGGCGACGGCATTGGCTTGCTCATCTGGCTTTGCTTCGAGCACCCGCTCATCGGCATTCCCGTCGTCCTTGTGATCCTTTTCATTGCGTATCGCGCTCGATCACAAAAGCGATCTGCGGGTTCTGAGTGGTCGACCGTTGGCCGCGCTGCTTCACTCCTTGCCAACCCTGCTTCGTTCTTTGCCAGCGTGGCTGCACCAGTGGTTTCGAACCACCCGATAAGGCCCGAGCTCGAGGCAATTCGGCGCACCGATCCGGCATTTTCCATCGTTGTTTTCGAGGATTTTCTTTATTTCCTCTACGCTGAAATGCACCGCGCGCGCGGCGCCTCCGGCCTCGATGCGCTTGCACCTTACATTGCTGACAATGTTCGCGCGGTACTTCGGGGCGACAGCCGCATCACTGAAGTGACGGGAATCATCATTGGATCTTTGACCTACGACAACGTCGTCGTTCACGATGACGGTTCGGCAATCGTCACGGTCACAATCGAATCAAACTACGTTGAGCGCTATCGCCCGCACGGTGAACAGCGCTTCTTCGCAAAAGAAAAAATCACGCTCGTGCGCGCGGCCGGCGCTCGCTCGCGAACCCCCGACAAAGCACGCACCCTCAATTGCCCCAACTGTGGTGGGCCGCTTTCGGCCATGCGCGGCACGACGTGCGGCTACTGTCACACGCAAATTGCGGCTACCCAAAAAGACTGGGCCATCACGTCCTTGCAGCTCGTCGAACGCGAATTGCGCGGCCCTTTGCTTACGTCGAATGTGCAAGAAGAAGGAACGAATCTCCCCACCGTTGTCGATCCGAACGCACACGCCATTTTTTCGCAAATTCAAGCGAAAGATCCAACCTTCCAATGGGCACGCCTAGAGGGGAGAATTGGTCTTATTTTTCAGGAATTCCACGCGGGGTGGGTTTCACGCGATCCGGCCAAGATGCGCCCCTTTTTGAGCGATAACTTGTTTCAATCGCAGCTTTATTGGATCGATTTGTACCGCGCCGCAAAGTGCATCAACCGCACCGACGGTTCACGCATCACTCACGTCGAGCTCGCAAGCGCCACCACCGATGCCTTTTACGATTCCGTGACTGTACGATTGTACGCCACAGGTCTCGACTTTACGATTTCAGAAGACGGCAAACTCCTTTCCGGCAGCCAATCCCGCCCGCGTGCTTACTCGGAATACTGGACGCTCATCCGCGGCGCGCAGAAAAAGCCTACCGACAAAGGCGATAAGCAATGCCCGAACTGCGGCGCGCCACTCAATATCAACATGGCTGGGAACTGCCAATATTGCCGCGTAAAGGTAACGAGCGGGGAGTACGATTGGGTCTTGTCGCGCATTGAGCAGGACGAGGCGTATACCGGGTAACTACGTCGCCGCCTTTGAGCCAAGCGAGCGGCGCGTGCTCGCTGGGCCGCTCCCCTCGGCGGCGTCGCGCACGCGCGCGATGAGTTCTTCGAGCTTGGCTTTCCGCAAGTGACCAGCACGCGCAATGCGATCGATCACTTTGCGCTCGGATGCGGACAACCCATGGCTCGCGAACGCCACGGCGAGCGCCACCTCGATTCCCGATTCCACGCCATCACAGTCGTAGAGAATGGCACCGACGAGACGTGCACGCGACTCGGTGCCGGCCGCTTCGATGACGTCAAGGCTTGCGGTGATCATGTGATCAACGATGTCCGCGTTGATGGTTGTGTCGAGCAGCGCCTGGAAAATCTCGCGCAATAGCTGCCGCTCGTCGTCGTCGACTTTGCCATCGGCGCTGGCAACGAGCACGCCGAGGTCGATGATGGGCGTTGGGTTGTAACCGTGCTCTTCGAACACGGCACACAAGCTGTCAATGGCGGAAAGGACGAGCGCGCGCATGGTCAAACTTGAGCTGATGGAGGCGGTAGGTTGGAGGCGCGGCGCGGTTCGACGCCGAGCACCATTTGCGCGCGAAGCACGCGCAAGCCGGCGAGAACATCGTGCGATGTACTCGCTGCCTCTGCGCGCCGAATCGTATCGTCGAGTGTCGCAAGACGTGCAACGTGCATGGCTTTGAGCGAATACGTCATCTGCAAAAATGTGTCGAAGAGATCTTCGAGCTCGTCACCACGGCGAAGGCGCTCGCCCACGACGAGCCGGCCCGTGCTCACGCGGCGCAGAAGGCGCTTCATCTTGTGCACGGGGCCGACAATGCGGCGCGTGATGACAATGCCCATGATACTGAGCAAGATGAGCAGCGCGGCTCCTGCGCCAATGAGCAGCGCGCGAAGCATGTGTAAATCGCGCTGAATCTCGGTTTGCTTGTGCCGAACGTTGGCAAGATTTTTCTCGGCTTGCGCGTCGACTGCTTCGAGCGACTCGTCCATCAAGGTATGAAGTGTAGGGTTGTCAGCCGCAAGCAACTCGACGGTGCGCTTGGCAAGGATCGAATTGGTCTTGCTTTCATCAAAAGCTTGCTCGGCTTGAGTCACGGCAATCTGCGCGGTTTCCGAGGCGTGAGCCGCCGTTCGCGCAATGACGATGCCAAGGCCGGTCATGACGAGCAGCACAACGACGACGAGGTACCCCGCCCATTTGAGCTGGAAGCGAGGATCGAGCAAAAGTGACCTGCCACTCCGAGCGTGAGCCATAAAACAAGGCTAGTGCCACCCGGCACTAGAGTCATGCAGCAACCAAGCGTAATAAAGTTTTTCCCATGCGTTGCCTTCGCCTTGCCGAACGTCAACTGCTTTGCGCATTCCTTGCCGTCAACGTGGCGGTGGCGTCGTCGTGCGCTGCCGCGCCCACGGCTCGCACATCAGCGAAGGCTGGCACTATCCAGGCTGCAACCGATCCGGTTGCAAGCGTTGCAAGCGCGTCAGCCAACACGTGGCTTGCAACGCCTGCAACTACCGAGTTGCCTCCGAACTGGCCGTACCGCACGCCGGTCGTTGTGCAGAGCATGCGCGGCATGGTCGTGACCGACAACGCGATTTCTTCCAAGGTTGGGCGTGACGTGCTCGCGGCTGGTGGCAATGCCGTGGATGCCGCTGTTGCCACCGCCTTTGCCCTTGCCGTTGCATACCCAACGGCTGGCAACATTGGCGGAGGGGGCTTTGCGATCGCACGCATGAAAGGCGCCACGCACGCGCTGGACTTTCGCGAAGTAGCACCTGCTGCTGTCATGCGCGACACGTTTGTCGACGCGAGCGGCAAGCCAACCCCCGACGTGCGCGAGGGGATCCGCTCGTCGGCCGTTCCCGGAAGCGTGGCCGGGCTCTTCGAGTTATATGACAAGTTTGGTTCGAAAAAGAAGACATGGCGCGAATTGCTCACGCCGGCGATCCAGCTCGCTTCTGCGGGATTCGTGGTTGACGACGGCTTTCTCGAGACACTCAAGGTTTCCGGGCAGCGGCTGAAGAAGCATGCCGCAAGCGCCTCGCTGTTCTTTCCGAACGGCTCGCCGCCAAGCAATGGCTCGCTCTTTCAAAACCCTGAACTTGCTACCGTGCTCACGCGAATCGCGAACGAAGGTCCAAAAGGTTTTTACGAAGGCCCAACAGCGAATGCCATAGTCAACCAAATGAAGGCCGAAAGCGGCCTCATCACTTCCCTCGATCTAAAAAATTATAAGCCTAAGTGGCGCACGCCCATCGAATTTACCTATCGCGGGCACCACATTGCGTCGATGCCGCCGCCTTCCTCCGGAGGCGTCACGCTCGCCATGATCTGCCACATCGTGAGCGGCTACGATCTGCACGCGCTCGGCTGGCAGTCGCCAACCAGCCTTCATTACATGTTCGAGGCAATGCGCAGAGCCTTTGCCGCGCGCAATGCCAAGCTTGGCGATCCAGACTTCGTGACAATGCCGCTCGGCGAGCTGCTATCGGAAGCGTGGGCAACCAGGCAGCGCGCCACCATCGCGCCCGATCGCGCCACACCATCGAGCGAGATCGAAAGCGCCGGCGTTCCAAGTGGAACAGGGCCACACACAACGCATTTGTCGGTGGTCGACGCCGACGGAAACGCCGTTGCCATGACCACGACGGTGAATTGGTGGTACGGCTCGGGCGTTACGGTCAAAGGCGTTGGGTTCGTCCTCAACAACGAAATGGACGATTTTGCTTCGGTGCCTGGTCAAGCGAACGGCTTCGGTCTGGTGCAAGGCGAAGCCAACGCCATTGCACCGGGCAAACGCATGCTCTCTTCCATGACGCCAACCATCGTGACAAGTCCGAGCGGCAGCATCGAGCTTGTCGTCGGAGCCGCGGGCGGCCCAACGATTACCACCTCGGTTTTTCAGGAGATCTCAAACGTCATCGACTTTGGTCTCGACGTTGGCGAGGCCGTAAGCGCTCCGCGTTTTCACATTCAGCATCTGCCCGATGTCGTTGCCTTTGAGAAAGATGGCATCATCGATGACGTTGCAACGCGTCTCACGACGATGGGCTACACGCTGAAAGAGCGCGGTCACCTCGCCGATGCACCCGCCATCGGCCAGCTCGGTAACGTTTGGATTGGCGCGGCCGAACCACGGCGCATTGGCAGCCTCGCTGCAGCACCGTGAGGGGGCGGCCACAGGGGGCCGCCCCTACGATCGGCGTTGTGTTGGCGGTTGCGTGTAGGGGCGTATGGCCATACGCCCCTACGAAGAATGCGTTTTGATTGGTTGTAGGGGCGCGATTCATCGCGCCCTCGGTATGACCAATGAAATGGATTCCAAAATGGCGTGGTGGGGCGCCATAAATGGCGCCCCTACGCAAGCGGTCCCAATGCAATGCCGATCTGCTTGCGTAGCTTGGCGTACCTGTCGCTCACTACGAAGCTTATGAGATCATCCATTTTTTCGTTGGCATGGGCCTCGTCTTCGAGCGCAAAAACCGCATGGGCCGCTTTGAGATCGTTGGCGAGCAAAAGACCGGCGCGTGCTGAAGTGCGAGTGACTGCGTCGCTCCAGCGCTGAAGATTGGTACGCCCACCTTCTTCAACGAAGCGAAGAAAGTGACCGCGTAACCGATCGACGGCGACAGCATCGAGAATTGGCTCAATGGCCTGCGCAATGGGGATAACGAGCTGTTTGATGGGTGCACTCATCGGCAGACCAGGGTTGCCAATCGACAACGCTGCAAGGAATACATCTTCGAGGCCGCGCGCCGACGGCACAAGCAACTTGACGAAGTGCTCCTCGCGGTAGCCCGCAAGGTGGCGCCCGGCAACGAAGGCGAGCTCGGCGGCCGAGCGCCCCGCGAGGGCCTCCGCACCAATGCGAGACGACGGCGGCACACCGGGCACCATTTCAACGAGCCCGCTGTAGTCAGCATCCGCATAAAGTGGAGGCGACGGCATGCCAAGGATCGCCGCAGCCCAGTGCAAGCTTCGCACGGCGTGCAGCGTGGTCGTGCTCGGATCTTGCTTTTTCGCAGCGTCAAGCTTGACGAGCTGCTTGTCACGCCGAAGCGCCGACAGCCGCCCAAGAAGAACGGCCGAAACAACGACCGCAAAGATCTCGCCGACAAGCGGCTCTTGCTCGGGATGGAACAAGAGGCGTCGCCAAGCGTCTTGCGTGACTGACGCAGTCGGCCGAATGAGCACCGATTCCTTGTGTTTTGCAAACAATGCCGCTTCCTCGGCGTTCGCTGCGCCAAGAAACGTTAGGCACTGAGCAACGCACCATTGGCGATCGACGTCACCCGTCTTCTTCGCAAGCCGAAAAAGCGCGTGCAGACTCACATCGTCGCGCGGATCGTGGCGCACCCGTCGCGCGAGCTCGGCAGGGTCGTCGTCGGGCACGTCGCGGCGTGCCGAAACGTCGGAAAAATCCACTTCGACTGCCACGCTGGACCGCGCATCTTCGAGCTCGCGCTCGAGATCATGCACTCGCGCCTCGAGAAAAGCGACACGACGCTGCAGAGCAAGCGTTCGCTGATCGGTCGCCGGCTCGAGCGGCGAAATCGACACTGGAGCGCGCTCGTCGGCCGACAGATCGCGGATGACAACGCGGTGGCGAGCTTCGTAGGCCGCTTGAAGCGCCTGTTCGAGCTTGCGCAATCGATCTCGATCGAGACCAAAATTATCGGCCATTTTGTCGAGCTGCGAGCGCTCTTGCTGGGTGATGATTCCGTCTTCGATCACCTCGGCAAAGAGTTCTTCATACATCGCCTCGAGCTTGCCCAGCCGAACATTGCCCGTGACTTCACCGGCCTCGAAGGCCTGGCTATGCTCAAACATCGTGTCGTTCATGCGTTGTCCATCCATTCGAATAGAGAACATTAGTGTCGCCTGGATTACGGCATGACACAACGGCAAGGCTGATGGCTTTTTTCGACAAAATTTTCGGTAAAAACCAATCGCTCGATGCCGCCAAGGCAGCCGAGTTGCGAGGCGATCTCGCGCGCGCCGCCGAACTCTATGGTCAGACAGGGCAGCCCGAACAAGCCGCGCGAATCATGTTGCTGCGCGGCGACAGCGAACGGGAACCGCGATTGAAGCTTCAATTCTATGCGCAGGCATCACTCATGGTTCCCATGTCTCCGCAAGCGGCGCAGATACGCAACGAAGCCAGGCGAAAGCACGCCGAACTGCTTCTGGCGCTCGCCGGCGGGGCCGCGGCAAGCGCAGCCCTTCGTCATGAAATTGTCTTGGCGGCACGCGAGCTCGAAGATCTCGGCGAGCCGCTAAAGGCGGCCGAAGCCTATGCGCGAGCCGGCGACATCGAGGGCGAAGCGCGCACCTTGCAGGCTGCAGGCGACATCGAACGCCTCGAATTTCTACTCGCCAGCGAGGAGCACAAAGAGCATCGTGCTCGTGCGCTTCGCGAGCGCGCAAAAGATGTTGACCTTTTGATCTCGTGCGGGCAACGGCGCGAAGCACTCGCCGCGTTGGACGACCTGCTTCATGGTTCGGCCGGCAAGCCGCCCAGCGTTGACGAGGCGTCGCTTCGCGAGCGCGCATCAAGCTTGCGTGCGCGCCGCGCCATGGCACCCATCGTCGCCGTCGAGGTTGACTCGGAGAGCGTGTTCGACAGCCGTCGCGAGCGAATCGAGGCTAGGGCGGAGCGCGAGCACCGCGCGGAACAGCCTGCTGCGGCTTTGAGCACGGAGCGCAGCACCCAACCGACGCATCGATTTCGCGCAGCAGGCTGTCGAACACGCTCTGAGACATGGAAGCTCGTGCTCGGCAATGAGGTCGTTGTTGGCCGAAGCGAAGGATCCATCAAGGTTATGTCGAGCGCCGTCAGCCGTCGCCACTTGCGCATCGCACGCGAGGCCGCAGGCGTCGTTGTGCAAGATCTCCAATCACGCAACGGCACGCAGTTTCGCGGCACGAATCTCGCGGGCATGCTACCGATGAACGACGAACTCGATCTCCGGCTCGGTCGAGAAGTCCCTTTGCAGCTTCTGCCGAGCCGCGCTCTGGGCGGTGCTGTCGAAATCGAAGTCGGTGGCGAATGCTACCTCGCATGCCTTGGGCGCACGCTCCTTCTCGGTGAACGGTTTGAGCTCGTTGAAGGACCCGACGGTTGGATCGAGCTTGTCGCACTCGGCGCCCCGGCATTCCTTGGCGATGTCGAACTCGTCGCGCACGCTACGCTCCTCACCGGAGATGCCATTGCGAGCGAGCGCGGTGCTCCGGCGGCGTTGCGCATTTTGTCGACGTAATGGTGTACCCGCTGGGGCAGACGACGCGCTTATAGATCATTCGTCCCGATTCCACGAGCGCTTGCGGGCGCAAGGCGGGTCGGCTACGGCCGATGAGGAAAGGTTCCTCTGAGCCCACCGCAGGTCCTTCCGAAGCGATACCGATGAACCGACACTTCAACACCGCTGGCCCCAACCAACCCGCGAAGCACTACAGCATCGACTCCTTCGCGCGCATCAATTGGCCCGAGATTCAGCAGCTCATCGACGCGGAGAAGTACTTCGTCCTGCACGCTCCCAGGCAGACAGGGAAGACGACGCTGCTGCAGGCGATCGTCGACCGGCTCAACGCAGAGGGGCGCTACGAGACGATGCGATTCAGCGTTCAGTCGGCCCAGGCGGCGCGCGACGACATCGTCATGGGCAACCGGATCATTGCCGCTCATTCTCCGGCGCGACACGCACCTCGATCAGCTCGTGGACAAGCTCAAAGAGCCGCGCGTCCGGCGCGTCATTGCACCCATTCTCGAAGGTGGCGAGTGGAGTGGGTCCGTTTCGGCCGATGATCTCGAATACGTAGTCGACCTGGGGTTCGTCGTAGCGCAGCGCCGCGAGGCTGCCCGGATTACCAATGAGATCTACCGAGAGGTAATCTCGCAGGTGCTCACCTCCATCATCGAGAAAAATAGAGAGCCGAGCAGCGATTCGTGGTGGAGATGAAGGT
>WQZB01000029.1 GCA_009780955.1 Polyangiaceae bacterium | reverse complement strand
TCCACGCGTCCAAATATGGAGTCAGTTGAATTCACAGCTCAATTCCTGGGTGAAAAGATGAGAGGGTAAAATAGCAATACTTCTACGTTGACCCGTGTTCGGTGCACGCGCAACCCGGCAAGCTCGCTTTGCAGAGACGCAGACAATTTCGCGCCGAGCCAGTCCGTGATTCTTTGTAAATATACAGCGACGCTGGCGGAGCGCCTCGCGATCTCGACACCCGGCTCCATGGGTAAGACTTGTTGGGCGCTGCACGAATAGAGTACCCTCTCTTCCCTCTTCATGCGGCAGCCCCGTAAGCCCTTGTGGATCGATGGGCTCTTTCTCGAGCCCCATCACTTGCAGCGTCAAGACCAGTACCACGAGCTTCTTCTTGCGCGTCGGCTGGCTGCCGTAAGTCCTCAAGACTGGGGTCTCCTCGAGCTCAACATCGATCCGCGCGCCCTGCAAACCGGAGAAGTGCGCGTCGTGACACTCAAAGCGGTCTTGCCCGACGGTACGGTCCTCGATGTTGGCGACGGGTCGGCAGATTCGCTCCCTGCGCGTCGCTACGAGGGTTTCGGCGATTTCGGAACCAAGGGAAGTGCAGGCCGCCCGCTTCGCCCGCTCGACGTGTACGTGGGGCTTGCCCGCGAAAACGATCAAGCCCCGAATGTCGATCTCAAGGGCGACCCCGCGAGCCCAGCGCGCTACCAGCGCATGCAAACCACCGTCGTCGACCTCAACTCGGGTATGGACGAACGCTCCATCGAATGGGCCGGGAACAACTTGCGTATTCTTTTCGGCGATGAACCAGTCGATCGTTTCGAGGTCATTCGCATCGCGCAGCTCGTGCGCGCTGCCTCGGGCTCGGTGGTCCTAAGCGAAACCTTCGTCCCTCCCGTCTTGCAAATCGGCGCCTCTCTGTTCTTGCAAGAAGGGTTTCGCCGGCTTCTTCGTGTCATGATCGCAAAGCAGCAAGGGCTTGCATCGAGCCGTCGGCAACGATCGGCTGCAGTCATCGAGTTTCATGCGGCCGACGCAGCCAAATTCTGGCTCTTGCACACGCTCAACGGGCTGCTACCTCTCGTCGCGGAAGTCGTCGACAAGCCGTCCACGCCACCTCGCGAAGCGTATGCGGTTCTCGCGCAACTCATTGGCCAACTCTGCACCTTCGACGCTCAGGGCGATCCCATGAACGTCCCTCGCTTCAAATTCCTAGAGATCGGCCCGGTATTCGAGCCCATGTTCAATTTGGCGCTCGCACTTCTCGATCGCGTCATCGCCGAGCGCTATGTCGAGATCCCACTCGAACAGCAAGACAACGGTTTGCGAGTGGGTAAATTGCGCGATTCGGCGATCTACCAGTTTGCATTCTTCCTCGCGGTGAGCGGAAAGTATCCTGAAGCCCAAGTCCGCGACCAGGTGCCGAAGCTGACGAAGATAGCATCGCTCCCACAAATCGGTCGTATTCTCAACTCCGCGGTCAACGGCGCGCACATCGCGCTCGAGCATCGCCCGCCAACGGCGCTCCCCGTCAAGCCCGGAGTCGTGTTTTTCCGTCTCGAAACGACGGGTGACTTCTGGGTCCATATGGTGACCACCGGAACCATCGCCATCCAGTCTCCATTTGACCCCAATGCCATGCAACTCGCGCTCTACGCAGTCGATCCAACCTTCCTCCGGTAAAAAGGCATGGCGCTCGATCCCACCTCCCCGCTCCTCGCGGCCATTTCGGCGGACGCGCCTGCGGGCAAAGACCTCGCTTACGATCCGCGGTTCGAGCGCCTCAGCGCAGAATTGGAAAAGCTTTCCGCACTCACCGCGGAAGCACCCGATTGGGCATATGTCATCGCCGAGTGTGAGCGCGTGCTCCGCGACGATTCCAAAGATCTGCGCGCGATGACGTGGCTCGCAGTTGCGAAGGCACAAGTGCAAGGCTGGCGCGGCGTCGCCGAGGGAATTGCACTTTGCGTGGCGCTGAGCAAGGCCTATTGGCCTCTGCTTCATCCTCCGCTCAAGCGCATTCGTGCCCGCGCTGGGCAGATCGATTGGCTCTGGCGAGCCCTGGCAAAACGCGTTACCGCAATGCCTGTTGGCCCTGCAGAAGCCGACACGGTGCGCGCGCTCGAATCACTCGTTGCCGAGGCCGGAGCATCCTTTGCCGATCTGCTCCAAAACGCAGACCCTGGGATTTCACCCTTACGCCTGTCGGTACGCGAGAAAATTCGTAGCTTACCAGATTTGCCAGAGCCGGTGGCTCTACCCCCACCTCCCTCTGCCGCAACATCCAACAAGCCAAACGGGCCAACGCCCGCTGCCCCGCCGCCCGCAATCGCGCCAGAAACTGCCCCCGCAATCGCCCCGGAAATCGCCAACATTGCATTCGACCCGTCGTCGCTTTCCGGGCTCGACAGCGCCCAAGACAGCGCACGAAAATTGCGAGAGCCTCTCGCGGCTATCGCCCGTCACGCGCGCCACCTGGCACCAACTTCACCATGGCCTTATCGCATGGCGCGTGTTGCTGCATGGCTCACGGTCGAACACGCGCCAGAAGTCGAGCAGGGCAAGACGTTTTTGCGTGGCCCCAAAGATCACGATCGCGAAGAGATCACGACGCTCTTGCATGCAGGCCAATGGGACGCCCTTCTCGACGCTGCCGAAGACGCCGTCGGAAACCACGTGTTCTGGCTCGATCCGCATCGGTTTTCAGCCATTGCACTCGAGAAAAAGGGGGCAGAGTATCGGGCGGCTCGGCAAGCCGTGGGGCGTGAGCTCGTCGCCTTTCTCAAGCGCGCTCCGGGCATTCTGCATCTGCTTTTCTCGACGGGCACTCCCTTTGCTGCGCCCGACACGCTCGATTGGATCGAGCAGGAAATGGCAATCGTGGGGGGCAGCGCAACAGGGCCAGTGCCAAGCGCGGTTCACGCCGTCGACCCTGCCTCAGAAAAGATTATGAGCGACATGATCGCCGAGCTCGCTTCGGGCAACGTCGACGACGCGCTCGGCGATGCACTTGCCAACGCCGAACGGCTCTCGGACGCGCGCAGCCGCTTTCGCGTGCATCTTGCAGTAGCTAAGCAGGCTCAAGCCTCTGCGCGCATCGACCTTGCACTCGCTCTGTACGGGCGGATACTCCCACAGGTCACCGAGACCCTCGAGCAATGGGAGCCCACGCTCTCGGCCGAAGCGTTCGAAGGTTTTCTGAAGACAATGCGCATTTCATCGCGCAAAATTCATGCGGAATCTACCAATGTACCGTCTCGCGATTCCACGGAAATCTCCGTCTTCCAGAGGCTTCTCGCGGTCGATCCGCGTGCCGCGCTTCGATTGCGGTGGCAGAATGACTGATCTCGTCACTGCTATAGTTGGAGTTTACAAGCATGTCTGATGATCAATCCGTTGCACCCAAAGAACGCGTCAACATCACCTACAAGCCTGACACCGGCGACCGTCAGTCCGAGGTCGAGCTGCCGCTGAAAATGCTTTTCGTCGGCGACTACACGGGCCAGCCCGACGAGCGTCCTCTCGAGGAGCGAAAACCCGTCAACGTCGACAAAGACAATTTCCAACAAGTCCTTGCCGAGCACAATCTTCGTCTCGACTTGACCGTGCCGAACGCTTTAAGTGAAGGAGAGCCTGACGAACAGCTGTCCGTGAAGCTTCATTTCACCAAGCTCGCGGATTTCGGGCCCGATGCGGTAGCGCAACAAGTCCCGGAGCTTCGTCAGCTTCTCGAACTGCGCGAAGCGCTCACCTCGCTCAAAAGCCCGCTCGGCAACGTGCCAGCGTTTCGCAAGAAACTGCAAGCTTTGCTCGGCGATGCTGAGCAGCGCGACAAATTAATGCGCGAACTCGGTGTTCCGCCGAAAGAAAGAGGTTAATAAAATGAGCGACTTGAAATCCGGCACGCTCGAGCAAAGGCAAGGCGCTTCCGTATCCATTGCAGAAGGCTCGCTCCTGGACGACATCTTGAACGAAACGAAGCTCCCGCCGACCGACGATGGATACGCCGTCGCGAAACGGGGGATTCAGGCGCTCGTCACCGAGCTTCTCACGCCCAAGCATGCATCCGAAAAGATCGACCGTGCGTTCGTCGATGCGATGATCGCCGAGCTCGACACAAAAATCTCCAAGCAAGTCGACCAAATCCTCCACAACCCCGATTTCCAAAAACTGGAGTCGACGTGGCGCGGGCTCAAGTTCGCGGTCGATCGCACCGACTTCCGAGAGAACACCAAGATTGAACTCCTCAACTGCTCCAAAGAAGATCTTCTCATAGACTTCGAAGACGCGCCGGAAATCACGAAAAGTGGTCTTTATAAGATTGTCTACTCATCAGAATACGGACAATTTGGCGGAAAGCCATACGGCGCCATCCTATCGAATTACGAAGTGGGGCCAGGGCCACAAGACATTGCGCTTTTGCAAAAGGTGGCGGCCGTCGGTGCGATGGCACATGCACCATTTTTCGCCGCGGCCGGACCGCAATTCTTTGGCATGAAGGATTTTTTGAGCCTGCCGAATCTCAAAGATCTCGACGCGCTCTTCGAAGGACCGCAATACACGAAGTGGCGAGGCTTCCGCGAATCCGAAGACTCACGCTACATCGGCCTTCTTTGCCCAAAGTTCCTGCTGCGTCTGCCGTACGGACCGACAACCACGCCGGTCAAAATGTTCAACTACCAGGAAACCGTAGAGGGCGACCACGAGGCCTACCTCTGGGGCAATTGCACTTACGCATTCGCCACACGGCTGGCCGACAGCTTCGCCAAATACCGTTGGTGTCCGAACATCATCGGCCCACAGGCAGGCGGCACTGTGGACAATTTGCCGCTGCATCAATACACGGCCATGGGTGCCGAACAGCTCAAGATCCCAACCGAGGTGCTGCTAAGCGAGCGCCGCGAGTTCGAGCTCAGCGAGCAGGGCTTCATTGCGTTGACGTACCGGAAAGACTCCGACAACGCGGCATTCTTCTCCGCTAACAGCGTGCAAAAGTCAAAAATGTTCGGTCAGTCGACCGAGGGCAAGGAGGCGGAGCTGAATTACAAGCTTGGCACCCAGCTTCCTTATCTGTTCGTGGCGTGCCGAATTGCTCACTACCTGAAGGTGATTCAGCGCGAACAAATAGGCACGGCGAAAGAGCGTGGCGATCTCGAATCCGAGCTAAACGAATGGATTCGCCAATACGTCGCCGATATGGAATCGCCAACCCCCGCCGTTCGCGGCAAACGCCCGTTGCGTCAGGCACAAATCAGAGTGACGGACGTGCCAGGTGACGCAGGTTGGTACAAAATCGACATGAAGGTGCGCCCGCATTTCAAATACATGGGTGCATTCTTCACGCTGAGCCTGGTCGGTAAATTGGACAAGGAATAAGTACAACTCGCGTCAACTTGCAAGCGGTCCAGTTACCAGCAAATCATCGCGCCCGTGTACCCACACTCCGGTCTCTGAAGCACAGAATACACCAAACCCGTAATCACTCCGGTGCCGAACCCGGCAAGGCTCGACAGAACGACCTGCTGCCCGGTTTCCCAGTTGCCCGCCGCGCGCCCGCCGACCGTAAGGCCAGACAAAACGAGAGGAAGCGCAATATTCCCAAGGAGGGAGCCAACGTTCACGCGACCTCCACTCCACTTTATCGTGTCGACGACGAACGTGACCCCTGTCTGTCCGAAGGTGGAGAGCGAAAGAAATGCGAACGACGAGAGCGAGCCGTAGTCTCGGCAGCGACCACTACCTTGATTCGTGTTATCGCAGCCAGGGCGAAACGACTTTAGCTGGTCTTTGAGCGCAAATTCATTCGCCATTGTCAGCGAGACGTTCGCGAGCACGGGTGCAAAGACGGATACGTGCCATCGGGCTTTCCAACCCACAGTCGTCTCCGGATCAGAATAAAATACACGCGGCATGAGAAGGGATGTGCCAACCCCGGCGGC
Organism: Polyangiaceae bacterium; assembly: GCA_009780955.1. Classification (GTDB taxonomy): domain Bacteria; phylum Myxococcota_A; class Polyangia; order Polyangiales; family Polyangiaceae; genus Labilithrix. The sequence goes on along the minus strand of WQZB01000029.1, from coordinate 46,193 downwards.
CATCGTGATGGTCGTGGCGGTTTGCCATCCACTGCTGCGTTCGGTGTCAGCAGCGCGCGCTTCTTTGGCAGACAACAAGCACGCAGCAAGCGTTAGCACTACTGCCGGGAATTGCCCGGCAATAGTGCTAACGAAGTCGCGGGAGCGACTTCGCGGAGGGGTGAATTGCCCGCAAAGCGGGCAAGAGGGGGCTCCGCGCCCCCTCGAGACAAGTCTAACATGACTGCTTTCCGCGAAGCGGAAACGTGCCAGCGCGGGACGAAGTCCCGGCAGTAATGTTAAAGTGAGAGTTGTGAGCGAGGAGATGGAACGGGTGCGCATTAGTTTCTGTTTGGACGATAGGGAGGATGTAAGGGATGAGTGCCAGGATCATTGGTTTCCGCTTGCCCGGGAGGTTGAGATTGCGAGGCGCCTTGCTGCTGCTTGCGCATGGCGGGCGCTGCGTGGGGAGGCATAACCCCTGGTCCAATGGACGGCTTTGCCCAGGTCGAGGCAGAGGCTTCCAAACCTGACGGCATCGACGGGATCTTCACGCGAGCCTCGCCGGAATGCTTGTATTCTTCAGCGAATTCCGGACCGAAAATGACACGGAATCGTTCGTTCTCCTCGTCGGCAAAGTCACTGTGACGCTCACAGTAGAGCGCCCACATGTCATGATGTACACGCAGCTTCGAGAAAAAGCGTCCCCAGAAGCCTTTTTGCATGTGCCGCTCATGCCATGCTTGCTCGATAGCTTCTGGCGCGAGCTCTTCGAGCAAGACTTTCACGCCACGCATCACGCCATTGAGAATGGCCACTTGGTGCATGGTCAAATCTACCAGGTCGGTTCGCATGGCCCGTACGGCATCATCCGACGGCGTGCGCCAATCGAACAGACGCGACGCCGCTTCTCGTGGTGTGCGTGGAAAGCGCCACGACGCTGGCAGTTCGTCCGAATCCGAACGCAGTGCCATCTGCTGCTCGAACCGATCGTGCCCAGCAAACAGCGGTACGAGACCGAGCAGTAGCTCGTCGATGCCTGTCTTCAACTTGCGAGCGAAGATGAAAATTTCCTCTGCCGTATTGGGTTGCCGCTGACCGTTCACGTACCATCGTGCGAGCTCCAGCATGGCGAGCGTCGAACTCGATTCCACCGTGTGCTTCAAAGCAACACCACTTCGCTGCTCGACCAGAGCGCGCAGCATAGGATCTTGTTCGACCACCGGGTACATCTGAACGATGCTGGCAACTACGTTCGCGCGATTCGCCGGTGCCGCAGATTCGATGCATGCAATGATCTTCTCAAAGAGATCTTGGCGCGCGGCGAGCATCGCAGCGACGGAGCGCGGGAGCTCCGTCATAGGCTCACGCGAACTGATCTGGGTGTGTACGCCGGCGTGCCCAGCGGGTGGCTCGCTCGCGGAAACGTTGGGCACAATCATCGTTCCAGCAAGCAATGAGTCGATAGACGTAAAAAAGTCGTCTATGCTGCTGGGCGCCGAGGCGTCGGTCAGTTCGTGCGCCGAGAGCGTAAGGATCCAATCACCGATACGAATTTCGCATGGCCGCTCGAGCGGCCCGAGCGGCGTCCAGCGCTCGGTAGCAACCCGCGTTGAACCGGCGAATGTTCCATTTCTGCTGCCTGCATCACGAACGCAGATTTGTCCATTTCGCATGTCAATGCTTGCGTGAATGCGGGAGACTCGAACATCGTTCAGAACGCAGCTTGCGACCGTATCATCCCGCCCCACGATGACCGGACATCGTCGGAAGACGATCTCGAAAGGCGGCACACGGTGCGTCGTATCGAGCCCTTTTATGGAAAGTCCGACATTCACAGGCTCAACATCTCCCTAACAGCGTCGATTGGCAGCGTCGATTGCCAACGCCACCGAAAGCAGGTCTCACTTTCCACTACGTGCCTTTGATTTCATTTTCCCTGGGTTTGGATAGTCGTCGAGGTGCTCAACGCCGTCGTCGATTTTGTTGCCGTCAACATAATAAACGAGATGCATTTCATGAGCTCCCGCGTTCTCGCAGCTTTCGTCGCCCGGAGCGCACACCGCGGGTGCGCACTTTCCGGGTTCGGGAACAGGCGAAAGGTCGAACACCGAGAACCACGCCCGACCCGCCGGAGCGGCGAACAGCGCTACGCCCGCAACGTGATTGACGGTCGGCGGACGGTCGAACGCAAAGTCCGTTCGAGTCGCCGGGAAAACGTCCATTTCGCGTGACGAAACGAGATCGTCGCCGAGCGTGGTCTTCTCGTCCTTCCATATTTGTTCAAACGACGCATTGTTGAGGCGAGAATCTTCCTTGAGCTGGTAGAAACGAACCACGACGGGGCGCGCCTCGCCTTCAGGGCTTCGATTGATCGTCGGTGACGAAAGAACCGATACCGTGACGCTTTGCACTGGGCACGGCGCTGGTGCTTGTGGCGTCGGTGTCGTTGCGCCACCGCATGACGCGTTGGTTAGCGCTACGAAGACGATAGCGAGTGGCGCGAATATCGATGGGTAGGCGTGCGGTTGCATGACGATTAGGCTTGCTCCCCTCGGCATTGGAACTGCCCCGATGCAGGGTCCACAAAAAGATGGTACCTCGCAAAATCCTTCTCTTCGGCAATGCCGCGAAGAATCGCATTCGACAGCAGTGGAAGAATGTTCCCTCGCAAGATGTGATCGACATTGCGAGCGCCGCTTTCGACCTCGCGGCAGCGCGCGGCGATCGCGATGCGCACGGCGTCTTCGACGACGAGATCTGCGCTGTGTGCTTCCTTCATGCGCGCCCCAACCTGCGCGAGCTTTTGCTCTACGATTCCCAAGAGCGCATCACGCCGGATCGGAACGTACGGAACCACGGTCATGCGCGCAAGGAGCGCCGGCTTGAAGTATTCGCTTAGCGTCGGTTTCACGAGCGCAATGAGATCCTCGTACGGCGGGACGTCCCCTTCTGGATCGGCCGCACGCGCGAGCAAATCCGTTGCGAGGTTCGACGTGAGAACGACGACCGTGTTGGCGAAGTCGATGGTTCGACCTTCGCCATCGGAAAGCATTCCCTTGTCGAATACTTGGTAGAAAAGGTTCATCACTTCGCGATCGGCCTTCTCGACTTCGTCGAGAAGGACCACGGAGTACGGCCTTTGACGCACGGCTTCGGTGAGAACGCCACCCTCGCCATAACCCACGTATCCTGGCGGCGAACCAATGAGACGCGAAACCGTGTGGCGCTCTTGGAACTCGCTCATGTTGATCGTCACGACGAAACGCTCTCCGCCGAACAGCAAATCCGCCAAACTGAGAGCCGTCTCCGTTTTGCCGACGCCGCTCGGCCCGACAAGAAGAAAGACACCGAGCGGGGCATGCGGTGGCTTGAGGCCCGATCGGGCGGATCGAAGCTCACGCCCAATGATGGCAAGGGCCGAGTCTTGGCCGCGCACGCGTTCGCGAAGACGATCTTCGATGGAGAGAATTGCTTGCACGTTGTCTTTGACCATGCGGCCAACAGGGATGCCGGTCCAATCAGCCACGATCGCCGAGACGAGCTCTTCATCGACGTCGGCAAACACGAGCCGATCATGCGGAGCTATGGCGCGCAACTCGCCCAACTTTGCGCGCAGCGATGCGCGAGCCTCTGTGTCATGATCGTCGCTCTGCACCGTGCCCGAAGCTTCCGCGGCTCCGGCGCGTACGGCTTCGCGGAGCTCCCCAATGCTCGCGACCAGATCGCGCTGCTCGCTCAGGCGCGTTTCGAGAGCTCGCTTGTTGGCGATGAGTTCGTCGCACGCTGCCGTGATCGCCGCGCGCTTTTTTTCGTCGACGGGCAACCCCGCCAAGAAATCGCGTTCGAAAGCGTTTCGCTCGCTTTCGAGCGCTAAAAGCTTTGCGCTCGTGTCCTCGAGCACACTCGGTGTTGCGCCTCGAAGGACCCGAACGCGCGCCGCGCTCGTGTCGAGCAGATCGACCGCCTTGTCGGGCAGCTGGCGACCGGAGATGTAGCGGCTCGAGAGCGTCACCGCCGCGCGCACGGCCTCGTCGCGGATCGTAACGCCATGGGCTTCTTCGAGCCGTTGAGCCAATCCCCGCAGCATCACGACAGCGCTGTCGATGGACGGTTCGTCGACCTTGACCGGTTGGAATCGTCGCTCGAGCGCCGCATCTTTTTCGAAGTATCGCTTGTATTCAGCCCACGTGGTTGCTGCGATCGTGCGCAATTCTCCGCGAGCGAGCGCCGGTTTGAGCAAGTTGGCAGCGTCACCGCCTCCCTGAGAACCTCCTGCACCAATTAACGTGTGAGCCTCATCGATGAACAGAATCATGGGTTGCGAGGAAGCCTTCACTTCGACAATCACGCCTTGCAAGCGCTTCTCGAACTCACCCTTCATGCTCGCGCCGGCCTGCAGCGCGCCGAGATCCAGTACGACGACCTGTGTACCTTTGAGGGCGTCGGGAATGTCTCCGGCAGCGATGCGCAGCGCGAGACCTTCGACGATGGCCGTTTTTCCGACGCCGGGCTCACCTACCAGAATGGGATTATTTTTCCGACGCCGGCACAAGATGTCGACCATCTGCCGGACCTCGCCTTCGCGACAGAACACGGGATCGAGCTCGCCCTTCTTCGCGCGCTCGGTCAGGTTCGTGGTGAAGCGAGCGAGCACGCTATCGCCCGCCGCAACGGCGCCCGCCGCGCGAGTCTCGCCGTCTTGGACAACGCGCGGGCTGCTTGCTGTTTCGACAGAATGCGAGGTCAGTCGACCAAGCTCCTTACGGAGCTCGTCGCGCGGCAGTTGGTCGAAGCCATCGAGCGGCGCAACTGTGTAGCGATCCGGCGCCACGAGCAGCCGCGTGAGCAAGGCCCCGGAGGGCAGCGCCGTAGCCCCGAGTTCGGCGGACGCGTACAGCCATGCATCTTGCAACAATTCGAATAGCACCGGGCTGAACACTGGTTTGCCGGTATTGCGGGCGCCGAGCTCCCCGATGTACTCATGAAGCGCTGCACGCGCATGGGTTACGTCCACGCGGTAGTGTTCGATGAGGGCGGCAAAGTCACTCTCGCTCTCGTCGAGCAAAGAGAGTAGCACGTGCTCGACGGTCACTTCTCGATGCCGTGCCGTCATCGCCGCGCCAGCAGCGCGTTCGAACGCACGGCGACAGATGGGAGTGAGTTTTTCAATGAGCGCACGCGGTTCGACGAGAAGCATGGAATCCTATTGGAATCGCCATTCGTTAGGCGTCATTGGTTTGGAATTTGCTGCTGGAAGTGGGCCTCAGAGCATGTTTACCAGCCGTCGCGAGCGAATTGAGGCTAGGGCGGGCGCGAGGAGCCCGCGTAAGCGTACGTTGTGGTACGTGCGCAGGCACCGTAGCGCCCAACCGAAGCATCGATTCGCGCAGCAGGCTGGTAAACATGCTCTCAAGGGGGGGAAGGCGCGCCGGCGGCGATGCGAATGGCGAGCGTTTGCCCTGGCCGAAGGCTGCTGGTGGGGTCAATCGCGTTGTCACTTGCAATGGTTTCCACAGGCGTTCCATATCGGCGACTGAGAGACGCGAACGTATCGCCTTCTTGTACTTTGTAAAAGATACGCGTGCGGTTGCCGTTCGTAACGATATCTTCGCGCATTGAGGGGCGCATCGAGGGGCGCATGGGCGGCTGCGCGTCGTGGGCATCGACGACCGGCTCGTATCCTCCGCCTTGCATAACCAACGGAAGCATCCCTTTCGCGCGAGTGTAGCTCCCCGCGGGAACGTGGACCGTCATCTTGAAACTTGCCACAGGAACGGTATCCGCGCTGTATTCGGGGTTCAATTCGTGCAACGTGCCGACGCTGGTTTTCGACGCTTGTGCAATGACAGCGAAAGAGGTGCCATAGGGTGTGTCCAAGTCGCTTGTGATTACCGGCTCTTCACGCTTGACCGTGTCGAGCCCGAAGCGACTGAGATTCGCAAGAAGGAACGCAGTGCCTAGCACTTCCGCCACGTACTCCGACAACTCGGCAGGAAGCCATGGCGCGATATCCCAATAATTCGTCGTCGCGTGCTTTGCGAGCTCGTCGAGCGTTGTCTTGTACCCCCAGTTGAAAGCAACGATGGCAAGCTCCCAAGAGCCGAAGCGCTCGCGCAAATCGGCGAGGTAGCGCGCAGCCGCTTCGGTCCCCCTCGCGATGCTTCTGCGCTCATCGTAGGTGGGAAGCATCGCAAGCCCGTAGACATGAGCAACTTCCGGTGTGAGTTGCCAGAGGCCAACGCCTCCGTCTTTCGAACTTGCGGTCGGAACGAATGCACTTTCCACGTAGATGATGGCTTGAAGATCGTCAGGGACTTTCCACATTTTCAGCAGGTACGAGATGTCTGCGCTCCAGCGCCCCGAACGCTTGATGGCCGCCACTAGATTTTCACGCGTCATCGCGTCGGCCGTCAGCCAGTGCATGGCGCCATCGATTCGTGGATCGTCTCGCGTGAGAATGCCGGGTCGACGTAACCCCGAGGGGCGCGTGAATGGCGCGCGCGCTTCGGGTACATCAAGACCATTTCCCCCAAAAAGGGCCGTTCGCCTTGCACGAGCCAATGGGCGCTCTCTCGCACGACTTGGTGCGTCTTCAAGCAATTGACGAAGCTCGATGGATTCGGCGCCGGTCAGTCGAACAATGGGCGCTAGCGTGACCGTCGACGCACTGGGCCCTGGACCGGCTTCCGCGTGGCGCGGGGAATCGACGGGCGACTCGAAGAACGAAAAGAGAATGGCACGGCTGGTTGGGTGAGCAAGCGTGCCGATCAGAACGAGAAGCGGCCCGACAACAGAAACCGCCGCGAGCCATCGAATGCCGCTATTCGCCATGTGCTTCGCCAGTGTGCAGACCGACAGGTTCCTGTTCAACCCCATATGTCGAGGATGTCGAACGAGGTACGATGACATGCGTGGCTTGCTTGTCAAACACGGTGCGCCTGCTGTCCATGCTTGTTCTGTTGTCGCCCGCATCGGCTACGGCAAGGCCTCCGCGCATCGTCACCAATCTGGGTACGCCGCATGTTCCGAACATGCTCGTCGTTGGACGTGCGATTTCCATCGATATCTCGATGCGCGCCGCAGGCATGAACCGAATTTTGAGCCTCGGCGACACTGAAAGCGCACCGACGGACGACGCTGGCGTGCGTTACACCTCGAACCCGCTCGAAGCCACGGCACGGCGAACACGTCTCGATCCTGGTGAGGAGGTCGTTCCGGCCTTGCGAATGGTATGGAGCGAGGTCGGCGAGCTTGGCGCTCGTATGCTTTCTGCGCAGTACGCGTACGAAACGGGCTCGGGTCGTTATTGCTTCAATTATAATCTTGGCAACCACAAGGCCGGCGCGAACGAGCCCCACACATATCTGCACGGCGTGTGGGAAGGAATTTCTCGAGAAGGTTTCGATCGAATGCACGCGGACCCTACTTTCGGCGAGCTGGTTCGTATTGAAGATCCACAATCCGCTGCCCAGAAGGGACACTCTGTCCCGCAGGGGAAATCGGTGGTTTTATTCGATCCTCCACACCCGACGTCACGCTTTCGCGCTAACGCAACCATGGAAGAAGGGGTGATGCGGTTCGCGGATTACCACAAGCACTTGGCGCAGAAGAACAAACGCTATTTGGGGGCGCTCACCGCCGGAGATTGCCGCGCGGTTGCTCAAATGCTCGCGTCAATGGGATATTTCACCGGCGACGTTGACGCCTACGCCCAAGGACTCATCAACCACCGAGACATCATCGACGAAGGTCTCGGTCCACCATGACAGGACTATCGTACCCGCATGCGACGCGATCCATCGATGCTCGTTTCAAAGCGCACTGGCGAATGCTTGAAATCCGCGATGTGAGCGGTGATCTCAAATCGAACAACAAGCTCCACAATGTTCGAGGGGACATGGCGAACCACAACATTCGTTAGCCGCGGTTCGTATTTCTCAATGGTATGAGTGAGTGCTCTCGCAATGGCATCGATGGCGTCGGGGAATGAGTGCACCATCTCAGAAATATCGGGCAAGCCGTAGTCAGGACGGATAGGCACGGATCCGAGACGCGTGCTGCACATTGCTTGTAAATGTTGCAGCACGCTGTCTCGAATTGTGCTTTCAGCGGAAGCAGCTGCTTGGCGCGCAAGCTGTGGAAAACGCATGCGCGCCAGGAGCGGGACAGCCGGAGCCACCCCTGATTGGCTTCCGCCTCGACGCATCAGGAACCTGGCTCGTTCCAGTCGTCGCTGGTCGATGTGCCCGCAGTTGGATTCTCGACCATGATTTGACGATAGCGGAAGGCAATGTCCTCGAGGTAGTCAGTGTCGGATTCTGTGACGGCTTTTGCCGACTTATGCGAGTAACGGTCGATGGAGACGATGATCGCGTCCGTCAGCGTGATGCGCTCTTGGACAATTTCTTTCGCGCCGTCATCGGAACGACCAACGATTTCGATAACAACTTCTGTAAGGACTTCATTTTTCCAATGAGCTTGCAGAAGTTGGGGTGAAGCGGCACCTCGTTCCTTCGTAATGACGAGCGGCTTATGTTGGCGGAAACCCTTTGGTTCACCGCTGTTTGCGTCGACCGGGACTGACGAGCCCATGTCGAACTCGATGAATTCCATGAACTTATCCGAACGGCCAGACTTCTTCGTCTCCGCTTTGAACTGTTGTTGAGTCTTACCTTTTACTGAGATGTAACATTGAAACGACATTTCCGAGGCCTTTCTCGCGTACAATTTACGCGCCTACACCTATTTCGGCCGCTAGCCGCCCTTAGTTGCGTGATGCGTGATACAAAATGAAAAAATCGATGCGATACGGTCGTTTTTCGCGTTTGCCGCTTTTTTCGTGCTTGCTTTCGTGCGCGACGGCGCTGACTGGCCTCGCCTGCCTTGTTGGCTGCGGTGCACCGCCCGAGCGTACGCGAATCGAAGACCAATCTCGCCGAGTTGCACCGCTGCCGGCATGCGTCATGCATTTGCCTGCGCGGCGAACAGCATCCGGAACGGCACGAAAGCTACTGGAACCAGAAATCGTCAAGTTGATATTCCCGGTATTCAACGACAAGACACGCTCGCTTGCGCAGGGCGCTTTGGCGTGTACAGGTGCGACGATATTCGATGACCCCATATTCAACGGCGGCCAGATTGTTCGCCATAGCGCGTGGCCATTCGTAGAGCAAGAGGGAGACCTCACCTACGGCAGTGGAGCCGATCGACTCAAAGTCGTTTGGCTGCGCACACATGTGTTTCCCGATGGAACGTTCGCGGGCCCCATTGCCATCTACCGGACCAGCGAACGCTTCGCCGAGGTCTTTGCTGTGGGCGTTCATCGCGGACAGCCCGCAACAACGAGCCTTGGAGTGGCGCGCATGGGCGGCGATGTTCTCGTCACCGTACAACAGGACGGCTGTTCGAATCGCAAAGAAGGCTCGGCGTGCCAGACCATGCTCGATGTTCTTCTGCCACGGCGTGGCGCGCTCACCGAATTCGTCCGAGTGCCGGTGGAGCGGGTAGCCTATTCTGCAAGAGGCGAACGTGGCAGTGTGGGTGTGCTTGAGTATCGGATGACGTCGGTCACGAATTTTGGGGAAGATTCGATTCATCTGCTCGAACAAATTCACGTACGCGACGATACGGGACGAGACTTCCGTAGAGCGGAACACGAGCGGCTCATCACCGTCGACGACAGCGGTCATCCGACTTCGAGCGAACCGCCTCTATGGGACCAATTCGTCAAAGTCGACGCCGAAGGCCGGTCGGCGCCGGCTACGCCAACTACGAAAGCCTCGCCACCGCGTCCGCTGGGTACCCCATCTCGTCCCTGAGGAACCTCGGGGTTTGATCTTCGATTCCTTCTGTGAGGGGGATTCGGACGCGTACCGGCTCTTGCGGATTGAGACGACGCACGAGCGACATGACGCCAAGCTGCGTGCCGCGAGCAAGAACCGTCCGGGGCTCCTCTCCGCAGGCAATCGTGACTTCTAGCTGAACATCCATCAGGCCTCCTGTCGCCTCGTCGACGAGGCTGCGAAGGCGCGCGTGTTCTTTTCCTCCCGGCATGAGCAGATCCAGCTTCTCTCGATTGAGCGGACCGACGCTCATATGAATGAGCCCTGGTTGGCCATCGACGTGCCGACCCAGGCGCACCTCGCGACCAAGACAATGATGGCGTTTGCCCAGGCGCGTTCTCTCATCGCTCGACAGATGCACGCGTTTCGGCACGAAATCGAGGGCGACGATTCCCCAGCCAACGAAGCCAAGATCGAGCGCCGCTTGAAGAGCGACACGACCGCGGGAGCGGCGCGCGAGGATTCGCGAACGGCCTAGCATGGCAACCGAAGAAAGCGGCGCCTGCGGCCGTTTTGGCAGAAGGCCGCTCAGTGCCAGCGCGCGACGCGTGAAGGGATCTTGCCCATTCATGCGAATCGTTGCCGTGGGCGTATTGCGACGCAAGGCGCGATAACATAAGGCGATGAGACGATGGTGCAGCAGATCGTAAAAGGAAGCGGTCGCGTCGTTTTCCAGAGACTCTGCGCGAAGAACGTCTTCGGTAAAGAAGTTGGCCAGGGGCGACACCGATCCAATCGCACCGAGGAAGGTCGAGGTGATTTCTGCGATACCGCCGTGAACGATGCGCATCGCAGCCACGTCGCTCGTGTGAAACACGAGATGAGGATCGTGTCGAAAACGGATCCACTCCGCGCAGACTGGGCCCATGCCTCCTACGAGTGGCGCCCCTGGGCGAAGCCTTTGGAGATGTTCGACAAGCGTGACAAATGGGATCTGCGGCGCGTTTTGCGAGAGCCATTCGAGATGCCGATCGAGCGGGTCACAAGCCACGGCGTTTTCCCGTATAGCGAGGATAGTGGGAAAGGGGCTGACCTTGTGCGTCGGCAATCGTCAACATGACCCATTCGTGTTCGAGGATCGTCGACGCGAACAAGACGGCGAGCAACTCGCCGAACAAGTGCAGCTCCCCCATGCTCGAAAAACGCTTGGTATCGACGTCGACGCGAACCGTGGCACCAGACCGAACATCGATGGATGCAGACGCATGCGCGCGGTGCTTGCTCACTCGCACCAGGGGGACGAAACGATCGGCGGTGGGCTTTGCGTCAGGCCACTCGGCGTGCGCAGGAAGGTTGGCAAGCGCGAGGACGGATGCGAGATATTCGGTGTCCGCAAGTGTTGCGAGGCCCACCCGAAGCAAGCGAAAGAACCCCCAAAGGCTGTCGCCATCAACGCGCGGCGAGCACGCGCGACCTACCGGTGTAACGTTTCGGAACGCGACTTGCGCAGGAGACGTCGTGGTGGCCACGCAGACGTCGCCGATTCCCAGGCGAGCCGCACGCGTGCCGTTCGTTGCAAGGATGTCCACTTCGGCAGATACGATGTCATCGATTGCGCTAAGCGCGCTCGGCACGGCGCTGGGTGCCTCGAATGATAGGCTCACATCGAGATGCGGTCCGAAGACCGACGGGCAACGGTGAACCTTGTAGCGGATCGTGTTGGTTTCGACACCCCGATCCGGAGGGAAGAAACGCGCCCATGGTTCGACATCGATACGCTGAAGCCCTCGGTTGACGACGCGAACGCGTTCGATGGAGAAAACTTCGCCATCGGCCACATCGTTTCCGATTCGGATCTGCCCGCACGTGCGACTATCCAAAGGGACACGCACGGATGGAATTCGAAACACATTTTTCACGGGCACGCAGTGAATGCGCACGTTGTCCGTATTGAGATCGAGTCCCCGCGGGACCGGTTCGCGAAGAGTGAATTCGAATACGATGGTGCGCGCGTCTCGACCAAGCTGCTTGGCTGCGTCAATGCCGTGCACACGAACGAAGGCAAAACTCTCCGGGTGTGCGAAGCTTTCTCGCAATCGAACGAACGCACTTGCAGCAGCGGACTCCGACGAGGCCACCCCCGTTGAAGTGTCCGACGGCAAAGATTCAGCGACGCGAACGGTGGTGCCGGATGGCTCTGTGCGGGCCGTAACGGCCGTGGTGTGCCGAAGAAAAAACGAACGGGCCTCGAGCGCCACAGCAGGTGGCATAGCGAAAAAGAGATTGAGTACGTTCGGAAGTGCCGCGCCCAACATCGCACCCTCGAACAGATCGAACGTCATGCGAACGACGCGGCCCTCGGCACAGACCTCGACTCGGCGCAGAGTCCACGGGTTCACCTCGCAATCGATGGTCGAGCGAAACGTGCAAGATACACCATCTACGGGACGCGCTGCAAAGCTGCTCTCTGCCTTCACAATCTGCGAAGACATCATCCTCGGCATCGGCAACAGTTCGACGATCGTAGCGCTTGGTGTTGGGCGCAAAAGCTCGGGACAAAGATTGTCGATCACGGGGTGGATGACTTCGGGCAAATCGTCGTCGAGGCGCTGCCGGAGACGCGAAAACGAAAACGCCAGGCCTTCCACCAAGCGCGCTATGGCTGGATCGGTGTCGCGGCCGAGCATGGGCCCGAGCGACGGATACCGCTCGCCAAGCTCTTCGCAGAGTTGAAACAGGTAGTCGACTTCGGCCATATAGTCGTCGCGAAACATTTTAGACCGCTTCAAGTACGCCGCCGGCGTGGAGCGCCGGAAACGCAAATGTGTGACCGGTATCAACGATGCGAACGGTCGTGCGAACGAACGTGTTGAGCGACGCCTCGTGGGCGAACAGATGGGCAAGAACGGTGGCGAAAAGCAGGGCATCGCCTTCGCCATCGAATCCTGAAGCATCGAGACGAACGGTCACGTCGTAGCCTCGAACGAGCAGCGTGCGGTTCGATTGGCGGAAGCTTGCTGTGCTCGCCTTCGCGTCGACTTCAAGAATGGCGCCCGTGCGTTGTGCGTTTGTACGCGCTGCCTGCGCGTCGCCTATCGGGTGTAAATTCAATACGTGCACCAGGGTTTTCAGTGTCTTTTCGCTCGTGAGGGGAAGCGCCGAGAGTGTGGTAAGGGCCAGAGTGCGCCAATGGAGGTCGCTACCTCGAGCCGGAGGGCGATAAGGAGTGACTGCACTCACGTTGCGGAACGTGAGGCCGCACGGCGAGGTTTCCGTCGGAACGCATACGTCGCCGATGCCGAGCGCACTTGGCAGCATGCCGTTCGTCGCCCAAATTTCGATAGACAAAAAATCGACTTCGGGCAGCACGCCCGCATCCGCAGGGGTTCCTAGCGACAGATGCACGTCGTTGCCAGGGCCAGCTGTGGCCGGCGCCGTGCGCGCAATGAAGAATGCGTTCGGCAGGCATTCCGGAGGTGCGGCCTCGAACTCCGACCACGACGCCACGGGAAAGATGCCGTCACCGCGGACCCGTGCGAGCACACGACGAACCGCGTACGTCTCACCGTGCGCGAGCGCAAGCGCCGCGGGTCTTAGGAGATGCTCGGGGCGCTGCAACGTGGGTCGAACGGGGTTGGTCGTGGTTTCAAAAACGTTCACGACCGGCACGCAGTTGAGGCGCACATTGTCAGCGGTAATCTGCAGACCAAGCGGCAACTGCGTGTCGAAACGGAATCGAAGTGTGACGGTTACTGCGCTACCCGATAGGCTGTCCGAGATCGGAGTGCTCGGAGCCATGATCTCGACGAACGCGTACTTCGCGGGGAGCATGAAGTATTCGCGAAGCAAGCGCAGCCCGTGGTGTTCGAAAGGCTCGCACGGAAGCAGAGCCTCTTCGGGGGCAAGGCCCCACGCACGGAGCGACTCTTTGCGGATAGCAACGACAGTTTTTCCAATTTCGAGTTCGATTTGTTGCAAATGATGACGCAGAAAGAGAACGAGCGTTCGTGCCACACGTGAATCGCCGGTCAGGTGCAAGCGGAGTGGAAAGAGGGATGCAAAGAGGTTCTCTGGAGCTTTTTGCGTGGATATACGCAGTGTAATATTTAGAGTTTGACCGCTGTTAGGAGACCAATTCACAATTGCGTTTTCAACCGTCCACGGAGTAAGAGCGAATTTTGCGCTCGCGCGAAATCGGCAATGGGTTCCCTCGACAGGAAGGCTATCGAACTCGGCCCCTTCGGGGACCGAGATTCTTTTTGATGGAGCCTCGATTTCAAGAATCGTCGCGGCCGGAAAAGGGCGCACCAATTCAGGGCTAAGCAGCTCTCCGAAGGAGACAGCGCTCGCCGATGAGCTGCCGTCGATGATGCGATGAATGCGATGGCTAAGAAGGGCGAATGCTTCGAGCAGGTGCTCAACGTCCGGATCCGAACTGCGCTCGCTGAGATGCGGTGCGAGCGCGGGGTAGGCGCGCGCGAACGATTCGGCTAGATTTTCGATAGATTGGAGACTTTCCGGGTTGTCTCGAGCCATGCCGTCAACTCACTAAGGAGTATAAGGAGTTTAAGAATTCTGCAACCGAGCGCGAGCCAGCGGGGCCGACTAGGTCGACTGGGCGGCATGCAGTCAAATCGCATAGCGTCTCCGCAGGACTTGTGATCCATAAGTCAGAAAGCGCACTCGGAGGAGCATCACCGAGCGCCACCAAAAGAGTACTGCCCGACCAGAAAGCGGTCGGAATGGTTCTCTGCCAACGGCAAAGCCTGCGAATGATATCGAGCCACAACGAGGCGGCACCCGACCCTGCCCGCCCGAGTGGAAGGCGCACGATCGGCCCAAACGCTGGTAGCTCCACGCCTCGAACGGGGGCTACGACTCGAGCAAGAGAGTCGATCGTGGCAAGCGCACTTTCGAGCGGAGACTCGGCGTAGAGCCCTGACCACGCCTCACCCAGCACAGTCGCGTTGCACCACTGTTCGTACTCTGCGGTGGCAAGCGCCCAATCACCAGCCTCCGGTGCGGAGACGGATTTGACAGTCGTGGCGAGCCTTGCCGGCCCATCATGCAGGGACTTTGCCGCGGCGTCGTACGCACGATCGAAAAAGTCACCAAGCGCCAGAGGAAGCAGGTGCTGCCCAGTGCCGATGATCGCGTACGGAATCGCCGTCATCACGACCAGGGGGAAGTGACGGCCGACCGAATCTCGACTCGGCAACAGAACGCCACACAGAACGGCGTCGGCGCGCACGTCGTGAGGTGCTCGCCAGGTGAATCCGTACGCAGTGCCTTGCTCGAAGAACGGCTTAAAAAAATGGCCATAACGCATTTTCATGGTGCCGATTCCAGCATCGAGCCAACCGTCGAAGCTTTGTGTTGGCTCCCACGTTCCAGGCGCGTGAACAAACTCCGGATAGCTCGGGATCTTTCCCATCGCCTGAACATCGGTGGGCCATGATGGTACGCGCACGGACAACGGAGTACGAAATCGTGAAAACACGCGCGACCTACCTGCTACCTGTCCGATATGGTTCGCGGGCAGTTGTAATTGCGAAAGAAACCTATCGTAAGAGGGTTTTCCGCGCGTGTTGGCCGCAAATCCAGCTTCACGGTAGCCTGTTGTGCGGCACGCAGCTCCCAGGTTGCAACGAGCGTACGGTCACCATCTCTGCGGCCTCCCGCCGTGCCTTGAACGATTTCTGAGGCTAAGTCGAGCAGGCGGAAGAAGCCGAAATCTCCCGGCCGTATGATTTCCTCGTCGAGACCGCCTGATCCGCGTACGCGCAGCCTTGCTTGGTGCTGCCCTTTGCCAGGCCACTGCATGTGAATCCACTCTTCCGGCTCGTTCTTGTAAACATGCTCGGTGCCGTCGACCTCGAAGGTAACTTGGCTGATTGTCGGGCTCACGGAGTGGAGGTTTACATCGAACTCGACGGACGCATGATCGGCTTTTGGAGCAAACAGCGCATCGGTGATATCGGCGCCTCGTTTCAAGCACACACCGAGAAAATCAGCCCTGTAACCAATGGAGGACTTGAAGCGACGCGACGGCACGAACATATTGCCAGTGCGGTCGAGTGTTGCCTTGAGGGAGTCATCATAATAGCTCCAAAGTATGCCGTCGCCGCGACCGAAGAAATGCAAAAAGTCTTCGAGCGGGGCATCGGTGCGTGAGGTTGCAACGAAGGGATATCGACCCTCGAGCTTTTCGTGCCACTTGGGCCACACCGTCACTTCCCAGCCTGCGCCCGCGGCCCCGCCAGCGTCCTTCACGACATTCGAGTACGCGAGCCGCAGGGGGAGCATGAGCAGCGAAGAAATGAGCGGCCTTGTAAAGCTATCTTGCTCGGTGAGCAAAGCGTCGGTCGAGCGAAAGGCTTCTTGGAAGACGTCGTTCATCCTTTTATTTGAATCCGAGGTAGTTTCGCCATCCCTGAGATCGATGAGAGCTCCAATGACCTTCGCGACCAGGGCCTCCCACTGCGCAAGCCCCGTGGCCGGTGGTGCCCCCCCTTCTTTCACGTCGAGCGGGACACCGAAACGGAGGATCGGCTTGAAGGCACGTTCGACCGGTGAGATCGCCTTCTTTTTCGACGGAGAAGCCCCTGCATCGACGAACTCCTTGACGTTGTCAGACGCCTTTTCTTTGGCTTTGTCGAGCAGGGACTTGTCGTCTTCGGGCTCGTCGACGTCGAGCGTGACGTTGTCGTTAATGATGTTGATGAGCCGCAGATATGGCCATTCTGGTTCGGCTAGAGCATTCAATTGTGCGAGGGCGTAACTGGAATTACCTGGATCCGATACTTCCAAGTCTAAAATGAAATCACGCCACGCGTTCTTGAATCGCTCGAAGTATACTTCGCGGAGCTTTCCGATCGACTGAGTGATCTGCGTTTCGTCTTCGCCGAGCACCCAGCGCTCCTTGATAAGTTTTGCCTTTTCGGTACTAAGAAGCGATTTGATGCGCATCCATCCTTGCTTGGTATACGCACCGTCGACCTGCAAGCCATTGCGTGATCGGACGAACGGGGCGACAGAGCCGTAAAAGATTGTCTCGCGGCGGATAGGTGCAATTTCCGTGGTGGCGTCGCGGACGAGGGTTTCGTACAGGCGTTCAAGTTGGGGCACCTGCTCGAGAAGCGTGCGTGAGTGGGTGATCAAAGGGTCGTCCGCTTTCCACGGCTTTACCTCGTTGCGCTGCAACAGCTGGGACACATACAGAACGTGCGGACCAAAGAGAGAAGCTGGGTCGGGCACGCGCGGACGCGAGGTCAGGTCTCGCTGCCGAACGAGGCGCGGAGTCGCCCATGTTGGGTCCATGTGCTGCGGATCGCTCAGCATGAGATAGAGCTTGAGTTGATCAAAGTCCCGGTTGAAATGATCCATCGAACGTGAGGGAGCCGGATCAAAGGCGTGCAGTCGATCTGCGAGCGAAGCGTGCACATCGTTTAAAATGGCGCGATCGACCGTTGCGACGTACGCCGCACGCAAGCTCGGATAGAGAGAGTTACCCGTGTACAGGCCCCAACGCAGCTGCATAGGGGGGTGTCCTTCTCGCCAGCCATCGAGTTGGCGCAGGCGTGCCTCGGCGCCCGTCAATGCAGTTTTGCTTGCCTGGATTTTTGCCTCGTCATCCCACTGCGATGATTCGAGTTCCATGCCAAGTGCGGCGGTTGTTTTGACCAAGTTTAGGTTGCGATAAAACGTGATCGCTGCGGGCAAGAGCAAACACGCCGCCGTTGTGATCGCCACCGCAGCAACCGCTAGGTGCAGCAAAAGTTGACGACGCCTCTCGGCCGCCGTGCGACCTGCGATGTGTTGATCGGGAAAGACGTTTTTGAAAAAAACGTCGGTAAGGAAATAGCTCTTTGACTCCACAAGCGGGGCTTGAACTTGGGCTTCGGGGTGACCTGGAGGAACGGGTACTTGGGAGTGATCTGGAGGAACCGGTACTTGGGCTTGGTCGGTCGTTTTGGGGTCCGGCTTGATCTTGAGCGCTATGCTCATCGCCTCGAGCACGCGAGACATTGGACGGACGGTCTGCAGTCCGCTGGTGAAGTAAAAGCCCCTCATGTGCGGCGTCTCTTGGAACGAGTTACGTTCGAAGAGCGCGGCGAGAAATGCCCCGAGCTTGTTCTTCAAAGCGCCGAAGTCGACCGGGAAGCGAATGATGTGATGGTGCAAGGCCTGGTTGCGTTCTCCTGCGAGACGCTGCAATGCGCGCCCGTGAAGTGCTTGAATGAGACTGTCGAACTCTTGCTCGAAGGCTTCTTGTGGCTCGAGTGTCGATCGAAGAGGAATCGTGGCACCCCATATCTGATGGCGTTCGCTCTTTCGAAGGTCGTCCCAGAATTCGCTGAAGCCCGCAACGAGATCGGTCTTCGTAAAGATCACGTACACCGGCACAAGCACTTTGAGGCGCGTAATCACCTCATCGATGCGCGCGCGAAGCTGCTTCGCGAACGCATCGATTTTCTTGTCATCTGCGTTGGAGATATCCAGAATGCTGAGAGCGACGATCAAGCCGTTGATGGGCTTACGCGGACGGTACTTGCGGAGCAGATCGAGAAAACGTAACCACTCGGGCTGGTTTTTGACGGCATCCCCCATTGAGTAACGTCCGGCGGTATCGAGAAGAATGGCGTCGTTGGTAAACCACCAATCGCAGTTCTTCGTGCCACTCGTGCCTCGATACGCGGCACCTTGGTTGAGCGGAAACGACAGCCCAGAGTGTATAATCGCTGTGGTCTTGCCGGCGCCAGGTGGTCCGACGATGACGTACCACGGAAGTGCGTAAAGGGCGGTGGCCCCACCGCGTGCACCGAGGCGGCTTTGCTTGAGGGCTGCAATCGCCTTTTGTACTTGCTGCTGAAGCGCCAGGATTTGTTGTCGCTGTGCGGGATCTGCATCGGCTGCCGCTTTCTCATCCTTGACGAGATCTCGCTCTAGGTTCTGAGATTTTTGCAGTCGGAGCACGTAGACGAGAACGACCGAAAGAAGGACGACGCCGACAACGAGCAGCGTCAGGCCGATTTTGACCCACAGCGAGATGCTGAAAAACCAACCCGCAAGCCAGAGGGCGCCAACGAGAAGGACGGTGAACGTTGTGACAAAGACGATCCACATGGCAAGCTTCAGGGTTTAATGTTCAAGTGAGCGGTTGTGTCAGCGTAATCGTGCATGCGCTGCGTTGCATCGCGCACCTGCAGCACGAGGACCACCTTGAAGATGAGAAACACGACGAGTGCGAGGCCGAAGACGCCAAGGCCGATACGAATAAGGGGCTTCTCGCGACGAAGAAACCCCCGTGCGTCGGTCGCTTCTCCGTGCGGGCTCAGAAC
This sequence comes from Polyangiaceae bacterium, assembly GCA_009780955.1. Classification (GTDB taxonomy): domain Bacteria; phylum Myxococcota_A; class Polyangia; order Polyangiales; family Polyangiaceae; genus Labilithrix. The sequence continues at coordinate 27,088 of WQZB01000029.1, read as the reverse complement.
GTCGGAGCCGCTTGCGCGTGCAACGATCGTTGCAACGCGGTTGTAGACAGGCGCGATGTTACCATCGCTAGCCCCAGCAATTGCGTAGCGCCCCCGAAACCCGACAGCCATGCAGAGCCAATAGATCTGCAGAACATGGATACGATGCGGCTGGGATTCGAGCGCGTACATGCGGCGAAAGAAGTTTTCGCCCGCGGTGTTCTCGCCGAAATATGCAAACTGCAACGGATTCGTTTGCCAGTCGGGGCGCCCTATCCTGCCGCCCGCGCGAGCGAGTTGCTCGTCGAGCAAAGCGACGAGTGCGTATTGCGCGTTCACGATATCTTCCGGGACTACGCCGCCGGCGCGTGCGCACTCGGCCATCTCCCTCAGCTTCAAATCGAAGTAACCGCGCAGGTTGGAAGCATTCAACAGCTCTTTGGACGCGGCCGGGAGCGCCGCAGCGATATCGAGTACATCCGAGCACGCCCAATACATGGGAGCCATGAGCGGATGCACCGGCCCCGACGATTGCGCGGCCCCCGGCGGCATCGTGGATGTTGGCAGACGGCGACTGGACTTAGACCGTTGAAACGGAGGGGAAGGCCGAGCCCCGCTTTGAGGCGGCGAAGTATTCGCTGAGGGAGGTGGAACGGTGCGATTCATCATGGGCGTCGGGAGTCGTGGTTGGAAGTATGGAACGATTATGGACCGGGGCCATCCACCAGGGAAAAAGAGTCAAGAAAATCCTGCTCTGCATCGGCGGCACCCGACCAAGACGGCGCGATGACAATGACTTGGTACAAGCACCCGTTGACAACATACAGGTGAATGCGCTGGCGCATACGGATGCCCGAGGTCGTGGCCGATACTTCGAGCGACAGCCCAGGGTTGCCCATCAACACGAGAGATTCTTCCTTGTCGATGGTTCCCGCCGTGCTCTCGAGAACACCGTGGCGAGCACCCTCCAAGATTTGTGCTGCGGTGCGGCTCCTGCCTTTGCAGAGATCATCGTAGGTAACGACGTAGGCACTCGAGCCGTACTGCACCTTGAAAAGATGGACGAAGTCCTTCTTGCCGCCTACCGCCTTGTGTTCGACCTCCGGCGCTTTGCCCTCAGGGAAGCTGACCTGAAACCCACCGGCAACGGATTTGTAAATGGCAGAAGCCCGTCGTTCGCTTTCCTTAGGAGCAACAGGGCTCTCGGCGTCGCGTTGCGCGCTCGACGACGCCGCTGCAATCGGTGCCGCGTCGGACGGAACCTGACGCCGACCCCAAGGGATCTTCTTGCAGCCCCCCACCCCGCTGAAAAACAATGCCGCGAGCACCACGCATAGCTGGCATACCAAGCGCTTGTCCAACGCGCGTGTCCTCAATAAAGAGAAAGCATTTCCATAACGCGGAGCAGATCGTCGCCAACGGGCTTCAAGGTCTCTCCTCGATAGACGATTTGGACCAAATCGATTCGATTGTCATTCCTTAAGAGCACTTCACGGCTAAAGTTCACAAATGGCGATTTTTGAGCCTTGATTTTACGCTTGATGACGTATTCTCGGCCTTGAGCATTCCAGGTGGCGACCGGCACACGTTGGCCTACAATTTCCGCGCCTTCTTTCTTGGCGTCTTCCTCGTAGCGCGCAAGAACGCCGAGCCAAGGATCGGACGGAGAGTCATTGCGCTCGTAGATGGCAAAGACGTACTCGTTTGGTGAGATGTATTCGATGAAGCGATGTTCGGGCACGAGGCTTGCTCGCCGAATTTGCCAATTTTTAGGGCGCGATAAGTGCACCGACCCACCAAGAATCGAAACGCCAATGTACTCAACGGATCCAGGCATTTCTTTGAGATTGAGTGCAGGGTACGGTTCTTCGAGGGCTTTGCTCGCCGACGAGCCAAACCCAACCTCGTCGAAGTTGTAAAAGGTGCCCGTTACTTGTGCGATAGGGGGAGGCGAGCTGCCTCCGCAACCGGCGATCGCGAAAGACGCAAGAGTCGCGAGAACTGCGAGAGCAAACGTCTTGCCACCTCGTGGCTGGCTCGCGATATTGTCGGTTACAAGCATGCGACTTTGGCGAACCACAATATTGTTGCATTGCACATCAATCGTATCCATCGCTCTGTTCTTTGAAGGATGCGCGGCCCATCATCTGCCAAGCGCACAAGGAGTCAATCCAGATGAGCAGGTGGTCGACTCGCTCTCGCTCGGCGAAGCGCGTTTGCGATCAGCCGTGTGCAAAGGCATTGATACGAAGCCGGACTACGACACGCTCGACGAGCAGTCGATTGTCACGTTTCTCAAGGCACGAGGCCTCCCTGTTCGAATCGAGCGTGCTCGCGCCGACTTATTTTACGTGGGAGTTCAGGTCAATCCGGACAGAAACGAATGGGGTCGATTGCGTGTTGCGATTCTCGGTTCGCCGTCGCAGGCCGGCCAAGAGCTGCACGAAGCCGTACTGGCCCACGGCGAGGGCTCGTGGGGGATCCATCGCTCGAACCTTGCCGTTCTCGCGCCCGATGGAACTGTCTCCGACATCCTTGCATTCGTCGGAAGAACGAAGCTCGCGTGTTGGGGCGTTTTGACGATCGCCGGAGCCGACGACTCGTTCGTTGTGCCGGGCGGCTATCGCGAACTTTAGCCAGCCCGCTTCGGAACAACCCCGGTCGCGCGCCTTCGGTTGCGCCACTCGAGCCACCCCGGCAGCGCAACTATGGCTGTCGTCAAACACGTAATCTCGCCAAGCACGGCGAGCAATCCGAAGAGAAAAAGCGCGCGGTTCTGCGCCACGAGCAGCGACGAGTAACCAATGATCGTCGTGGCCGAACAAAGTGCCACCGCACCGCCCGTTGCTCGCACCGCCGCACCGGTGTTTTTTGCGCCATCTTGCATGTAGCGCGTCATGACGTTGACGGCGTACTCGACGCCGATTCCGAAGGTGATGGGGAAGGCGATGAAGTTCGCGAAGTTGATCTTGATGTTGAACGCGATCGAGAAGCCAAGCAGCCAGGCAACACCAACGAGGAGCGAGCCGATGACTTCCGCGGTCGCGATCGTCAAGCGAAACAGAAGGAGCACAATCGCGATGACACCGAGCAGCGCTGCAAGGCTTGCGCGCGGACCATCGTGACGAATCGACTCGAGGATGTCGCTCGAAAGCGCAAGGCTCCCAGCGACTCGCGCAGCAGGTGCACCGGCAGGTGCCGTGTCAGCGGCGATGTCGCGCAGGCGAGTCACAAAGCTGGCTAGCGCTCTTCCCTCCCAAAGCTCTTTCGACGGTTTTGGATAAACGAGAACGATGCGGTCTGTGTGTCCGTCTTTCTCGCGCAGCCCTGTTGTGAAGGTACGCGGCAGATCGTCGATCGTCACGGGCTTGTCGGAAGCTTCATCGAGAAGTCGTTCAACGTCTTTGCGCTTGTCGTCGGGCACCGACGCGCGCATCCGTGCGGTCATGGCTTCCTGAATGCGCGCGAGAAGTAACAGCTTGTTTTCTTGATCGTGCGGAAGCACATCGTCGATGGTGCGAACCGTGGTGACGAGATCGCCAAACGTGCCTAAGTCGCGCTCCTTTCGCACGGCGGCTGCCACTCGCTGTGCGTGCTGGGCGTCGCCCGTGAGAATCGCGGTGGGCGTGAGGTAGGTGCCGAGCAGCGCGTCCATCTTGCGGCCCCAGTAGCCTTCGCCCTGTGTCCAGGTGTCTCGCCGACGCAACTTCGAGAAATCGTGTTCGAGCTGACCGTCACCGATACGCACGATGAGCAGCGACGCCGTGAGAGTCAAGAGCGCCGCGGCGCCCACGATGACGCCCGGCTGCGCATTCACCAGGCGCGCAACCCTCGAGGTGAGCCCCGCGCGCGTGAGGGGCTTCGGCTCGTGCCCGCTTCGATCGAGCCACGCCACGAGCGGCGGAATGAGAACAAACGCCGAGATCCACGCGAGCACCATTCCAAGTCCGCCGATGATGCCGAACTGACGAAAGCCACGAAATTGCGTAAGCACCAGAGACACGTACGAGGTGCTCGCTGCCAGGGCTGCCGAAAGCGTTCCTGGGCGAACACCCCACACCGCACGCTCGAGCGCGGCGTGAAGCTGCAAGCCTCGCCGCCGCTCTTCGACGTAGCGAGACAAGAGCATGATTCCGACGTTGATGCCGTTGCCAACGATGATGGCACCGAGAAACGCGGTGTTCGAGTTGAGCTCGGTCACGCGAAATGGCGGCAGCGACGCGATACCGAAAGCGAGCACGGTGGCAACCGAAAGCGGCAAAAGCAAGATGACAAGGCTTGGCCACCAGCGGAAGTAATAGAAAAGGGAGCCCAGCACGAGCACGGCGACCAGGGCCGACGAGAACGACAAGTCGGAAACGAGCGCCGAAGTTTCTTCGACCGAGATCGCGATGTCTCCCGCGTAGCCAATGCGCATGCCAGGGGCGTAGCGATCGGGAGCGCCGAGCGCCGCGAGATCGTTCTCTACACGATGAAGCAGCACAGCGCCCTTGCCTTGCGCCGACGAGAACGAAGCAGCTTCGATCAAGAGTAGGGCCGTGTGAAGCTCTGAGCTTGCGAAACGCCCGTTTTCAGTCTTGCCGCGACGCTTGATTTTGTCTTCGTACTTTTTTTCGATGTCCGAAAAGTCGAGCGACGGCGGTGCCTCGTTGTCGTCGAGGCTCGAGCCTTCTTGGCGGCTTACCTCCCAATCGCGGCGCGCCTCGACTCGCGCGAGGATCCGACTCAAGTCTCTCTCGTCGACATAAAGCGCCGCGTGCTTCTCGAAGAATTGACGTTCCTCGGCATCGCCCGTGCGAACGGCGCGCACCAGATCGGCAGGGTAATTTTGAACGCGCGCGGCGAGATCTTCCAGCATGCGCTCGGCGGCTGGGATGTTCTCTGCGGAGCCGGTGTCGACCACGACACCGAGGTACTGCAAGCCCGACACGCGATCGCGCAGTTCATCGATGGCTAGCACGCTCGGCGCGCTGCGCGGCAAGAGCTCTTCGAGCTCACTTCTCAAACGCGAATACACGTAGGCGGTGCGCCACACGCCGAACGCTCCGAGCACCGCGGCAACCGCCCAGATGATTCGTCCGTAGCGAAGAACAAACGCCACATACCGGCGAGTCTGTGGCGTTGGTCCCGTGCCTTTTGGTGCGAAGCTGCGCGCCACCGAAAAACTCCCTGCGCGTCATCGCAGAACCTCTAGTTCGCGTAGAAGCAGCATGACGACGGCGCCTTGAATGCCGGCAACGACATCATCAACAACAATGCCAAAGCCGCCCGGCAAGCGCTCGGCCTGACGGGCAGGAAATGGCTTTGACATATCGAACAATCGAAACAGCACAAACGCCGTGACAACGCCCATTGCACTGGGCGGCGCCGCGGCAAGCGTGATGAGAACTCCACTCACCTCGTCGATGACGACAATCTGCGGATCTTTTGCATTGAGCCTGTCGGCCACGATGCCAGCAGCCCATATTCCGATAACGGCGGTGACGAGCGCCGCACCGAGCACGCCAACGGTGCCGTAATTACGCACGGCATAATAGAGCGGTAGAGCGCCAAGTGAGCCAACGGTACCTGGTGCGATCGGAGATAAGCCGCAGCCAAACCAGATCGCCAGAATGTACGCGACGCGCGCTTTTACCCCCCCGCCCACGTGTCGCCTCACCTGCCGCCCCCCGAAGCGACCGATGAGCCGCGGTCAACGGCAAGGGTAGGCGGCGCAGGCTCTGCGGCGGCCCTGCGTGCGCGATAGCGCTCGAGCGCACCAAGCCCGGTTGCAACCACGATCGCGTAAGAAATGCCGAGCGCGGCGTCGATAAGCCAGTGGTGGTCGAGATACACGGCCGAAAAAACCATCCACACAGCAAAACCAACCGACGCCGCGCGTGCCAGCACGCCGAAATGTCGCCAGCCGACGACCACGATGAGCATCGGGTAGCCACAATGAAGCGATGGAAGCGCGCCGAAAACGCTGCTCGCGCGACCGTACATGCCGTGAAAAAACGCGATGCCTAGCCGTGCATCGACGCGAGCGAGCGCCGGACCTTCGGTTGCCCGCGTCGCAAGATCGACCTCACAACCGTGCGCGTGGAAGTACCACGGCGGCGCTGCCGGTATGATGTGATAGGTCAAAAACCCGAGAACATTGAGGACGAGAAAGCTCCATGCAAAAGTACGCATGGCGGCTTTGTCTTTGAAAGAAAGATAGATGGTCGTAGCCACGCACGCGATGATGAACGTTGCGTACGGCACGGCGCTCAGCAGATCGAGCGTGGGCGTGTGCGCCACGTAAAACCAATCGTGGAGCGTTGCTCGCTGACCATTCCACTCGAAGCCAAAGAGCGCGAGTTCGAGATCTCGCAGATCGCAGAGATGCACGCGAGCCGGGGAAAGACCCACCTTCTGCAGCGGGCGCATCGCATCGTAGAAGATCCAAACGAGCGCAAATGGGTAGAGCCCGAGCAAAAGCTCCTTGGTCCGTGGCCCGATGTACGCGAGCGCTCCAGCGATGACAATCACCAGCACATGGTCGACTCGAAACTCGCCGCGCACGAATTGGTAAAGAGCAAAGAGCAAAAACGGCAGCAACGGCGCTAACGGAGACAGAGGCCCAAGCCAAAACTTCGGCCACAACGAGCGCACGTGCGCTAGCCAGCGCCCCAAGCCCGCTTCCGCTCCCACTAGCGGCATTACGGGCTGTCCTCGATCATCGTTGGCGGCGTTGGATCGATCGGTCGCTCGCGGCGGCGCGGATCCGATGCAACGCGGAACACGACGCGCATGTGCATGGGGTAGGCATACGCAAGACTGACAGCGATCGAAACGAAGCCACGTGCGAGCACGTACGGTACCGACGAAAGAAAGAGTATGCCTTGCAGAAGAACTGCGTTGAGCATGGCGCCGCCGAAAGACACCGCTGCATAGCGCCCGGCTTGCGATCGCGCTGAGCCGCCGTGGCGCCTTCGAAATGCCCAGAGGCGTTCCACCGTGAAGTTCACGATGCCGCCGCACGTTGCAGAGAGGACCGTGGCAAGCGCAGGTGGCAATTGTAAAAGCTCCACCAGCGCCACCATGGTGCCGAAGTCAACGGCTGTTGCAAGCCCCGCCGCAATCTGATGGCGACCCAATAATCGCAAGTCGAGCAAAGGGGCGCGCGAAGTCGCCATTGGGATGATTCCTCTTGGCTAGTTGGGGTTAGACCGCTTTCAAGTTGGCGCGAGGTCGAGGCGGCGGCGAGGACCGGACCGGAACAGCCTCCCTGGCTTTGAGGACCGGACCGCAGCCGCCAACGAAGAGATCGCGTCAAATCGAAAGCGGTCAAGGGTGGCGCAAACGTTTGCTGGTAGAGTGAGAAGAAGCTTCGATTGCCTGACACACCGGCACTTGCACTTGCGATGATGACGGAACTGGAGTGATTATCGGTGCGCTGCCGCCGCTGTTGGCAGTTTTGCCAGCTCTGGCGGCAATGCGTGCGCCGCGCATGAGGCGCCGAAGCGCGCTTACGTTCCCGACCACGGCGATGAGTGCAAGCGCCACGACGACAGGGGCAAGCTCGACGCGGACAGACAAGGCGAATTTCGCGGAGGCAATGAGCGGTACAAGCAGCGTGGCAACGAGCAAACACGTGAGCCGCTCGACACGACGCATGGGTGCGCGCACGTCGGAAACCTGCAACTCGCGCAAAACCGATGAAGCGTAGCTCACCATGTACCCGCCTACGAGAGCAGCTAGCGCCAGCGAAAGAAGGACCCAATCGTTTCGCACGAAGACCGCGATGCCACCGATGAAAAGGGCCTCGACGTAGCGGTCGATCATGGTGTCGAGCACCTGGCCGAAACGGCTTGCAGTGCCACTTTGGCGTGCAACGAGGCCGTCGAGCGCGTCGGCCATCGCGGCCACGACACCAAAAGCGGTTCCGAGACCAAAGTGCCCTAAGCCAAACGATACCGCTGCACAGGCCGCAAAGACGAGCGACGCGACCGTGATGGTGTTGGCCGACACCCCGAGCGCGACAAGTATGCGTGCGACGGGGCCGATGGCGGCATACATAGCTTCCATTGGGGCTTTGCCAACGAGCGGCAATGGCGCCTCACGGTCGACTCTTTCGAAGCTCCGCGGCCCCGAAACAAGAGACACAACCGCAAATGCAGCCAATATGGCGGCAAGTGTGACGCATAACGCGACGGACGCTGCTGTGTCGATGTCGCTGCCCACGGCTCACGTACTCCGTCAATCGTAGTATTCGTTGCCAAGGTGGGTGATGAGTTCTTCGCCCGCCATCCACCTCAGTGTGTTCTTGAGTTTTTGTAGCTGGACGAACAAGTCGTGGTCGACCTGCAAACCTTCGGCCGCCATCGGTGACTTAAAATAAAAGCCTAGCCATTCTTGGATGCCACGAAAACCCGACCTTTGGGCGAGGTCCAAAAAGAGAGCCACGTCGAGCAAGACGGGAGCCGCAAGGATTGAATCGCGGCAGAGGAAATTAAGCTTTATCTGCATGGGATAACCAAGCCACCCAAACAGATCGACGTTGTCCCAACCTTCTTTCGCATCGCCACGTGGCGGATAGTAGTCGATTCGTACCTTATGAAAAAAATTGCCGTATAAATCTTCGTGTGCGGCAGGCTCGAGGATTGAATCGAGCACGCCGAGCTTCGACGATTCTTTGGTTTTGAACGAACCCGGATCGTCGAGCACCTCGCCATCGCGATTGCCAAGAATGTTCGTCGAGTACCAGCCGTTCAGGCCGAGCATACGCGCCTTCAGGCCTGGCGCGATGACCGTTTTCATGAGCGTTTGGCCGGTTTTGAAGTCGCGGCCCGCGATCGGCACGTACATTTCTTTTGCGAGCTCGATAACGGCCGGAATGTCACAGCCAAGGTTCGGCGCACCGTTGGCGAACGGGACACCTTCCTTGACGCATGCCCAAGCGTACAAAAGCGTATTGGAAATGCTTGGGTCGTTACGCTTCAAGCCTTCCTCGAAGCTTGCTATCGACTGATGCACCGCGGTTTTCTCGAGGAACGTTTCGGTTGACCCGCACCAGACAGCAACAAGGCGATCGACCTTTTTTTCGGCGCGGAACCCGCGGATGTCGGCGCGGATCTGTTCGACCATGTCGGCCTTGCTCGGTGCCGTTTTCACGTGGGTGCCGTCGAGGCGACGAACGTACTCGGGGTAGAACGCGGCGCGCATTGGCGCGACCGTTGAAAGCTCGCCCGCCACCGCATCGAGATGGCGATCGTCGAGAACCCGTGCACGACGAGCCGCCAAAAGCGCATCGTCAGGAAAAACGTCCCATGCCCCGAACTCGAGATCGTCCAACTTGGCAAGCGGGACGAGCTCGCCAATCTTGGGAACACGATTTTCAGTTCGCCTTCCAAGCCGGATGGTGCCGAGCTGAGTAAGCGAACCAACAGGCTTTGCAAGGCCGCGCCGCGCAAGAAAAACTCCCGCGATGGTCGTGGTTGCGACGGCACCTAAGCCAGGAAGCAGTACACCAAGCTTACCTTTTGCAGGCTTGATGCTTGAAGGACGTTGCATGCGTCACCCTCTCGCCGATCGACGCGAACAGCACGTCGACTCTGTCGGTTTCGTTACAATTATTCGACAACTGGATGCGCTACGTGTACGAAAGGTTGCGAAAAAAATCGACAACGGAGATCGATCGCGGCAAACAGGCCGGCAGCCGCACAAGCTCGTGAGCCTCGTGGGCACAGCGGGGCAATGGGGCCACCTGGACTTGCGTGCCCGGGCAGCGAAGGGCTGTGCGCAGCACCCATACCGCCATCCTACGATCAGACCGCTTTCAAGTTGACGCGAGATCGAGGCGGCGCGGTGCTTGGAGGTGTAGGCCGTTCATGAGTTGGGCCCCGACTGCTCGCCTGAAATCGCGCTCAACGCACGTCGAAAACGAAAGGCTGCCATGCAGTGCCGCCTCGCTCATCGCGCAGCACCACCCAACCTTTGACAATTCTTGGTGTCGTTGGGGCCTGCCAAATGTTGTCGCTCGACGTCGCTGGATCATCCGCCTCGCGACCCGTGCGCTCCTGATCGAACGAGCCCGCCGAGGCGAACCACGACACGCTCATCGCCTCCCTATGGACAACGAGCCCTCGAGCCTCGGCGTCGTAGACGAGATAACGCTCGGCGCCCATGCAACCATTTGGCTTTGCACAGTCCTCCGTGCACGTGACTTGTGATTCGTCTGGACCGCAGATCCCGTCTCCGCACACGTCGACATCCGGACATGCTGGCCACTCGACCGTCATCGTTACACGCATCCCAGAAGTAACGGCGATCGGCGCGCTTTCGCCCTCGATGTCTTCGTCGGTCGCGCGCAAGCGAAGCACCCCAGGATTCTCGTTCAGGTGATAACGCTGACGGAACGTGATGACGTCATCGGACGAAGCTCCGGACAGACCGCACGCGATGCGCGTCGTCTCGACTGCAGTGACCCAATCGCTCCCTGCCATCGCGACGAACGTCACCGGCTGGTAGTAGCCGCCAGTGGGATCCGGATCGACCGGACGCCCATATTCTCCAGGTTTACTCTGCGGGACTTCGGGTCCGAAATCGCGGCAAGCCGATGACGACAACGTTGCTTGCACGCTCGTTCCCGACCCAAGCGGTGAAAGCGCACCACTGCCCGCCGTGTAACACGCAGGGCTCACGGGCCCGAGCTCCGCGAGAGATTTTCGCGCCGTGCAAAAGCCCCACGACGAAGCAGGCGCCTCGATTTCCGTTCCTGTAGCGTCAACGACGAGTGCGCGAAACGTCACAGCGTCTCCTGGCACGCCCTCGGCGGGATCGGCTTGTACGGCAAGCACCCGTACAGGTGCACCAAGCTCGGAAGCACGCTCATCGAGATCGGGTTTGCAACCCGATATGCCAATCGCAAAAGCCAAAATCCCAATTTCAACAGCACACACACGCAACGCGCGCATGATTAGAATGTCCATTTGAATCCTAAGACAGGCAGCGTTGGCAGCCCTTTGATGTAGGCTTTTTGCTTGTAGTCATAGCTGTAAACGATCTCTTCGGCATTCGCGTGATTGGTTACGTTCTGCACGTCGAGATAAACTTCTGCGTCGGTCGCACCGATTTTGAAGCGCTTCGCGATGCGTGCGTCGAGCTGCCGGAAGGCAGGGATTCGCTCGCTGTTTTGCCGACCAAAGATGGGTTCGAATCGATCGGTGCGCGGCGAGTAGAAACTGCCAACAACGGGCGTGCGCGGATAGCCAGTGGCGTAGCGACATCGAGCACCAACCTCGAAACCTTTCCCGAGATCGTACGAACCAACGATCGTGAGCACGTGCGTCTGGTCGTAATCGAAGAGGCGCTCATCGAGCCCCGGCGCGTCGGTACGCACGCTGCGAATGAGACTGTAGCTCGCCCAACCGAAGAACCGGCCGATCTGCTCCTGCCGAAGCAAAAGCTGCGCGCCATACGATTTTCCAGTGCCCTGCTGCACGAGCGCTTGGGCGAGTAGCGGCGTTGGAGCCGTGCTGCGCGAGACGAGATCGCTCATGCCCGAATAGAACGCCGTGACCTCGGCGTTCAGCGTATCGGTGATCTTCACGGCCGTGCCGACGAGCGAGTGAATGGCGCTCTCGAGACCGAGTTTCGGATTGCCGAAGACCGCGGAGAGATCTTCGCCCGCAGGCGGTTGATGGTAGAAACCGAAAGCCGCCTTTGCCGTCAGCCGCGGAGAGAACTGATAACGAATTGCAATGCGCGGCTCGAGGGCCGTCTTCTCTGAGGTCGTACCAACGGGAGGAACGTCACCGCTCACCGGCGTGACCTTGTCAACGGCGATGATGTACGGCTCGAGACGCAGACCCGGCACGATGTGCAGCTTGTCGTCAAAAAGGCCTACGTCGGCCTCCGCGAACGGAGCGAAACTCGATACGACCGAGTGCCACCGGTCCACGTTGACTTGATCCGACGGCGCCTGACCGAAGACACGCACGTCTCCCTCGCGCGCCGGAGAGCTCACGGAACCCGCGCGTCGAAACGCGCTCGACATTACATCGATATCCACACCAAACGAGACGCCGAGCCATTTCTCTGGCTGCGCCCGATAGGTGCCGCGAAAGCCGAAGACGTTCGCGTCGCTCGTGAGCTCTGTGGGCGTTGTACCAAAGCGGTCGGTAATGCGCGAATGATTTTTCCCCCATGAAGGAGTGAGGACGATCGTGTCACCGGTCGGAAGCTTCTTTTCGTAGCGGCCGTAGACTCGACCGAACGCGAGCGCCTGCGACTCGCGCTTCGTGTCAGCAGGATCGGCTCCAAGGAGCGTGTGGTCGGTGTTGTCGGAGGACAAGAGGCCGCCGAGTTCGAATGTCTCGTTGGCGTTGAACTGGTAGACGATGCGCGCTTGACCGTCGTAGTACTTCGGCAACGGGACGACGTCGGCGACATCTCCAGAGCCCACCGCCTTGACAACAGAATCGAGGTGGCTGCGCCGGAACGCAACCGCAGCGGAGAGCTTGTCGGTGATGGGCGCACTGACACTCGCCGATGCATCGATGATGTCGACATTCACGCTGCCATGCACGCGATCCTGTGGAATCGGTCGGAGCTGTACGTTGACGAGACCGCCAATGCCACGCCCGTACGATGCGCCGTAGCCACCCGGAACGAGTTCGACGGACTTGACCATGTCGGAATGAATGACCGATCGGTAGCCACCATCGTGATAGAGGCGCGGGATGCGGATCCCTTCCACGAAGACTTGTGTGTCTTCGGGCGCCGCGCCCCACACGACGAGCGCGCCAGATCCGACCGCAGAGCGGGCGACACCAGGGAGGTTTTCAACGACCTTGAGCACGTCGCCCTGCGTGCCCGGAACCTTTCGCCCCTGCTCGGCCGGGATCTCCGTCGAGACAACCTGCCTTCCGATGCGCGGAGCGGTCACGACGACTTCGAAGTCGCTGTCGTCGTCGCCAGGTACATTGGCTTTGATCTCCACGTCGTACGTTGCATCGAGCTTCTTGCCCGCCTCGAATGTTTCCTGCGTACTCGTTGGTGTAAGCCCCTCGCCCGACAACGTCACGGTGTGATCGCCCGGCGTTACCTCGGCGATCGTGAAATGTCCTTGCGCATCGGTCGTTGCATGCTGCCCGGTTTCGAGTGTGACGGTTACGTCGGAAAGAGGTTTTTTCGTCGTTCGGTCGCGAACCTCGCCCTGGAAGTCCGAATTCGATCGCTTGATCATCTCGTGCTTGATGACGAACTCGTAGCGGTAGGTGATCTTTACTGGAATGAGCTTGCCGTTCACTTCAGCCGGTTCGAAAATGAACTGACGTGCAGCCGCCACGGCCGCAACGTCGAACGCGGGCCCTGCCGACTCTTGCACCACGACCGCGACGACCGCACCTGTCTCGGAGATGCCGAGCGAGAGAACGACCGTTGCCTCCTTGCTCGTTTCCTTCTCGCTTGGCGGATACTCCGCTTCGACGAACTTCACGATGCGCGGCGGCTTGATCACTCGTGCCGTTGCATCTCGATCGCCGACGCGCGCTCCACCAGGCTGCGCCACGGGTTGCGCGAAGGCACTGCGCGTGAACCCCAAAGCCAGTGCGAAGAGGCCGGCACCGCAAAGAACACGAAGACGAAACGAAGTCATGATCCGAGCTGAAAACGAACGCCTGGCTTGATGACGTAAGAGACGGCCTTGCCGCATCGCGTGGCAGGCTTGAACGACCACTGCTTCGCCGCGGTCACCGCAGCTTCATCGAGACCGAAACCGAGTCCCTTGACGACGCGTACTTGAATCACGCGTCCCGTCGCGTCGACTGTGATCTCGAGCTTCACGACGCCCTCGACGTTCGCTTGGCGCGCCTCGGGCGAGTAGGCAGGTGGCACTTGCTTGTCGAGACGAGGCTTGACGGGATCTTCGGCACACTCGTCGCCCGCACCAGCAGCGAGCGCCTTGGCTTTCTTCACCGTTGAATCAACCGGCTGCGCGGATGCGAGGCGAGGCCCAGTGGGCACTGCCATCGATCCTCCACTGCCCATGGCCATGCCGAGATCGGCAAAACCATCCATCGCTGCAGGCGCATCACCCACAGAGGGAGGCGGAGGCGCAGACGGCGGAGGAGGCTCGGCCTTCTGCTGTGCAGGCTTCGGCGCAGGCGCAGCAACTTTCTCGTGTGGTTCGGCGCGCGCCGCAGGGGCGGGAGGTGGTGGCTTTTCGTCGTCAGTTTTCTTCTTCGGCGTCGACTCGGCGAGCGCAATGGCCACGCTGCTCGTCTTCCTCTCTTTTGGAAGAGCGCCCATCCATGCCCACACGCCGATGTGAATCGCGAGGCTCCCACCCACGAGAATGATTTGGATTCGGTTCATCGGAGATCGCGCCCCGCGCGCGCTACTCGTGGTCAACGTTGATCGCGAATTTCGAGATGCCCTCGCGTTTGGCGAGATCGATGACGTGCACGACGCGACCGTGCTGCGCAGTCGTATCGGCACTGATGACGACGTTCAGCTCCGTGCCCCCAGCTCTCGCCTCGCGAAGCTTGGCGACGAGCTCGTCTTCGCTTACGGCTTCTTGCTTGAAGAAGTAATTGCCTTCTTTCGACACGCTGATTTGCGCCACCGAAGTCACGGCTTCGTCAGAGCTAGCGCTCTTGGGAAGTTCCACCTTCAGGCTCTGCGCGACGATGTACGTTGCCGAGACCATCATGATGACGAGTAGTACGAGCACGACGTCGACCATTGGGGTGACGTTGATGCCCACGATGCCGTCACGACTTTTGCTGCCACCAAGCTGCGCACCCATCGCTCACTCTGCCTCGGCCATGCATGAACTGCTTGCGTGCGGCGCCGGAATGAAGATGTCGTTCGACGCGGTGTTGACCTCTTTGTGCGCATCGGTGATGCGTTCCGCACGATCGGCCGCTTTCATCGTCGCGGTGATCTGCTTTGCGATCATCGCGATGTTCGTTTCGACTGCGCCGATCTTTTTCTGCATCACGTTGTACGCGATGACAGCCGGAATGGCGACGAAGAGACCAATGCCGGTAGCGACGAGCGCTTCGGCAATGCCGCTCATGACGTTGCCCATCGCCGCTTTGTTCGCACCGTCGCCAAGCTGGTGGAAAGCTTCGATAACGCCGATGACGGTGCCGAACAGACCAATGAACGGAGCGTTGCTGCCGAGCGTGCCGAGGTAGGTCATCCCGCGCTCGAGATCTTTCTTGCAACGTCCGAATTGCCCATCGACCGCATCGCTGAAGGCCTCCGGACCACCATCGAAGAGATCGAGGGCGGGACCGATGACGCGCGCTTCGAGCGCTCGACTCTCCGCGGCTACGTTCTTCGCGCCTTCTGTGTCGCCTTTCGCAAGCTGCCCAACGAGCGCATCGGCAAGCGCGTCGACGTCACCGCTGTTCTTTCTGAAGTATAGAACGCGTTCGATCATCGCGGCGATCGAGTAGACCGACAGGATGAGCAAGAGATACATGACCCACGAGCTGCCGAGCAGCGCGATGCGTAGGAGTCGTTCGACAAGCATGGTGGCAATCCTTTTCGGTAATGAGGTTCAAAAGCTGTAGGAAGCCACGTAGAGTGGCGGCACGTTGCTCTCGTTGTCGGAGAGCGGATTGACGATGCGTCCGCTCACGCGGAAGTGCTCCACGAGATGGCGGTTCGGCACGTCGCCTTCGGCTTCGAAGACGACATAGGTGAAGTTGGTCGACGGGCGCCCGCACGCGTTCGCGAGTTGGACATAGAGATCAACGGTGCCAGTCGGGCGTTTTTGCCAAACGAGATCTTCCTGACGGAGTCCGTCATCGACGCAACCGGCAAGTGAATCACGCGTGATGAAGGCAACATCGGGCGACTGCGCTCCGCCGTCGGCGGTTGGATCGGAGAGCGGATGCTTCGGATCCACGCTGATCCCACCGGGAAGAACCGCGCGCAGATCGAGATCGACCGCCGCGTCCCAAAAGAGTGAGACGACGACGTCGGGCGGCGGCGTGTTCGGATTGCACGCATTCAGGTTGTCGGGCTCACGTGAAGCGAGACACATGTTGACTTCGTTCTGTTCGCCTGCAACACCGGCAGCGTCGATGGCAACCACACGCAGAGCGTGAAACCCCGCAAATGCGCTTGCCGCGAGCGCAAAATCGGTGTCCGCTTCCCACGTGAGCTCTCCTGGAAACTGCGGATCGGGCGCACCGATCGGCACGACCCAGTAGCCACTGCCAAGATCGGCCAAGCGAAGACCGACCGCCGAAGCACGATTGCTGGCGCGGCCACTGAGCTTCTTGCCCGCCTGTCCTGGAAGAACGATGCGATTGGAGTACACGATGCTCGTCACACGAAGATCGTCGGGACCAGACGTGCCCGCCGTGCCAGGTGGGCTGCCGGGAAGTTCGCCCGAGATGAACTGCCCGCTCTGAACGCGCATCGGTTCATCGAGTCCGCTCGGCGCATCTTGACCGCCGCACGCAGCGCAGATCGAAAGAGCGAATGCGAAGACTGAGACCGCGCGCGCGATCACAGCGACACCTGCAAGCGGAGTGTGAGGACGTTGTTCTTGAGATCGGTCGGCAGTCCGCGGCTATCGCGTGCGAGTTTGTCCTTGATGATGTCGTACTGGAGGAGCAGTCGCGCGCGGTCTTTGAGAGATGGATCGGGAAGGACGGCGCCGATCATCGGTGAGAAGGTATTGATCGCCTGCGAGGTCGGAATGAGTTTTCCTCCGCGTTTGTCGAAGAAGTTGGCATTCGGATCGTAGTGGTCGAAGCGGAAACCAACGACACCCCACTTCGTGATCTCCTGAGTGACGCCAAGTAAAAATCCGAGCTCGCGCGAGTCGACCCCGGTTACAACCGGATCGGCAACGAAGAGCGTGCGGTCCAAGTTGCTCGCGATGACGACCTCACCGTTGAACGATGAGAGGCCGAGCGCCGTGCGAAGCTGCAACTGAAGATCGGCTCCAACAGCCCAGCGATCGAAAAGCTGCGAAGGCGTCGCGCTTCTTGCGGGAATTCCGGAAAGCTCCGTAGACTGGACGGCGCCGTCTTCGTTGGCGTCGTTCCATTGGATGGTGGCCTTTGTGGCATCCGACCCTGGATGGAAACCTTTGCCACGAAGAGCGGAGATGTGGCCCGACACGGCAAGATCCTCGCGAGGATGCGTGTCAACACCGATACGGAACAGAACGTCTTTCGCAGCGTGAGGTGACAGACCCGGAAAGCCATTCTTGTTGCCAAGCGGCTCACCATTCATCACCGCGATGTCCCACCGAACAAACCCAATGCCACCGTGGAACTTCACGCCGACATCGGGCTCGGATGCGTAGAAGGCTTGCGAAGCTGTCGAGCGCTCCATGAACCAGCGCAAACGCGGCGACTCGGTGAGCTCGTTGCCGAAGGGTGTATCGAAGAGGCCCATCGTGACAGCGGCAAGTGGAACGCTTCGATCGGCGCCCGGAAGCTTGAGAGTGCCGAAGGCGTGAAGCATTCGGAACTCGGGGCCACTCTTGGTGTTGCCATCCGTTTCCATCTGGAGCGCCGCGTACTTGTAATCGCCGTCGAGGCGAACGCGCGCACGGCGCAACGTGAATCTGTCACGGTTCAACAGAACGCCACCCTGCCCGAGTTGATCTTCGGAGGCTTGGCTCGTCTGGTACTCGGTCTGTAGGTATCCGGTCACCGCGAATGGCGCGAGGAGATCAACGAGGCGCATGCTTGCCTTGGATTCTTCGCGCGCAGCCTTGACATCGTTCTCGAGGTTCGTGATGCGAGCGAGCAACTCGGCATTTGCATCCGCGGACGGGTTTGCAGGCTGCGGGCTCGCGGGAGCGGTAGGTGCATTCGCCGGGGCCTCAGGTACCGCAGGTGGAGAAGCGGGCGCTTGCTCGGGTGCCGCCGGAGTTGCCGGAGTTCCGGGTGTTGCAGGAGAATCGGTCGCGGGCGCAGAAGGGACAACGAGTTCGTCATCGTCGTTCGTTGCCTGCGCGCGGCTCGTGCGCGCGAAAAGCAAAGCGACGGTGAAGACGGCGGAAAACACCGAGCGGTTCGATGTAAAGCGCATCGATCTGACTTACGTGCGAAAGTCGTGAGGACCGCTCGCCCCAGCGCACGCAACGCACGCTGGGACGAAGCTCGGATTGTTCATTGTGGCAACGAAACGTTGGGCCAACCCGGTATGCGCGTGTTGTCGAAGGAGTTGGTGCATGTCGTGGATGAGCCGTTGTCGGTCGACGTGTCAGAGCCCGAATCTGCCACCGGGGGTTGGTTGTTCACCGGGCCGTCATCAGACGAGCTGCTGCATGCGACGACGGAAACGAGGCCCGTTGCGAGAACGGAGGCAACGAACAGAATGGTCTTGAGTTTCATGGTCATCACCTCGCCTCGCAGTAGTTGTAACGGCACTTCCCACTCCCACAATCGGTATCAGCCGTACACGTCTTGCACGAAGAAGACGCGGCTCCGGTTGCCTTGGACTCGTAGTAACAACCGCACGGTTCGGGAGCGCTGTACGCGGTAGTCTGATCGTTGGCGCTGACCTCTCCAGTGCGCTGCACATTCATTGCGCACCACGGAATCGTGTGTGCAGCAACGGCCGTATCGATCATCGTCTTCTTCGCTGGAGCATCGATGGCGGTGCTCGACATCGTCAGATAATTGATGACTGTTTTGACGTCGTCGTTCGCTGGCTGGCCCGTGCCATCAACTTTCGTTACCAGGTGCAGCGGTCCCCAGATCGGATAGACACCCGAGCGGACATTGGCTTTGTCGAGCGACTGCGAGGTCGAGTCCGGATAGTACGCGCAGCTTTGACCTTGCGGCTGGAAGGCGAGGATCTTCACGGTCGCGCGGGACGTATCCGCGAGATCGGCTGCGAGAATGCCAATCGCGGCGTCCGGCGTCGACGCACTCGCGCCCTGCACAGCCGTGAGCACATCGCCGCTGCCTGATTTCTCCGTTCCATTCCAGCTATTGACGTTAAGATTAATGGCCTTTCCAATCATGCGGCGCGTGCCCGACGTGGTCGGGCGCTGGAAGATCAAGCCCTGGGTGTTCCATGGGGTGACTACTAGAGACCCCGTGGCCCCACCACCGACGCCATAAACGACACGCGCGGCCTCGGCGCTGATCGAGTTCTCCTTCGACGACGACGGCACCACGAAAGTCATGATCTGGATGGGCCCCAGAAAGTCCTTCTGCCCGTCGTGAATCGTTACGGTATCGCACGTGGGCGCGTAAACATCGGAGATGCCGATGTCTGGCACGACGCCGTTGGTGTCGACATCACATGTAAGCTCGGTACCGTTATCCCAGTAGATACCTGCTGTTTTGTCGGGAGTGCTCTCGGTAACTTCACCTAAGCCCGTGCAGGACGACACGCTTTGATAAATGATGCGAACGTTGAGCGGGGCCAAAACCGCACTCAATTCTTTGAGAATGGGTTTCGCGGCGCTCGACCCCGCCAGGTAAACGGGATTACCAGTGGGGCTATCGGCATCGCCGACGCATGCTGCAGCCATCGCCTCGGAAGCACACAACGACGTCGCGAACGCGACGCCCGCAGCGCACGCGCCCGAGAGAATCGGATGTTTCATTTGAATTACCTCTCTTGCTCGTTGCTCGTGCATTACGAGCGATGCGGACCGTACAAGCACTTCGTGAAATCCACGTGCTTGCTGTGCAACGTTCTTGCGAGCGAACGATGACTCCCGCGTGAGGACTCCGTGACATCCCGGCGACAGCGCACACAATTCAGCGTTACGCGCAGGTCACTTTCGTTGTACTCCAATGAAGAGTACAACGCACAGCGCTGCTACTGTCTCCCGTAGTCGCGGAAGGCAACGAGCACGCGCGCCATTTCGTCATCGGCCAAGAGGCGCGGCGTGCCGATTTGCAAGACACGCCAGTATTGCTCGCAAAGAGTTTCCAACTCTACTGCCAGCGCCAAAGCATGATCGAGATCGCGGCCGAAAACCACCATGCCGTGATGTGCCATCAGGCAGGCGCAGCGGTCTTCCAGGGCGGCTAATATCGCATCCGAAAGTGCCTGCGTGCCAAAGGTGGCGTAGGCAGCACATCGAACATCGCTACCGCCGAAACGAGCCACCATGTAATGGAAGGGCGGAATCGCGCAACCCATGCAGGCGAGGCTCACGGCAAAAGGCGCATGCGCATGGATAATCGCGCCAGCGTCGGGCCGGGCAGCGTAGATATCACGGTGAAAACGCCATTCGGAAGACGGCTTGCGTCGCCCCGTCACTTGGCCTTGGCCATCGAGCCCGACATGCACCATGTCATCTGGCTCGCAAGCCGCATAAGCCATGCCGGTTGGCGTGATCAGAAAACCTGCGCCGCAGCGGATGCTGACATTACCCGCGGCTCCGCGATTGAGCCTTTCGGCATTCATTTGCCGCGCGGTCATGAGTACCGCTGTTTTGAGTTCGCCGAGTTCGCGTTCGCTCATCGCTGGATATCCGCCAGTAAATTGGGCAGCGACTTGGGCGAAAATACACCCTGTTCGGTGATGATGCCGGAAATCAGTGCAGCAGGCGTTATATCGAATGCCGGATTGGCGATCGGCGTATCGCCCCGGCTCGCTGGTTTACCGAACTCGGCGGCATTCCTCTCTTCAATGGGGATTGCCGCGCCGTTCGGACAGTCGAAGTCGATAGTGGAAACTGGCGCGGCGACATAGAAGGGAATCGCATGCGCGTGCGCTGCCAGCGCCTTGAGATAAGTGCCGATTTTGTTGGCGACATCACCATTGGCAGCGATGCGATCGGCGCCCACGATGACGAGATCGACCTTGCCCTGCATCAAGAGCAGCCCTGCCGCGTTGTCGGCAATTAGGGTATGCGCAACGCCTGCCTGGCGCAGTTCCCAGGCTGTGAGCAGACCTTGATTGCGCGGGCGGGTTTCCGAAACCCAAACGTGCAGGGCAATGCCCGCAGCGTGGGCAGCGTAGATCGGCGCCAGGGCCGTGCCATGAGCGACAGTTGCCAGCCAGCCGGCATTGCAGTGGGTCATCACCTCAATGGGCTTGCGCAGCGTGCCTTCCAGCCCGCTTTCGATTTGACGCGATCTCTTCGTTGGCGGCTGCGGTGCGGTCCTCAAAGCCGCAGCAGGCTGTTCCGGTCCGCTCCTCGCCGACCGCCTCGACCTCGCGGCAACTTGAAAGCGGGCTAGCAATGGCAATCCGTATCGGCCAATGGCAGCATTCGCTTCGGCATCTTCATGCGCAATGGCCCGCGCTTCCTGCCACGCCCTGTCAACGCAATCGGCGGCGCAATCGGGACAGGTGCCTGCGGGTGATTTTTCGAGCGCGCGCTTCATGCGCCCAAGGGCCCAATGCAGATTGACTGCGGTTGGCCGCGTCGCTGCCAGGACTTCGCTAGCTTCTGCGAGCGCAATACCGGCGCGCAAGGCTAGCGCTACGCCATAGGCTGCGGTCGCGCCGATCAGCGGTGCGCCGCGCACCTGCATGGTGCGAATTGCCTGCGCTGCCTCGGCCAGCGAAGTTAGTCGCACGAAGGCAGTTTGTTCCGGCAGGCAGGTCTGGTCGAGAACGATGATGGCGTCACCGTCTTCGCGGATGGTGCAGAGTGCGTTCAAGTCATCCACCTGCTGTGCATTTTGCATGGAAAAGCCCTAGTGGACGCCGGCGGCTTGGAGAACATTCGCCATCACCAGCTTCGCGGCATAAACGAAAATGACGATGCCAAGCACGTCGACCAAGCTTGCAATGAATGGCGTCGAGCTCGTGGCCGGGTCAACGCCAACGCGCTTGAGCACGAGCGGCAACATCGAGCCGATGGTGCACCCGGTCATGACAATGCCAACGAGCGTGAGTGCAACGGTGAGCGCGAAGTCGGTGTGCTGCTCGGGGTACATGAGCACGCGGAAAAAGCCGATGGCCCCCAGCATCAGCCCGAGAACCAAACCCATGCCCGCCTCGCGAAAGAGAATGCGCCACCAGTCGTGAGGCTTGATCTCGCCAACGGCGAGTCCTCGAATGATGAGCGTGGAAGACTGCGAACCTGAATTTCCACCCGTCGAAATAAGAAGCGGCACGTAATACGCGGCGCCTTTGATGGCCTCGAAAACTGGGTCGTAATAGCGAAGAGCCGTTTGCGTGAAAAACTCCTCGACGAACAGGACAATGAGCCACACGCCGCGCTTGCGGATGAACGAAAGAAAACTCGTTTTGAAATAAGGCACGTCGAGCGGCTCGACGGCGCCGAGTTTCTGCACGTCTTCGGTTTGCTCGGCCGTGAGAACATCGATGATGTCGTCGACCGTAATGACCCCCAAAATAACTTCTTTGTCGTCAACGACAGGAACGACCGCAAGGTCGTAGCGCGCCATTTGCCGAGCCACATCTTCCTGATCGTCGGTTGGTTTGACGCTAATGACGTTCGTTCGAAGGATTTCACCGAGAGGCTGCTCGTGCGAGGCAAGCAGCAAATCGCATAGCGATGCGATGCCAACGAGCCTTTCGTTCGAATCGAGCGCGTAGACGTTGTATACGTTTTCTTTGTGGTCCTCGGCATGCGCGCGCACCGCGGCGATGGCCGTGCGCACGGCCACGTCGGGTGCAACACGCACATAAGCGGTGGTCATGAGGTGACCGGCGCTGGTTTCCGGCCACTTCTCGATCTCGCGAACGTCCTCAGCAGCCTCAGGATCGACGACCTCGAGCTTCTCGAGAATGACGTCGCTGACCGACACCGGCAGAACGCTGAAGAAGTCGGCGCGATCGTCAGGCGCCATTTCGCTTGCGATGTGCGCAACACGCTCCGGCGACATGAGCGGCGCGATCTCGCCTTGCTCGTCTTCTTCAAGGCGCCCGAAAATCGGTGCTGCGTCTTCGGCCGATAGCTGTGCGAGGAGCTTCGCGGCCTCGTCTGGCTCGAGCTCACCGACGATGTCGGCCAGATCTTCCGGGTGAATCTCGTCGAGCAGATCGCGCACCTGCTCCGGATCCTCGTTCAGGATCTGTTTCAGATCGGGTCCGAGAAGCCGAGCGAGCCGCATGCGGCGCGCACCTTACCGCAAGCGCGACACGCCGTGCTACGACACGGTGTGCCGAATTCGTGGTCTTTTCGTCACCGGTTGCCCCACGGCCAGTCCATAGCGCAAGCATGGATGAGAAGGCGCGCGGTGAGTGAAAAATAGATAATCTCCAAGCGTGATCTCAGTCACTTCACGCCCCCGTTTGCGACAGGTCGACGTGACGGTCGCGGCCGACGCTCAGCTTGGACGCGTCATCGTTTTTCACGACCCAGAACAGATCGCTGAGCACGATTGTGCGGTGCCCGTCGAGCTTGGACCTGTCCTTGAGCGTTTGACCGGTGAACTTACGTGCGAGCAAATCGCAGAGCAAGCATCGGCCGAAACCTCTCGGCCCATCGAAACCGATCTCGTTGTACGCATTGCTCGTGATCTCGAAGAACGCATGTTTGTACTCGGTGCGCCTTTTCACGCCGTGCGTGCGCGAATCGTTCGTGCGTTCGCCGACGCGCCCGTGCGCGACGCCACCCATGCTGGACGCGCCTACCATCGCGATCCGCAAAAACTTGTATCATACATTGAAAAAGAGTGCTTCGGTGTGGCTTCTGGCAAACCTGGCAACGGCAAACTTGTCGGCTTGATCGCGCCGCACATCGATCCGTGGCGCGGTGCGCGCAGCTACGGAGAGGCCTACGGCGTCGTCAAGCAAAGCATTGCAGAGGACGTCGACACGTTCGTTATTTTCGGCACCTCGCACGTGCCGATGGCGGAGCCCTTCGCGCTCTGCCGAAAGGCGTTCGCAACGCCATTCGGGCACGTATCGGCCGCACACGAGGCCATCGACGCCATCGCTCGTGCGTGCGATTTCGACCCGTACGCCGACCAGTACAATCACAAGCAAGAACACTCGCTCGAGTTTCAGATCGTGTTTCTGCGACATGTGCTTGGTAAAAGGCCGCTATACATCGTGCCCATTCTCGCCGGACTCAGCGAGCATCTGGCAACGGCCGAGAGCCCGCTCAAAAGCCGCACGGTAGAACGCTTTTTTCAAGCCGTTCGCAGCGTGGTACGCTCCAAGCGTGCGGTTGTCGTGGCCGGCGCCGACTTCGCGCACGTGGGTCCGCATTTCGGCGATCGCGATGCACTAGGCGATCGCGAACGCGCCGAACTCGAAAAGACCGATCGCGAGTCGCTCGACCACGCCTTGCGCCTCGACGCAGAAGGCTTCTTCAGGCACGTCGCGCAAGATCTCGCCACGCGCCGCGTTTGCGGGCTTGCACCAGTGTACTCGCTACTTCGCACGGTGAAGGGCACGGCACGCGGAACGCTTGCACACTACGAGCAGACGATCGACCCTCGCAACCAGTCCATCGTCAGCCATGCAGCCGTCGCTTTTTACGAGATGGGTACGAAACAGAACGAGGCGGAGGACGAGACAGAGATTGACCCCAGATAGAGGTCGGGGCTATAGCGTCTTTCCGTTACGAACAAGCAGTAGTGCACGATTTGCGGGAATAACTCAGTGGTAGAGTGCCACCTTGCCAAGGTGGACGTCGAGGGTTCGAATCCCTTTTCCCGCTCTGTAAGTTCGCGAAATTATTGAGCGACTCAGACCGAAAAGCCAAAAAGACCAAAACTCGTAAGCTCTTTGGGCAGAGGGGCGAAGGGCTGGCCCAAGTCGCCGGTGAGGTCTTCGGTCTGCTTCACGTACCCCATCGTCGTTTGAATTCCGTCGTGCCCAGCTCGACGCATGATCTTGTCAATGCCGAGCCCGGACATGGCAAGCCACGTGATGCCGCTGTCTCGGAGTGAGCGGAAGTTCGCTTGCACGTGCGTACGGGTCGAAGTGTGGAGTTCGGCGCGACGGCATAGATCTCCCGCCATTCGCTACGCTCGTGCAGGCTCGAGCTCGCAGTCGAGCACGTCAGCGGGATGTTTTCGAGAGGCCGGCCCGTCGGTGAACAACGTACCGACCGAAGCCATGGGCAGCACGAGTCTTTGTGATTCAGGCAACCGAATAAATCCATGCGCAGAGTAGAACTTTGCTGCTCGTTCGTCGAGTGCGGCGACGACGACCATCGAGGAGCCAACGATGTCAGCGCTCTCGTAGGCCTTGCGAAGCGCGCGAACGAGCAACACGCCTCCCAACCCTTGCCCCTTTTGCGATGTCGCGATGGCGAGCCGTCCGATGAGCGTGGCACTCACAAGCGGATAACGGGGCAAGTGCTTACGCGCCTCATGGGGTATTGTGCCCGGTGCAAGCCCATATGCGCAAAGGGTGAAGTAACCGAGAATCGTGCGAGGCGCATCGACCCGGACAAGAACGAACACGGCGTTCGCCTTCCTCCTGACATCTTGAGAGGCCTGCGTCTTGAGATAGCTATCGAGGCTTTCAACACCGCACGAGAAACCCGCGCGATTGTGCCGCTTGGCATCGAGCGGTTCGACGCGTAGGTCCTTCATGGCTTACGGCTCGATGCGCGCGCTCTCTCGCCGAAGGGCGCTACGGAGCCTTGCATTCGGCTTTGGCGGGCGCAAGAGCGCATCGAAGAACGCGACACGATCGGCTTCTGACAGCGAGAGAGACTCGTGGCGCTCAAGCGCCTTTTGCGCGGCCTCAATGAGAGCGGTCAGACAGAAATCGGTAAGATTGCGGCGCTCCAATCGGGCGGCGCGCTCGACGAGACTCTTGGTCTTCGCGTCGACACGAAACCCCAATCTGGCGCCCCGACTGCGGTGCTCCTCGGTTCTTGCTGCGGTCACCCGTGCCATTGAGTTGAACGTACGTCCATTGGACGCACGTGTCAATCGACGAAACTCACCCGCTTTTGATGGACTGGTTGACTATGCCGCGATCTCCGCCTCGTGTTTCGATCATGAATGCACCCGACTCGGTTCGGGGTATGCGTGCCCGCACCGCGCGGAGTTGCTTGTTTTGCAACGCCCTCGCCAAGTATGTCGAGGAGGACGCTCTTCACTCGATGGTTTCGACGCCATGGATTCCGGTTCGCTTCCCCAAGATCGATGCACGCCCGGCAAACGGTGAAACACCGGGAATTCAGGTCTGCGATTTCGTCCTCTGGGCGCTACAGCGGTCGTGGCCCAACGGCTTGACGCCCCAGGACAAGGACAAGACGGACTGGGTGAAGAGGCTCGGGTTGACATCCAGAGTGGCAGGTGGCGACTTACAGATACGTGGGATGGCAGGTGGCATCCAAAACGCCGCTGACCAGAGTCTCGTCGTAGCACTCGGGGCCGGCTGCTTTCGTCCGTACCATCCGCCTGACAGCGCCCCATCACTGCGCATCGCCCCATCCATAGGGGGCGCGACGGGTCGGCCGGATGCCCGACTCTCCAGGGGATGGAGAGGCAGGCAGAGAGCGGTCGGTCACCAACGCCGAAGTGAGGCGATTGATGGAAGAGATGAGCAAACATGGGAGCATCGGCATCGTCGAACCTGCAGAAGCTCGTCGACGCCGGGATCCTTGTCGAGGGCACGGGACGACGAGGGCACATCGTGGGAAGAAGTCCGCGCGGAAGTGATCGAGATCCTGGCTACAGGTCGAAAGTCCGCGTGAAGATCATCATTCTGCGCGCCGCGCGTGCGAACGCCACGCGCAGCTCCGACGCCGCGTGCGAGGTCTCCCGAGAGGCCGCGCCCGCGACGCCGGATCACTTCGCGAGTCGCGCCCGATCGAGAGCTACGACGTTGCCGGCGCGCTTCGAGCTCCCTCGCGAGCTGGCTTACGACGTCGAATTGAATCTTCTGGACACGGAGTCCGCCCTCGATAACCGGGTGAAATTCACCTCATCACATGCCCCACACCGTGACCGAGCGGCCATCGGCGCTGCGCTCCTGCACGAAGACTTTCTCGTCCCAACTTCGTGTTTCGCTCGGGTCGACGATGATCAGATGGGCCTCTTCTGGGTGGCACTTGTCGGCGTAGCCGGCAGTCTGCTTCAACCCTTGCGCGATCGTCGCCTCCAGCGAGCCGCGCCTTACCTTCATCTCCACCACGAATCGCTGCTCGGCTCTCTATTTTTCTCGATGATGGAGGTGAGCACCTGCGAGATTACCTCTCGGTAGATCTCATTGGTAATCCGGGCAGCCTCGCGGCGCTGCG
>WQZB01000028.1 GCA_009780955.1 Polyangiaceae bacterium | reverse complement strand
TTTCCGTCGCATCGCTTCGTTGCTTCTCCTCAAGCTGCACAAGCAGCTCTCGTCGAAGCGCCTCGCTCTGCTCGGAACTCGGCAAAAATACTCGGTCCGCAACCTGCTCGGGGCTCGCGGCGGCGGCGAGGAGCGGACCGGAACAGCCTGCTGCGGCTTTGAGGACCGCACCGCAGCCGCCAACGATGAGATCGCGTCAAATCGAAAGCGGTCTATCCGAACTGCTCGACGAGGACAGCCCCCTTGGCGCGAGCTGCTTCGAGGCCGATGAATTCTTCGCCGGCGACCACGCACCACTTGACGGCGTTGCGCATGGCGCGCACGGCGTCGAGAGCTGCGCGCAGGCTTGGAAAGACCCACCAGAGCGGTCCGGGCTGCACGTTGTGCCAGCCATAAACGAAGAGGGTTACTCCGCCTGCTGCTGCTGCTGTTGGCGCTGGCGCGGCGGCTGCGGTGGGGATCGCAGGTGCAATAAGTGCAAGAGGCGCAGCAGGTGCAATGGATGCTATCTCGGGCTCGAGGCTCTCGGGTTCGAGAGCGCTTTGGCAGCAAACGAACACGTCAGAAGAGGGGTCGGTGGTACGCGCGTCGCTGGGCAGTTTGCTGGTAGGGGCGCACAGCGCAAGGCAAGGAGGCTTGGTTGCGGCAGACTCGATAGCCTCGCCGATCATCATGAGGGGCATCATGATGGGCGCCACGACGGGAGTCGTTCCCACGGTCGGCGTGGCGATCGAATTTCGGCTTGCCGTGCCTCGTGTGCGCTGGAAAAGTCCCATGGTCGCCATACAATGATTGACCCCCATTGATTCCTCGACAAGGGCTGAACATCAAAAAAATCGCACGCTGCAATGCATCGGAGGAACCCTAGAATGCTCGAGTGGCAAGTTGGTGGCAAGTTGGTGCAATTCAGCCAAAATCGGGCCAAGTCGGTGAGGGTTCGAAGTGGCTCAGCTGATGAGCAGGAGTAGCATCTCTGCGTGATCGACGACCGCCGGGCGGGACTCCGTCCTGAGTCCACGAACGCAAGGTTCGAGCCTCCTCACGGAGTGTCTTCGTCGCCGCCGCGTGCGCTCTCAGGCAACGACGCAGCACTTTTGCATGGTGTGTCCGGATCAGCTATCGCGTGGGTGTTCGTCCCTCTCGCCCCCCTTGTGGTTGTCGTGGTTGGTCTGGCCGTGGCGCTGTCGATCGGTGTCGTTGGACTCGATCACCTTGCGCGAGCAGGCGGCGAGCGCGCCTCGGCGCGTGCCGACTTGCTCGCTGCGACTCTTGCCGCGCGGATCTCACCGCTGCCCGAGAGCCAGAGGCTCGAGGCCGTCGAGCTCGCGCGCCGCCGCAGCGCCGCCGAGATCCTCGTAGTTACGCCGGATGCGCAAGTCGTTTACGACGTGACGCTCGGCGCCCCAGTTCACGCGATACTCGAGGAGATCCTTCGCACAACGAAAGGCGTCGTGGTCATGCGCCTTGGCCGCGCGCGCTTCTCGGTTAGGCCCATCGGCGACGGTCCATCGGCCGCTCGTCTCGTTGTTTTCGTCGCCGAGCCCGCCTCGCCCATTGGCACGTCCGCGCTCGTAAGCGCTCTTGGCGCGCTCGCGGTCCTTCTGCTCGGCACGGCAGCCATCGTGGCCTATGCCGTCTCGCGCAACGTCACACGCGACGTTGATTTCGTCACCCATCGAGTCCAGCAGATGGCGCGTGCACGTACCGAGCCCACGGGCGAGCCTATCCCAGCGCGAACCATGGACAAGGTCGGTCGTCTCACGGTTGCATTCAACGAGCTCGTTGGACGCTTCGAGAAGGCGCAAAGCCAGTATCGTGAAGATCTCGACCGGGCCCACACAGCCGATCGCGAACGCGCGGCTTTCCTTGCGGCTGTTAGCCACGAACTACGCAGCCCTCTCAATGCAATCCTCGGTTTTGCCGACATTCTCATGGGGGAGGTCGACGGGCCACTCGACGCGTCGGCGCGTGAGGATGTCGAGCAAATCCGAGGATCGGGCGTGCACCTGCTCGGACTCATCAACGACATCCTCGAGTTCTCGGCGCTTGAAAGCGGCCAGCTTCGACTAACCCGCCGCCGGTTGGACCTGAACGCCCTTGCGAGCGAAGTCGTGAGCGAATCGCGCGGTCTCGTTGGCAACAAGCCCATTGCCGTGCGTCTCGAGTCCGGCGGGGTGGTGTTCGCGAGCATTGACGGTCGCCGCATGCGCCAGATCCTTGGCAACCTTGTCAACAATGCCATCAAGTTTATGCAGCATGGCGAGGTCGTTGTGCGCGTTGCGGAAGAGCGTGGCATCGTGATGCTCCGTGTTACCGACACGGGGCCCGGCATTTCGGCTCAAGAACGCGAGCTCATTTTCCGCGAATACAAGCAAGCGGCCGGAGAAGTGCAGAAACGCCGCGGCACCGGCCTTGGACTCGCCATTGCCAAGCGCCTCGTGCTTCTGCACCACGGCTCGATTCGGGTTGACAGCGAGCTCGGTCGCGGCTCGATTTTCACCGTCTTCGTGCCAAAAGGGAGCCTCGACGAGACGCCCAACTCGCCCAGTTCGCTCAATGATGGCTCCGGCGCTGCCGTTGTCCCCTCGCATGGTTCGAGGCGCCCATGAAGCCGGCAGTCGGTTTTGCCCTGAAGCTTCTCGTGCTGCAGACAGCGACGCACAGCGTGACCTACATGCTCGTGGTGCTTTTTGCGCCACGTGTGCTTTTGCTCGAGCAAGATTCAGCATCAGGCGCAAACCAGCTGGCCATCGCGTTCCTCGTGCTCGCCGTACTCTTCTCCACGGCAACAACGTTCACACTTGTCCACCCGCTCTGCCCTGCGCTCGGTGCCCTTGCGGCCCGGTCATCGGCCATCGGCGAGGTCGAGGTGCGCTTGCTCGATGCAGCGCCTGCTCGCCTGTCGCTAGCGAACGTAGGCTTCGTTCTTACTCTGTCGGTTGCCACGCTCGCGCCCGCTCTGCGCCCAAAGTCGCTCGATCTGTATAACGATTTGGCTGTCGTCCTTCTCGTTCTCACCATGGTCAGCACGGCGGCATTGGCTGCCTACATCATGCTTCGCGCATCGGTCACGAAAGTCCTTGAACGTGCACCTCCCGAAGTCATGCGCGTTGCGCTCAGCCACCTTGGTCGCACGAACCTCGGAAGCATCCGCACGCGCTTCATGTTTGCCGTTGCAGCGCCCGTTGCCTTCGTTGCGCTCGGCGCCTCGCTTCTCGTTGCTGCCCACGCGCGTGCGTACGACCGCGAAGCACGCATCGCCGACGCCACGAGCATGGCGCGCGCCGTGTTCGAGCCTGGGCGTAGCGAGCAAGCTTGCCAGAGCACGAGCCAGAGCACGAGCGATTGTGACAACGTCCAGCAACGGCAGGGGCGCGCCGAGGCGATCGAGGCAGCGGCGGCCTTCGGCTTCGCCATTACGCTCGCTCCGTCGGTTGCAAGTGAGCCCGGCGCACGCGATCGTGACGCCCGTGACGAGGGCGAAACGCAGCTTGTCGTTCCCACCTCGCCGGGCGTGGCGATCGTTCGCTTCGGCACCTCGCGTCCAGCGCCGGTCGTCGTCATTTACGTCGTTCTTGCGCTCGCCGCTGTCCTGCTCGCGGCCATTCTCGGGTCGCGCATTGCGATCGCGTTCGAGGCCGACGTCGCTTTGGCGCGTCGCGAAGTGCAAAAGGCCGGTGTCGACGAGGTCATGCGCGGAACGATCATCGTCCACCAAGCGCGCTTCTCGGTCATTCACTCGCTTTTGCAGGCGATCGACGCGCTTGGTGCCGTTTTTCGCGAGTTTGCCGGTGCGCAGAAGCGCGCCATTGAAGCGAGCGAGCGCACCGAGCAGATGCGCGGCTTTCTGCTCGCGTCGATGAGCCACGATCTCAAGGCGCCTCTCAACGCCGTTCTCGGTTTCGCCGAACTTGCCGGTCGACATCAGCTCACCGCCAACCAGCGCGAAAGCCTCGCGATTATCGAGCAACGCGGGCGCGAGCTGCTCATGCTCATCGACACGATTCTCGACAGCGCGCGCGCCGAAGCTCGTGAGCTCGAAATCATTCCGGTTACGACGCGCGTGTACGACATCGTCATGTCCGCTGTCCTTGAAGCGCGCGATCTCGTCGTTGGTACCGATGTGCAGATCAAAGGCGAAGTCCAGCCCGGAATTCCAATGCTTTTTGTCGATGCAACGCGCATCGTGCAAGCCCTTACAGCGGTCGTCATGACCGCTGTGCGCTTTGGCAAAAAGAGCGTTGTCGTGGTACGCGCCACGTTGCCCGACAAAGGCGACAGGTTACGCATCGAAGTCGAGACGAGCGGTGAGGGGCTGCCTCACTCCGAGCGCGAAAAAATCTTTGACGCGTTCAAAAGTGCCCAGAGCGCCCGCCGCCACGGAGCTCTTGGCCTTGGGTTGCAGCTTGCGCGGTCCATCGTCGAAATCCACGGCGGAAGCATCGAAATGGACAACACGGAAGGCGGAGGCATGGTCTTTCGCATGTGGCTCCCCGTCGACCACGCTCCCACTCGAGATCGAGCGATCACGCCCACGGTGGCAGATTGAGATATGCCTTCCTTTGCCGGCGAAAGCTCCCCATGGTAGCTCCTCAACCACTTGTCCAACATGCTCCTCGTTGAAGCGCGCAACCTCCCGAGTCACGTCGGAATCATCATGGATGGCAACGGCCGCTGGGCGCAGCTCCGCGGGGCTGCGCGCGTTGAGGGGCATCGCGAGGGCTCACGCGCCGTGCGTCGCGTCGTCCGCGCGGCGCGCCGCCTTGGGCTGCGCGCGCTTACGCTTTACGCATTCAGCGAGCAGAACTGGTCGCGGCCCGAGGACGAAGTGGACGCGCTCATGCTTCTTTTGCGCGACTTTCTTCTGTCGGAGCGAGGCGAAATCCTCAACAATGGCATTCGTCTCAACGCGGTTGGCAACATTGGCAAGCTCCCTGCCATCGTGCGCGCCGTGCTCGATCCGCTGCGCAAAGACAGTGAGACGGCCACCGAAATGACGCTCACGCTTGCCCTTAGCTATGGCGGCCGCGAAGAGATTGCCATGGCGGCACGCGAGCTCGCTTGCGATGTCAAAGACGGCCGCCTTCGCCCCGAAGACATAACCACCGACGCCCTTCGTCGGCGCATGCCAAGCTTGTGCGTGGGGGATCCTGATCTCGTCATTCGTACGGGCGGCGAGCGGCGCATCTCGAATTTTCTCCTTTATGGCCTTGCCTACGCGGAGCTTCACTTTTCCGACACGCTTTGGCCGGATTTCGATGCCGTCGATCTTTATGAAGCCATCGAGAATTACCAGCGTCGCGAGCGCCGTTTTGGGCTCGTTGGCAAGCCAGCGCCGCCCGACGAAAAGCTCGCCCATACGTCCAATGCGTCGCGCGAGCCATTGGCCATAGACAATAGGCACCTTCGGCTCGTTGGCTGATTGAGAATGGTAAGCAAGGCAAATAGCAATCTCGCTGTCCGTGTTGCCACCGCGCTCGTCGCGGGGCCGCTCATTGTCCTTCTGCTTTACAAGGGGCCACCATGGGGGTTCTATCTCCTTGTGCTGCCTGCCGCACTCGTTGGCGCGTGGGAGCTTTTCAACATGACGCACGCCGGCAGCCGCCCGGCGCAGATGGCGGGCGTTGCCATGACAGCGGCGGCGTCGCTCGCGATGTGGTTTTCAGACGGCGACGCCCGGATTTTTGTCACCGTCGTCGTGCTCGCTCCGCTGCTTGGCCCAATGCTCACGCTCATTTGGCTCGGTGATATGAAAACCGCGGCACTGCGAGCGTGCGCGATGGGGTTTGGCCCACTGTTCGTTGGTCTCCCTTTGACGTCGCTCGCCCTGCTGCGCAAAGGCTTGCCGAACGGCGCCGGCTACGTGGTTGTTGCCATTTTGTTTGCTTGGTTCGGTGATTCAGGTGGATATTTCGCTGGGCGTTTCTTTGGCAAACATAAACTTTATGAGGCCGTTTCGCCAAAAAAAACAATCGAGGGATCGATCGGTGGTCTTGTTGGAAGCGTCGTGGCCGCGGTGCTTGCGTACGTGTGGTTTCTGCCGTCGCTAACTCTTGCGCATGGCATTCCACTCGCTCTCGTCGCGGGCGCACTTGGTCAAGCGGGTGATCTTGGTGAGTCGCTCCTGAAGCGATCGACCGGCGTGAAAGACTCTGGCGCCATCGTTCCCGGGCACGGAGGCATTCTCGATCGCGTCGATGCGCTGCTCGTCACGAGCGCCGTTACCTATGTCTATTCGCTTTGGTTTGTACACTGACCGCTTTCGATTTGGCGCGATCTCTTCGTTGGGGCCTTGCGGTGCGGCCTCTGGCCGAGCCGTGCGAGGCCGTGTGCGTGTGCTATACAAGCACACGCACCAAAGCCGAAGCAGGCTGTTCCGGTCCGCTCCTCGGCCCCGCCTCGACCTCACGCCAACTTGAAAGCGGTCTGAACTGCCAGGTTTTTGTGCTTGTACGATGAAATAGACTAAATAGAAACCTCGATGAAACCGACCAGCCCTTCGCTCGAAACTCTGCAGGCAGCGGCGCCGTTCAGCGCGGTTCCCCCGACCCCTTGTTCGTCGCGATCCATCATGGTGAAAGAGTACGACTTTTTCAAAGTCATCCA
The DNA here is from genome assembly GCA_009780955.1 of Polyangiaceae bacterium. Taxonomy (GTDB): domain Bacteria; phylum Myxococcota_A; class Polyangia; order Polyangiales; family Polyangiaceae; genus Labilithrix. The sequence goes on along the minus strand of WQZB01000028.1, from coordinate 45,535 downwards.
AGATTATCTCGATTGTGCGGCCAAAGTCATTAACCTTCAAGACTTTGTCCGCACGATCTTGAGCCAACCGAAAAATGAAATCATCGTAAACTTTCCTGTGAAAATGGATAACGAGGAAGTGCGCCTTTTCAAAGGCTATCGTGTCCAACACAATAACCTTCTTGGACCCTTCAAGGGTGGCATGCGCTTCCATCCGTCGCTCACGCTCGACGACGTCAAGGCTCTTGCGTCCATGATGACGTGGAAAAGTGCGCTTATGCGCATTCCGTTCGGTGGTGCCAAGGGGGGTATCAAGTTCGATCCGCATGCCGTGAGCAAGGCAGAACTCCAGCGCATTACCCGTCGTTTCACGCATGCTCTCAGTGACAACATTGGGCCGGAGTACGACATCCCTGCGCCCGACGTTGGCACGAATAGCCAAACCATGGCGTGGATGATGGACACGTATTCGAACATGGTTGGTTCGGCGAACAAGCAAAGCGTCCGAGGCGTTGTCACAGGCAAGCCCGTTGCGTCCGGCGGAACGCTTGGCCGTGCCAAGGCCACGGGGCAAGGCGCCGTTTATTGCGCGATCGAGTGGGCCGCCGAGAAAAACTTCAACCTCGAAGGCTCCACGATGATGGTTCAAGGTTTTGGCAACGTTGGCTCGCATTTCGCGGTGATTCTTTCTCGCCTCGGTGTATCCACCGTCGCGGTGGGCGATCACTCGGGCTACATGGTCAATCCCGAAGGCTTTAATGCGCACAAGCTCCAAGACTGGGTGATTGCCAATGGATCGATCGCAGGTTATCCCGGTGGCAAAGCTGTCACGCGCGAAGATTTTTTCAAGCAAAAGGCCGATATCTTCGCGCCTTGTGCACTTGAAAACCAAGTCGGCGAGAGCGAAGCGCGCTTGCTCGACTGCAAAGTCGTCGTGGAAGGTGCCAATGGGCCAATCAACCCTTCGGGCGAGAAAATCGTCCTCGACAAGGGCATCGATATCATTCCCGACGTTCTTGCGAACGCTGGTGGCGTGACCGTGAGCTACTACGAGTGGGTGCAGAACAAGCGCTCGGAAAGCTGGACGGAGGAAGAAGTCGACAGCAAGCTCGAAAAGGCGATGATCCGCGCGTACCGTGAGATCGGTGATTTTGCGCGCCAACACAAGGTCGATCGCCGCATCGCGGCCTACGCCCTCGCGCTCTCGCGCATCGAGGCGGTGTATAAAGAACGCGAAATCTTCCCGTAGAAGACAGCAGCGGCAGGCTGTTCCGTCCGCCAGGGGCCTGTGTCGAGAATCGATCTCGTCACAGCCCGCTGGAATGTCCGTCGACGATTGTGCCTCTGCGCTCGCCCGGTCGCTTGCCGATGTCGAGAGTGCATGTCATTGGTGCTTCATTAGCACTACTGCCGGGAATTGCCCGGCAGTAGTGCTAATGAAGTCGCGGGACTTGACGGCACACGCGCATGCGACCGTTCGAGTGGCGATGTCCTATTCGCGTACTGGCCGCGTACTGGCAGAGCCGTTGCACTTTCATGGTGGGTGCGGCCATTTCATGACCGCAGAAGGGCAATTCGTCTCGTCATGTTCCGTTCTAAAGCTCTCCGAATCCCGCTGGGTGTGGTTATGGCGACGGCGGCAATGGGCGCATCCACCGCGCTCGCTGCCGATCGCTACATTGCAACAAATGGATCCGACACCGCCAATGACTGCTCGAGCAGCGCCGCTCCGTGTTTGACTCTCCAATACACCCTGGATCAGGCTGCAGCGGGGGATACTGTGCATTTCGCTGCAGGTACCTACGTCCCTCTGGAGCCAGGGCCAGGGCAAGCCCCGGTTCTATACGTCAGGAAAACGCTGACACTTCTTGGCGCTCAGGCGGGCGTTGACGCACGCAATCGCGTCGGCGCCGAAACCATCCTCAGTGTCCCCAATGGGATTCACGTCACAGCGAGCAATGTCGTCTTCGATGGTTTTACGATTCAGGACAGCGCGGTTCAACCCTTCATGGGGTATGGCATATTGCTGTACAATCATGGAGATATAACCATTCCTCCGGTGGATGGCACTCGAATCGTCAACAACATCTTCCAAGACAATATTGCGGGCATTGGGCTTTCGAACGCCGGCGCAACGCAGACGGTCATCCAGCACAATCTTTTCCAGAACAACAATCTTCCACCTGGACCCGCATCAGGCACCGGCATTTATACCGATGAGTACGTGGGCGGTTCGGTCGACAACGTGCTCATCGACTCGAATACATTCACCGATCAGAGCAGTGCCGCCATCGGCTTCAATAGCCAGGACCCAGCCCTGCCCACCTTGAATATTACCATTTCGAACAACACGATCGATGAGTGCGCCCGCGGCGTTTCCTTCTACAACACGCAAAATGCGACGGTGACGGGCAACACGATCACGAACACGAACGTGGCCCCGATAGACGGCGGCACCGCCACGACCATCGGTATCTTCGGCGGAAACAGCAATATTACAATCGATAACAACGATCTCGAGGCGGGAATTGGATTCGGAATTCGCATCGGCGATTTCCTTGCGCCGAATTCGAGGATCCAGGTTCATGATAACAACATCGTAGGCTTTGTGCTCGCAGGCGTGCAGATCGATGATCTGCCTCTCGATTCGCCTCGCGACCTTACCTGCAACTGGTGGGGAGATCCCAGCGGTCCCACCAACCCGGCGAATCCCGGCGGTACGGGAGACGTGCTAGCCGGTGACTTCGCCCTATCGGACTTCAAACCATGGCTCCTCGGTCCGGAACCAGACGCGCAGTGCCAACAGCTTAGTTGTGTCGTCGATAGCGACTGCGCGGCGGGCAATTTTTGCGATACCTCGTCGTTCATGTGCACACCGCAACTCAGTAGCGGGAAACCAATTCCCACGATTCCTGGGCATGAGCCTCCTCTCGATGGAACATGCACAGAGGAAGTGGGAGCCATCGTGTGCGTGAGCGGTGTGTGCGACACGAGCGACGACTTGTGCGGGTTCGCCTTCGGCCATCCATGCACGGCAAGTCCTGAATGCCGCTCCAACAACTGCAACATGGATACGGGACTGTGTGATCTGCCATGCTGCGGCAATACTTACGGGGGTGGCGATTGCGTCATCTGCGAAGACGCTGGACCGGGCAACGACGCCGGCACAGACGCGAATGCCGACGCGTCCGATGCTTCGGGCGACGCCACGCCCGGCAACACTCCGGCTGACGGCACGCCGCAGATCCCTGGTAACGCTGGCAACGGCAGTCCGGCACAACCCAGTGGCAACGGCAATTCGTCGAGCGGTGGCGGCTGCCAGATGGGCGGCGGAGCATCGAACGCGGACTTTGCCACGCTTGCGGGCATGCTTGCCATGACGGTCGGTGCAGTACGCCGTCGCCGGACGGCACGCAGCTGAGAGCGTGTTCGACAGCCTGCTGCGCGCCACGATGCGTCGGCGCTCAAAGCCGCAACAGGCTGTTCCGCGCGGTGCTCGCGCTCCGCCCTAGCCTCGATTCGCTCGCGACGGCTGTAGAACACGCTCTGACAGATTATTGAAAATATCGCGGGCGGTGGCGCATGCATGCATGCGTCGCCGCCCGTCCGCATTTTTTCAGTGGGCATTTTCGTGCAACTCGGGGGTCTACCGAATCGGGTGAAGTTCAGGCAGGGGCCTGTGTCGAGAATCGATCTCGCCACAGCCAGCTAGGGTGTCCGTCGACGATTGCGCCTCTGCGCTCGCCCGGTCGCTTGCCGACGTCGAGAGTGCGTGCATTGGGGGTTTCGTTAGAGGGCGAGCGCGCACACGGGACTTGACGGCACACGCGCATGCGACCGTTCGAGTGGCGATGTCTTATCCGCCTACTGGCCGCGTACTGGCAGAGCCATTGCACTTCACGATGGGTGCGGCTGTTGGATGACCGCAGAAGGGCAATTCGTCTCTATCATGTTCCGTTCTAAGGCTCTCCGAATTCCTATGGGTGCGGTTTTGGCCACGGCGGCAATGGGGGTATCTGCCGCGCAGGCTGCCGATCGCTACGTGGCAGAAACAGGATCGGATACCACCGACTGCTCGAATGGCGCAGCTCCGTGCGAGACCATCCTATACGTTGTCGATCAATCCGTTGCCGGCGATACCGTGCATGTCGCGGCGGGTATGTACACGGCCGGAGACGCTTTCGGGGTTGTCATCGTCGACAAGGCACTAACGTTTCTCGGCGCACAAGCCGGTGTGGATGCGCGCAATCGCATAGGCGCCGAATCCATCCTCGCGGCTCCAGGAGGCACGGCCGTCGTTACCGACAACGTCGTATTCGACGGCTTTACCATTCAAGACAGCACAATCCCGTTCTGGACGGGCTTTGGCATTTGGATGGTGAACGGCATTGATGGCACGCAGATCGTCAATAACATCTTCCAAAACAACACGGCAGGTATCAGCCTCAACAATCTTGGCACGACGCAGGCGGTCATTCAGCACAATCTTTTTCTGAATAACAACGAGCCGGGTTCCGCACAGGGTAAGGGTATCTACACCGACCGAGGCGGTCCTGTTCCTGTTTCCAACGTACTCATCAACGAGAACAGCTTCCTTGGCCATGAGGCTGCGGCCATTGCTTTCGCGAGTCAGGACCCAATTCTTTTTGATTCAAATATCACCGTCTCGAACAACTTGATGGACAACAATGCGCGTGGCGTCTACTTCTACAGCACGCAAAATGCGACGGTAACGGGCAACACAATCACCAACACCGTTGTGGAACCCGTGACCGGAGGAATCGCCACGGCCATCGGTCTCTTTGGCGCAAACAGCAACATCACCGTCGACAACAACATTATCGAAACGGGAATTGGATTCGGGATCCGCATCGGCGATTTCCTTGCACCGAATTCGAGCATCCAAATGCACGACAACAACATTGTGGGCTTTGCCCTTGCAGGCGTGCAGATCGACGACCCGCCTCTCGACTCGCCTCGCGACCTTACCTGCAACTGGTGGGGTGATCCCAGCGGTCCCACCAACCCGGCGAATCCCAGCGGCACGGGAGACGTTCTAGGCGGTGACTTCGACCTATCGGACTTCAAACCATGGCTCCTCGGTCCGGAACCCGACGCGCAGTGCCAACAGCTTAGTTGTGTTGTCGATAGCGACTGCGCAGCGGGCAATTTCTGCGATACCTCGTCGTTCATGTGCACACCGCAACTCAGTAACGGGAAGCCAATTCCCACCATCCCGGGACATACGCCTCCTCTTGATGGAACATGCACAGAGGAAGTGGGTGCCATCGTGTGCGTGAGCGGTGTGTGTGACACGAGCGATGACTTGTGCGGGTTCGCGTTCGGCCACGCATGCACCGCAAGTCCGGAATGCCGCTCCAACAACTGCAACATGGATACGGGACTGTGTGACCTGCCATGCTGCGGCAATACTTACGGGGGCGGCGATTGCGTTATCTGCGAAGACGCTGGACCAGGCAACGACGCCGGCGCAGACGCGAATGCCGACGCGTCCGATGCTTCGGGCGACGCCACGCCCGGCAACACTCCGATCGAAGGCACGCCGCAAGAACCTGGCAACGCTGGTAACGGCAGTCCGGCACAACCCAGTGGCAACGGCAATTCGTCGAGCGGTGGCGGATGCCAGATGAGCGGTGGCGCGTCGAATGCAGGCTTCACCATGGCGGCTAGTCTGCTGGCCATGACTGTGGCAGGCGCCGTCCGCCGCCGTCAGAAGACTGTGCGCTCGTAACCCGATCGCATTGCCAATCTCATTCCTTAAGTTGCCACTTCAAAACTCAATGGACAGTGCGGCCAATCGTTGCCGCAGAAGGAATCAAAATCATGAATTCGTTGTTCTGCAGTCAAACATTCTTTTCTAGACGATCTCTTGCAACCATATTGGTCGCAAGCGGTGTCATTGCCGCGTGCTCGTCGTCGCCATCCACATCCAACGAACGAACGGCAACGTCCGATGCGATCACCATCACGGGGTTGTTCCGGACCGGTGTGGATGATCTGGGAGCGCAGCTTGCACTCGGGGCCGTGGACCCCCATTACAAAGTGTCGAGTACTGACGTACGGTGTGCAAGCACAGCCGCGATTGCTACCGCTCGGCCCCAACTCGCTCCGCCTACCGCCTGGATTGCCAACATCTCGCCCGCAACCTGGATCAGTTGTCAGCTCAACGGCGCCGGCAACAACACCACGGACTACACGTACACGACTTCGTTCACGGTGCCTGACGGCATGCCGCCATCAACCGTGACGATCAGCGGTTCGTGGGCGTGCGACGATTACTGTTCCATCTTCGTAAACGGTCACGATACGGGGGTTGTGAGCCAGAATCCAAACTTCAATCCCAACCCTCCCCAACCGGGAATAGTCCCAGCCCCTACCCCCTTCGTGGTTCTGGCAGGCTCAACGTTCTTCCAAGCTGGGATCAACACGATTGATTTTGTCGTCCACAATGTGACGGGCGTCCAAGGACTCCAAATTGTGTCGATCAACGCAACGGGAGGCTGCGCGGTCGATACCGATTGCGAAACAAGCACCTTCTGCAATACGGAGACTGAGTTGTGTGTGGCGCAACTCGACAATGGTGAGCCTATTCCCACCATCCAAGGGCATGACCCTGAGCTCGATGGAACATGCACAGAGGAAGTGGGCGCGATCGTCTGTACGAGCGGCGTCTGCGACACCGCCGACGACTTGTGCGGATACGATATTGGTCACGCATGCACCGCGAACCAGGAATGCCGCTCCAACCAGTGCGATCCAACCACGAATGTGTGCATTCCTGGCTGCATCGTAGATAGCGATTGCGATACGGGCAATTTCTGCAATACCGAATTGGAAATGTGCGTGCCACAACTCGCTAACGGTAAGCCGATTCCCACCATCCCGGGACATGATCCTGAGCTCGACGGGATATGCACGCCGGACGTGGGGGCCATCGTTTGCGTGAGCGGTGTGTGCGACACGAGCGACGACTTGTGCGGGTTCGGCTTCGGCCATCCATGCACGGCAAGTCCTGAATGCCGCTCCAACAACTGCAACATGGATACAGGACTGTGTGATCTGCCATGCTGCGGCAACACGTATGGCGCCAACATGGATGGCAAGTGCGTCATCTGCGAAGACGCTGGACCAGGCAACGACGCCGGCGCAGATGCGAGCAGCGACGCGTCGGATGCTTCGGCCGACGCCACCACCCCTGTCAACACCCCGGCCGGCGGCACGCCCGAGACCCCTGGTAACGCTGGCAACGGCAGTCCGGCGCAACCCAGTGGCAACGGCAATTCGTCGAGCGGTGGCGGCTGCCAGATGGGTGGCGGAGCTGCGAACGCGGACTTTGCCACGCTTGCGGGCATGCTTGCCATGACGGTCGGTGCAGTACGCCGTCGCCGGACGGCACGCAGCTGAGAGCGTGTTCGACAGCCTGCTGCGCGAAATCGATGCGTCGGTTGAGCGCTGCGCGCCGTGCTCAAAGCCGCAACAGGCTGTTCCGCGCGGTGCTCGCGCTCCGCCCTAGCCTCGATTCGCTCGCGACGGCTGTAGAACACGCTCTGACAGATTATTGAAAAGATCGCGGGGCGGTGGCGCGCGCGTAAGCGATGGCGTCACCGCCATTATCCAATCGCCTTACTTAGGTTGTCACATTCAAAACTCCATAAACATGCGGCCAATCATTGCCGCAGAAGGGATCAAAGCATGAATGCGTCGTTTCTCACTCGAACATTCCTAGCTAGCGGGTCCCTCGCTGCCACTCTGGTCGCTAGCGGTGTAGTCGCATGTTCGTCGTCGTCGCCCCCTGCATCGAATGAAAAGACGGCAACGACGTCCGATGCGCTCACCATCACGGGGGTGTTCCCAACCGGAGTGGATGATCTGGGAGCGCCTCTTGCGGACGGAGCCATCGACCCTCACTACACGTTGTCGAGCACGGATCCCGCATGCCCAGGTCCGAATGCCATCGTGGCCAATTTGAGCCTGGTCGCCGCCGCCTGGACCGCGGATACGGCAACGTCGAAGTGGATCAGTTGCTCGACGGCCGGCGTGGGTGCGGCGCATACGAACTTCACGTACACGACGTCGTTCACACTGCCTTTCGGCGTGCCGCCATCCACCGTGACCTTGAGCGGTAGGTGGGCGTGCGACAATTACTGTTCCATCGTCGTGAACGGACGGCCGACCGGAGTCGTAAGCCAGACTCCAAACTTCGGAGCCCCCTCCGACTTCGTGGTTTCCGCAAACACGGAGGTTTTTCGGGCGGGGATCAACACGGTCCAATTCGTCGCCACCAATGTGTCCAGCAACGAAGGACTTCAAATTTTAGCGATGAGTGTAACCGCTGGTTGCACGGCCGACAGCGATTGCGGTACGGGCACCTTCTGCAACACTCAATCACAGGCGTGCGTGCCACAACTCGACAACGGTGTGCCTGTCCCTACCATCCCGGGACATACCCCTGATCTCGATGGAACGTGCACACCCGAGGTGGGCACGATCGTCTGCGCGAGCGGCGGCTGCGATGTAGGCGACAACTTGTGCGGATTCGATATTGGCCACGCGTGCACAGCAAATCCGCAATGCCGCTCCAACGAGTGCAATCCAACCACGCATGCGTGCGTTCCTGCCTGCGCGCTCGATAGCGATTGTGCCGACGGCAACTTCTGCAATACCGACTTGCAGATGTGCGTACCACAAATTGGCAACGGCGCGGCGATCCCCACGATTCCTGGGCATACGCCGCCTCTCGACGGAACATGCACACCTGAAGTCGGTGAGGTGGTCTGTGCGAGCGGCGTCTGCGACACTGCCGACGACTTGTGTGGATTCTACATTGGCCATGCGTGCACCGCAAATTCGCAATGCCGCTCCAACGAGTGTGATCCGACAACGAATCTGTGCGTCCCTGGCTGCACCGTAGATAGCGACTGCGAAGCCGGTAACTTTTGCAATAACGCGTCGCATATATGTATACCAAAGCTCGCCGACGGCGAGGCAATTCCCTCCATCATTGGACATATCCCCCCTCTCGATGGAACATGCACGCCCGAAGTAGGAGCGGTGGTTTGTATGAGCGGCGTCTGCGATATAGGCGACAACCTTTGCGGGTACGAGCTTGGCCATCCATGCACCGCGAACCCGGAATGCCGCTCTGACAACTGCAACCTGGAAACGGGATTCTGCGAACCTCCTCTGCCATGCTGCGGCAACACCTATGGCGCCAACATGGGTGATAAGTGCATCATCTGCGAAGACGCCGGACCAGGCAACGACGCGGGCGCCGATGCGAGCCGCGACGCGTCGGATGCTTCGGGCGACGCCGCGACCGCGATCAGCGCTCCGACCGAAGGCACGCCGCAAAACCCTGAAAATCCTGGCAACGGCAGTCTGGCACAACCCAGTGGCAACGGCAGCAATTCGTCGAGCGGTGGCGGCTGCCAGATGAGCGGCGGAGCATCGAACGCGGACTTTGCCACGCTTGCGGGCATGCTTGCCATGACGGTCGGTGCATTACGCCGTCGCCGGACGGCACGCAGCTGAGAGCGTGTTCGACAGCCTGCTGCGCGAAATCGATGCGTCGGTTGGGCGCTGCGCGCCGTGCTCAAAGCCGCAACAGGCTGTTCCGCGCGGTGCTCGCGCTCCGCCCTAGCCTCGATTCGCTAGCCACGGCGACCGATGCATCCAGCACGTACTTCAACGGCGACCCGCGAAGAGATCCTCGACCGGGGACAGCTCCGAATCGGCGTGCCGGGCCAACTCGTGAAGGAACGCCCTTGCCTCCTCGAGCGACATTCGTCGCTTCACGCGTGGAGGCTGCACGACCTCTACGGGGACGATGGCGGCTGCCGGCTTGCCGTGGCGGAGAATCACGATCCTCTTTCCTCGGTGCTCGGCATCATTGACCAGCTCCGAGAGATGAGCCTTGGCGTGGGCCAGCGATGTACGCTTCATAGGACTATTATGACCAGAGTCCAGCCTCCCAGCCAAGGCTAACCGGCGACGAGTCTCTGCTACAGCGAGCCTGCGAGCGTAAGTCCTCCGCCGCCTGCGTAGGCATTCGGCACAACCTGCATGCCTGTTGATTGTGCCGATGGCGCGGTTAGCACAAGGACAAGGCCAGTGGCTGCGAGAACGCCACCGGCTGCGACGAAGATGGTTGACGCAGTTGCTGTATGCCGAGCGCTCGTGACAGCGCTTTGGCCATCGGCATTGCATAGATTCGTGTCGTGGGAACAGTCCCCGCCGTTAAAGGCATTATTGTATTTCGACTTCGCGGACAGGCCAAGTGCTGCGCCAACCACGATTGCAACGGCTCCAACGCCGACGGTGGTGAAGCCAGCAGGCCTCTGCCACGCGTGCTGACTTGATTCGGTTGGGCCGCTCCATGGCGGGCTACTCGTTGGCGGCGCGGCAGGTGTGGGTAACGAAGGGGGCGGCGCCTCGGCAATGCGCGTGGCTTCGAGCGGTGGTACTTGGAAGCGCGCCGATTGACCTTCGCCGAGGACGATATGCGTCGTGTAAAGCTTGTGATCTGGGGCCACGACTTCGAGCGCGTAAATGCCGGGATCTTTGGGTTGGTCATGGCCCAACGTGGCGCGCTCGAGCACGTTGCCGTTTTCTTTGACAACCAGACCGTGCAAATCGTTTTCCGGCGGGAGGACAACGGTAAGGTGACTTAGCTTTGGCTCGAGCGCCTTCGCGCGATCGCGCGCAACCTTTTCCCTCGCCAATTCTCCGTTGTGCGCCGCAAGATCGGCAACCTTTCGGTAGGTTGTCCACGCGCTTGCGTAGCGCCCTAGCTTTTCGTAGCACTCGGCGAGTTTTCCGCGCGTGCCGAGGCCCGGGTACGCTTTCAAGCTCGCTTCAAACTTGGGGCACGCCTCCGCGAATTTGCCTTGGGAGTAAAGGGCCATGCCTTCGTCGAACAAAGCACGGCCTGTGTTTTGAGCCGAGTGCGAGTGACCGCCAGTTTGCGGGCTTTGGGCCTGCGCGGGGAGTCCAATGGTTGTGGCGGCAAGTAGCGTGAAAACGGGGAGGAACTTGGCGAGAGCCGATCGCTTAAGCATGGAGACCGTTCGAGCCTAACCCGTCCAGTGCGTGAATTCTAGACATGCGCCGATACGAGCCACATCGTTCCCGGTAGGACAACGCCCGCGTCGGTTTCGTAAGCTGCGAGCGCACGACGAACCTGGGCGCGCACAGCACTCATAGAATCCTCGGAAACGCCCATGAGCGCACGTGCCAGAGGGCCCGATTGCACCGCAAACGGGGCGGCATCGTCGGGTGTCGCGCCGACTCGAAGCAAAGGATCGAGCGGCGCATGCTTGACGTCACGCAAGCCAGCACCTTCGAGAATGGTGCGAAGGCGCGTGGGATCACCAAGTGAGAACGGTCCTGGTGCGCGCGGATCGGGCGACGGCAATTGAGGCAGCACCTCGCGCGCGGCCTCGAATGGAACACGCCACACCGTAGCTTCCGCAAGCGTACGCCAGCATACGAAGACCATGCGCCCGCCTGGGCGAAGCGCGCTACGAAGGTTTGCGAATGCGCGCTCTGGCTCGGGGAAAAACATCACGCCGAAGGTCGAAAAAACGAGATCGAAGTCAGCCCGAAACGTATGCGTCGTTGCGTCGGCAACGATGATCTCTGCGCTGACACCAGCCTTCGCGATGCGTTCGCGTGCGAACGCGAGTATGGGTTCGGAGATGTCGATGCCGACGACGCTTCCGCCCGGCGCCACGCGCTTGGCAAGCTCGATGATCATCGCGCCAGCACCGCAGCCGACTTCGAGCACGCGCTCGCCAGGACGAGGAGCAGCGAGCGCGAGTGCGGCTTCTTTTGGCGATGCGAGAATATCCTCTTTTGCTTCGTGAAGTTCCAGCCAACGATGGGCCATTGGCCCATTCCAATATTCCTTCTGGTCTATTGCCTTTTGGTTCATTGCTGTTCCCTTTGCGTCACTTTCTCGTGAAGTCGCGGCCCTCGCGCTCGAGAAACTCGTCGTAGGTGCCGCCGAAGTCAACGATTTCCGCGCCGTGCCCGCTAGCCCCGTTTGGCTTCGGACGCAGCTCGACGATGCGCGTGGCAAGTTCGCTGACCACGTGGCGGTCGTGGCTGACAAAGACGATGGTGCCTTTGAAAAGCATGAGCGCTTCGAGCAGCCCCTCGATGGACTCGATGTCGAGGTGGTTGGTTGGCTCGTCGAGGATAAGCACATTGTGCTTGAGCAAAACGAGCTTTGCCAAAAGCAAGCGGGCGCACTCGCCGCCGGACATCGTGGAGGCTTGCTTGAGACCCGCTTCACCGCTGAAAAGAAGTCTGCCGAGCGTGGCGCGCACGTCTTCTTGCGGACGAAGCTTGTCCCATTGATAAAGCCACTGAAACGCGTTCATGCCTGCTGCAGTGCGGTTCAACGCCTCGTGCGTGTCTTGCGCGAAGTAGCCGACCGAGCACTCGTGACCCCAGCGAACCTCGCCGGCGTCGGCCAATAGGCCATCGTGCTTGGTGTCTTCGTCGAGACCCGCAAAGCCGCCGATCATCAGCTTGAGCAGCGTGGATTTGCCAATCCCGTTGGGGCCTGTGATGGCGACTTTGTCGCCGCGGTTCACGTTGAACGACGCTTTGTCGTACACAACGATGGGGTTGCCTTGGTCATCGGTGAACGCTTTTGACACGTTCTCGAGGCGAATCACATCGCGTCCCGAAGGCTTGTCGAACTCGAAGCGAATGAACGGGCGAACGAGGCTCGATCTCTTTGGGCCCTTATTTTCGATTTGTTCTTTCAGCTTGTCGATTTGTTTCACGCGCGACTGCGCCTGCCTGCTTTTGCTGGCGTGCGAGCCAAAGCGCTGCACGAACTCTTGCAGCTCGGCGACCTTCTTTTTCGCGGTGGCAGCCTGCGCCGCGGCGCGCTGGTTGTTCTCGTATTTTGCGTCGACGAAATCGGCATAATTGCCCGTATAAGTCGTGATTGTGCCGTAGTCGACGTCCGCGATGTGCGTGGCAACGGCGTTCAAAAAGTGGCGGTCGTGGCTGACGACGACGAGCGTGCCTTTGTACTCTTCGGTGAGAAAGTGCTCGAGCCAGCGAATCGACTCGAGATCGAGGTGGTTGGTCGGCTCGTCGAGAAGAAGAACATCGGGCTTGCCAAAAAGCACTTGCGCGATGAGCACGCGCAACTTGTAGCCGCCGGCAAGGCTGTTCATCTTCGACTCGTGCTTGGCGGCCACAATGCCAAGGCCGGTGAGCAGCTCGGCGGCAATGCTGTCTGCCATGTAGCCGTCTTCTTCGCCAATGATGCCTTCGAGCTCACCCAAGCGAATGCCAATCTCGTCGGTCATCTCTCCTGCGAGCAATGTCTCTTTTTCTTGCATTGCTTGCCATAGGGCTTTGTTGCCCATGATGACGGTGTCGAGAATGCGCTCCTGGTCGTATTCGAAATGGTTTTGCTTCAAAACGCCGAGGCGAAGGTTGCCCGGAATGGTGATGGAACCGGTATCGGTGTCTTCATACCCTTCGAGCATTTTGAGCAAGGTCGACTTGCCCGCGCCATTGGCCCCGGTTAGGCCGTAGCGCTTGGCAGGGTCGAACTGCATCGACACGTTTTCGAAGAGAATCTTCGGGCCGAATCGCTTGGTAACTTTATCGAGAACGATCACGCGCGCGCTCTTACCACGGAATGGCGCAGGGGCGCAGCATGCTGCGCCCCTGCGTTGCTGGGCGCCCGTGCGTGGTACGATGAGAGATCGCGCGATGCCACTCGACCCACTCCTTGCCCCACCCGATCTCTCTGGCGCCGATTGCGTTGCGTGCGGCCGCTGCTGTCACCACGGCCCGCGCACCGTTCACCTGCTCGAACATGACGAAGCGCGCATGGGCGAACGTATGCTTGCATTTTACACGTATATTGACGATTCTCCGCCGTTTTTTCGATTCATCAAAAATGGCGGCGAGCATTGCGCGTGCCTCGACGTTTCGGTACCTGGCAACTACCCTTGTGCGATTTACGAGCATCGCCCCGATGACTGCCGCATCGTGGACGTGGGTTCACCGGCTTGTTTGGAAGCGCGCGGCCTCGGGCATCTTGGGTCGAGTGTCGAATTTCACCGCTAACGATGAGCACGCGGGCGGCAAGGCTGAGTCTGCTTGAGCTCTGAGCAAGGCCTGAACCTGGAGGTTTGCGAGCCTCGCCGCGGTCCCCACTTTTTTATTTTTTTCGCGCATCGACGCAACTGGAAGGCAAAAAGGTCGAATGGGCCTTTATGGCTACAGAAGGTATTTCAACCCGTCGTGTTCATGACCCCATTAACCAAATTCAAGGAGGAGCCCCCGACGCCAGTTCAACGAAAAAAGGAGCAGGTATCGTTATCGACGGCTCTCTCAAGAATGACCCAACGACTGTCACACAAATCTTGGCCCATGAAGTAGGTCATGCAACCTACAACAAACCATTCGACTACTGCTCAAAGCAGGCATACGTCAAGAGCAGGCTCGCCGACGAAGGCGCCGCAGTCATGAATAACATCAAGGTACAACGCGAAATCAAAAAAAATGGTGGCCCAGATATCGGCATTAACGGAAAGCGAGCAAACCACAAGGCGTACAACGCAGCCTACGACAAGTACCTGCGCGACGGAAACGCCGAAGCAGCTCGAAACGCCATTGGATCCAAGTGGGGCGGGGAGAAAGCGTCGGGCACTGGTGGAAAAACGTACAACAAAGATTTAGGAGATCGATACGACAATCCCTCCCCGAAAATGCAAGATGAAATATGGCTGTGCCAGATATTACAGAACAAGCCCACAACCACGCACTAATGAAAATTTTATTTATCGCTGGATTGCTCGTTGCTGTTGACTGCCTCGTCTCATGCAGCCGCAGTCCGGTTCAAGATGCCCCGAGGTCGGAGCAACCCAAGACAGACACTGCAAGGACAGACCCCATGATCCCCCGCAACATGACCTTGTGGCAAATCATCGATGCGCTAGCGCAACAAATTCCGTTTTCCAAACAGAAGGTCGAGGCTGTGCTTTCAACGCAAGCGGTTGAATGGGAGAGCCAGTTCAACGATCTGTATCGCTTCTACAAAAGCCAACCTGTTAAGCTAGCCGACGGCGTCATCATTTCAACCATTGATCTGCGTATCAAACGCAGTGGCAACCACCCAGGGCTCTTGGGTTTGGACATTGACGGAACTTGCATCACGGAGAGTCAGCTCATAGCCAGATATGGGCGTCTTAGAATCGCTGGCCTTCCACGCGGCGATTCACTCGATGAGGAAAGCGTCTACGCCCAAGAGATGCCGTGGGGGACGTTGTCTTTCGGATTCAAGGATCGAAAACCGGAGTGCCTTTCTTCCGTTGGCTTTGGACCAAAAAAGAACGATTGATCTGCATTTACCTAGTGAGCATCCCACCTCAAATCGAAAGCGGTTTGGCTTGCGCCACCAATTCCCGCACATGCGCGGCAATGTTCGCCGCGGTAATGCCGAATAGATCGAACAGCTTGTCTGCTGGTGCGGATTCGCCAAAGCGTTCTATGCCAATGACGCGGCCATGCGTGCCGTCCGCGCTGCCCACACCGACCAGCCGCTGCCAGGACGCGGTGACTCCGGCTTCGATGGCAATGCGCGGCAAGCCTTCGGGCAGCACGCTGGCGCGATAGTCGGCGGCCTGCGCGTCAAAGACTTCGAGCGATGGCATTGACACGACTCGCAGGCCAATGCCTTCGCGCGCCAAAAGCGAGCGCGCCTGCATGGCGATCTCCACTTCCGAGCCGGTGGCGATGACGGCCGCGTCGGGCTTCCCGCCTTCGGCATCGGCCAGCACATAGCCGCCGCGCGCGATTTGCGCGATTTGTTCCGGTGTGCGCGGCAGCGTGGGCAAATTCTGGCGCGATAGAATCAAGCAAGTGGGGCCGCCACGCCGGTCGAGCGCGGCGATCCACGCTGCCAGCGTTTCGGTGGCATCACACGGCCGCTGCACGTGCACGTTCGGGATCAGGCGCAGGCTGGCAACCTGCTCGATGGGTTGGTGCGTGGGGCCGTCTTCGCCCAATCCGATCGAATCGTGGGTGAACACGAAGATCACCCGCAGGCGCATGAGTGCGGCCATGCGAATTGCGTTGCGGCAATAGTCCGAGAACATGAGAAAGGTGCCGCCATAGGGAATGTGGCCGCCATGCAGCGCAATGCCATTCATGATGGCGCTCATTCCGAATTCGCGTACGCCATAATTGATATGATTGCCGTAGCCGGGGCCAGAATCGCTGGCGCGCACAGGGATTGCGCCCTGAAAAGCGGTCAGGTTCGAACCTGTCAAGTCGGCCGATCCGCCGAGCAGCTCCGGCAGCTTGGGCTGAAGCAGGTTGAGCGCGTTTTGCGACGCCTTGCGGGTGGCGACGGTTGCGGCAGCCTGCTCGACCGCAAAGAGGTGATCCTCCGCGAATTCCTTCCATCCGCTCGGCAATTCTCCGGCAATGCGGCGCCGGAATTCGGCGGCCAAGTCGGGATAGGCGAGGGCATACGCATCGAAGGTGCGTTGCCACTGCGCCTCGCGTTCGGCGCCTTCGCGGCGCGCATTCCAGGCCGCGTAGATCGCCTCCGGTATGATGAAGGGCGGGTGCGGCCACTCGAGTTTTACGCGTGCCGCGGCGATCTCCTGAGCGCCCAGCGGCGCGCCATGCACGTCGTGCGTGCCGGCTTTGGTCGGCGCGCCTTTGCCGATGATGGTTTTACAGCAGATAAGACTTGGCTGGTTCGCAACTGCCTTGGCTTCGAGCAACGCGCGCTCGATTGCAGCGGGATCGTGTCCGTCGACGCCGCGCACCACATGCCAGCCGTAGGCTTCGAAGCGGCGCGGCGTGTCGTCGGCAAACCAGTGCTCGACGTGCCCGTCGATCGAGATGCCGTTGTCGTCGTAAAAGCAAATCAGCTTGCCGAGTTTGAGCGTGCCTGCCAGCGACGCCGCCTCGTGGCTGATGCCTTCCATCAGGCAGCCGTCGCCCGCAAACACGTAGGTATGGTGATCGACGATCGCGAGTCCGTCGCGGTTGAATTCGCGCGCCAGCAAGGCTTCGGCGAGTGCCATGCCGACGCCGTTGGCCAAGCCCTGTCCGAGCGGGCCGGTGGTCGTTTCGACGCCGGGGGTCATGCCGTATTCCGGGTGGCCCGGCGTTTTGCTGTGCAATTGCCGGAAGTGCCGGAGTTCGTTGATCGGCAGATCGTAGCCCGTCAGGTGCAAGAGCGCGTACAGCAGCATCGAGCCGTGGCCGTTGGACAGCACGAAACGATCTCGATCGGGCCAGTGCGGATTCGCTGGGTTGTGCCTGAGATGACTGCGCCAGAGCACCAGCGCAATTTCGGCCATGCCCATCGGCGCACCGGGATGGCCGGAATTGGCCGCTTGTATGGCATCGGCCGCCAGGAACCGGATCGCGTTGGTCAAATCCCGTGGCGTGACTTCGTTCGCGTTCGTCGTTTGCGTCGCTTGCTTCGTTTGCGTTTCGGCGTTTTTCATGGCTTGCGTCTCAACCGGCGCGGCGTTTGCGATCCATGAGTTGTAGGATCATTGGCGTGAAAATAAGTTCCATTGCCAGGCCCATTTTTCCGCCGGGCACGACAATGTTGTTCGGCCTGCTCATGAACGAATCGTGCAGCATGCTCAGCAGATACGGAAAGTCGATGTTCTTGGGATCAGCGAAGCGGATCACGAGAAAGCTCTCGTCGGCCTTGGGGATGTCGCGCGCAACGAACGGGTTCGAGGTATCCACTGTTGGCACGCGCTGGAAATTGACCTGCGTGCGCGAAAACTGCGGACAGATGTGGCTGATGTAGTCCGGCATGCGGCGCAGAATGGTGTCGGTCACCGCTTCGGGTGTGTAGCCGCGCATGTTCTGATCGCGGTGCAATTTCTGGATCCATTCGAGGTTGACGATCGGCACCACACCAACGCGCAGGTCGGCGTAGCGCGATACGTCGATGTCGCCGTCGGCAACGCAGCCGTGCAGGCCTTCGTAGAACAGCAAGTCGGAGCCAAGCGGCACCTCTTCCCACGGCGTGAACGTTCCCGGCTGCTGCTCGTACGGCGCGGCTTCGCCTGCATCATGCAGATATTTGCGCACGCGGCCGGTGCCGTTTTTGCCGTAGGTGCGGAACAAGTCTTCGAGTTCGCGAAACAGGTTCGCTTCAGGGCCGAAGTGGCTGAAGTTCCGGTTTCCCTTTGCCTCGTTTTCCTTCATTTTTTCACGCATTTCCACGCGATCGTATCGGTGGAAAGCGTCGCCCTCGACAACGAAGGCGTCGATGTTCTCGCGGCGGAAGATATTCACGAAGCTCGTCATGACGGTTGTCGTGCCGGCGCCGGAGGAACCCGTGATGGCGATGACCGGATGTTTGGTGGACATGTTGGCCTTTACTTCCGCGCTTCTGGGCGGAACAGCGAACGTTCGTTGAACAGCGGCGAGACGAACGGTTTGTCCGTGCCGGCGTCGAATTCGCGATGATATCGTTCGATGCGTTCCACTTCGCGCCTTGAGCCGAGCACGACCGGGATGCGCTGGTGCAGCCCTTGCGGCTGTTCGTCAAGAATGCGGCCGCGTCCGGTGGATGCCGCGCCGCCGGCTTGCTCGATCAGCAGCGCCATCGGGTTGGCTTCGTACATCAGGCGCAGGCGTCCGTTTTGATTCGACTTGTTGTCGCGTGGGTAAGAGAACACTCCACCGCGGATCATAATGCGATGCACGTCGGCGACCATCGAGGCGATCCAGCGCATGTTGAAGTCGCGCTCGCGCGGACCGGTTTTGCCAGCATTGCACTCTTGGACGTAGCGCTGCATCGGCGGCTCCCAGAAACGCTCGTTCGAGGCATTGATCGCGAATTGGTCGGTTTCCTCGGGCACGCGCAGGTTTGAATGGGTCAATATGAAATTGCCGATTTCGTGGTCGAGCGTGAAGCCGTAGGTGCCCTGGCCGACCGTGAGCACCATGATGGTGGCCGGTCCGTAAATCGCATAACCGGCGGCAACTTGGCGGCTGCCGGGTTGCAGGTAGTCGGCTTGCGTAGGGTTCGAGTTCTTGCCGTGGTCGAGCACCGAGAAAATCGTGCCGACCGATACGTTGAAGTCGATATTCGATGAACCATCGAGCGGATCGAACAGCAGCAGGTAGCGCCCGCGCGCATATTCGGTTGGGATGTCGTACGGTTTTTCCATTTCCTCGGAAACCATGCCAGCGACCAGGCCGCCCCAGTCGCATTGATGCAGCATGATCTCGTTGGTCAGCAAATCCAGAGGCCCTTGCACTTCGCCATGCACGTTGGTCGTTTTGGGCGAATCCGCGCCAACGGCGTTAGTGGCGTTGCCTTCGAGCGCTCCCTTGGCGACAATCGCGCTGATCGCCTTGATGGCTGCCGTGACATCGATGAGCAACGCGGCGAGCTCCTGGCCGTCCGGTGAATTTTTGAGTTGTTCGATGACGAATTTCGATAGGGTCGTGCGGTGGGTAGATAGGGACATGGCGTGTCCTTACGCGATCAGGAAAGCAGGGAATCAGGATTCGGTATTGCCAAGGAAGCCACCGCGGAATACACGGCTGGCGCGAATGTCCTCGGCGGTGATGCACATCAACTCGTCCTTGGACGGTAGGGCAGCAGGGTCGCGCGTGGCCGCGGCGAAAATGCGCGCGGCCTGGCGCAAGCGGGCGCGATCGAGCGCGTTGCGAATCGAGCGCGCGTTCGCGAAATGCGGTTGCTCGGTGCGCAGCGCGATGTACTCACGCATTGCCTGCAGGCTTTGGGCGTCGAAGCGATAGTCCATCTGCTGCACCATCAGTTCCGCGATTTGCAGCAGTTCGTCGGGCGTGTAGTCGGGAAATTCGACATGGTGCGCGATGCGCGAGGCCATGCCGGGGTTGCTACGGAAAAAGGTGTCCATGCGATTCTTGTAGCCGGCCAGGATCACGACCAAGTCTTCGCGCTGGTTTTCCATGATCTGCAGCAGGATCTCAATCGATTCCTGGCCGTAGTCACGCTCGTTCTCGGGGCGATGCAGGTAATAGGCTTCGTCGATGAAGAGCACGCCGCCCATCGCCTTTTTCAGGACTTCTTTGGTTTTGGGCGCGGTGTGACCGATGTACTGACCGACCAAGTCGTCGCGTGTGACCGCGACGAGATGATTGCTGCGCGTATAGCCGAGCCGATGAAGGATATCGGCCATGCGCAGCGCCACTGTCGTTTTGCCCGTACCGGGATTGCCGGTAAAGCTCATATGCAGGCTCGGTGCGCCCGCCGAAAGGCCCACCGCTGCGCGCGTCTTGTCCACCAGCAGAAGCGCGGCGATTTCGCGGATACGCGACTTGACCGGCAGAAGCCCGATGAGGTCGCGATCGAGCTGGTCGAGCACTTCGGCGATGCCGCTTTCCCGATACAGCAAAGCCAAGTCGCTCGCTGCGCTCGTCGCATCCGTCACGTTAGGCGCGTTAGGCGTGACAGCGGCGTTGGTCATCCGTATCGCTTTCCTTCGGGGTTCGCCACCACCGCGTAGCTTTGCGTTGTGTAGCGAAGCTTGCGGCCGCGTGTTTCCTCGCGCACCAGGCGAAAGCCAGGCTCGTCTTTGGGCCGCTGCACGATGAAGCAGAGGGCGATGGATTCGACTTGGTGTGTGGAGTCGAACGCCATGACCCGCACGTAGTGGTTCGGAAATGTTCTTCGGCAGTCGATAATCTCTTTCAGGATGCCGGCCGGATCGCGCAGGTCGAACATCGGGTTACCGAACATTTCCCAATAGGTGTTACGCGGGTGCGGATCGTCGGTGTACTCCACCGAAACGGCCCAGCCTTTGCCGAGCGCGTACTTGATCTGCGCCGCGATCTGCTGATCGGTCAGATCCGGCAAAAACGAAAACGTGCCTTGAGTGATTCGCATGATTGATCCTTTGAAAGTCCTTTGAAAAATCACGCTGGATCACACCGGCGTGGCAGTGGGAACGAAGTCGCTGGTATCGGTCGAAGTGTAGTTGAACGTCACCTCGCCCCAGGTATCGAGAGCAGCCTTGAGCGGCTGGCACCATTGCGCGGCTTGCTTGAGGATCTCTGGCCCTTCGCTCTTGATGTCGCGGCCTTCGTTGCGCGCCAGCACCATCGCTTCCAGCGCAACGCGGTTGGCGGTTGCCCCGGCTTGCACGCCCATGGGGTGGCCGATCGTGCCGCCACCGAACTGCATCACCACATCGTCGCCGAACAGGTCCAAGAGCTGGTGCATCTGCCCGGCGTGGATGCCACCCGATGCCACGGGCATGACTTTGCGCAGCGCGCCCCAGTCTTGCTCGAAGAAGATGCCTCGCGGCAGATCGACTTGGGTGTGGGTATCGCGGCAAAGATTGTAGTATCCCTGCACCGTCATCGGATCGCCTTCGAGCTTGCCGACTGCCGTGCCCGCGTGAATGTGATCGACTCCGGCCATACGCATCCACTTGGCGATCACCCGAAAGCTTACGCCGTGGCTCTTTTGCCGGGTATAGGTGCCGTGTCCCGCGCGGTGCAGGTGCAGGATCATGTCGTGTTCGCGGCACCAGTTCGACAGCGATTGGATGCCCGTGTAGCCGACCACCAGATCGACCATGACGATGACGCTTCCCAGTTCTTTGGCAAAGTCGGCGCGGCGGTACATCTCTTCCATCGTGCCAGCGGTAACGTTCAGATAACTGCCTTTCACTTCGCCTGTGGCGGCGCTGGCTTTGTTGACCGCGTCCATCACGAACAGGAAGCGATCGCGCCAGTGCATGAACGGCTGGCTGTTGATGTTCTCGTCGTCTTTGGTGAAGTCCAGGCCGCCTTTCAGCGCTTCGTAGACTACGCGACCGTAGTTGCGACCAGAAAGGCCCAACTTGGGTTTGACAGTCGCTCCCAATAGGGGACGGCCGAATTTGTCGAGGCGCTCGCGCTCGACGATGATCCCGGTTGGCGGGCCGTGGAACGTTTTGACGTAAGCCACGGGAAACTGCATGTCTTCCAGCCGCGCGGCTTTGATCGGCTTGAAGCTAAACACATTGCCAATGATCGAGGCGGCCACATTGGTAATCGAACCGTCCTCGAACAGCGACAGGTCGTACGCGATATAGGCGAAGTATTGGCCCGGATTGTTCGGCACCGGATCGATGCGATACGCCTTGGCGCGGTACATTTCGCAGGCGGTCAGCCGATCGGTCCAGACCACCGTCCACGTGGCGGTGGAAGACTCTCCGGCCACCGCTGCAGCCGCCTCGACCGGATCGACGCCGTCCTGAGGCGTGATGCGGAACAGCGCCAGAATGTCGGTGGCCTTGGGAACGTAATCGGGCTGCCAGTAGCCCATTTGCCGGTACTTGAGCACGCCCGCTTTGTAGCGTTGGTGCGAACTCTTGATTTCGCTTGCCGCGTCGCCCGCGGCTTTCTTGGTGACTGCGGTCATGGGGGGTCTGACTCCTGATTGATGACTGATGGCGAGTGAGCGAGTTAGAGCAGCCCGGGAAGAAAAAGAAAATTCAAATATTTTTGTGAAAGACTTAAGCAAAAGCTTATGATGCAAGGGTCCCAGCGGCACGCTCCGCCATGCAGCCATGCAGCCGATTTTGCCCCATCTGAGTATGCGTCAGCTCACCGTGTTCCTGGAAGCCGCGCGGCAAATGAGCTTTGCCCGCACCGCCGAAGCGATGCACCTCACGCAGCCGGCCATCTCCATGCAGATCCGCCAGCTCGAAGATGTGGTGGGCCTACGCCTGTTCGAGCGCACGGGCAAGAAGTTGAGTCTCACGCAGGCCGGCGAATTGTTCCGCCACCATGCCGCGCGCGCTCTCGGCGAACTGCAAGATGCGGAGCAAACGATGAACTCCCTCAAGGGCTTGCGCGGCGGCCGAGTCACGGTCGGCATCGTCAGCACGGCGACCTATTTCGCACCCAAGCTGCTCGCCCAATTCGTTCGGCGTCATCCGCGGGTGGACATCCGGTTTTTCGTCGGCAACCGCGAGATCCTCATCAACGCGCTGCGCGACAACGAAATCGACTTTGCCGTCATGGGCCGCTCGCCCGACAAGCTGGAGGCAGTGGCGCAAGAACTCGCCGACAACCCCCACGTGCTGGTAGCGCACAAATCGCACCCGCTTGCCAAGGCGCGCAAAGTCGACTTTCAACAATTGCAGGGCGACGCTTTCCTCATGCGCGAGCCGGGCTCGGGCACGCGGCTGGTCATGGAGGCCATGTTTAAGCAGCACAAGTTCTCGCCGAAGAAAACGGTGATGCTTGGCAGCAACGAAACCGTCAAGCAGGCCGTGATGGCTGGCTTGGGTATCAGCCTGCTGTCGCTGCACTCGCTAGAACTGGAACTGCGCGTGCGCGAAATCGCCCTTTTGGACGTAGCCGGCACACCAGTCCTCCGCAACTGGCACATCATCCGCATGAGCGCCAAGAAGCTTGCTCCCGCTGCTGC
Organism: Polyangiaceae bacterium; assembly: GCA_009780955.1. GTDB lineage: Bacteria > Myxococcota_A > Polyangia > Polyangiales > Polyangiaceae > Labilithrix. The sequence goes on along the minus strand of WQZB01000028.1, from coordinate 22,089 downwards.
CGCGTTCCATGCGTTTCTGTGTACGGAAACGCGAAAGCATTTGGACAAAACTTTTGCGCAGTAGGCTGCCTTTTTAAATTTGAGCGCTGCGAGTGCGCCGTGAACGCGATGGACGCGCCATAGGCAAACTTTCGTCCTCGTCCGTAGCCGCGAGCTCTTCGCTCTCGTGCGCATCGTCGGCAAAGGCAGCCTCGGCATCCTGTTCTAGGGCTTGAATCGACCGCTCATGAATCTCGCGTGATGTGTCTTCGAACCGCCAAAGTCCGTCGTCATCGATGAGGACGTCAACGGCGCCGAGTCGATCGCTCGCGAGCTCGATACGCAGCGGCATTTCGGAACTCCACGGCCATGCGACGATGTGCCATGGCTCGGTGGAATACTCGAACTCCGCGCACGCTCCCGTCTGGCGAAAGCGCCGAAGTCCCTCACGGCCGTCTTCGTTTACGTGGGCTTCTTTAGGCCAAACGATCATCTTGTCCGCTCCTTGCAACGGGACAAATAGGGATTCCTCGCAAATGGCACGCCGCGAATGAGTCTCTACTATGCCATCCCATGCGATTCGAAGTGCTTGCAACGGACTACGACGGCACGATCGCCCATGACGGGCGCGTTTCTGCCAATGTCATCGATGCATTTTTGCGTCTGCGACGAATGGAGCGAAAGCTTGTCCTCGTCACCGGTCGCGAGCTCGACGACCTCATGAGGGCGTGCTGCTACCTCGACGTTTTCGATCTCATCGTGGCGGAAAATGGCGCGCTATTGTACTCGCCGCGCCCTCCAACCGAGTTCCCGCTTGCGTTGCCACCGCCGGCGTCGTTCGTTGCCAAGCTCCGCGCGCGTGGCGTTGCGCCGCTGTCGTGCGGGCGCATCGTGGTTGCCACGTGGCAGCCCCACGAACAAACGGTGCTCGAGGTGATTCGCGAAGAAGGCCTCGAGCTTGAAATGATCTTCAACAAAGGCGCCATCATGATTTTGCCGTCAGGTATCAACAAGGGCACGGGTCTTTGCGCGGCGCTCGCCGAACTGCATGTTGGCGCTGGCAGCGTCGTCGGGGTTGGCGATGCCGAAAACGACCATTCGCTCCTTGGCGCGTGCGCTTTCGGCGTTGCCGTTGCCAACGCCGTGTCGTCGCTCAAGAACCGCGCTGACTTAGTCACCGCGGCGCCGCGAGGCGAGGGGGTCATTGAGCTTTGCGAACGGCTTCTGAACGGTAATCTTCCATGCGTCGAGAAGATGTCACCGCTTTTTTGGGGCTAGCTTGGTGCTTCGTTGCGTTGAAGCGTTGAGCAACCGCACATGAGGGTGGACGACGGGCGCGTAGGCGGGTAGGAGGAGGACTCGTTTTCGCGGGCCTATAGCTCAGTTGGTAGAGCTGCGGACTTTTAATCCGTAGGTCCCGGGTTCAAGTCCCGGTGGGCCCACCATTTTTTGATGATTCACGTTCGTGCGACGATGTCCCGATTTCCCCGTATGGTGGGGACATGAGACACGAGGCCAGATCTCTGGCGGGAGCTTTCTTGATCGCTTGTTCGGACGGCAGTTCGTGCGGACAACACCCAGCAACCTCTACTGCCTCCGTCCCTCCTTCGAGTTCGAGCACGGAGAGTAAGAGGGTGCTCTACGAACGGTCGCCAGTTCGCGCTCACCGTTGTTGCGCTTACGATCGGCTCCGTTGTTGTTTCTCTGACGCAGCAATGGCAGGGTACGTTCCAAATAGGAGGCGAGCATGCGAAGTTGGCGGCCCGATCTCACCGAAAAGGATGTCACCCCAAAGGAGACCTATCTGCGCAGGAGAGAGATTCTCCAGATGGGGGCTGCCGGGGCAACGACTCTTCTCGTGCCCAGCCTTGCCAAGGCCGGAGAGCCGCAAGGTCAGCAGTTGACCGTTGCCAGGAAGATTGAGAAGGCGGGCGGAGAGGGGCTCACTTCCTGGGATTCTGTCACCGGATACAACAATTTTTATGAGCTGGCCTCCGACAAGGAGTCCCCGGCACGAAGCGCTGGTTCACTTAAAGTCCGTCCATGGACCGTCAGTGTCGAGGGCGAGGTGAAGCAGCCACAGAAGATTGACATAGAGACACTGCTGCGCTGGTTTCCGCTGGAGGAGCGGATTTATCGGATGCGATGTGTCGAGGCGTGGTCGATGGTGATTCCATGGACAGGATTTCCGTTGGCCGATCTGGTGAAGCGGCTTGAACCCACCTCCCGCGCCCGTTTCATCGCATTCGAGACGCTCTTCGACCCCGAGCAACTCCCCGGACAGAAACGTCCTTTACTATCGTGGCCCTACATCGAAGGACTGAGGATAGACGAGGCAACCCATCCGCTCGCATTCCTCTCGGTTGGTCTCTACGGACGAGTACTTCCGGGGCAAAACGGTGCTCCTCTCCGCCTGGTGGTGCCGTGGAAATATGGCTTCAAAGGGATCAAGTCCATTGTCAGGATCACATTCCAGGAGACGCAGCCAAAGACCGCTTGGGCGGCCTCTCAACCCAGCGAGTATGGTTTTTATGCGAACGTCAATCCAGAGGTCGATCATCCGCGCTGGAGCCAGGCACGCGAGCGACGCATCGGCGAATTCCTCCGGCGAAAAACGCTACCGTTCAATGGATATGCCGATGAAGTCGTATCACTCTACTCGGGGATGGATCTTCGCAAGAACTTCTGAGCGCGTATGTTCGCAAGGAACAAGATTCGGATTATCAAGGCGGCAACATTTCTCCTCGCCTGCGTTCCGCTAGCCAAGATGGCCGTGGATGCGCTCACGGGTAATTTAGGTGCGAATCCAATCGAAATGGTCCTCAACCGGCTCGGATTCTGGACGCTGACCTTCCTTGCACTCTCATTGATCCCGACTCCTGTTCACGATTGGTTGCATGTGGCATGGCCCATAAAGGTCCGCAGAATGCTTGGACTCTTTGCTTTTGCATATGCGACGCTTCACATGCTCTGGTACGCGGGCGTCGATCAATTGTTTGATCTCCATCTGCTTGCGGAGGATGCAACGAAGCGGAAGTTCATGGCCGTTGGATTCATCGCATGGCTGTTTCTGGTTCCACTTGCGGTCACCTCCACGGATGGTTGGGTCCGCAGGCTTGGGTATTTGAGATGGAAAAGACTCCATCGGCTTGCATATGTCGTTGCAGTCTTGGGGACCATTCATTTCTTCTGGAGAGAGAAGGCCGACACTTCCCGCCCATTCCTGTTTGCCGCGGTTTTTGGTCTGCTCTTCCTCGTGCGGGCTGTCACGTATTTCCGGAGCCAAACATCTTGACCGCATCCCAACGCCGGTAGAGAAGCTCGGCGACCGCAGCAGGCGACGGCACTTCGGACGAGTATGAACTGGAATGTGTTGCCCGCAACATAGGCGCTGAGCCGAGGTTGGCTTGATGACTCCGCGCGTCCTTTGCGAATCAGCGCGTCCGACTATTTCTGTGCACGTACCCGTGGTGCATCGCTTTCACAACAAGGCGTGGCACCTTGCGCTTTCGCCTTTCGCCAGGCGTCGAGGGCGGACAGACATGCGTGAGGAACTTGGCCAGGAAGGAACTGTCGAAGGCTGTCGAGGACGTGCTTTTGGATCACCCCAGGTGTTTCCGTGATTCGGAAATAGACCCAGACAGCCTCCCGCCGATCTTGCAGCAAGCCGGCGTTGACGAGATAGCGCAGGTGACGGGAAGCCTTCGACTGGGTGATCCCAAGGACTTCAACGAAGTCGCAGACACAGAGCTCGCCTTCCCGGAACAGAAGCCCAAGCATTGAAAGGCGGGTTTCATCGGAAAGCGCCTTGAAAACAGCAGCCATCGTGCGCACTCATACACCTCACTCTTGCATATACTCGCCTAGACGAGTAAACGAGAGTCTACCACAAAAAAGGAGATCTCAATGTCCCAGTCGACTCATGATGACAAGCGCAAGAACGTCTCCGAAGACTATGCGCGAGCCGTGAAAGAGCCTTCGGCCGGCTGCTGCTGCTCATCAAAAACCACTCCAAAGGGGGTAGTTGCCAAGCTCGCTGGGTACTCGGATGAAGAGGTTATGGCGCTTCCCGCGGAGGCCGTGGTCAACTCGTTCGGCTGCGGTAATCCCTTGGCGTTCTCCGCCGTCAAGCCTGGAGATGTCGTGCTGGATCTTGGCTCGGGCGCCGGCATCGATCTGCTGCTTGCCGCCAAGAAGGTCGGCCGAACCGGTAGGGTAATCGGGGTGGACATGACCGATGCCATGCTCGACAAGGCGCGCGAGAACATTGCGGCTGCTGGTCTCGAGAACGTCGAAGTGCGCAAAGGGATTATTGAGAATCTCCCTGTCGAATCGGCAAGTGTGGATTGGGTCATATCCAATTGCGTCATCAATCTCTCGCCGGAGAAATCGAAGGTTTTTGCTGAAATCGCTCGCGTGCTCAACCCGGGCGGCCGAATGTTGGTATCGGACATCGTCGCCGAAGCGCTGCCCGAGGAGATTGCCGGCAATCGGCAGCTCTATTCTTCATGCCTTGCTGGCGCAATCGCGGAAGCTGCCTATCTCGAAGGGCTCCGTCAGGCTGGACTCACCGATGTCGAAGCGAGAGATCGATTGGTCTACGACGTCGAGCAAATCGAAGCTTTCATCGGCTCTGAATTGCAGATCGGATGCTGCGGGGGGCAGGGCAGCCTCGCGAAAAAATGGGCCCCTCTGCTCGCGGGGAAAGTCGCCAGCGTGAAGTTTGTCGCTCGCAAACCCAATGGATAAGCGCGCTCACGGGGTAACCGTCGCGAGCCGTGGCGTCGCCAGCGGGCTTTCCTTTCTTGATCGCTATCTGACGCTTTGGATCTTCGCCGCGATGGGAGTTGGAATCGGCCTGGGGTTCTTGGCGCCTGGATTCACCGAAGCGCTGAACCGCTTTCGCGTCGGCACGACATCCATTCCCATCGCTGTCGGCCTCATTCTCATGATGTATCCGCCGCTGGCCAAGGTCCGTCACGAGGAACTCGGAAAGGTCTTCAAAAACCGCCGCGTGCTGATGCTTTCGTTGGTGCAGAACTGGATTGTCGGTCCACTGTTGATGTTCGGGCTCGCTGTCGTATTTCTGCGCGACAAGCCGGAATACATGCTTGGTCTCATCTTGATTGGCCTCGCGCGCTGCATCGCGATGGTCATTGTTTGGAACGATCTTGCGAAGGGCGATCGCGAATATTGCGCCGGACTCGTCGCATTCAATTCGATCTTCCAGGTGCTGTTCTTCTCCGTTTACGCGTACTTCTTCGCAACACTGCTTCCCGCGTGGCTCGGGCTCGAAGGAGCCATTGTGAACATCAGCATTGGTGAAATCGCCAAGAGCGTGGCGATCTATCTCGGCATCCCGTTCGCCGCAGGCTTCGTGACGCGCCGCGTGCTCGTCAGCGCCAAGGGGCGGGACTGGTACGAACAACGCTTCGTGCCGCGCATCGGTCCCATCACGCTCGTCTCGCTACTGTTCACCATCGTCGTGATGTTCTCGCTCAAGGGCGAAGCCATCGTACAGCTCCCGCTCGATGTGTTGCGCATCGCCGTGCCGTTGCTCATCTACTTCGTGGTGATGTTTGCGGTCTCGTTCTTTATGAGCATGCGTGTGGGGGCGAACTACAAGCAATCGGCAACGCTCTCGTTCACGGCAGCGTCCAACAACTTCGAGCTTGCTATTGCCGTGGCCATTGCCAGTTTCGGTATCAATAGCGGAGCTGCGTTTGCAGCGGTGATCGGGCCGTTGGTTGAAGTGCCAGCCCTCATTGGGCTCGTGAATGTAGCTTTGTGGGCGCAGCGGCACTTTTTTCCCAAGGAAGCAATGGCGTCATGATCGGAAGTCCTCGAAGCATTTTATTTCTATGCGTCGCGAATTCAGCTCGGAGCCAAATGGCCGAGGGGTGGGCTCGGAAAGTCTTTGGTGACAGAATTCCGATCATGAGTGCTGGAAGCGCCCCGTCAACGGTCAACCCTTACGCTATCGAGGTAATGCGCGAGGTCGGAGTTGACCTTCGTGCTCATCGCTCGAAGTCGGTTCAAGAAATCGATCCGGCTTCCGTCGATACTGTCATCACGCTATGTGCCGAAGAGGTCTGCCCGCTCTTTTTAGGGAACGCCGAGAGGCTTCATTGGCCCATTCCAGACCCTGCCAGTACGGATCCATCGTTGTCTCGAGTGACGTTGCTGAATCGGTTCCGAGAGGCACGCGATGAGATTTACAAACGCGTGGATAGGTTCGCGTTGGAAAAGGGATACGCCTGAGAGATACGCTTCGAACCTCGGACCGGAAGGGGCCAATGAACGCCTCATGAGACGAGCGGCGCTCTAAGGACACCGACTGTTCCGACGTCGGAACAGCTGGACGAAGCCACTATAATTCCGAGGCCTGAGCCGTTAATCCAGGATGCGTCGCAACTCGGCATACGCTTCTCGGAACCACAAAACATGGGTAGACTCGACGAGTCATGAAACTTCAATGTTGATCGAGATTCGGTGGCCGCCGGAGGCGACGCAGCGCAAGCTGCGCAACCGCCTGCGCGCGCACGGCCTTCAGCTCGGCGACAAGCTGCCAAAGGAGCTGGAGAGCAGTCTGCCCACCATCGAGCAAATCGAAGCGGAGTTCGCGCCTAAGAAGCGGGGGAGCCATGACCGCACCGACCTATCGCCGCCGCAACACCAACCAGCCGCAACAGCACGTGAAGGGGGCTGCTCGATCGGCTCGAGAAGTCGTTTCTTCACGTGCTGCGCAACGGACGACAGCGGCGAGGAGGCCGAGCCACAGCAGGCTCCGTGGCCACCGCGCCAACGAACCTGACGTTCGACTGACCCGATCCGCAAGATGGAGATGCGCTGATCTGCTCGAACGACGCGCGAAGGCCAAGTGGGGCGACGGCGTGATCGATCGAGCGTCCGCTGGCCCGCGCGCGGAGTTCCCAACCATGGATGGGTTCTCTCCCGGTCCAACCTCAAATACATGCGCCGGTTCGCCGAGGCATGGCCCGATGGCAACCGAATTGGTCAACAGCCTGTAAGCCAATTGTCTTGGAGCACGAACCTCGTGCTCCTGACGAAGCTCAAAAAGCGCGACGACGGATGTCGAGCACGCTACCCTCGCCATGGATGACGGTAACGGAGGGTGTCGACGACGAAGCAATTCGTGGGCGAAGCTCGCGGATGGAGGTGAAGAGAGATGTAGCCTGGGGGTTCTTCTCGAGTCGTAATAGGGGTTCGTACACCGCTCGACAAATGCCGGCGTGTTTCAGGTTCTGAGGTCTTCCATAGCCGAATCTCGACTCTACGAAAGGGATGCGATAGCCGTCGCCCAATGCCTCATCGAGTTGCTGTCTTGTCGACGCTCTCTGCCCTCGAGCGCGACGTCCTCGTCGTCCTCTACCTTTGTGACGAGCTCTGGATGAGCCGCTCCGCATGGCGAGACAAGACCAACGCCGCGCGTGTCGTCGACGAGCGTGGACGACAGCTCACGAGCGAAGGGTTCAAGACGCTGGTCGCGACGCTTATCGCGAAGGAGGTCGTATCGGAGCAGAGCGATCGGTACGGCGTGAAGCTCTCGTGGCTCGCGCCGGTGCTGGAGGATGCACAGCAGCGCGGAAGCCTCGGGTCGATGGTGTCATGCATGCGCACGAGCGGTCACGCGCGCGCTTTCTGGCAGACGTCCAGGACGCTCGGGGTCACGGGCGAGCTCCGCTTCGCGCTCGCGTCGAGGGATGCTGACGCCGTCAAGCACGCAGAAGAGTTGGTCACGCAGCACCGACGCTACGGGTACGTGATCAGGCTCACCGACGTGCTCGGCTTCGACGTTCCCGCGGAGTGGGTCACGCAGCTCAGCGAACGCATGCGCGACGAGTACCTCACGGAGGCGTGCGAAGGAGCGTTCGTCTCTGCATTGCCGCTCGGGCCGGGGTTGCGAGAAGTCATCGAGGCGTCGTCGAGTCCGGAGCTCCGCGCGCGGCTGTCGACCATCCTCGCTCTCGCAGGGCACGCCGACTGGGCGCGCGAGCTCGCTCGTCCCGCGTCGTGTGCGTGGGAGCGTGGGGCGCTCGCGTTTGCCTCGTTCACCGAGGGCGATTTCATCAAGACTCGCGAGCTCTTCGCGGCCGCGCGCGTCGGTGCTCGCAAGCAACTCGTCATGCCCCCGAGCTACCTCGCCGTGTTCGACCTCCTGCTCGCCGTGACCTCGGACAGCGCGGCGGAGGTGACGGAGCTGTCCGCGCGTTTGGCAAAGGCGTCGCGGCAGCTCAAATCGCATGCGATCGCGAAGGAGGTGCTCGAATCGCTCGTGTCGTTTCGTTCGACGGGTCGAGGTGAGTCGCTATTTCTCAGCTACAAATCGTTGACCTGGATCGATGTGCTCATCTGTCAGCTTGCGCGGGCGTGGATCCCGACAACGAGCCCCGTCGAGAGAGACCTTCGGGGAGGAGCCCTCGACATAAGCAGCGCGCGATGTCTCGCACAAGCAAAGCAGGCGGGTTACCTCTGGCTGGCGACCGAGCTCGAAGCCATCCTGCACGAGCCGAAGACGAGCGCGCTATTCTCCATGTTCGGTCAGCGCGAGGGATGGGAACTCGCCCTCGACGCGCTCGCGAAGGCCGTTGTGAGCGACACCGATCGGGCGATCGCGCCCTCGCCGGAACGCGCCGGCGAGGTGTGGTGGACGATTACGCTCAACCACCGCTCCTCTGTAGATATCGAGGCCAATCTCGTCTCGAGGAGTGGGCAGAAGGGCAAAAGGATCGCGCTCTCGCGGATCGACGCGTCGCTGCCGCTCGACGATCGCGATCGCAAGGTCGTCGAGGTGCTTGCGATGAGCAGGTCTCAGTTCTACACGAGCTACGACTCCTACCCGCTGTCCGTCATCGAGGCGCTCGTTGGGCACCCGCGCGTGCGTGACGAGAACCGACGGCCCGTGGAGGTGAGCCTCGGGCAAGCGAAGATTTTTGTCGAATCCACGAAGTCGGGGGCTGTTGTCCGATTGAGCCCGCCGTCGTTTGATGCGTCGGGCTTCTCGGTGAAGCGTGAGTCGGACGGACGCATCACCCTGATCCGACAGAGCCCCGCTATCGCGCGCATCGCGGCCGTGCTCGGGCAGGAAGGGATCGCGATCCCTCATCGAGGGCTCGGCGCGCTGCCTCCGGTGTTGGGTGAGCTCGCCGCGCACGTGCCCGTGGACGCGAGTGCCTCGCTCACGAACGACGTCGCCATCGTGGACGAGCGCGTTCACGTCCAACTCTTTCGCGCCGGCGCGGGGCTCCGCGCGCGCCTCCGCGTCGTCCCCGGCGGTCCGGCAGGAGCATCGCTCCGTCCAGGGACTCCGCCCGCGGAGATCGTCATCCGCTCGGACGCTGGGCTCGCGCGGGTAAGGCGCGATCTCGCCGCCGAGCGCGTTCGAGTCGGGGAACTGTTCGAGCGCTGTCCGATCTTCGCGAGCCTCCCTCAGGACGGCGACGATCGCGTCGCATCCGAGCTCGAAACGTGCCTCGAGCTGCTCGTCGAGCTCAGCGCGGTAGGCGACGCGGTCGCCCTGTTGTGGCCGGAGGGCCAGGCGCTGCGGCCGCCGACCGAGCGCAGCGCGTCGGATGTGCGCGTACGCATACGCGGCGACTCCACTTGGCTCCAGATCGACGGCGAGGTGCAGGTCGACGAGCAGCGCGTGATCGCGATGCGCGATCTGCTCGCCTCCGCGTCGAAGGCAGTCGGTCGATTCGTCCCCATCGGCGAGGACGAGTACATAGCGCTCACCGAGGAGATCCGGTCGAAGCTCGCGGCGCTCTCGCGTGCGAGCGATCTCTCCAAGGACGGGCGCGTCCCGGGCGCGCTCTTGCCCGCGATGGAGAATGTCTTCGACGGGCTCGGCGTTACGTTCACCGAGGAGATCGAGCGACGCCGCGCGGCGATCGGGCAAGCCAACTCGCTCGATCCGATGCTGCCGCGGGATTTGCACGCCGAGCTCCGAGACTACCAGCTCGAGGGCTTCCGATTCCTCGTCCGCCGGACAGAGGCCGGACTCGGCGCGTGCCTCGCCGACGACATGGGGCTCGGCAAGACGATCCAGGCGATCGCGACTCTCCTCTACCGCGCCGCGCGCGGGCCCGCGCTCGTAGTGGCGCCGACGAGCGTGTGCCGGAACTGGGAAGACGAGGTGCAGAGGTTCGCGCCCTCGCTCGAGACGGTGCGCTTCGCTTCGGGGGATCGCGCTGCCATCGTGTCGACCGCGCGCGCCGGACAGATCGTCGTCGCGTCGTACGCACTTCTGACGTCCGAGAGCGAGCTCTTCGCGAGCCGGAGGTGGGCCACGGTCGTCTTCGACGAGGCGCACGCCCTCAAGAACGCGGCGACCCACCGGTGGTCGGCGGCGAGCGCCCTCGACGCCGAGTCCTCGATCGCGCTGACGGGCACTCCGGTGGAGAACCACATTGGCGAGGTCCATGCGCTCTTCGATGTGCTCGCGCCCGGCATGCTCGGCTCGCGGGCGGCGTTCGACCGGATCTTCGCTTCCGCGATCGCGCGCGGCGATCGCTCTGCCGTGGGGCTCCTGCGCCAGCTCGTGCGACCGTTCGTCCTTCGCCGTACAAAGAGCCAGGTCCTCGCCGAGCTACCGCCGAAGACGGAGCTGCTCCGCGTCGTCGTACCGACGCCCGAGCACCGCGCGTTCTACGAGGCCGTGCGTCGTCGCGCGGTGGAGCGCATGACCTCTCTGCGCGCAGGCAAACGCGCGGGGCAGGCGCACATCGAGATGCTCGCGGAGATCACGCGCCTCCGCCGAGCGGCCGTCGATCCGCGGCTGGTCGGGGGCGAGGAGGCGCCGTCCGGATCGAAGCTCGACGCGCTCGCCGAGCTGGTGCTCGAGCTGCGCGCCGAGGGGCGCCGCGCGCTCGTCTTCAGTCAGTTTCTCGAGGTCCTCGATTTCGCCGGCGCGCGCCTGAAGGAGCACGCGATCGAGTGCCGCCGCCTCGACGGCACGATGAGCGCGGAGGCGCGCGCCGCCGAGGTCTCCGCCTTCCAGCATGGCCGTGCCGATGTGTTCCTGCTCAGCCTGAAAGCGGGTGGCGTCGGGATGAACCTCACCGCCGCCGATTTCGTCATCCTGCTCGACCCTTGGTGGAACCCGGCGGTCGAGGATCAGGCCGCCGATCGCGCGCACCGCATCGGCCAGTCGCGTCCGGTCACCGTTGCGCGGCTGGTCACCGAGGGAACGATCGAGGACAAAGTGCTGACGCTCCACGCGAAGAAGCGCGCGCTGTACGAAGATCTCGTCGCCGGCGCTGACGGAGCAGGCACGCTCGACTTCGACGCGCTCGCCGCGCTCCTCGACGAAGGGGAGCGAGCTCCAAAAGCAAGAGGGCGCGGCCGAACGCGCGCCGCCAACGATGCAGGGACGACGGGAACCTGAACCTCACCCGATTTGGGGCGTGCACGTCCAGAATGGCCGCACAAGCAATAGCCTCTTGACGGCGTTCGTTCTGGCCCTTCTGCGCAATGAGCTATTCATCTCGCTTTGCAAGTTCGATTTGATTCTTAAGCTCGTTCTCCTTGATCGCCCGTTCCTTCTCGACTGCAAGTGCCCGGCGTGCAAATGCTGCTTCATCCGCCTCTTGCTGGATGCATTCCCGAATCGGAGCTTCCATTGCCTTTTCCATTTCAGACTTCGGTCGAATCACCGTGATGCGAACCGAGATGATGGCGATTTCAGTCTCGCTTGCAGCCTGGCCGGTCGGGAGTCCCTCGGTTAGGATGATACGGAGCTATTCGGAGCCACGCTGCAATATCTCCTTGAGGCGAACCTCCAGGACACCAACTGTTCCGACGTCGGAACAATTTTGACGGAGGCCCGGACGTACGATGTCGACACCGCCCCTTTCTCCCTCGCTCGCGAGTGATCGCGACCAAGCCGATCGGGAGAAGAGGTTCGTCGCCGCGATCTCAGTCGTGGCCGCTGTCGCGCTCACCGGCGGGAAGATCGTGGTCGGCGTGGCCACCGGGTCGCTGGGCATCATCTCCGAGGCGCTCCACTCGGGTCTGGACCTGGTCGCTGGGGTCGTCACGCTTTGGGCGGTGCATAAGTCCGGCAAACCTGCGGATCGCGAGCACACCTATGGGCACGGCAAGTTCGAGAACCTCTCCGCGCTCTTCGAGACGCTGCTCCTGCTCGCGACCTGCGTCTGGATCCTTTACGAAGTCGTCAGCCGCCTCTTCCTGGGCAAGGCGCACGCGGTCGATCCGAGCCCCTGGGCGTTCGGGGTCATGTTCGTATCCATCGCGGTCGACTATTCGCGCTCGCGGGCGCTGTCGCGCGTCGCCAAGAAGTACGACAGCCAGGCGCTCGAAGCCGATGCGCTCCACTTCTCGACCGACATCTGGTCGTCGTGCGTGGTCATCCTTGGCCTGACCCTGGTTCTCTTGGGCGACAAGCTCGGGACGCCGTGGCTCGCCAAAGCTGACGCGATCGCCGCGTCGGCCGTGGCCGGTATCGTCGTCTGGGTGAGCCTGAAGCTCGGAAAGAAGAGCGTAGACGATCTGCTCGACGCCGTTCCTCCAGGCATTCGTGAGAAGGTGGACGCCGCAGCGCGCGTGAATGGAGTACTCGACGTGCTCCAAGTGCGAGTGCGTCGCAGCGGCCCCGAAACCTTCGCCGACGTGACCGTGGCGGTGCCGCGCAGCGTGGTTCTCGAGAGCGCCCACGCCGTCGCAAGCGCCGCGGAGGAATCGATCAAGCAGGCCATACCGGGCACGGACGTCGTCGTGCACGTCGAGCCGATCGCCTTGGAGGAGGAACTGCCCGCGACCGTCCGTCTGGTGGCGAGCCGATTCGGTTTGGGCGCTCACGCCATCGACTCTTTCGAGAAGGGCGGCAAGCTCTCGCTCGCGCTGCATCTCGAGGTCGACGAGCGGATGGACCTGGACGCGGCGCATGATCTGGTCTCGAAGTTCGAACAAGAGCTGCGAGTGGCTCTGCCCGTCGTTGAGCGCATCACCAGCCACATCGAGCCGGCAGAGAGGAGGGTTTCGTTGGACGGCTGCCCTTCGGCTCCCGAGAGCGAGCAAATCGTTCGCAGCACCATCGAGGCAACCTGCCGGCAGATGGGCGTGCGTCTCCTTGCTCACGATCTTCAGATCCATCCAGTCGGGGAGTCCTCTGCGGAGCTGGCGGTCTCGTTCTCTTGTGCCATGGAAGCTCGGGCCTCGGTCGGCGAGGCGCACCAGCTCTCCGAAGAGATGGAGACGAAGCTGCGCGAGAAGCTACCCCAAGTTGGGCGCGTGACCATCCACGTCGAGCCGCTGGGCGAGGCGAGCACATCGGACCGGAAGGATCTCCGATGAACGCCTCATGCGGTACCCATCGAGGCGGGCTGCGTCGCCAATGTCACTATCGTCGGTGGCCTCGAATGGGTCGAAGAACCCCGATTCCACGAGCGCTTGCGGGCGCAAGCCGGGGCGGCTACTGCGTGGGAAACCGCCTTGAGCCCACCGAAGGTCCCTCCGGAGCGACGCGATGACCCGACACTTCAACACCGCAGGCCCCAACCAACCCGCAGAGCACTACAGCATCGATTCTTTCACGCGGATCAACTGGCCCGAGATCCAGGAGCTCATCGACGCGAAAAAGTACTTCGTCCTTCACGCGCCCCGGCAGACGGGCAAGACGACGCTGCTGCAGGCGATCGTCGACCGGCTCAACGCAGAGGGGCGCTACGACACGCTGCGGATGAACGTCGAGATGGCCCAGGCCGCGCGCAACGACGTTGCGATGGGTGATCGATTGATCGCCACGCGGCTGATCGATCAGGCCGACATCTGGTTTCCCGAAAGCTGGATCGCCCGCGAAGGGACTTCGTTCTGCGCGTCTCGCCAACCGGGAGCCCTATTGCAAGGTCTGCTAACCCAGTGGGCCCGCCACGCTCCGAAGCCGATCGTCCTGCTGATCGATGAGATCGATTCGCTGGTGGGCGATACGCTCATCTCCGTGCTGCGTCAGCTTCGAGACGGCTATGTTGGTCGCCCCTCGCCTTTTCCCCAATCGGTGATCCTCTGCGGTGTGCGCGACGTGCGCGACTATCGCATCCACACCTCCAAGGGCGAGATCATCACGGGGGGAAGCGCCTTCAACATCAAAACCGAGTCGCTGCGGCTTGGAAACTTCTCGGAGGCCGAAGTTCGTGAACTCTACGGGCAGCACACGGCCGAGACGGGGCAGGTTTTCGAGGAGTCGATCTATCCGAAAGTGATGGCGATGACGGGTGGGCAGCCTTGGCTCGTCAACGCGCTGGCGCGAGAGCTGACCGAGAAGATGTCGGCGCTCCAAGACCGCTCGCGACCGATCACTCTCGACGACGTGGATGAAGCCAAGGAGCGGCTCATTCTCCGACGCGACACGCACCTCGATCAACTCGTGGACAAGCTCAAAGAGCCGCGCGTCCGGCGCGTCATTGCACCCATTCTCGAAGGCGGCGAGTGGAGCCAGTCGGCATCGACCGAAGATCGTCAATATGTCGTTGACCTAGGACTCATCACGGTAGAAAGGGCCAATGGGGTCCGCATCGCCAACGAGATCTATCGGGAAATCATCCCCCGAGCACTCACGTCCATGCTCCAGGACGACTTTGCCGCCAAGGTGCCGAGCACGGCCTTCGTTCTTGCCGACGGCCGGCTCGACTTCCGCGGGCTGCTCGCGGGTTTCCAACAGTTCTATCGAGAGAATTCCGAGGTCTGGAACAAGCGAGCGGTCTACGAGGAGGCAGCACCGCAGCTTCTCTTGCAAGCCTGGCTGCAGCGCGTGGTCAACGGCGGCGGACGAATCGAGCGAGAGTATGCGCTGGGAAGAGGGCGCGCAGATCTGTTCGTTCGGTACTTTCGGCAGGTGAATGGGAAGCGAGCCGAGCAGCGATTCGTGGTGGAGATGAAAGTAGTGCGTGAGCGCCGCTCGGTGGAGACGACGATCGAAGAAGGGTTGAAGCAGACTGCTGGCTACGCCGACAAGTGCCACCCCGATGAAACTCATTTGATCGTTGTCGACCCGAGCGAGCGCAGTTGGGACGAGAAAGTCTTCGTAGAAGAGCGCCGTGCCGATTGCCGCTCGATTACGGTGTGGGGCATGTGATGGCCGCGGTCAGTTCAATTCCTTACGCGTGACACGCAAGCTGAGAGCCAGACTATGCCTTGGCCGTTCCATCGCCCAGAGACAATCTCCGACGTCGCGTGTTGTTCCGCTCTGCATTGCCCACCATTCGCTGCTCGTTGCGAACTTCGTAGCTTCGAAAGCGCGCTGCCATATGGTTCGGTCCGAGCGGATACTCATCGCCAAACCATGAACAAACCATTTCGCTTCGCCACGATTGCCCTACATTTCGGCGAAGCAGAATGGATCTCGCGCCCGAAGTGGATCAAGGCCGCATCCATAGACAACGGCCATGCATCCATTGCAGTGTTGCCGATGTTTACACTTTGCGCAGCCGCCCGGGCCGACGCGGTAACGACGTGCAGCCTCACTTCGGTAAATTGCTTCCATGTTCGATGTGTGTAGATTGCCGATCAAGGATGGAAACTTACGGCAGGCATGGATCTCACCGTCGGGGAGCAACGCGACGAAATTGAACGCCGCGCCGCAACCATGTCCGGTGCAACCGCGCATCCCGGAGCGTTTGCCGTGCCTTGAGTCGTCCGACACCGCAAGGCAGAATAGATTGTCCTTGAGCCGCAAGATGGGGTTGTGACGTGCGCTCTGCAGGTAGGACCGCAGAAAGCGCATGTAGTGCTCTTTCGTTGGTAATGCCAACGCCGCGCCGTTGCCGACTCGAGAGAGGCGGTTGAAAGTAAAACATGGGGTGCGGCCACGCAGGAAATCGCCCAACGCAACGACGTGGGATACATTGGCCTGCGTTAACGTCAGCATGACGTGTGTTTGCAGTCGCAGCAGTCGGGCGTCTTCCAGAAACCGCATGACCCGTCTGAAATGGCCCTTGCCGCGAATCGAATCATTGTGTTCTTCAAACCCTTCAAGGCTTACCTGATAGTAATCGGGTGGCCTTATTGCCATGAGCCGTTCGATCCGCGCCGCCGAAATAGGATTTCCGAGGATTGAAATGCGCATCTCCGCTTTGGTAATGGCGGCGTAAAGCGCCCAGAAATGAGAGTATTGGAGCGGATCCCCCCCGGTCAGGCAAACGTGCGGCGTCACCCGGTGCCTGCGGCAGAAACGGCGGAAGTCTTCCACTACGGCCAGGGCTTGCGCGAGATCGAGTTCTCGGCGGTCGAGCCGATCGTAGCAGTGCCGGCACTGATACGGGCAGGCATTGGTCAGATGCCACTGGAGCGTAAACCCCGTAGTTTTGCGGCCACGGAACCAACCGTCACGAATCATCGGTTGCCGCTAGCCGCCACCGCCGCAGCCGCCACAGCCCCCACCGCCACCACACGACGAGCCACAGGAGGACGAGCCACAAGACGAACTGCTGGACGAGCCAACAGTCGGTGGTGCGGGAGGAAGAATGTCGAGCGATTGGATCGTGGAAGCAATGCCTAATGGCAAATTCGTAAAGCCGAAGACTGCTACATAGAACGTGAATTCACCCGTCATCCCATTCCATTGCAGGAAGGGAGATCGAGCGCCCAATTGGACAAACCGCTCACGCACCCCACGGAGAACACGAGCTTCGATATTATCGGTCATCACTTTCTGCACCACTCTCGCCACGACAACAGCCATGATGAGCAGGAAAAATATGTTGTGATGACCGCGCTCCAGCGCAACAATGATTTTTGCGAGCGCGACGAGCCACAGAAAGCCAACGGCGACAAAGCCGCTGAAGATCCGAAGCCATTTTCCCTGGTCATGAAGCCCCATCTTCAACAGCTGCTCACGAACCTTGCGGACTTCAGACCACACGATGGTGTCCGCAAACACGGCCTTTCCCTCGCCAGAATTTCTATACAAACCCAAAATCGCTTTGTCGAGCGGGTGTCGCGCGTAGTCGACCGCACCGGGAACCGCCTTCAGCTTGCTTCCTTCGGCTTGGAGCAATCCGCGTTCCAGCAGGGCAACCAAGGCAACCCGAACCAGCGTATCGGCACGTCCTTGCAGGCCGGCAATCAGATAAGGATCTGTCTCGACATCGGTTGTCAATGCCTTGATGACACCAGAATTCTTCCAGCGGAAATAGTATTTCTGACACCCCAGCAGCGCAAGAATCAAGCATGAAAGAAAAAAGTAAAAGACCAAAAATTCCGGCCCGGACCAATCGAAGGGATTCATGATATCAGTCCAGCCCCTCGACGCGCCGCTGCATGACCTCGATCATCCTCAAGATCTGGAAAAGCGTCGATCCTGCCGTGCCTGCCGGCAAATTCATCGTTTCTCTGGCTTCTGAGATACTTGCCAGCGTCTCGGTCCACGACCCACCATCAAGCGAACTTGCAACGGCCTTGAGCGAGGCTTTGGGAGAGCCGGCCTCCCTGCCTTCCAATTCGAGCAGAGTAGAAGCCGCTGTACGCAGCGAGCCGGCGGTGTTGGCAACGACCATAGCCAGTTGCTCTTCCCGCAAGCTGTTCAACACATAGTTTTGCCGTAAACGCAGGTTGAGATTCATCAACATTTCGCGCAACTGCCGCTTTTGGGCTTCCGACGAGATGGCGCACAACGCGGCAGGCATCTCGCCAAACAGTACGCGATGCCGACGGGCAATATCGCCAAATTTAACGGGAAAGAGATTGGCTGCCATGGTCAGTTCCGTTTCCAGGATGAACATCGCTACCGCTTTCATGGCAACGTGAGCCATCCGCATCGGCTCACGGAAACCATCGACCCGCTCTTGCTGAAATTGTTTGAGTACAATCATCAGATTGAGGTCGGACGTCGTCCGTAGACGGCCTTCGGCGCCACTGCCAAAAAGCACGATGCTTGAAAGGTCGTCCCGAAAACTGCTCTTTGCCGTCTCGATCAAATAGGTGAGAGTGTCTTGCACGACCAATGGAATATCGCCAAATCGTGAGTCAGGATTTGAAGGCATCGTTCTCTCGCTAGATGGATGATTTTATAGGAAACCGGCACCTGCGAGCAATGCGCTCGCGAGCATGAGGACAAAACGACGAGCCTCCCTGAACCGGGACCGGTTTGTACGACGTCGGTCCCTTGCGAGCCAAGGCTATAACGATATGGTGGATCCTTGTTGGCCCCTTGTGAACCGAGGTGTCCACGCCGTGGTGTCCACACAATGGCGGCTTCGGGTTTTTGCTGAAGAACCATCCATATGTTCTCGAAAACACGCGCCACGACGCCGTTGCATCCCCAGCGGCGACCGCCGGGATCGCCGCCCAAACGAAAGCAACGCCGAGGGCAACCATCAACGTCCGCACACCATATCGCCATCCCATACGGCGCTTGAACGCGGTCCGCAGAGCGAGAACGAGCTCGCGACCGAAAACCACGGCGACAATGACCGGGCACCACATCGCACCCCAGACCCCGGCGAATAGAAGAACCAAAGGGCCGAACAATACCGTCATGATCCCAACGTGCACGAACTGAGGGAGGAGCTGAAGGACCGTGAGCACAACTGCCAGAAAGCCAAGCATCAGGAGACCAACGCCAGCGGGTGAGGCCACAACCGACGGCTCACGTTGACGCGCATGGCGGCATGCGAAGTACGCCATGGTCGCTGCAACGTACAGGGCTACGAAGAGATACACATAGGGAGTCGCCAAAGGCTGTGCGGTGGGGATCTCCTCGCCGAAAAGGTCGTCTATATGTGTGCAGTACTTCGGATCTGTCTCCGTGAGCAGCGTGGCATTGACGTAAAAGGCATACAGGGGAAAGAGCACGACGCAGGCGAGGGCAGCCAGGGTACGAGCCCGCCGGCTGCTTTTGCGGAACCATCGAAAGAACAAGACGCCAAGGCCGAAGTAGACGAGCCAGATGACGCCGAACCCTATGTTGTTGACGAGGGCGATCCACTTATCCATGAAAGCTTTCTGAGAACGCCTTCCCTACGGCGCTACTTCCACACAAGTAGTGTCGCATTTAGACTACCTACGCTGCTCCTTGACGGTACTTGGCAACACGCCAATCGCAAACGCACCGACACCCTTGGGCAACGTAGGCATCCGTTCAACGCTGTCGTCGCCGTCGTACTGGCGCACGAAGACGCTCGGCGTGCTCGTGTAATCGTAGGAGCCGGTTCCCGTTCGTGACCGCGCCAAGTCTTCGACGCGGAGGTGAAACGCTTCGACGCCGAAGCGCGACTTCGCGAGTTCCGGAGGCATGTCGAAGACCGCAATCTTCCACTCGCGATCGACATCGATCGTCAGCTTTGCTGTCAACGGATCCCCGTGATGATCGAGCAGCGTGATCGTGGTTGGCCCGGTGGACGCCCGAGTGCTTCGGATCGCGATTCGCCACTCGGTTTCTTTGTTGTCGGCCGGCCCGTCGGGGACCTTCGGTGCTGGGATCATCCACGGTTCCGACTCGCCCGAGCCGCAGCGGACGATCTGACCTTCGAGTCCGAGCGCGGGCTCTACGCGCGGCGCAACAGCGTAACTCGTACGCCAGCCTGCGGTCTTGGTGACTCCATCGCCAAAGACTTTGTCGTCCGAAAGACGTCCCGCGATTGGGGTGTTTGCTTCGAATCCTTTCGCGACCGGACCGACCATCGCTCGCGGCTCACCGCCAGCATCGACGATGAAGACGGCGAGACGCGGACCTTCTGCACCCAAGTAAAGAACTCGATTTGCATTCGTGAGTGTGAAGTAGTCGGCGATGAAGGACGTTGCCTTGGTCGCGCCGTGCTGGCGATCCTCGAACATGTCGAAGTACCAGCCGGTCCACAACGGCGGCGCTCCCGAGTCTCTCCCGTATCCGCCCGTTGGAACGCTCTCCGAGACCATCGCGAGCCAGCGTCGCTCGGGTTCGCTGAGGACGCGTCCGCTCGTCTCGTCGTGCGCGATGTCGGCGAGCATTGCGAGCACGCGCTCGAGGCCGTTCCAACCACCCGACTGCGCCTTCATCGCGCGGATCTGATCGAGGAGCCTATCGAACACCGCGGGCAGCGGTTCGACGTACGCATCGGGGATCTCGCAGCCATAGGCGTCGTACCCCTGCGCTGCTTGCAGGACGAACGTGTGCCGGATCTGCCCGTACCCAACGAGGGCGGAGTTGAGCCGATGATCGGCGTAGGCATCGGTTTTCATGAACGACGGCACGACGCCTTGTGGCCGGGTCCCGAGTGCCAACACCGATCGAAGCCATAGGCCATAGATGTCTTTCGATGCCGACGTGTTTTTCTGCAGCTCTTCGCGCGCCGCTTTGAATTTGTCGGGCAAGCCTGGGAAATGATCGAAGTCATCGAAGTCGTCGATGAACGCGCGCGCGCGATTATGGCCAAGGATGTAACCGACGTCAGCCGCCGTGAGCCACTTGCGATCTGGGACTTCGTCGTGGACGACGCGCGTGAGCGGCGCCACGTCCGGCACGATGCGCGGACCCATCATCGTGAAGATCACCGGAAGATCGGGGGCGCCTTCGGGTGTGAAGTGCGTGCGTGCGGTGCGCTTGAAATCAGTGCCGATCGCCGCTTTGAGCTTTGGCGCGGCCGACGCGTCGGTGGATCGTATGCTGTTCGCTTTTGCCAGCGCGAGGAGCTTCGCCGGAGACACGTCCTCACGGTGCCCGGAGAAGGTCGAGTAGACCTCATCGAACGCGCGAAGCTCCGTCAACGCGCCCGAACGTTCAATGAGCTCCGCGAGCGCGAGTGCGTCTTTGACCTCGCGCGGCGTCTCGTTTGGATCGGGAAACTCGCTACTGCTTCGTGACGAGCGCGAGACGAGATTCAGCTCCAGGCGCGAGAGCCACATCATTGCCATGAAGTAGTTCGACAAGGGCTCGGTCGTCGAGCCGTCCGGCGCGTAGTGCCCGCGCGGCTCGAACTGCGAGAAGTCGATCATGCGCTCGCGGCCAAAGAGATCGACCTTTTCCAGTTCACGATTGTTGGTTGCCTTCTCGCGGAGCGCCCGAATCGTCGCGTCGCTCTTTGGGTTCTTCAGGAGCGAGAGCGATGGTTTTGGTTCGCTGGAGTCGTCGAAATTCGAATCGGTGAGAGTTGCCGCCACGCCGAGATAGATGTCGAGATCAGCCCGGGTTTCGGCGTCCATCGTTGCCGCCGATGTGCCAAGAGACGTACGAAGCTTCTTCAGGAGCGACGCAAGTGCAGGAGCGAGGCGCTTTCGCTCGACGCGCTCGAGTGCGAGCTCGGTGCCTCGATAGACGGCGTGGAGGATCGGATCGACCCCGACGAAAAGCGGAAGCTCTTCTTGGAAGACTTCGTGCAAAGCGCTCGCGTAGTCGACGAAAGCGAGTCGATCGAGCACCACGAAGTGATTCTTCCAGAGCTTGTCGTGCTCCTCCGGCGTGAGGTGCAAGTGCGCGTCGATTCGGTCGAGATACTTCGGCGTTGTCGTGCCGTCCCATTCTGCCAACGTCGATGCCGCGAGACCTCGTTGCGCCCGGCTCTCTCGCTCGGCGCGGGCGATGTTGTCGTTGGCGACGAAACACGTTGCCGTCGGATCGGGCGTCTTGGCAACGGCGTTGCAGAAGTAGTTCTCGTCGCCGCATTGCGGGTCGAGACCCGACAGATCGGTGAACGGCTTTTTCCTGGGCAGGCTCGCCGCACGCGCAATTGGCGTCCGCGTGCAGATCTCGTCCACCGACAACGGGGGCCCGGCAGAGGCAGAAGGCGGGGGTGCTTGCCGAGGGACGACGCCAGCGTTGTTCGCGCCGGTCGAGCGTACGAGCATGGTATGGGAACACCCCACAAATCCAAGCGCGAAGAGAACGACAACGGACGCGAAGTGCCGGCGGATCGAGTGCATGGGATCGCCATTCTTGTCGTCAATCAACGACCGAGTGTGACAAGATGCAACGATCCCGAGATGTTCTAACTGAAGCATCGCCGATCTCTTCAAGGAGGCGGCTTGGCGCGTGCTCGCGTGCTAGGTGTTGAGTCATGGCCCGGCCGGCATTCGCCGATCCCAAAACGGACTTTGTGTTCAAGCGCATCTTCGGCACCGAAGAGCACAAGCCGATTCTCGTGGGCTTGCTCAACGGGCTCT
>WQZB01000027.1 GCA_009780955.1 Polyangiaceae bacterium | reverse complement strand
CTTCGGTGCTAGTTTTGTCGACGCACACGGTTTGCCCGGTGACCGAGTTCGAGGCACAAGAAACGACCAGCCCGTTGGTTGGAATGCGGGTTGGCGTGACGCTCGTGCCCTCGAGGTTGACAAGCGAAACATCCGGACCTTCGTTCGGCGAAATGATCCCGCTCCAGCTATTGTGAGGGACATACGCGGTGACGTTCCTGCCGCTGACGAGGATGGACAGTGCGCTTGCCGCCAAGCAGGCCCCCTGCGGTAACACGGGTGAGGAGGTGCATACGATTTCGCATGTCGCGGGATCGAACGCGCAGCCATCTTCCAAGTCCGTTTCGGTGACACCACCAGCCCCGCAGTCGCATGTGCCTGCAGCAGGGGTGCATCCGCAGTCGTAGCGAGATGCGCCCGCGGCTATATCGGCGGGTGTCGTGGTCGTTGCGCAGTTCGTGAAGTTCCACTGCTTGGAAGCATTCTCCGTGGCGCAGACGATATGGTTGGTATTCAGACCCGAATTCAGAACATCCTCGGCGGACTGGTTCGGGAAGGCCCGCGATGCAATGTCGGTGGAGTCGTAGCAGGTGAAGTTGTGTGTCCCGTCGTTGATCTGCGTCCCCTCGCAATCGGGTTCTGAGAAGAGCTCATAGGTGAAATTCCAATTCGCGGGCGGCGTGTCCGCGGAGGGGCAGAGGTCCGAGATCACGACGGGTGCTCCATTGCTCTCTACCAGACTGCCATCCGCACTGAAGTTGAAACAGGGGCATTCATCCTCTGGGTTAGGTGTCAGCGACGCGATGCATCGGTACTGCGGATCGGGCGCGGTGCGCGAGCCGCAGATGCGGACGGAATTGCCTGCAAAATCGCCACCCGCAATGGCAAATGTCATCGAAGCATTTCCTCCGCTGTTCCCTCCATTCGTCGAATTCGACGAACACGCATAAATCAACGCGGCGACGAGCACCGGTGCGAATGCAATACGGCCTTTCATTGGACCCCTCCGCCTGGTTGAGGTGCAAAGCGTGTTCCGTTACCTCGTCCACAGAGTACCGCAGCGATCTAAATCACGGGGAGCGCGCGGCGGTCTCTAAGCACCTCGTTGTGGCTGCCAGTGCGGTAGCCCGCGAGGTCGAGTGTGACGTACGAGAAGCCGAGACGCTTTGCGGTCGCCACGATTGCCTCACGCATCTCGAACGCTTTCGTCATTTCGGTCTGTGCAACTTCGATGCGTGCCATGGCACTTTCGAGGGTATGGCTGGTGGCTTCAAGTGTGTGCCAGCGCACGCGCGCCTGGCGAATTCCAAGATCGTGAATGGCTTTTTCGAGCGCATCAATCTGATTGAGTCGCTCGCGTGTCACCCTAGTTCCATAGGGTAAACGGCTCGATAAGCATGCCGCAGCGGGTTTATCCCAGATGGGCATGCCAAGAAGCTGTGCGAGTCGACGCACCTCGGACTTGCCGAGCCCGGCTTCCACGAGAGGACTGCGCGCACCGGCCTTTTTTGCGGCATCGAGGCCTGGGCGATAATCGCCGAGATCGTCGATGTTCGTGCCGCTTACGACTTCGGCGAGCCCCCACTCCATCTTTCTTTTCAAGGCTTCGCGATAAAGCTCGCTTTTGCAATGAAAGCAGCGATCGATGTCGTTCTTTGCATAATTGTCGTCGTCGATTTCGCGTGACTCGACGAGCTCGTGGCGTACGCCGATCTGACGGGCGATGGCAATGGCTTGTTCGCGCTCGAACGACGCGAGGCTTGGGCTTACCGCGGTCATGGCAACGCACTTGTCGCCGAGCACGCGGTGGGCGACCGCAAGTACGAAAGCGCTATCAATGCCGCCCGAATAGCAAACGAGCACCGAACCCATGCTGCGCAAAATGGTGGCGAGGCGCGCGAGCGCTGGATCATCGGGCATCTCGATGCGAACGTTGCGAACGTACATGGCTCGCTGTGTAGCACGCGGTCTTGCGTCGGCAGAAAATACTGATATTATGTTCAGTATGAATGCTGCTCATGCCTCAAAATTGCGTGATTTTTCTGATCTCGCACACGACTTCGCTCGGCTCGGCGTCATGCGGGGGGTCGCGTCGCTGCCAGGGCCTCGCGGCGTCGTCGAGCTCGCCGCGCCCATGAGTGGCATCCAGGGCGTGGCGGGTGCTATGCGCGGCGGCGCAACCACCATTGCCCTCCGGGCGGCGCGCGATGTGCACGAAAACAACGCGCGGGCGTGGTGCGCATGGGTGAATCCAACCAATGCGCCATCGCTTTACGCGCCTTCGGTTGCTCAAGCTCGGGTCGATCTCGATCGGCTTCTCGTCATCCGGCCCGATCCGGCGTCGCTCGCGCGCACCGTCGTGAAGATCGCAATCTCGGGCGCGTTCGATCTCGTCGTCGTTGATGCGCACTCAGGCCTTTCTGGCAACCTCACGGTTGGCAGTCGACGTCGTCCGCGTGTCGATGGTTCGGTCATCGTGCGCAAGCTCGCACTCGCTTCGGAAGAGAACGGCACAAGGTTCCTTCTCTTGACGAATGCATCCACCCCGCGCCCCTTACCCTGGCCCGTCTCCCTCAAAGTGTCTCTTCCACGCAAATGAGAATCTGTGCGATCCACTTGCCGGCATTGCGGGACGTTCAAGGGGAACTCGCGCGGCTCGCGGAGATCGCGCTTTGCTTTGGTGCCACCGTAGCGTTCGAGCAAGGCGAACGAGCATCGCACGGTAATGTCGTTTGGGTCGATATCACGGGGTGTGCGCACCTCTACGGGCCCAACCAAGCGCAGGGCGAGCAGGCACTTGCTACGCATCTTGCGAACGCCATGGTCGAACAAGGGCATGCGTGTGCTGTTGTTTGTGCGGATGGGCCGCGTGTTGCGGCCATTTTGGCTCACGAACTAGCCAGGCAAGACACTGCGGCGTGCGCGCAGTCGCTCACAAAGATTGGCATTGTTCCGCCTGGAAAGAATGCGGAGGCCATGGCTCTCATCAATATCTCCGCTTTGCCTTTGCCCGAAAGCGATGTGCGCTGGCTCCACAAGCTTGGTGTGCGGAGCGTGGGCGATCTCACGTCGCTGCCTCGCGCATCGCTCGCCTCACGGCTTGGTGCGCGCGCGGCGGTCGTTCTCGCGCTTGCCGAAGGCGACGATCGCGCGCCGCTCACGCCGTACGTTCCGCCGTCCATTCCAGAAGAAGAGGTGCCCTTCGAGTATGGCGTGACCGACACCGAAGCCCTCGTGTTCGTCACCAAAACACTGACGGATCGCCTCGCATCACGTCTCGAAAGTCGCGCCGTGGCTACATCGCGTTTGGAGCTCGTACTCTCGCTCGATCGCGCGCTCCTCGAAGATGCTTCGAAACACGAAGAGATCATCGTGCTCGATTTGCCTTCGCCGCTGTCGCGCGCCTCTGATCTGCTCTCCGCGCTGCGACCAAAACTCGAACAGCTCTCGGCCGAAAGCAGACTTCGCGCGCCCGTTCTGTCGGCGAAACTTCGCGCACCACTACTCGTACACAAGCCGCAAAGTGCGCTCTCTCTCTTCGATCCGCTCCCCAAAGCTGCGCGCGTGTTGCCGCGTTTGGTCGCCGAGCTCGCGGCTGATCTGGGCCTGCTCGCCGTGGGAAAGCTTGCCCTTGGCGACGCCTGGCAACCCAAGGATCGATCGCGCTTTGTCCCTGTTGGCCAGGGCGAGCCCCACGGTCGCAAGCGCATGCTCTCGAGCGTTCCCGAGCCCACTCGCATGCTCGACCGGCCCATTGCCATGCCGCGCAGTGGCATGCGCATCGTTCGCTTGCTCACACGCCTCGAGTCAGTCGAATGGTGGCGCGCGCCACGCCCGCGCGCCACGAGCGTCGATTACGTGTACGCGTGGGTAGAACAGGCGCCTGCGTGGGTTGAAATCGATCGCGCAAGCGGTCTGTCACGTATTCGCGGTTGGTTCGACTGATGTCACGCAGAACGTCACGTAGAACCAGATACGTCGAGCTCACAGCACGCACGAATTTCAGCTTTCTTTCTGGCGCATCATCTCCAGAAACCATGGTCGCGCGCGCCGCTTCGCTCGGTTATAGCGAAATGGCCATTGCCGATCGCGATGGCCTTTACGGCATTGTGCGTGCCTACGAACAAGGGCAAAAATGCGGCGTTCGTATCCTTGTCGGTTGCGAGCTCACGCTTGAACGCGATGGCCTTGGCGATCACGACGATTACCATGATTACGAGGGCATGTCCGGCAAGGCAAGCACACTCACGGTGCTCGTCGAAAACCATGTAGGATACACGAATTTATGTGAGATTCTTACCGAAAGCCATGCGCGTCACCCCAGATCGCAGCAGACTGGCACTCGCGCTCATCTCGACGAGGACGAACTTCCGCGCAACACTTTTGCGGGCATTGCACTTTCTCGGGTGTGCGAAAAGGCGGAGGGGCTTTGGGCGCTTGCCGACGCCACGCTTCCCATCGATGTTCTCAAGCGCGCCTTTGGCCATCGTCTTTCCATTGCCATTTTCTTGCACAAAGACGGTGAAGATCGTGCGCGCGTGATTCGCACGCTCGAGGCGCAGCGCAATGGGGGCGTTGCTGTGTGCGCCACAGGCCATGTTCTGTTTGCTCGCCAACGAGACAAGTCCATGTTCGATGTTCTTCATTGCATTCGCGAAGGCAAAACGCTTGATGAAGCCGGGCGCCATCTGTTGCCCAATGCCGAGGCGTACCTCAAAAGCGAAGAGGAAATCGAGCGGCTCTTTTCTGTGCACCATGCATGGGTTGAGCGCTCGCGATTCATTGCCGACCGTTGCCAATTTTCGATCAAAGAGCTTTCGTACCGATTTCCGTACGAGCTGACCGATCTCGTGCATCGTGACTTTCGTGGTGGTGGCATCTCCGAAACGGCGGATGAAGCCCTTCGCCGCCTGACTTACGACGGCGCACGAGAGCGATATGGCCCCCAAGGCGTGCCCGCGTCGGTTGCGGCACAGATCGAAAAAGAACTTCTGCTCATTACGAAGCTTGAAGTCGCGCCGTACTTCCTTTCGGTGCGCGCCATTGTCGACATGGCACGCCATCGTGACATTCTTTGCCAAGGCAGGGGAAGTGCCGCAAACAGCGCTGTCTGTTATTGCCTTGGCATCACCGCGGTGGATCCTGCGCGTTCGAATTTGCTCTTCGAGCGTTTTCTGTCGAATGAGCGCCGCGAGCCGCCAGACATCGACGTGGACTTCGAGCATGAGCGCCGCGAAGAAATCATCCAGGAAATCTACGAAGTTTACGGGCGCGATCGCGCTGCGATGGTAAGCGAAGTCATCTCGTACCAATCGAAGAGCGCGCTGCGCGAGGTGGGCAAAGTCTTTGGCTTGTCGCTCGATGAGGTGGGTAGGCTCTCGGGTGTCGTTACGTGGTGGGATGGCATTTCGGCCCTGAGCGAATCGCGCCTAAAAACGATTGGCCTCAGCTTGCACGATCCACGCGTGCGCCAAACGCTCACGATGGCGCGGGCCATTGCCGGTTTCCCACGGCATTTGTCGATTCACGTGGGAGGCTTCGTGCTTTCGGCCTCGCCCTTGTCGGCCGTCGCGCCCATCGAGCCTGCGACCATGGAAAATCGAACAATCATTCCTTGGGACAAAGACGACATCGACACGCTTGGTTTTTTCAAAATCGATGTGCTCGGTCTCGGAATGCTCACGGCGGTTCGCAAGTGCCTCGATCTCGTCCAGGGGCTAGCCGAAGTACCGGCGGGCGTTGTTACCGGATCGGCCATCGAAAGGCTTGCGGCGATTCCAGCGGAAGATCCTTGCGTGTATGATGCACTTTGCAAGGCTGACAGCGTCGGCGTTTTTCAGATCGAAAGCCGCGCGCAAATGGCCATGCTCCCGCGTCTTTTGCCGCGTAAATTTTATGATCTCGTCGTACAAGTCGCCATTGTGCGCCCGGGTCCCATTCAGGGTGGCATGGTGCATCCGTACTTGCGGCGCCGCTCGGGCGAAGAAAGGGCTGACCCGCCCCATCCGCTTCTCGCGCCAATTCTCGAGCGCACGCTTGGTGTTCCGCTTTTCCAAGAGCAAGTCATGCAAATTGCGATTGCGGGTGCGGGCTACAGCGGCGGCGAAGCCGACCGATTGCGTCGCGACATGGCTGCATGGCGCAAGACCGGCAAGCTCGAAATGCATCGCGAGCGTTTGCTTTCAGGCTTTCGCGAGCGCGGCATCTCCGAAGCCTTTGGCAAGCGTCTGTATCAGCAAATTCAGGGCTTCGGCGAATATGGTTTTCCCGAAAGCCATGCAGCAAGCTTTGCGCTTTTGGTTTATGCAAGCGCGTGGCTCAAGGTGCACCATCCTGCGGCCTTCGCGGCGGCGCTCGTCAACAGCCAACCCATGGGTTTCTATTCGCCGTCCACGTTGCTTCAAGACGCACAACGCCACGGTGTTCGGCTCTTGCCGCTCGACGTGAACGAAAGCGGCTGGGACTGCACCTGCCCGTCATCCGATTCCATTCGTCTTGGGCTACGCCTCGTTCTTGGTCTCAGCGAGGAGGTTTCTCGGTCTATTGAAAACGCTCGCCAAGAGCATCTCTTTTTGAGCATCGAAGATCTCAGCGCGCGCGTATGCCTCGACAAAAAAGCACTTATTGCATTGGCCGAGTCAGGGGCGCTCGATATTCTGTCGGGTGGGCGGCGTGAGGCCATTTGGAAAGCCGCATTGCCGCGGCCCATGGGCATGTGGAGCGGCATCGAGACGAGCGAGCCGCGCACCTTCTTTCCGCCGATGTCACGCGCCGAGCAGCTTGTTCTCGATTACGAGCGTACGGGCATCTCAAATCACGATCATCCCATGAAGCTTCTTCGCGCTCGGCTTTCGAGCAGAATCAAGTCGTCACGCGATTGCCTTTTGCTGCGATCGGGTTCGCGCGTCACCGTGGCGGGGCTCGTCATCTGCCGGCAGCGACCGGCCACGGCAAGTGGGGTTGTTTTCGTGACCATGGAAGACGAATTCGGATTTTTGAATCTCCTTCTCTGGTCGCGCATTTTCGACAAATATCGTAATATAGCAAAATCCTCCCGCCTTCTCATGGTGCACGGGAAAATCGAGCGCAGCGACAAGAGCAAGAAACGTCTTGCCCAGGACAATGTGCCAGGGGTGCCAGAAAATGTCATTTACGTTATTGCCGATCGCATGAAGTCACTGGATGCGCAGCTGCCAGAGATGGCGGCCACAAGCCGAGATTTCCACTGACCGCTTGATGGCGGTGCGGTGCGTCTGCGTGTAGGGGCGTATGGCCATACGCCCCTACGAATGTGCGTTTTGTTGGCTGTAGGGGCACCCCTGGTGGGTGCCCTATGTGGGGCTCCCGAATGTGGTTAAGGTTTCGCGATGTCTTTGAAGGTCGACCAGGATCACTCGCGCTTTCGTGCGATCGTGCGCGGCAAGATTCGCCAAAACCTGCGCAAATACATCTCGCAGGGTGAGCTTATCGGTCGCAAAGGCAAAGACCTTGTCTCGATTCCGGTCCCACAAATCGATATTCCGCGCCTTCGCTTCGGCGACAAGCAGCAGGGCGGTGTGGGGCAGGGCGACGGCAGTCCGGGCGATCCCCTTGGTGGCGAGGGCGAGCAGAGCGACGGCGCGGGCAAGCGGGCTGGACAGGGTGCGGGCGAGCATGTGCTTGAAGTGGACGTGACGCTTGACGAGCTTGCGGTCATTTTGGGCGAGGAGCTTCAACTCCCCGACATTCAAGACAAAGGCAAAAGCAAGATCATCAACGAGAAAGATCGCTACACGGGCATTCGTCGCGTGGGTCCCGAATCGCTTCGCCATTTCCGGCGCACCTACCGCGAAGCGCTCAAACGTCAAATTGCCATGGGCTCGTACGCGCCGGAAAAGCCTATCATTGTACCGATTCCCGATGACAAGCGTTACCGAAGCTGGAAAACCGAATCAGAGCCCGTGGCCAACGCTGTCATTCTGTACATGATGGACGTATCCGGCTCGATGGGCGACGAACAGAAAGAGATTGTGCGTGTCGAAAGCTTCTGGATCGATATGTGGCTTTCCAAACAATATAAAGGCCTCGAAAGCCGTTATGTCGTCCACGACGCGGTCGCGCGCGAGGTCGACCGCGAGACTTTTTTTCATACGCGCGAATCGGGCGGCACCATGATCTCCAGCGCCTACAAGCTTTGCTCGCAACTCATCGACGAGCATTACCCGCCGGAAGAGTGGAATATCTATCCATTTCATTTTTCCGATGGCGACAACTGGTCGATGGATGACACGCTGAGTTGCATTGACATTATCAGGCAAAAATTGCTGCCGCGTGTGAACATGTTCGCCTACGGCCAGGTCGAGAGCCCGTATGGATCTGGGCAATTCATCAAAGATTTGCGAGAGCATTTCGGCAAAGACGAGCGCGTTGTCACGAGCGACATCCGCGACAAAGATGCCATTATTGGGAGCATCAAGGACTTTCTTGGAAAAGGTGCGTAGTATGAGCGAATTCGCGTTACGGACTGCACTGCCTTCGTATCTGGCGAAAGAGCAGGAGAAAATCGAGGCGTTTGCCCGCGCGGCGGGCCTCGATTTCTTCCCAACGGTTTATGAGATCCTCACCTACGACCAGATGAACGAGATTGCCGCGTACGGCGGCTTTCCGAACCGCTACCCGCATTGGCGTTTCGGCATGGAATACGAGCGGCTCGCGAAAACTTATGAGTATGGCTTATCCAAGATCTACGAGATGGTCATCAACAACAATCCGTCGTATGCCTACCTTCTCGAGGGAAATTCGCTGACCGATCAGAAGATTGTCATGGCTCACGTGTGCGGGCACGTCGATTTTTTCAAGAATAACTTCTCGTTTCGTTCTACCGATCTCGACCCAGGTGGCACAACGACCGATCCAGCAAAGCGCCCCAAAAACTACGATCCGAACCGCCGCTGGATCGACAAAATGGCCAACCACGGCGCGCGAGTTCGCCGCCATGTGGCACGCCAGGGCATGAGCAAGGTCGAGGACTTTGTCGATCAATGCCTTAGCATCGAAAACCTTATCGATCCGCATGCCGCATTCCGCGGTAAGCGGCCGGTGAAAAGCCTCGACGAGGACGAGAAGGCAACGGAGATCCCGCGCCTACGTGCCAAAGACTACATGGAGTCGTTCATCAACCCCGAAGAGTACCTCGAGCAGCAACGCAGGAAGATGGAAGCCGACAAAGAGCGCGAGAAAAGGAATCCTCTACACCCCGAGCGCGATGTGCTCAAATTCTTGATGGATAACGCTCCGCTCGAGCGGTGGGAGCATGACATTCTCGAGATCATCCGGGAAGAGGCGCTCTACTTCGTCCCGCAGATGCAGACGAAAATCATGAACGAAGGCTGGGCGAGCTACTGGCACTCGACGCTTTTGACGACGAAAATTCTCGATGCGTCCGAAATCATCGACTACGCCGACAACAACGCCGGTGTGCTCGCAACGAGCGGCGGACGGCTGAACCCGTACAAGCTTGGTGTGGAACTCTATCGCAACATCGAAGAGCGCTGGAACAAGGGACAGTTTGGCAAAGAGTGGGAGGAGTGCGACGACCTTGCGACGAAAAAGAATTGGAATTTGCGGCTCGGTCTTGGTCAAAAGAAAATCTTCGAAGTGCGTGCACTATACAACGATGTCACCTTCGTGGACGAATTCCTCACTGCCGAGTTCTGCCGCGACCAAAATCTTTTCAGCTTTTCATGGTCCCATCGCAACGACCGTTATGAAATCGAGTCACGCGAATTCAAGCAAATCAAAAATAAGCTTCTTTTCCAGATGACGAATGCAGGCAACCCATTTGTCTACGTCGACGACGCGAACTACGAGAACCGTGGCGAGCTTGTGCTGCGCCACGATCACCAGGGGCTCGACCTGCGCGCCGATTACGCACGCGAGGTTATGCGAAGCCTTTTTCGCCTTTGGAAACGCCCCGTCAACCTTCACACCCAAATCGAGGGCAAGCACGTCATGGTTCGCTACGATGGGCGGGAGCACGCAACGCGTCACATGCGCACTTGACCGCTTTCGGGGGCGGCCACAGGGGGCCGCCCCTACGAACGAATGCGTCTTGTTGGTTGTAGGGGCAGGCCTCCGTGCCTGCCCTGTGTTGGGCACCTACAAGGGGTGCCCCTACGAAATGACGAATATGCGTGTAGGGGCAGGCCTTGTGCCTGCCTTCTTATTGCCAATTATCACTATCACTACCAAATGCGAGAAACGTCGTATGATGTAGTACGTATATGCTGCATAAAATTGGGCTGATCCGAGTTGACGTCTCGCAGCTTCCTCCCGTACGGTACCACTCCCGAAAACGGCAGCGCTATGCGGGTCTTCCTTGCACGGCGCACGGTGCGTGTTCGAGGCGAAATGTCGAGATCGAATACGTGAAGTGGAGGCATCCCGATGGCAGTGGGCAAGGTGAAGTGGTTCAACGACGAAAAGGGCTGGGGCTTCATCAAGCAAGACAGCGGTCCCGACGTCTTCGTTCACTATTCGCAAATTTCGGGCGATGGCCGTCGGCGCCTGTTCGAAGACGAGACGGTCGAGTTCGAAATCAAAGAAGGCCCCAAGGGGCTTCAAGCCATCAACGTGTTGCGCCAAACGGGGGCGCAATTCGGCTGACCGCTTTCGATTTGACGCGATTTCATCGTTGGCGGCTGCGGTCCGGTCCTCTGACGGAGCCGTGCGACGGCGTGTGCGTGTGCTACCAGCACACGCACCAAAGCCAGAGAGGCTGTTCCGGTCCGGTCCTCGCCGCCGCCTTGAACTCGCGCCAACTTGAAAGCGGTTTCATTTTATCCAATGACTGGAATTGGCGCGGTCCGGAAGCTATCCGTTTGGGGCTCGTAAACGTGCGCCTGAACAGAGGTTAGTTCTCCGTCGGTGTCGAATTCGTACACATTGAAACCTGCCATTTTGTGCTCGTTTTCGTCGTCATGAAGCGAAGCGCTCGTCGCGCCAAGCACAATGAGCTCGCCGGCGTGCGTTGCCAGCGGCTTCTGTTGGCGAACATGGAGGTGGCCATGCAAAATAATGCCCTTGTCGAGGTGCGCAAGCGCTGAGGCGAGGGCACTTGCATCCCAAAGACCTTCGGCCAGCGTTTTCATTTTCGACGGCGGATTGTGCGCAGGGTGATGCAAGGCAACAATGATTGAGCGCTTTTTCACTTCGTCGTGCGCCAAAATGCGAACAAGAGCTTCAATTTGTTCGCGACCAAGCTCGCCCGAAGCGATGAACGGGGGCCTGGGCACAGCGCTCGACAAACCGATGATGGCAACGGGACCACGGAGCTTGACGAACGGAAAAAGGCCGAGCGGAATTGCCGCAGCGAGCTCCGGTAAATCGCTCTTGACATAGGGTGCAAAGAACGCGCTGAAGCGCCGCGCACGAAGGGAGCCGTGCGTATACAAATCGTGGTTGCCTGGTACAACCGAAATTTGATCGCGAGCAAGGCCAAGTTCGGCTTCGAGCAATGCGCGTACTGCGGCAAATTCACCTTCGAGCGCGAGGTTCGTAAGATCGCCGGTGAGGATCGCGTGGTCGACGTTGGCGCGTGCGATTTCGCGCATGACCGCGCGCGCATGCGATACCCGATGCTTGTGGCCTCGTTTTACCTTGAGGTTTACCCAACCCGTGAAACGCTTGTTAATAAATCGAGTCGCGCCCACACCATCGAGCGCGAGTAGGTGAATATCGGAAAAGTGAGCAATGCGCATAACGCTCTCCCATCTAATACCGTGAATACTTCGCGGTTACCGAATACGCGCATCGGAAACCGATCTCGCGTGTCGCGATAACCGACGCGCTACGCGCAGCCGTTCGCAGCATGAACATGCCGTCGCGGTACGATCCACCGCGGACGACATGCCCTTCGCCACCGAATGCGGGCCCCGCAGGATCGACTTCGGCCGCGCGCGAATAGCCGAAGCCGTCCGCGTCGCGAGCGTAGAGATCGAATACCCATTCGGCCACGTTGCCCGCCATGTCGTAGAGCCCCGTGCTCGTCGCGCCGTCGGGGAATGAGCCAACCGGTGCGAGACCAACGAAGCCATCCGAGCCGTCCGTCGGATCGACAGCAAATGCGCCGTGGTTGGCCAGACGCGAGTTCTCGACATTGCCCCAAGGAAGGACGCGACCAGCCGGGCCGCTTGCAGCGAACTCCCACTCGGCTTCGGTTGGCAAGCGACCGGAAGCCCACGCGCAATACGCGACGGCGTCTTCCCAACGCACGTGCGTGATTGGAAAATCCGGCATGTCGTAGCGAGCGTCGCCGACAGAGAACGCCGCGGGCGCGCACCCGCCAGCTGAAACGCACCTTTTGTAAGCGCGCACCGTCACCTCGGTGCGATCGATTTCGTATGGCGAGAGCGTTACTTCGTGCGTGTGGCCTTCAGCGCGAATGATGGGGGCGGGGCTTGATGGGGACGTGTTGTCTTCGCACTCGGAGCCGAGCGCTTCACGCATGCACATTTCCGTGGCGGCGCGCATGTCGCGGGTGGTCGAGCCCATCATGAAATGTCCGCCAGGTAGGCGCACGCGTCCTTCGGCAACGGGGCGCAGGGCGACGATGCCTGACGCTGGGGCGTAATTTCCAACGCGCCCCAGACCCAGCTCGAACGATGCGATGCGTGCGGGGTAGCGTGATTGGGTAAGGCCGCCGAGCGGAGACGACACCTCGCGCTCGCAGCCTGCCACGGCCAAAGCTGCAAGCGTAACGACCGCGACAATCGAAGCAGTCGCGACAAATGAGTTTTTCGCCTCTCGCATTTTTTCGTACGTGCGCAGGCACCGCAGCGCCCAACCGACGCATCGATTTGCGCAGCAGGCTGGTAAACACGCTCTTACCCGGTGAGGATCCGCATTGGGTGTTCTATGAGCGATCGGAGCTCGGCGAGGAAGGCGGCACCCGCAGCGCCATCGATGACGCGGTGATCGCACGAGAGCGTCATCGCGATTTTTTTGCCAGGGACAACCGCGCTGTCTTTGACGACTGGCTCGTGCCGAACTCGACCCACGGCAAGGATGCCACCCTCGGGCGGGTTGATGACGGCGGAGAACTCGTCGATGCCAAACATGCCGAGGTTTGAGATCGAAAAGGTGCCATCGCTCATCTCTTTGGGCGAAAGCTTTTTGGCCCGTGCACGGGACGCGAGATCGCGAATCTCGCTGGCAATGGCAACCACGCTTTTCTGATCGGCGTTGCGCACCACCGGCGTGACAAGGCCATCAGGGATGGCGACGGCCACGGAGATGTCGACGCGTCGGTGGACGAGGATTGCATTGTCGTCAAACTGCGCGTTGCATTCCGGCACACGAACGAGCGCTGCTGCAACGGCTTTGACGAGCAGATCGTTCAAGGAAACTTTGAGAGGCTTGGCCTCGTCGCTCGCCTTCTTCTGATTCGTATTCTTACCAACCTCGGCGAGCTGACCGTTAATCAGCTCGCGCAGCGCCACGAGGGCTTCGGCATCAACGTCGATGGTGAGGTAGAAGTGCGGTACGCTAGCCTTAGAATTCGCAAGGCGGCGCGCGATTGTTTTGCGCATTGGCGACAGCGGGCGCACTTCGGGCGCGGCCAACGAAGCAGGTGTTGGCGCAGGCGCATGAGCCCCTTGCGCAACGGCGGCTCCGGCATGGCCAGCGCTATCGGAACTAGGCGGACGCGTAGCAAGCGAATCGAGATCGGCCGGAACAATGCGCCCATGAACGCCAGTGCCGTGCGCGCCTGTGAGATCGATTCCCCGTTCGCGCGCAACCTTGCGAACGTAAGGGGAAGCGAGAACCTGTCCTGTTGCTCCCGTCGCATCCGCCGCGCCCGCCTCGGTGTCTGCGCTCTCGGCGTCGGCAGCTTCGCGTTCGGTGCGTGTGAGAAGACTGCCACGGCTTACCGGCTGAAACGGCACTTGCGGCGGTGGGGCCACGACCACTGGTGCGGGCGCGGCGGCGCCTGGAGCGGGCGATGGCACTGGTAATGTGGGCGAGGTGGTTCGTGCTGGTGCGGGCGCCGCTGCCTGCGCGATAAGCTCGGTGACATTCTCGCCGGCATTGCCGAGCGCAGCCACGGCCTGACCAAGCTTTACGCTTTCGCCGGCCTGCACGAGAATTTTCAGGAGCGTGCCCTTGTCGAACGAGCGAAACTCCATCGTTGCTTTGTCGGTTTCGACCTCTGCGAGCAGATCGTCAATGTCAACGCTGTCGCCTTCGTTCTTGTGCCACGCAACGAGCACACCCTCTTCCATGGTGGGAGAGAGCTTGGGCATGTTGAGGATCTTGGCCATTGCGTCCGCCTTCAGGTCTATTCAGGTCTAAAAGAGCGAGTTCGATTTCAAGTGCTGCGTGCTGCGCGTCCGCGCGAGACCACACGCCTGACGGCGCCGATCACGCGCTCGGGTTGTGGCGTGCAAAGCTCTTCGAGCTTTGCATTGTAAGGCATGGGCACATCGAACGTGGTGACTCGAAGAATCGGCGCATCGAGCCAGTCGAACGCTAGGCGCTGCGCGCGATCGGCAACTTCGGCTCCAACGCCGCCGTACGGCCAACCTTCGTGCACCACGACGCAGCGATGCGTTTTGCGTACCGACTGCACGATGGCGTCTTCGTCGAGAGGGCGGAGCGATCGCAGATCGAGAATTTCGACAGAGATGCCTTCTTTTTCGAGAGTCATCGCGGCTTCCATCGCCACGTGCGCCATGCGTGAATAGGTGACGATCGTGCAGTCGGTGCCGGGCCGAATGATTTGCGCTTTGCCCAGCGGAACGATGATGTCGCCTTCGGGCACATCGCCTTTGATGCTGTAAAGAGTTTCCGACTCCATGAAGAGCACGGGATTGTTGTCACGAATGGCGGATTTCATCAGGCCCTTGGCGTCAGCCGGAAATGCAGGCGCCACAACCTTGAGACCTGGCACCGTCGCGTAGAAGTGCTCCATCGCCTGGCTATGCTGGCTGCCGACTTGTTTGGCACTTGCGTTTGGGCCACGGAAAACAATGGGGCAGTTCAACTGCCCGCCGGAGATTTGCCGAATCTTCGCCGCTCCGTTCAAGATTTGATCGAACGCGACTGCCGAGAAATTCCACGTCATAAACTCGATGATCGGCCGAAGCCCCACCATGGCCGCACCGATGCCGATGCCTGCAAAACCGCCTTCGGCGATGGGAGTGTCGATCACGCGGCGCGGCCCGAACTTCTCGAGCATGCCTTCTGTGACTTTGTACGCACCTTGGTAGTAACCGACCTCTTCTCCCATGAGAAAAACGCGGTCGTCGCGCTCCATCTCTTCGATCATGGCTTCGCGAAGCGCTTCTCGGAACCGGATGACCCGCGGCATCGTTATCTTCCTTTGTCTTCTCTGTCTTACTTGGCGTTCTCAGGCTGCGAACGGACCGTCGTACGTCGTTGGTTCCAAGATCGAAGCGTCGGGCTCAGGGCTTTCTTCTGCGAATTTCACAGCGTCGGAAACCTCGGCTGAAACTCCGTTTTCCAGCGCATCGAGGCGAGCTTCGTCGTAGCCATTTTTGGTGAGCTCTGCGCGCGCGCGAAGGATTGGATCGCGCTTTTTGTGCTTTTCGAGCTCGTCTTGCGTGCGATACTTCGCTGGATCGCTCATCGAATGACCGCGGAAACGATACGTGCGAATTTCGACGAGTGTGGGTAGCGAAAGCTCGCGTGCGCGTGCCACGGCTGTTCCAATGCGCTGCTCTACTTCAAGAACGTCGTCGGCAAAGAAGCGATTGCGGTCAATGCCGTAGCCGAGGGCTTTGAGCGTGACGTCTTCGACATTCATCGTGCGTTCCAATGGCGTGCCCATGGAATATTCGTTGTTCTCGCAAATGAAGACGATGGGCAGCTTCCAAAGCGCGGCGAGCGACAGGCCTTCGTGGAAGCCGGCAATGCTGACGGCTCCTTCGCCAAAAAAGCAGAGTGTGACTGCGCCATCCGCGCGGTACTTCGACGCGAACGCAACGCCTGCGGCGAGCGGAATGTGGCCACCCACAATGCCGTGACCGCCAAGCATTCCGTTCTTGGTGTCGAACATGTGCATCGAGCCGCCAAGGCCGCCAGAGCACCCTGTTGCCTTGCCGTACAGTTCGGCCATGAGCGCGCGCGGGGTCATGC
This sequence comes from Polyangiaceae bacterium, assembly GCA_009780955.1. Classification (GTDB taxonomy): domain Bacteria; phylum Myxococcota_A; class Polyangia; order Polyangiales; family Polyangiaceae; genus Labilithrix. The sequence goes on along the minus strand of WQZB01000027.1, from coordinate 37,306 downwards.
CTTTGGCGATGGCAATGCCGTGATCGCGGTAGGTCGTGACGACATAGTCTTCGTGTTTGATCGCCGCGATGGCGCCCACGCCAACGGCTTCTTGACCGATGTACAGGTGCAAAAAGCCGCCTATTTTCCCTTGTGCGTAGGCGCGTGCGGCTTCCTCTTCGAGGCGGCGGATGAGAAGCATCTGCCGGTATAGGTCGGCAAGGTGATCGAGCTCGCTGCCAGGCCGCGTGAGCGGAATGATGGACTCGGGAGATTTCTGGATGGCGTCGGTGGGGGGCATGAGATCTTGCGCAGCGACTTCGGTGTGAGGGCAAAGGCGCTTGCGTAAAGCCGTTCGTAGTTCACGCGCGCCGTTGGGGGAAGAGATCAGGGGCCGCGACGACAAATGCCGCGCGTCAGTTCGTCGTAAAGTGCCATTTGGCGTTCGAACTGCTCGCGCACGCTCGGTAGCTTGCGCGCCGCGTTGGCCGCTGCATCGCGCATGGCAGGCGCGTTTGTACGCAGCCGGTCGATGAGCGAAAGCACCGCCAGTGCACATGCGCTCGCGTCGCCCGAAATGTACTTTTCACAGGCTTCCGGAATGTACATTTCGGCAGCGCCCCCCTGGTCGGGCACAACGCACGGCACCCCACAACTCATTGCTTCTGCGATGCCAAGACCGAAGGTCTCGAACGGGCAGCCGTGCACGAGCGCGTCGGCGCTTGCAAGCATGCGCGCGAGCTCTTTGCGGTCTTTCACGAACCCCGGCATGATCACGTCGGCGGAGTGGCTTGCGCGTGCTTTCATTCGATCGCGTTCGGGTCCGTCACCGAACAAAACGAGAATGGCATCGCGCGCTTGTTGAACACGTGGATCGCTTCGAATGCGAAGGAAAGCGTCGATGACGACATCCCACCGCTTCTCGACCGCGAAGCGCCCAACGCCGACGAGCACCGTCGTTTCTGCGTTCGCATCGCGCCCTGCAAGTGCCAAAAGCTCGCGTCGTGCTTGCCGACTGCGCGCGCTCGGCTGAAAAATCGTGTGTTCGATGCCGAACGGAACGCGCCTTACGCGCGGAACACCGTGCAGGGTAAGCTTGTCGACTTGCCATTGGGATGCGACCAAAGTTGCGCTGCACCTCCGAGCAATGCCGCGCACCAAGCCCCAAAGCGGACGCGTTGCCGGCCCAAGGACGCGCGCGAAAGAGGGGCCAAGCGGGCCGCTTCTGCCTGCTACGGATGCTGCAAGCACTCCGGCGTACGTATCGATGAAGTCGGAGTGCCACTGAAAGGTGCGAATGCCATAGTGGTGTGGCGACACTCGTAGCGCTCCGAGTGCGGCCAAGTACGGCGAGTGGATTTCAAGAACATCGGGTTTTTCTCGAGCAACGATCGCCCGAATCTTGTCGAATCGGGCGAGCAGATGGTAACTCGCATCGTAAGGAGAGGCCGGCCCCCCAATGCGAATGACACGTGCTCGCCCGCCATCGCTTCCGGCGGTCTCGACCGTATTGACTGAGTCCTGCCTTCCAGGGGCAAGAACGACGTGGTCGTGTCCCAGTTGGCACAGAATGTGACCTTTGAGCGACAAATGGCTTCGAACACCGCCGCCTCTATCGGAATAGAATTCGGTTACGTCGACAATCTTCATGGCGCGGCTCCCGTTAGCACGCCGCCGCATGCGCAAGCTCGTACGCGGAGTGGCTTTGCCCAACAATCGGCGTTTTCATCGCTCGATCGGCTCGAAACGGGCTCTCGCGAAGCCCCGTTCGCTGCTTTGTCGGCACGGCACGGCCGCCCGCTCAGCGTTGCCATTCTCAGTGACTTCACCCGTATTCCCTATGCCAACGGTGCAGCGTTCCAGACACGGTTCCTGTATCAAGAATTGCGTCGGTGTGGTCACGAGGTCACACTGATCGGCCCTGAGGATCCCGACGCAACGCCCGATGAGCTTGCTCCAGGTACCGTTGCGCTTCCAAGCGTGCCACTAAAAACTTATCCAGGTGTTTATCTTCCGCTTCCTCTCGAAGCATGGGTTTACGACGCGAGTCGCTGGAACTTCGATCTCGTTTTCGCGCAAACCACGAGCCTGCTTCTCGAGTTCGGCGTGTGGCTTCGCAAAATGCGCGGCACGCCGCTGCTCTGTGTAAACACCACGCATCTTGCAGCGGCCTACGACGTGCTTTTGCCCGAGCGTCTTGCGAAGCTCGGTTGGGTCAATGCGGGTCTCGAGCTCACGCTCAAGCGGCCGTACGAAAAACTCTTCTCGAACATCTACAACAACTCCGACGGCCTCGTTGTCTTGTCGGAAGGCTTGCGGTCGTACTGGCGCGAGCGTGGCGTCACCGCGCCCATCCATGTGATCCCGCGCGCGGTGCAGCCCGAGATTTTCGACAAGCCGCTCGGCCCCGATCCTTTTGCACATTTGAGCGGCGCTAGCCCCGCGGCGTGGAGTGGCGCACGGCTGCTTTGCGCGGGCCGCCATACGCGTGAAAAGGCTCAAGATCGAGTCATTCGCATTTTCGCCAACCATGTGGCATCGGTCGATCGAGAGGCCACCCTAACGTTGCTTGGCGAAGGCCCAGACACGGCCTACTACAAGCGTGTGGCATGCGAAGAAGGCGTCGGCGATCGCGTCTTTTTCCCAGGCGAAGTGTCATTTACGCAAATGCCGGATTACTACGCGTACGCCGACGTCTTCCTGCATGCTTCGCTCAGCGAGACGTACGGCAACGTTCTCGGCGAGGCACTTTGGTGCGGTACGCCCACGGTTGCTTTCGCTGACGGCATGGGGGTCAGCTCGCAGATCAAAGATCGGGTCAATGGCGTATTGCTTTCGCCAGGCAAGGGCTCGCTCGGCGAGCGCGATGCCGATGCCGCGTTCGGACGAGCCGTGCTCGATCTTCTCTCGAACCCGCAACAGCGCGCACACCTTGGCAAAACCGCATCGAAGATCGCCCGTGAACAGAGCTCTCCTTTTGCCGTGCAGCACCGCATGGCGGAAGCATTCCGGCACGCGCAAGAGCACGCAGCCGCGTGTGGCATTCGCCCGGCTATGGAGGGCCCGCGCTTGCTCCAGTGGATGACCACGTTTCAGCACTTCCGCACGTGGTCGACATTCAATGGCGGCGTATACCTTGCGGGCCACGTTCGTCCGTCGAGCGAGCCGCACAAGAAGAAGAGGCGCGTTCACCCGCAGATCGGCGGTTGACCGCGGCATTAGGGCGCGATGAATCGCGCCCCTACAACCAGAAAAACGCATCGTAGGGGCGCCATTTATGGCGCCCGAATGAATCGTGCCCTTACAACGCCGGTTGTGTCATGGCCTTCAGGCCGGCGGCACGCAGCAAATCGAGATCATCGCTCTCGTTTGAATTCGGCGTCGTGAGGAGTTTGTCGCCGAAGAAAATCGAGTTGGCGCCTGCGAGCATGCACATGAGTTGCGCTTCGCGCGACAAGGACGAGCGACCTGCTGAAAGGCGCACGCGCGCTTTGGGCATAAGGATGCGCGCAACGGCAATTGTGCGCACGAGATCGAGGGGATCGACGGGCGGCATATGCTCGAGCGGCGTGCCTTCTACAGGAACAAGTGCGTTGATGGGCACGCTTTCCGGTGGCGGATCGAGATTCGCGAGCGTGCGGAGCATTTCGCAGCGGTCGCCGGCGCTTTCTCCCATGCCGATGATCCCTCCTGAGCAAGCCTTGATGCCGGCCTCGCGGAGGGTTGCGAGCGTGCGCAGCCGGTCGTCGTAGCTGCGCGTCGAGACAATCGACGGGTAGTGCTCGCGGCTCGTGTCGAGATTGTGGTTGTACATGTCGAGCCCGGCTTCTTTCAGGCGCATGGCTTGTGCGTAGGTGAGCATGCCCGCGGTGAGGCATGTTTCGAGCCCCAATTCTTTGACGCGACTGACCATTGTGAGAATGCGGTCAAACGCGGGGCCGTCTTTCGCCTCGCGCCAAGCAACGCCCATGCAGAGGCGCGTTGTGCCGATTTCTTTCGCGCGCCGTGCGCTGCCCATCACTTCGTCGAGGTCGGCGATTTTCTCGGCGTTGACTTTAGTTTCGTGGTGATTCGACTGCGAGCAGTAGCCGCAGTTTTCCGAGCAGCCGCCGGTTTTCACGCTAAGCAATGTGCAAAGTTCGACTTCGTTGTCAGGGTGATGAAGAAGGTGGGTGCGGCGCGCTTCGTCGATGAGCGGCAACAGGGGCTTGTCGTAGAGGGCGCGAACGTATTCGCGAGTGAAGCTTCGGGCAGCGCAATTTTCGGACATTTGTGCGATGACGTTAGCGCGCATCTAGTTCTGTTGGTATGCCAGTTTTGGGGCACGGCAGCATTCGCAGCGCACGGATTGCCGGCACGCGCCGATCGTTTGGCTGCTTCGTGTCTTTGGCAAGTGCAAGGATTTGCTCGCACGCTTCTCGTAGCTCGCCCGCGTCTTCGGCGTCGTCTTGGCGGCGCACCCTCTCAGCGATTTCAATCAGCGCATCGAGTGCAAGGCGCGCGTCGTCGGTGCTCTTGCCAGCGGCCACTTGCGCGAGGAATGGCGTTTGCGCGTATCCTGGAGCCGCGCCCATCGCGCGCAGAGCCGTCGCGCGAAGTTCAGGGTCTGCTGCTGCCTCGACGAGCCCGGCTGCCCCTTCATGTGTGGCGAGCGCGGCCAAATCTTCTATGTTGCCGTCTTTTGCGTGCGTCCACAGCGCCACGTCGCGCACGGCGACGGGGCCCGCGTCGGCAGGCGCTGAAGTGCGCGCCGCGTTGGCCGCTGCCGCCTCGGCGGATGGCGCGTTTGAACTGCTGCTCGGATTGCGGCCGCATGCGTTGCACGCGCTCGCAATCACGCCTAGCCCGGCAAGCGCAATCGGCGTCATCGAAAGCACGAATCGAAGGAACCGGTGCGTCACCTCGTTAGCCTGAAACGACATCGAGCATGCGTTTCCCGGCTGTCTTGTCTTGCTCAACCTTGTCGTTGAAATTCTCAATGGCACGGTTCATGTGCATACTGCAAAATTTTGGACCGCACATCGAGCAGAATGCGGCGGTCTTGAAATACTCGTCGGGCAATGTTTCGTCGTGCATTTGCCGCGCGCCGTCGGGGTCGAGCGAGAGGCGGAATTGCTCGTTCCAGTCGAATGCGTAGCGCGCGCGACTGATGGCATCGTCGCGATCGCGTGCACCCGGGCGATGGCGTGCCACGTCCGCGGCGTGGGCGGCAATTTTGTAGGCGACCAGCCCTGCTTTCACATCGCTGTCGTCGGGCAAACCGAGGTGCTCTTTCGGTGTGACGTAGCAGAGCATGGCCGCGCCCGCCGTAGCGGCCATGGTCGCGCCAATGGCGCTCGTGATGTGATCGTAGCCTGGCGCAATGTCGGTGACGATGGGCCCAAGGACATAAAACGGCGCTTCATGGCAAAGCTCCATTTCCTTTTTCACGTTCATTTCAATCTGATCGAAGGGCACATGACCCGGGCCTTCGATCATGATTTGAACGTCTTTTTCCCAAGCGCGCTTGGTGAGCTCGCCAAGCGTTGCGAGTTCGGCAAATTGTGCCGCGTCGTTTGCGTCGGCAAGGCAGCCGGGCCGAAGCCCGTCGCCCGCGCTGATCGTGACGTCGTACTTCGCGCAGATTTCGAGGACCTTGTCCCAATGCACGTAAAATGGATTCTGACTTTCGTTGTCAATCATCCACTGGGCCATGATCGAGCCACCGCGCGAAACAATGCCTGTGATGCGCTGTTTGACGAGCGGCAGGTATTCGATGAGCAGGCCCGCGTGAATCGTGAAGTAGTCGACGCCCTGCTTGGCCTGCAGCTCGAGAATGTCGATCATGTCGGCCGCGCGAAGCGCGCTAGCATTCTTTTTAGCTTTCACGTTTTCGAGCGCTTGGTAAATCGGCACCGTGCCGATGGGCACTGGCGACTTGTCGAGAATGGCGCGACGAATGCCGTCGATGTCGCTGCCGGTCGATAAGTCCATCACCGTGTCGGCGCCGTGCTTGAGGCATACAGCGAGCTTGCGAAGCTCGCCATCTACGTCGCCTGTGACCGCGCTCGAACCAATGTTCGCATTCACCTTGCACGACAGCGCGATGCCAATGCCCATGGGCTCTAGGCTTTCGTGGCGAATGTTGGCCGGGATGACGAGACGCCCGCGGGCCACTTCGCTGCGAACGAGCTCGGCGTCGACCTTCTCGCGCATGGCAATGTGACGCATTTCTTCGGTGATGAGGCCCTTGCGTGCATAATGCATCTGCGTAACCACGGCGCCACCACGCTTCGAAACCCACTCTTTGCGCATAAAGGAGACGCATAGGCCGGGCTCTTTGCGCCGGCAAGGCCCTTCGTCCATCGAGAGTGGGTGTGGTACACAGCGAGGTCTCGCGGAGGTCTCGAGTCTCGTGAATAATCTCGTAGAAAGGCGTCCTCGCATTCTTACAGGCGATACCCCAACTGGGCGTCTGCACCTTGGCCATTGGGTTGGCTCGCTCGAAAACCGCATTCGTTTGCAAGATGACTACGAATGCTTTTTCCTCATCGCAAACATGCACGCGTTCACGACGCGCGTAGACAAGCCTGAGGACATCCGTCGCGATACCCTCGAGATTGCGAAAGACTGGCTTGCCGCTGGAATCGATCCCGAGCGCTCCACGCTGGTGCTTCAGACCGAGATTCCAGCCATTGCCGAGTTGTCGTGGTACTTCGCGATGCTTTTGCCTTTCAATAGGGTGATGAGAAACCCAACGCTCAAAACCGAAATTGAGCTAAAAGGCCTTGGCGATCATTATAGCTTTGGTTTCCCGCTTTACGCGGTTGGCCAGTGCGCTGACATTCTTATTTTCCGTCCCGAGCTCGTTCCCGTTGGGGAAGATCAGGTTGCACACATCGAAATGTGTCGCGAGGTAGGCCGCCGCTTCAATTGGACGTACGCAGGGGTCGATCCGCAGGCGCAAGACGAAGACCATGTTCCCTTGGGCGGCGTTTTCCCCATCCCGCGTGCGCTTGTAGGCCGCGTTGGGCGCCTCGTCGGCACCGACGGCAAAAGCAAAATGTCGAAAAGCCTTGGCAATGCCATTTTTCTTACTGATACGGCTAAAGAAATCAAAAAGAAGATTAGTGCGCTATACACTGGTCGGCAAACCATGACGGAACCAGGGGATATCAACAACGCGCTTTTTCAATATGTACGGGCGTTTATCAAGAATCCTGCACGTGTTGCCGAGCTCGAAACCAAGTATGCGGCAGGCGACAACCTTGGCGATGGCCACGTGAAGGCCGAAGTGGCGGCGGCGATTGACGAGCTGCTCGGGCCCATGCGTGAACGGCGTGCGGCTCTCGAAGGGGAAGGCGGCGACAAGCGCGTGCTCGAGATTTTGCGTGCGCATTGCGCGAAAGCCAACGCTGTTGCGGAGGAAACCCTATACGCAGCAAAACAGGCTATGAAGCTAGATTTCGGCCGCCGCTCTCTCTTATTTTGAATCACTTGGTGGGGTGCTCGCTTTGTCTTTGGGCTTGAGCCAGGGATCGGCAAAGTCGTCAATTGGTACAACGCGCCAGCTTGCGTCGGATTGCGTCGTGGGGTTTTCCCCTGCGTCTGCGAGCTCGCTGGCATCTGCGTCGCCAGCGTCTTCGCCTACAACGCTGATCGCAGAATCAACGAATGTTGGAAGCTCCCAAGCCTCGTCGCCGGCATCGAGAGACATGCTTGCGTCCGAATCCGCTGCTGGAGGGGCGGAGAGCGCACCGCCGGCATCATCTGCGAACACGTAGAACTTCGCTGCTGCGGCGCAGAAAACGACGAATGCAAAGGCAGCAGCTGGACCGAAAAACGCAGAACGCCGTCGTGGCTCCAAGTGCTCCGTGAGCGTTGGGCTTTGGCTTGGGATCGCGAGATCGGTTGGTGCGAACGCGCTTGGCGTGGCTGCGTGCTCGGGGCGAGGTTCACGCAGCGTGGAACTCTCCTCGCTCCTTACACCGTTGTCTACCTCCAGAGGCTCGGCGATTGTGCTGCTCTCGACGCCGCTCTCGTGATCGAGCGCGATGGCAACGTCGTTCATCGTCGGGAACCTGTCTTCGGGCGCGCGTGACAACGTTCTCGCGACAAGGCGAGCGATCGCGGGTGTGATCTCCGGCGCGATCGAGTCGAGTGCTGCTGGAACAGGACCAAAAGCCTTGGGATGCTCACCCCCAGAAAGAAGCTCGTATGCCATGACGCCGAACGAATACTGATCGCTTTTTGCGTTGGCACTTGCGCCCGTAAAAAGCTCCGGCGCCATGTAACGAGGTGTTCCGGCGACCATGCCCACATCGGTATTCAAGCTCGCTGCCTCAATAGGTTTGGCGAGCCCGAAGTCGAGTACTTTGACAACGCCGTCGTTCGACACCATCACGTTGGTCGGCTTGATGTCGCGATGCACGAGCCCCGCCTTGTGTGCGGCTCCGATTCCGCGTGCCGCGCCGGCGAGCCAACGAAGCTTCTGGGTGATGGGCACGCTTTGTTCGTCGATGTACGCGCGTAGCGGCGCGCCAATCACGAGCTCCATCACGAGGTAGATGTGGCCGTCGTATTCGCCAAGATCGAAAATGGAAACTGTGTTTGGATGCGACAGCGCGGCGGCCGCGCGAGCTTCGCGCACCAGGCGCGCCGCGGCGTTGGGTATGGCGAGATCCGTGTGCAAAACTTTCAGCGCAACTTTGCGGCGAAGCTTCTCGTCGTAAGCGCGGTACACCTCACCCATTCCGCCTTCGCCGATTGGCGCTTCAATCACGTAACGAGCGAACGATTGCCCAGGCAAAAGCACATTGTGAAACTAGCATCGTGTCTTGCTAAGGGAAGCGATGGCTCATGACCATGACTCTGCTCGAGGCATTTGATCTTGTAGTTTATGCCGAGCTGCTCGATCATCGAATCAAGGGCGCGGCGGCTGCGCTTGCGGACCGGCCCGAACTTGCGCGCGAAACCTCGTGGCTTGCGTCTGCTCGTCAGTGCCTCGCGCAAGAGCTCGATGGAATGAATCCGCCGCAAAGCGATAACGATCTAGACCGCTTTCTGCACTTGCCGGAGCTTGCAGCCGTGAAGCAAGAGCGAGGGCGCGTCTTGCAGGCCGCGGCCATCGATGCGGTGGAGGCGTTGCATGGTTCGATTCGCGAGGCAGCAGGCGAGCGATCTCCGCTTCTTGAGGCGCTTTACGCGAATCTCAAGATTGTGCCTTTGAGGCGCGCAAACCGAGACGATTTCAATGTATTTTGCACGGAATTCGCACGAAGGCTCGATGCCAGCTACCCAAAGCGCATGCTCACCGACGACAGGTACGCATCGGCCGCCTCCGCGCTTGCCGACTTGAGGCGCGCGTTCGATAACTGGCATCGTGTGATGTCGTTTGCCCCGATGTCCGAAGAGGACACGCGCGCGCTCGAAGGCGAGCTCGCAGCTGTGGCCACGCGGCTCGAGCTCGCGTGTCGGCAAGCGGTGTTGCTCGCCGAGGCTGCGCTGCTTGCTGCTCCTGATCTGCGCGATTCGTCCGGCATCTTCGACAAACGCCGCCGCCGCCCGCTTTCGATTTGACGCGATCTCTTCGTCGGCGGCTGCGGTGCGGTCCTCAAAGCCGAAGCAGGCTGTTCCGGTCCGCTCCTCGCCGCCGCCTCGACCTCGCGTCAACTTGAAAGCGGTCTATATCGCGATCGCGGCGAGCGTTAGATCATCATCATTTCTTTTGAATAAACATGCCGGCGGGATACCTTGCGCCCGACGCTGCGCCCTTTGGAAACGCGGTTTCGATGCGTTGAATGTCTTTGGCGGTGAGTTTCACGTTCAGCGCGCCAACGTTGTCTTCGAGGTACGTGCGGCGTTTCGTTCCCGGAATTGGCACGATGAAATCGGCGCGCGACAGCACCCACGCGAGCGCAAGCTGGGAAGCCGTGCAGCCCTTTTCCTTCGCGATGGCAACGACCTCGTCGACGAGTGCAAGGTTCTTGGCGAAATTGTCCCCCTGAAATCGTGGCGAGGTTCGTCGTATGTCGTCGGGCGCGAAGTCTTCGTAGCGTCGGATCTGCCCGGTGAGAAAGCCGCGCCCGAGTGGGCTGTAGGCGAGAAATCCGATGCCTAGTTCACGGCAAACGTCCAAAGTCTCTGGCTCGTGATCGCGCGTCCAGAGGGAATACTCACTTTGCACCGACGTGAGCGGATAGGTGGCGTGCCCACGGCGCAGCGTGGCAGCATTGGCTTCGGAAAGACCAATCATTCGCACTTTGCCGGCGCGCACCAGATCGGCCATGGCGCCAACGCTGTCTTCGATGGGCGTTTCAGGATCGACACGGTGAAGCTGATAGAGATCGATGACGTCGATTCCGAGGCGCTCTAGGCTGCCGTCGCACGATGCTTTGATATATGCTGGCTTGCCGTTGACGCTGCGCGTGTCGTTCGGTCCTCGTACGAGTCCGCACTTGGTGGCAACAATGACCTTGTCGCGGTAGCCTTTGATGGCGCGCCCCACGAGCTGTTCGTTTGTGTGAGGACCGTACATGTCAGCGGTGTCGAGCAAGTTGATTCCGAGCTCGATGGCGCGGTGGATCGTCCTTATCGACTCTGCCTCGTCGCGGACTCCATAAAAATCGCTCATGCCCATGCAGCCAAGGCCAAGGGCCGAAACTGTGAGCGTGCCGAGTCGTCGTGTTTGCATGTATAGTGCCTCCTTGGCGAGGCACCATACATCCATTCGGTATGTGCTGGTTGTACTACGCTAGAGAGTACATTTGGCCGTGCCGGCGATCCGTGTCACGGAATCACGGACGAATGCCGACTTTGAGAACACCGTCGCGCTGGTTGCTGAACAAGTCGTATGCCTCGAGGATGTTCGCGAGCGGGTACGAGTGCGTGACGAACTCGCGGAACGGAAAGCGCTTCGAGGCCACGACCGACATGAGTCGTCGCATGCGTTCTTTGCCGCCCGGGCAGAGCGACATGCGAATCGTGTGATCGCCGAGGCCGGCGGAGATGGCCTCGAGCGGTATTTCGAGGTGTCCTGAGTAAACGCCAATGCTTGAAACCGTGCCGCCCGGGCGCACGCTGCGAACGCACGACTCGAAGGTGACTTGCTTGCCGAGCGCTTCGATTGCAACATCGACACCGCCGCCCGTCAGACGCTTGATTTCGGCGACAACGTCTTGCTGCTTCGGATCGAGCACAACGTTGGCGCCCATTTTGCGCGACATTTCTTGTCGCTTGGGGATGCCTTCAACGGCGATGATGAACGATGCGCCGCTGAGACACGCGCCCGCCGTTGCGCACAGGCCAATGGGACCTTGCGCGAAGATGACCACGGAGTCGCCAATGCGCACGCCGCCGTGTTCGGCTGCGGCAAAACCAGTGGACATGATGTCTGTGCAAAGCAGCACGTCTTCGTCGGTGAGGTCGGGGGGAATTTTGGCGAGATTCGCTTGTGCGTCGTGCACGAGGACATAGTCGGCCTGGCAGCCGTTGATCGTGTTGCCGAAGCGCCAACCACCCATGGCTTGGTACCCATCGCCACCATGGCTGCATTGTGAACTTTTGCCCGATAAGCACGCGCGACACTGCCCGCACGGGGTGATGGCACCGACGATGACGCGGTCGCCTTTCGCGAAGCCATTGACGCCGGGGCCGACCGCCTCGACGACACCCACCGGCTCATGACCAATCGTGAGCCCGCTCGAAACGGGGTACTCACCGCGCAGAATGTGAATGTCGGTACCGCAAATGGTCGTTAGCGTAACTTTGACGAGCGCTTGCCCATGGCCAGGCTCGGGGCGCGGGACTTCGCGGAGCTCGAGTTTCCCCTTGTTGACGAATACGGTCGCGCGCATCTTTTCCATTTCTGCCCCCTCTCTTTTTATTCACGACGGAGCAAAGCAAGCTGCTTGCCATTGGCATCGTGACGGTAGGCCTATCTATCGTGCCGGTGCGTTAGCTCGGGTGCGCCTGATCACCCTGAATTGAAAGTCGTCATGCATGCGCTCCCAACCGCGTGAGTTCACCCTCTCGTTTCTGCGATGAAGCTCTCGTGCTAATGGCACGCAAATGATGCCAAGGCCGGCACGCACATCCTCGTCGCTCGATCGCGAACCCATCTCCACGCGATGGCTTCGCGTGCTGACGCGCAACCAGAACGATGAGAAGCCTATTTTTGCGCCCGAGATTTACGGTAGGAAGGCCATTATGCGCGTTGCACGCGCGCTTCCGCCGGTGGAGCGTGCATACGCCAATGTGCGGTTCGGCATTATGCGTCCAAAGCTACTAAGCATTATGGATTTGCTCTTGCCCGACGAGGGTCGCGTCCTCGATATCGGCTGCGGTTTTGGTTTGTTTGCAGCGTATTTTGGCCAGACCCAGCCATCGCGACGCGTCGTTGGTGTTGACCCCAATGCTCGACGCATTGCGATGGCGAGGCGCGTTTGCGATAGCCTTGGTCTGCGCAACCACACGTTCCTTGTCGGCGATGCGCGCCAGGTTGCGATCGACGGCACTTTTGCCGGTGCTTACGTGCTCGACGTGATGCACCACATTCCCGAGGCCGATCAGCTGCCCATGCTGCGCCGGCTGCGCGACTTGCTCATGCCGCGCGGCATCCTCGTGATCAAAGACATCACGACCGAGCCCGCTTTTGGCCTGAAGTTCACCGAGCTGCTCGACCGCGTCATGGTGGGTTATAACGAGCCTTTGAGCTACCGGCACCACCGCGTTTGGGGCTCCATGCTCACTTCGCTGGGCTTTCACGTACGCATGGTTCGTGTGCCCGACGTTCTGCCTTACCCCCACGTTGTCATTGCCGCGACAAAACAGGACTGACAGGAGTGGACCGTATGACTGGATGAGGTAACGGAACGCGTATTGCAACCTCTGCCGAATGGGAGGTTCCAATGAAAGGCCGTGTTGCGTTCGCGCCGGTGCTCGTCGCCGCATTGATTTATGCGTGCTCGTCGAATTCGACGAATGGAGGGAACAGCGGCGGAAATGCCTCGATGACATTTGCCATTGCGGGTGGCGATTTTGCAGGCAATTCCGTCCGCATCTGCGGCTCGCGCACCGCGCCCGATCCGCAATACCGATGCATCGCGTCGCTGACCCCTCACCCAGAGGATGAATGCCCGTGTTTCAACTTCGCTGCGGATGGCAGTCTGGTGGAGAGCGCCACTGGCGCCCCCCTTGTGATCTCGAATCTCTGTCCCTCCGCGGACAACCCTCCCGCGAATTGGAATTTCAGTTATGAGTTGTTCTCGGAACCCGATTGCGAGGGGACGCAGATCAACGACGGGACACACAACTTCACCTGCTACGACTCCACCGACATTGGATCGCTGGCCTTCCCGAACCAGTCCGCCGAGGATGTCCTGAATCCGGGGATGAATACCAACCATATTCTCTGCACCACGGAGAATGCTGCGAAGTCTTGGAATTTCACCAGCTGCACAACGGCAACCATACTAGCCGATAGGGCAGCAGGCGATGCCCGGTACGATTGTGGATGCACCCTTGTTGCAGGCATATGTGACTGCGGACCCGGTGGTATCACGGCCGCGGATCTGGAGGCTGGCTGCTTCTTCCAACCCGTGACGTGCAACATCCTATGTACCGTGCCGAACCCCTGCGAAGAGACCGTCTCAGTGTCAGTACCTCTCGAAGTTGCGCCCGAGAATCTGGTCGTCATGCTCGATAGGTCCGGCACCATGGGTGACAATGTGTATGAAGACTACGATCCTGCGGAGCGCTGGATTCCTGTTACCAATGCCATGGAGACTTTCTTCGGGGACAGTGGCTCAGCGGGCATCAACGCCGCTCTTACGTTCTTTCCGACCACTACGAACTCATGCAACGCATCGGATTACTACACCCCAAGTGTGCCGCTCACCGCGCTTCCGGACAGCGCGCCGTTCACGGCTGCGATCAACACCCATGCCCCGAGAAGGGCAGATACCCCCACGCTTGCTGCCGTCAACGGAGCCATTTATCAAGCGGAGGCGATCATCTCCGCACACCCGGCAGAGAGGACGGTCATTGTCCTCGTCACGGATGGCGAGCCGTATTGTTGCACCTTTCCTCCTGCTCCCGTTTATGGCTGCGTCAACGGCGTTGATCCGGCGCAAGACTACGCCGACGTCAACTCCGCCGCGAATCTGGCGGCCAGCGCCGCTGCCATCGCAGCCGTCAGCGCAACGATCCCAACATACGTCATTGGTGTCGGCCCGGACGTTTACAATCTCACCGTCCTTGCGACCGCGGGCGGTACATCCCTCATCCAAGTCGACGTCGCCACCGATCCAGCGGAAACGAGCGCGGCACTTCTTGCTGCGTTGAACGACATCCGTCTTCAGGTCGTGAGCTGCGATTTCGCGATACCGGATCCGCCAGACGGTCGAACAATCGATTTCAATAAAATCAATATTGTGTACACGCCTCCAGGGCAGACTGAACAGACACTCCCCTACAGCCCGAATTGCTCCGCGCCAGATGGTTGGCACTTCGACAATGCAGCAGCGCCGACGAGAATCCAGTTCTGTGCAGACACATGTGACCTCGTTCGCCAAAGTGGCTCCACGGAAGTGGTCTTTGCGTGCGACGATCGACTCGACATCAGGCGCTAACACTAATGAAATCGCGCCAACTTGAAATCGGTCTACAGGCTTCCTTTCGTTGATGGAATTCCCTCCGCGCGCGGATCGATCGTGCAGGCTGCGCAAAGCGCCTTTGCGAATGCCTTGAAGCAGATCTCGGTCATATGGTGCAGGTTCGAGCCCGCGTGCAGCACAACGTGTAGGTTGCACGCGGCGCCGCGCGCAAACCCATCAAAGAAAACCTCGGTCAGTTCCGTGTCCCATGTGCCGATCTTCGCCTTCGGCATAATCCCCTCCCAAACGAACAGCGGGCGACCCGAAAGATCGAGTGTGCACGTTGCGCGCGCTTCATCCATCGGCAACGTTGCCCAGCCGTAGCGTGCGATTTTCGCCTTGTCGCCAAGTGCGCGACCGAGCGCCTGACCAAGCACGATGCCAACGTCTTCGGCCGTGTGATGACCATCGATGGCTACGTCGCCCGCGGCACGCACGGTTAGATCGAACAGGCCATGCTTGGCGATCTGGTCTAGCATGTGGGAAAAAAACGGCACGGGCGTTTCGATGTGGCTTTTGCCGGTGCCGTCGATACCGATTTCCACTTCGATCGACGTTTCTTTCGTGATGCGCTGCTCGCTCGCGACTCTGGGCGATCTCATGTCCACTGTGTACTACCAGCAAGTTCCGCCCGTGAGCCCGTGAGATTGCGAGCGAAAAAACCTCAATGCCTTCGTTGATTTTTACGCAGAATGTTCACGGTTGACGAGCCTCTTGATTCGGATTAATGCGAGGTTTCGTCGAGGTCATGCGGTTACTCTCCCACATCCGAGGAACGACGTGAGTATCGACACGGTCGGAACCAGCCTAAGGCGCCAGCGCGAGAAGAAACACATGGGCCTTGCCGAGGTCTCGCGTGTCACGCGCATTCCGGTCTCCACGCTCCAAGCCATCGAGCAAGACCACTTCGACGATCTACCAGGCGAAGTTTTCGTCCGTGGTTTTTTGAAGTCGTACGCGCGGGCTGTCGGTCTTGCCGCCGACGATGTGGTTGCCCGTTACGTCTCGAGTCGGCGCGTTGCTACGGTTGCGCCGCTGCCAATCGCTTCGCCGGTTCATGCTGCGCGTGAAGGGCAGGGGCGAAGGTTCGGCGTGGCCATCGCGCTCGTTCTTTTGCTCATTCTCTTTACGCTTGCTTTGTCAATCGTGCTCAAGCCGCGGGGGCGGGATATGCCGCCCGAGCTGTCGTCTACCATGGCAGAACGCGTGTTGCGGGTCTAATTTTGTGAAGATTTTTGGCTCCGCGGCGCTGCTCGTGCGCAGTGTTCCGTATGGTGAGTCAGACGTCATCGCAACGTTTTTCACGGAGGCAGAAGGCAAAATCAGCGCGGTTGTTCGCGGTGCGCGTCGGTCAACGAAACGCTTCGGGGGCGTGCTGGAACCAATGCACGAACTTTTCGTGCGTGTCGAAGATCGGGGGCGCGAGCTTGGCGTACTAAAAGAAGCGCAAATTCGCCGCGCACGTCAGGGCATCGTATCGAGTCTCGCTTCCATGGAAGTTGCCGGTCGTGCCTTGCGGTGGGTCCGCCACGTCTGCCCTGCAAAAACCCCCGAGCCTGCGGTGTGGATCGAGTTGGGGGAGCTTCTTGACAGCTTAGAAAGCGGTTCACATGAACAGCTTGGGCAGCTCGCGGCATTCGGTTTTAGGCTGCTCGCCGAGGTTGGCTACGGGCTCGACTTTCAGCGCTGCATACGGTGCGCGAAGTTGTGTCCCGAGGGTCGTTCGGCGTTTCTTGACGTTGGCGGCGGGGGGCTCGTGTGCATGCAATGTGGCGGTAGCAGGCGCACCATGCCGGCTGAATTGCGAGCAATCGCAGCGCATATGCAAGAGCGCAGAGACGAGTGGGCAATGACTGACGCGCAAGCAAGTGAACTTATCGCGATCGCCGAAGAGGCCATGGTGGCACACACCGGCTTTGTGGCGCTATAAGCCGTGGCAATGGACTCGAGGGCAATGGACTCGCGGTTTCAATGCAAGGCGGTCAGGTCTCCAC
The DNA here is from genome assembly GCA_009780955.1 of Polyangiaceae bacterium. GTDB lineage: Bacteria > Myxococcota_A > Polyangia > Polyangiales > Polyangiaceae > Labilithrix. Next base: position 20,700 of record WQZB01000027.1, on the reverse strand, counting down.
GCGGCGCAACGCGAACCGAAATCGATTGGGGCGACGGCCACAAAAGCATTTATCCGCACGACATCCTGCGTGGCTATTGCCCGTGCGCTGGCTGCCAAGGGCACACCGGCGCCATCAAGTTCCAATACCCCTCGGAAAATCAGATTGCACTCGATGCAATTGTTTCGGTTGGCAATTATGCACTCCGGCTTACGTGGCATGACGGCCACGACGGAGGGATTTACTCATACACATATCTTCGTGCGCTCTGCTATTGCGATGAGTGTCGCCCTGGTGCCGACAACGGGTTCGAGCGGTCCGAGCTTCCACGTCCGTGAACGATGCCAACGATGAAGGCCGCCAAGAACGCGAGCGCCTCGTAGGTCGCGCTGGCATCGTCGGCGCCGGCACATTGCTTTCACGCGTGCTGGGGTTCGGGCGCGACGTCGTCATTGCAGCCATGTTCACGCGCGGGCAAACCGATACCTTCTCCGTCGCGTTGACGATCCCCAACGCATTGAGGCAGCTTCTTGCCGAAGGCGCCGTGTCGAGCGCTGTCGTGCCGGTTCTGTCGCTTACGCTCGCACAGGGTGGCGACGAAGAGGCTCGCGCCTTCTTCGCGCGCGCTCGCGGCGTCTCGCTTCTGGCGCTCGTGGTCGTTTCGCTTCTCGGTGTTGTTTTCGCGCCGCCGCTCACCAGCCTTTTCGGCGGCGGCTACCGCGATACGCCGGGCAAATTCGAGCGCACGGTAACGCTCACGCGCATCATGTTCCCGTACATCTTCTTCATGGGAACAGCCGCCATGGGCATGGCAGCCCTGAATGCAAAGAAACGATTCGCCGTAGCTGCTTTCGCACCGGGCCTGTTCAACGTGGCGCTCATCGTGGGTGCATTCACACTGCGCTCGCCGCTCGAGGCACGTGGCTTCGATGGATCCATTGCGCTTGCAGTGTCCGTGCTCGTTGGCGGTGTACTCCAAGTGGGAGCACAACTGCCCGCACTTCGAAAAATCGGCTACGCCGTCCGCCCCGTGCTCGACTTTCGCGATCCCCGTGTTCGGGAAATGCTGCGCCGCATCGTGCCCATGACTTTCGGTCTCGGCGTCTACTACGTCGATCTTACGCTTTCGCGCCGTCTGCTTTCCGAGCTTGGCGAAGGCGCACAGAGCTATTTCTATTGGGCCTCACGCCTTTGCGACTTCCCTCAAGGGATCTTCGTCATGGCGCTGTCAACGGCGGCGCTGCCGTCGCTCGCTGGATTTGCGGCTCATGGCAACCGCGAAGAACTCGCTCGGACGTGGGCGCATGGCATGCGCCTTTCGCTCTTCGTTGCGGTGCCTGCAAGCGCGGCGCTCGTCGCGATCGGTGAACCCCTCGTCGTCCTGCTCTTTCAGCGCGGTCACTTCGATGCCGAAGCGGCGCACCAGACGGCTCGTGCGCTTGCATGGCAGGGTGGAGCGATCTTCACCGTAGCTGCTGCACGCCAACTGATTCCTCCGCTTCACGCGCTCGGCGACACGCGCACCCCCGTTGTCGTGAGCGCGATCGATCTCGCCGCGTTCATCGTTCTAGCACTTGCGCTGCGCGGGCCGTTTGGGCACGTTGGCATCAGCATGGCCGTTGCGGGCTCAAGCTTTGTGCAAGCGGCGCTTCTTCTCGTAGGGGTAAGGTGGCGGCTTGGCACGGTGCGTGCTGCCGAGCTCGGTTCGTCGTCCGTCCGAATTGCACTCGCATCCCTGATTGCTGGCGTTGGTGGCTGGGGTGGCGGCCGAGTCGTGACAGGAGCTTTTGCCGGCTCCATTGGTCGCTCGCTGCCAGGCCTCGTTGGTGCCATGGTCTTCTGTGTGCTTTACATTGTTTCCGCGTGGGGCCTTGGCGTGCGTGAACTCGGCGAGATCGCCGGGCCAATCCGCCGTCGTCTGACGCGCATGGTGGGCAAAACATGAAGAGCGACAGCGAACGCGATCCCAGAGCAAAGAGTGGCGCGAAAAGTGTGGTCCGCATCTCGAGCGCGGAGTTCGTCGCGGGCGCATCATCGACAAACCAGTTGCCACCTCCGCATGAAATTGAAATCGCGTTTGCAGGTCGTTCGAACGTTGGCAAATCAAGTTTGCTGAACATGCTTGCCGCGCGCAACGGCCTTGCGCGAACGAGCCGGACACCTGGGTGCACGCGTCAAATCAATTTTTTCGATGTGCGTGTTGCTGGCGGACCGAACCTCGTATTTGTCGATCTGCCAGGTTACGGCTACGCGAAAGTTTCGAAAACCGAGTCGCGCGACTGGAAGATTCTTCTCGAGGGCTATCTTCACGATCGCACGACTCTTAAGGGTGTAGTCGTCCTCGTCGATGCGCGTCGCGGTCTCGAGCAAGAAGAGTTCGATCTCATCAAGTTTCTTTCTGTGCGCTCCGAGCTCGCGGTTGTCATCGCCGCGACCAAGCTTGATAAGCTTCCGCGCTCCATGCACAAGCCTCGGATTAAAAAGCTTATGCATGATGCAGGCGTAGCCGTCATAGGCACGAGCGCGGACACCGGCATGGGGCGCGAGGAGCTATGGGCGCGTCTGCTGCAACCGCTTTCGATTTGACGCGATAACTTGAAAGCGGTCTGGATCCGTGATGATGCTTGAATGCCGGTGGTCACTCGAGCTAAGAGTTTGGTTGGCAACACACGAGCGGGCGCATAACTCAGCGGTAGAGTGCGACCTTCACACGGTTGAAGTCACAGGTTCAAATCCTGTTGCGCCCACTGGTTTTTTAGCGATTTTTGGGGAGCTTTCGGGTCGCGCGAGCCGGCGGCAATGCTAGGGGTGATGGTCATGAGTCCAGACAGGCTTGAGAAGTTGATGGAGCAGGTCTTGTCCGAGGTGCGCGACTTGCGCCAGAACATGGTGACCTCGTGGCAATTGAAAGAGCTCGAGACACGGCTCGACACAAAAATCGATGCACTGAGCGTCAAGGTCGACGACCTCGAACGGAACATGGGGATCATGCAGATTGTCGTAGAGGCACTGAACGTCAAGACCGATGATCTCGTGCGGAAGACCGATGATCTCGTGCGGAACGTGAAGATGACGCAGATTGCCGTACTCGAAACATCCAGCAACGTGAAGCGCGTCGAAGCCAAGCTCGACACCACCATCGACGACCATGGCGCGCGTCTCGATCGGCTTGAAAGTGCGGCGCACTTTGCGGAGTAGGACGGCTACTGCGGTCGCCGTTGCGCTCGCTGCACTTGCCGCGATCTCCGGCTTCGTTGCGGCTTGCACCATCGTTCCCGAAGACAGCAGTTCTTCTGATCCCGACTCGGGCGTGTGCGGATCGGCCACGTGTACCGATACGCAGTTTTGTCTCTACCGCCAGTGCACCGCGAAAGAAGCCTGCGTGGTGAGCACGAGTTGTCCCTACGGTTGGACACCGGACGTTTGCAGCAACGGCAGCCCAGGGTGCATCAACCCAAACTGCGCGGACATTTTGCAAGGTTGCAGCGACATTCCTGCAAGCTGCGGGAGCGACGTGACGTGTGCATGTCAATCGGTTTGCGGATCAGCCGCTGGGTGCTTGACGGTGAACGGGCGCACGGCCACGTGCGGCGCCACCAACTAACCGCTTTCAAGTTGACGCGAGGTCGAGGCGGCGGCGAGGAGCGGACCGGAACAGCCTCTTCCGGCTTTGAGGACCGCACCGCAGCCGCCAACGAAGAGATCGCGTCAAATCGAAAGCGGTCTATTACAAATTGCCTGAGCCTGCGACGAGCTTGCCCGACGGGTAGCTGTCGAACGATTGCTCGAAGGTGCTGCCGTCTATGCCTGTTACGCGCAACGTGAATGCGCCGTTGCCGAAGCCACGAGGAGAGTCGTTGAAGCCGCCGTCTGAATCGATTGGTATCGAGGTAAAATTAGGATGATTCGTGCTTTTTACCTCGAGTTTCGCGACGGCCACACGCGGGTTTCGAATCCAGAGTTTCGACCAGCCCGAACTCGATGCACCTAGAAACTGGAAATAGAGTGGATCGGTCCCAGGGCACGTAACGAGCTGCCAGCTCATGTTGCGTGAGTTCTCATTCGTGTAAAGTGCATTGTATGCTTCCGGGCTGAGATCCAAATCGCCCGCGCTGACCAGAACGCCGTATGTCACGACGCGTGCAATGAGGGATCGGCCATTGGTCGATGTGATTTCGACGCATGCATCGCAGTACGGTCCAGGAGTACCTACGACGTTGCTCACGCCAGCGAGAAGGGTGCCTTCAAGGGTTTCAATTTGAGACGGGTAGCCGTCGTCGCCGGCGCAGGCGTTATGCCACTGCGTTTGTGCCCAGTCGACCGGACCGTAGTTGAAAATGCCGGTGTGCGTGTCGCCAAGGCTGACGCCGGGAGTGCCACCCGTAGGTCCGCTGCTCGAGCCGCCATCGTGGCCCGACGAGCTGCCCGAGTTGTGGCCCGACGTAGAATAGGCGCCCGAGTCATTGCTCGTGTTGGACGACCCGCCGCACGCAGCCATGGCGAGCGTTGTTGCAATGGCAATCGCAAGAAGGTTACTGCCTGGATGATTAACGAAGCGCATATGCCGCAAAGGCTACCACGCAGCCCGCGAAGCTAAAGTGACACACCGCGTTTTTTGGCGATGGCACGAGCACGGTTTTTCGCTCCGCGCTTCTCGAGCAAGGGGTGCACGATCTTGGCAGCTTTAGGCAAAAGGTAGCCTAACGTTGCAAATTTGCCCGAGTACCGTGGCAATGCGAGCTCGCCCAACTTGTCGTCGATGCACTTCATGATTCCGACAGCGACATCTTCCGCGGAGATCATGGGCTGCGACAGGACAATGTCCGAAACGTGGGTGAGATCGCCGAGAAAATCTGTGTCAACTGGGCCAGGGCAAACGCAACCCGAATGAACGCCGCGCAGCGCGAGATCGCCCGCAATGGCTCGTGCGAAAAAGCGCAGCCCCGCCTTTGACGCGCTGTAGGCCGCTTCGTCGGCAACAGGGAACATTCCGGCGATGCTTGCGATTTGGATGATCGAGCCGCCAGGCGCGATGTGGGGGGCGGCTGCGCGCGTGAGAACCACGGGAGCCGCAAGGTTCGTGGTGATGACGCTGGCGAGGTCGAGGGCGTCGAACTTGTCGAAGCTGCCGCGGTGAGTGAGGCCGGCGTTGTTGACGACGACATCGAGGCGACCGAATTTGGCGACAACTTCTGCGGGCAAGGCGACGAGGGCTTGGAGGTTCTGCACGTCGAGCGGGAACGCCGCGGCTGCGCGCGATTCGTCGAGCTCTTTGGCAATGGCTTTGAGCTTTGACGCCGTGCGCGCCACGAGGGCGACGCGCCCACCGCGCCTTACCCACATGCGCGCGAACGCGAGACCAATGCCGCTCGACCCGCCAGTGACGAGCGCCACTTTTCCATGTGCATGCAACACGTCCGTTGAGTCAGTCATGGCACCTGACGCTATCACGAAGCGTCGGACCTCTTTCAAGTTGACGCGAGGACCAGTGCGAGCACGACGACCACAACCACGATGATGAGGGTTGGCAACCACACGTGTCGAGGCGGCGATGGCGAGCGTTCGTGCGCCAGCGAGACTAGCGGGTGTTCGCGCTCAAGAATTGGCATCGGCCGGAGCGTTGGTCCTTGCGACTTGATGGCGTTCGGACGGCTTTCGGGTTGCGCGGTTGGCTCGACAGGTTGCGTTGGGAACAAAGGCAAAGATGGAATCGTCTGCCGAATGTCGGAGACATCGTCGGCGTCGTCGAGCATGCTCGACGACGCCGTTGGCACCGGAGCAGGCGGCCGAATCGTATTGGCTTCAGTCTGCGCGGCAAAGGCCTTGTGCAGCCAGTTGGCGTGTTCTTTTTCGTGGCCTGGAAACAGGCGCGTGAGCATATTCGACAGCTCTTTCGGGAGCTCGGCTCCGTCACCAACGAATGCGTCGAGATCGGCGCGCACGTCTTCAGCGGTTGGGTAGCGATCGTCGCGGCGAGCTTGGGTTGCACGATCGATGATCTTCCACAGCGGTTCAGGGAAGTTTTCTACGAGCGTTCGCACGTCGGGCACAACGGCATCGCGAATTGCCATGAGCGTGGCAACGTCAGAGTCGCGTTTGAAAAGGCGCTTCATGGTTGACGCTTCCCACAGCGTTGCGCCAAGCGCATAAATGTCGACGCGCCGATCGATGGGTTGGCCACGCGCCTGCTCGGGCGCAAGATATGGAATTTTGCCCTTCACGATTCCGCCGAGAGTTTTCGACGATTGAATGGTTGCCTTCGCCAGCCCAAAGTCGATGAGTTTTATTTCACCCTTGTGTGTGAGGAAGATGTTGGCGGGGTTGACATCGCGATGAATGACGTTGAGCCTTGTGCCGCTGCTGTCGACAAGCTCGTGTGCGGCATGTAGACCTTCGGCAACGCGTGCGCAAATCCACGCGACAAGCCGCGGCGAAAGCGTTTCGCCACGGGCTTCGAGTGCGAACCAAGCGTCCGCAAAGGTTCGGCCTGACAAGAGCTCCATGGCGATGAAGCGGTGTCGACCGCTGACGCCGTACTCGAGCGTGCGGATCACGTTGGGGTGTGAGAGCTGCGCAAGGATCTGGGCCTCGTCGATGAACATCGTTGAGTAACGTTCGTCGTCTACGTACTCGTCGCGAATGACCTTGAGTGCCACGAGCTCGTCGGTGTCGTCGGCATCGGCCGCTATGGCGCGCCCGATGTAAATGGACGCCATGCCGCCGCCGCCAATCTTGGCTACGATCTCATATCGGCCTAAGTGCTGATGGGTCGCAACCGCTTTTTGATTCGTCACGTGTTTCACCCAATGGATGGAAGACGGCTATTTTGCCGGGAACAAGTGGCGTTGTCGCCATGCCGGCAGTTCCCGCAAATCGGCCCATACCTCTCGTGCGCTCGAATAGCGAAAGGCCTCGCGCCGTCGCAGCATCTTCGCGATGAGGTGCCCGAGCGGTATGCCAAGGGCCTCCGCGCGCTTGCGCGGCTCACCTTCGGCAACTTGCCGAACGAGCTCTTGGTAGGGAACATCGAGGTGAATGGCTGGCTCACCGGTGAGCATCCAATAGAGTAGCAAACCTACCTGGTATAGGTCGCTCTGGCGGCTGGTGTTTCCGGTGGCGAGAATTTCGGGTGCCATGATGGCGTGGTGTACGACGTTCGGGCGAACCGCTGGCATTCCGCGGAGCTCGTGGCTGATGCCGAAGTCGCTGATTTTCACCGTCGGGCGATCGTTGTGTGTAATGAGCACGTTGCCGGCGTGCAGATCGTCGTGCACGACGTCGTTGTCGTGGAGAAACTGCACGGCGGCAAGAAGTTGGCGAGAGATTTCGATCACGAGGCCCTCTTGCATCGGCGTGCCGAGCATGTCTTTTAGGGCATGATCGCACCGTTCAAGCGCGAGGTAGCAAAGGTGACCCTGCTCGAACGAGTCGTAAATGTAGACAACATTCGGATGCCTAAGCGAGAAAAGCCGCTGCACTTCGCGCGCCCACTCGGCCTGCACTTCGGCATACGGACGATTCGCTGGCCGTACCATTTTTACCGCGTAGATCTGGTCGAACGGCCCAATGCACTCGTACACGGCGCCGAACTCGCCCGAGCCAATCACAGCACGCACGACGTAGCTGCCGCGCACGCTGGTCAGCGTCGAGCCGACGGTTGGATATTGCACCGTGATGCATGGCACGGACATTGGTGATTGGAGGCTTGCTGGACTCGCTTGGGACGGCGGCATGGGTGCGATCGCGGATGCCGTGGGCGGCATTGCGACAGCAGCTGTCGGAATCAAGCGCGGCGTGCTTGGGGGAGGGGGAATGGGGGGCGGGGCAGGGGGAATGGGAATTTGCGTCGTGCCAGCCGCACCAAGCGATGGCAAAAGTGGGAACGCTTGCGGGACGAGCGGGGGGATGGGTTGGCTTTTGTACGGCGCTGGCACGGGCACCGTATTGGGGTTCGTTGGAAACGGCGCCACATATGTGGCTGTCGACGTTCTCGAAGCGGGCATAGGCGTGCGTGGCGCGCCGGGCACGAGCGGCCTTGCTGAAGGATCTGTTGGGGGCCGCTCTCGTTCGGAACTCGCCTCGCTGCGCGTGCCTAGAGGCTGCCGAAAATCGCTCACATCGAAGACTGTATCACTTGGATATGTCTAGCCTCCAGGTTGTTCGCGGCTTGCTAGCAGGCCTGCGCCGCGTGTAAGGCCGCCCTTCGTGGACAAACGCATTCACATTGTTGGAATCTTCTTGATTCAAGAAACGCTTAGGCATCGTATCACGCCGTGAATTCCCGTACTTTTCGGTCTGTCATGGCCGCTTCGGCAGTCGCTGTCGCCGTCTTCCGAAACGAAGGCGCTGCGGTCGCACAGCCTGCAGCCGTCCCGTCGCCGGTCACGCCCGCACCAACGCCGCCAACGCCAACTGGAGCAGCGCCCGCGCTTGCTCAGGTGCCCAATCAGGTGCCGGGGCAGGTGCCAGCGCAACCAGCACCAGTCCCACCGTCCACAGCGAGTCCAATCGTCACCACCCCGGCCGCGGTGCGTCCTTCCGCGCCGGCTCCCGGGGCTACCTTGCCGCCGCTTCCGAAGATCGACGTCAAGGATGCCATGCTCACACCCGTGCCCGCAGCCAAGCGTCAACTTTCCGACTGGCGCGATGCGCTGGCCCTAATGCATGCAAGATCCACAGATCTCGCGACAGCGTACGCCGAGGTGCGCCGCGCCGAAGCGCAGACCCGCACGGCGCTCTCCGCCGTGCTCCCCACCATCAACGCAACGGGGACTCTGCCGCATCAGTTCATCGTCAACGAGACTGCGGCCTTTGCGGGGGCTGTCGCAAGCGAAACGAGCACACTCAAAACGCCACAGACCGACTACGTCTCTGGCAACATCACGCTCTCTCAGTCGCTCATCAACGTGCAATCGTGGCATGCGATCGGCACGGCCAAGAAGAACGAAGAAGTGCAAACACTCTCCGCCGACGACACGATGCGCACGATCACGCTCAACCTCGCAACGTCGATCATCGGCGTCGTGGCAGCGGAACGCATCGCGGAACTCAATCGCGTTGGCCTGCGCAGCTCCCTCGAGCAGCGTGAGATCACCGTGCGCAAACGCAACCTCGGAACGGCAACAGGTCTTGACGTCGTACGCGCCGATCAGGACGTCGCCAATGCGCGCGCAACGCTCGTGACGGGTGACGAGTCGCTTCGCAAAGCGCGCGAGGCACTCGGCCTCGCGCTCGGCTTGCCCGAGGCGATCGGTGTGCCGCCCACGATGAAACTCGACGGCGTTCTCGGGGGCGCGGTGCACTCGTGCCCGGCGCTTGACCACCAGGACGCTCGGCCTGACATTGCAGCCGCCAAAAAGCGCGTGGAGGTGGCTGAACGCAACATCCACGACGTGGAGCTCTCCTTCTTACCAACACTGTCGCTCGGCAGCACGCTCTCGACAACGACCCAAAATACAGGTGCCGCTCCGAATACCACGTGGAGTGTGCAGGGGGTTCTGTCGTTCCAGATCTGGGACGGCGGCGCACGCTACGGCGCGCTGCGCACGAATCGCGCGCTGCGCGATGAGGCGAACTATGCCCTCGAAGCTGCTCAGCGCTCGGTCACGATCCAGATCGAACAGACACGCCGCAACATTGGCGTTGCCGAAACGTCGCTTGGAGTGGCTCGGCAGGCGCGGGATCTCGCATCACGAGTCGACCAACTAACCAAAATTGAGTACCAGGTGGGTCAGGTGACGAGCCTCGAACTGGTCCTTGCCGCTTCTTCGCTCCGGCAGGCGGAGATTGAGCTCGCACTCAGCGAGTTCAATGTCGTGAGTGCCCGCCTCGCTGCGCTCTTTGCACTCGCGCGCTGCACTGGTGCTTCATGAGCTTCATAAAAAAGTACGTTGGTTGGATCGTTGCTCTCGTTGTCGTCGCGGGCATTGCGTTTGGCGTCTTTCGTTGGCAAAAGGCGCACGCCACACCGGACATCGTGTGGAAAACGGCGCCGGTGGAGAAGCGCAAAATCTCTGCGCGAGTGACTGCCAGCGGCACGCTTGCAGCCACGGTCACCGTGCAAGTCGGAGCGCAAGTCAGCGGTCGCGTCGCGAAACTGACTGCAGACTACAACTCCATCGTCAAGAAAGGCGAGCTCATCGCAAAGATCGATCCGCAGCTCTTTCAAGCCGCGGTGGAGCAGGCAGATGCGAACGCCGTCCAAAACAAAGCAAGCCTCGTGAGCGCGAGGGCAAAGCAGAAAGACGCCGAGCTCGTGCTGGCCCGCACTCAGGCGCTCGCTGAGCAATCACTTGCGTCTGCCGCCGATCTCCAGACCGCGGAAACGAACGTGGCTGTCGCCAAAGCGTCGACGGACTTGGCTGTTGCGAACCTCGCGCAAGCGGATGCCGCGCTCCATCAAGCAAGGGTCAATCTCTCGTACACGGACATCTTTTCGCCCATCGACGGAACGGTGATCTCGCGCAGCGTCGATGTTGGGCAAACCGTGGCGTCGTCGCTTCAAGCGCCGATCCTCTACACCATCGCCGAAGATCTGCGAAAGATGCAGGTGCACACGAACGTGGCCGAGGGTGACGTCGGGCGCTTGGCGGAGAACATGGATGCAACGTTCACCGTGGATGCGTATCCCGGGCAAACCTTCAAGGGCATAGTTGGTCAGATTCGCAACGCGGCGCAAACCGTGCAGAACGTCGTCACCTACGATGCGGTGATCGACGTCGACAACTCCGATCAGCGCTTGCGTCCTGGCATGACGGCCACGGTGACGATTGTGTACGCCGAGCGTGAGGACGCCGTGGCTGTTCCGAATGCAGCCTTGCGCTTTCGTCCGCCGCCCGAGGTTGCATCGGCTGTCGGCGTTGCCGAGCCGCCTGCTGGTGCTGCTGGTAGCGCCACAGCGGGCGCATCGGCGCCACGCCGCCAGAGGCCGCCAGGCAGCGGTGGCGGCAGTGGCGGAGGAAAGCAGGAAGGTAATGAGCGCCGTACGGTTTATGTTCAGCGTGGGAGTATTGCGCAGCCTGTCAGCGTCGCCGCGGGTCTTTCCGACGGCACCGTGAGTGAGGTCGTTCGCGGTGATGTGAAGCCAGGTGACGAAGTGGTCATCGACGTGAATGTCGGGGGCAAAACTTCATCAGGTCAGGGTGGAGGCGGCCCATCCGGAGGGGGACAGCCGCGCATGGGGCGCATGTTCTAATGGCCGAGCCGCTCATCGTCGTTCGCGACGTGAAGAAGATTTACCAAACCGGCGACGTCGAGGTTCACGCGCTCGGCGGCGTGTCGCTCGATATCGACTCCGGCGAGTTCGTTGCCATCATGGGAGCGTCGGGCTCTGGCAAATCGACGCTCATGAACATTCTCGGGTGCCTCGATCGGCCAACCTTGGGCACCTATCGGCTCGCGGGCCGTCAGGTAGCAAAGATGAATCGCGACGAGCTCGCCGAAACGCGCAACGAAGTCCTTGGCTTCGTTTTCCAGAACTTCAACTTGCTGGCCCGCACGAGTGCGCTCGAGAACGTCGAGCTGCCGCTCGTTTACCGAGGAGTGCACGCCAAAGAGCGCCATCGGCGCGCCGCTCTGTCACTCGAGCGTGTGGGCTTGGGGCAGCGGCTCGATCACACGCCAGCGCAGCTTTCCGGCGGTCAGCAGCAGCGCGTTGCCATTGCACGCGCATTGGTTGGCGAGCCTAAAGTGATCCTTGCCGACGAACCCACTGGAAACCTCGACTCGAAAACAAGCATCGAGGTCATGGGGCTTTTTCAAGAGCTAGGCAAGGCTGGCATTACCGTGGTTTTGGTAACACACGAACCGGATATTGCCGAATACGCCACGCGCGTCGTGGTCGTGAAAGACGGATTGATCCTCGAAGACACTCGGCATGCGCCGCGCATGGCAGCGTCGCCTCCGAAAGCGGAGAGGCCGCAATCATGAATCCTCTCATCACGCTTCGTATCGCGCTTCGCGCTGTGTTGCGAAACAAGATGCGTTCGTTTCTGACAACGCTCGGTATCATCATCGGCGTTGCCGCGGTCATCGCGATGATGGCCATTGGTGCGGGAGCAAAAGCGCAAGTCGAAGCCGCGTTTTCTGCCATGGGAACGAACCTTCTCATCATATTGCCAGGTTCGACGACGTCGGGCGGCTCGTTTGGCGGTTACGGCTCGATGCCCACGCTCACGTGGGATGACATGGCAGCCATCAAGAACGAGATCGGCACGGTGCGCCTCGTCGCTCCGTCGCTTCGCTCGACCCAGTCGCTCGTCAGCGAAGAAATGAATTGGACGACGAGCGTTACCGGCACGACCCCCGAGTTGTTCCAGATCCGCGCCTGGCCCATTGCCCAAGGCGAGGCGTTTACCCAGCAAGATGTCGATAGCGGCACGAAGGTCGTGGTGCTTGGGCAAACCGTTGTCGACCGACTCTACGGTCCCACGTCGAACCCAGTGGGCCAGTCTGTGCGCATTGGCAATACGCCATTTACGATTGTTGGCGTGCTTTCGAAAAAAGGCCAGTCGCCCATGGGCCAAGATTACGACGATGCCTCGTTCATCCCCTCGTCGACGTTTGCGCATCGCATTCAGGGAGGTCTCGGCAAGTTTCTCATTGGCCAGATTTATGTGCAAGCTACAAGCTCAGAGACAACAGGGCGCGCGCTTGCCGATGTCAAAACGCTTTTGCGCGATCGGCACCACCTGCAGCCTGGTATTGACGACGACTTTTCGATTCGAAACCTTGCCGAAATTGCTAGCGCTCAGCAGGACAGCGCCAACACCATAACCACGCTCCTTGCGAGCGTGGCCGCTGTGTCGCTCGTGGTGGGTGGCATTGGCATCATGAACATCATGCTCGTGAGCGTCACCGAGCGAACGCGCGAGATTGGCGTGCGCATGGCCATTGGCGCAAAGCCGATGAGCATTCTTCTCCAATTCCTTATCGAGGCGCTCGTGCTTTCGATTGCGGGCGGGTTGATTGGCGTGTCGCTCGGTGTTGGTGTCGCTTGGTGGCTTGCGGCAAAGTTCAAGTGGCCAATGGCCATTCAGGTGGATGTCATCGTGGTCTCGGTTCTTTTCAGCGCGCTCGTTGGCATTGTGTTTGGGCTTTACCCGGCGCGAAAGGCATCGCAGCTCGATCCCATCGATGCGTTGCGTTACGAGTGAGCACGATGGCACGCAAAGCTAGGCAAGCGAGGGAAGCGCGGCAAACGAGAAAAGCCGAAGTATTCGATGCGGCTTACTACAATCGCTATTATGTGGAGCGCCGCACACGCGTTCATGGCCCAACAGAGATTGCCCGCCTTTGCACGGCCATGACGTCGCTGCTCGACTGGTGGCAATTCCCCATCGATACGGTGCTCGACGTGGGCGCGGGCGTTGGGGCATGGCGCGATTGGTTTTCCAAGCAAAGGCCAAAAATAAAATATTTTAGCATCGAGGTAAGCCCTTATGCATGCAAAACCTATGGCCACGAATTGCGCGACATTACGAAATGGCGCGATGACAAAACCTACGATCTCGTCCTATGCCAAGGCGTTTTGCCGTATCTCGACAACGAGCAGGCCGAAAAAGCCATCGACAACCTTGGCGCCATGACCGGCGGGTTTCTTTACCTCGAAGCCATTACCAAAAAAGATTTGCGCGAAGTCATTGACGCTACAAAAACAGACGTGAACGTGCACGCCCGCACGGGAGCCTGGTACCGCACACATCTTCGTCGACATTATGTGCCTGTCGGTTGTGGGCTTTGGGCAAAGAAAGATGCCCCCGTATTATTTTACGAGCTTGAATGCAGATTTATGTAGGGGCGTATGGGCCATACGCCCCACGAATGCGTTTCGTTGGTAGGGGCGCGATTCATCGCGCCCTTGGTATCGGCCAAGGGTATGGATTCCAAAAAAATGCCGGGGTCAGGCGCCATGAATGGCGCCCCTACGACCAACACATTCAGGTTTGCAGCAAGAAATCTGCAATTGGCATAAAGATACGCTCTTGAGCACCGCGGCATACGAACAGATCGCCATGGGCGATGGGCATGTCGCGGTCGCCTACGATGAGAAGCTCTTTCCTTGACGAGCCGATGGCATCGTAGGTGTGCCGCGAGGTTGCCGGAGTCACGATTCCGTCGTTGTTGGCGACAATGCAAAATAGCGGGTTTTTGAGCTCGCCCAGCTTGCGAGAAACATTGACCCCGCGAACCACGAGATCGCCTCGCTGGATCCACTCGGCAATCTCGCGGTTCATCATGGGGTGTGGATCTTCGACGGTTTGTACCATGCGCGACGCTTGCGAAAGGTCGGAGGATCGATGGTTCAAATATACTGAGAGAATGCTTGGCGCGATCGTCGCAATGACGGGCAGGGCAATGCGAGCCATGTGGCGCGTGTTCTTGAAACGAAGCATTCCGGCAAGGCGAGGCGATGCAGACACCCAGCGAACTATGGGGTGAACTTCTTTCCACGTTACCAGACCTGCCATGGAAACGATGGCCTCTACGGGTGCATTGGGCACGCACGCGACGTGAGCGAACGCCAGCGCGGTGCCAAGGCTGCACCCAATGAGATCGACTTTGCACGCACCCGTGTTGGTGGTTGCAAGAACATGGCGGACGGCCGCGCCAATGTCTTCCACGGCGAGCTCCGCGATGCCGTAGCGCTTCGTGCCAGTGGTGCAAATTGACTTGCCCTGACCGCGCAAATCGACCGTCCAAACCTCGAGGCCGCGCGCCGCAAGGCACTGGGCGAGCGACGGCCCACCAGGATGAAAGCCAAAGATGAACGAATTCATTCCATAGCCCGGAACGATGATGACAGGCCGCGTGCCGGCCGCGACGCCGCACGTCGTTCGTGTCATTGCAAGGCGCCAACCTGCACCGTTGTCAACGAGGAAGTCATCGAGCGACGTGACATCTTGCGTGTTCTCTGCCGTTGCAGATTTCATGTGTGACAAGTGCTTAACCCCACGTATCGAGCTATGTCAGAATAACGAGTTTAAGGTATCGCCCCTCAGGGAAACTTGGCAATGTGGGGTGGTCAGCAGGCAGCGCGAAGGTTTCGATCATCTCGAGATCGCTCCGACCAAGGCTGGCATCGTCGAACGTCGTAGCGAAGTCTTCCAAGGTGATGTGGCTCGAGCACGAAGCCAAAACAAGATGCCCGTTCTGTGCGAGCACATTGGCGCACCCGCGATGAAGCACTCGGTAGGCGGCCATTGCTTTTGGCTTTGTGCGCTCACTCGGCGCAAAACTTGGTGGATCGCTAATGACGACATCCCACGATTGGCCGCGGCGTTTGGCTTCGGCAAGCCACGTGAAGGCGTCGGCCACGACGAATTCATGCTTTTGCGGCGCGACACCGGCCGCCGCAAAACTCTGCTCTGCCACGAGGTGCGCTCGGGGCGCAATGTCGAGGCTCGTCACCGTTGCGCCCGCCAGAGCCGCGCGGAGCGAAAAACCACCCGTGTACGAAAACAGGTTCAGCACGCGCGCCGATAGCCCGGCGCGAAGGCGCATTGCCACGAGCTCGCCGATGCGTTTCCGATTCTCGCGCTGATCGAGAAACGCGCCTGTTTTCTGCCCGTGCATGACGTCGACCACGAACGGAACGCCGTGTTCGGTCACATGCACTTGGCCGCGCTCGGGACCGAAGCGGACATTGACACGCCCACTGCCAATGCCTTTGGATTGCGTCGTGCTGGTGCGCCCGACGCGCGCAGATTCGCGCTCGAGCAAGGTCGTGATGCCTTCGCCCTGCAGGAGCGAATCGAGGTGGCGTGTGATTTCAGGGGCGAGATGACGGGCAGCATCGCCGTCGATTCGAAGAACGGCAACATCTCCGTAGCGGTCGAGAACGAAGCCGGGAACGCGATCGCCCTCGCCGTTGAGGATGCGATACGCCGTTGTATGCGCATCAGGAAAAAGCGTGCGACGGATCGCGAGCGCACGCTCGACGCGGACCCGGAAAGTGTCCGCATTCAATTTTGCGTTCGGGCCGAGCCCCCAGATCCGCGCTGCAATGGGCGATGTTGGATCGTAGATACCGCAACCAAGCACTTCGCGTGATTCGGTGACGATTCGGCAGATTGAGCCTGGGCTGGCCGCACCGTGAGTGCCGGTTGGATGAAGCACCGCAGAACGAAAAATCCATGGGTGGCCGCGGCGCGCCGATTCGGCGCCTTTTTGCGAAACGACAATGTCTTCCTCGCCAGCGCGGGGCCAAGGCTGCAAACGGTGTTTCACGGAATTCGCCGTAGCAGGCGGCAACGCTGAAATCGCGTCAAATCGAAAGCGGTGTGGGCGCTGCGTCGCACAGGTTGACAGCCCCTGAGTCGGCGGCTACACCTCGCGCCGTTTACCGCTTTCGATTTGACGCGATCTCTTTGTTGGCGGCTGCGGTTCGGTCCTCAAAGCCGAAGCAGGCTGTTCCGGTCCGCTCCTCGCCGCCGCCTCGATCTCGCGTCAACTTGAAAGCGGTCTAATTCCGGCGGAGGGCTGCGCGCGTGTTCAAGAAGGTCTGCCTCTTTTCTGGCAACGCCAATCCCGAGCTCTCGCAAGCGATTGCGGCGTACCTCGAAACGCCTCTCGGGAAGGTCAAGGTCCAACGTTTCAGCGACGGCGAAACGTTCTGCGAGATCAACGAAAACGTCCGTGGTGTCGATGCCTTTATCATCCAGCCAACGTCGAGCCCGGTGAATGATCACGTGATGGAGCTGCTCATCATGGCCGACACGCTCCGTCGGGCATCGGCTTCCACCATTACCGCAGTGATCCCGTATTACGGCTACGCTCGGCAAGACCGAAAGGTCGCGCCACGCACGCCCATCACATCGAAGCTCGTTGCCGATCTCATTCAAGCCGCTGGTGTTGATCGCGTTGTCTCGGTCGATCTGCATGCCGGGCAAATTCAAGGGTTTTTCAACATTCCGTTCGATCACCTTTACGGCTTGCCCATCATGCTCGACGATTACCTCAAGAAGAAGTTCGATTCTTCGGCCGTGGTGGTCTCGCCGGATGCGGGCGGAGTGGAGCGCGCGCGTGCCTACTCGAAGCGCTTGAATGCGAGCCTTGCCATTGTTGACAAGCGCCGCGAGCGCGCGAACGTCAGCGAGGTGATGAATCTCATTGGCGATGTCGCCGGGAAGAACTGCATCATCGTCGACGACATGATCGACACAGCCGGCACGCTTACGGGAGCCGCAAAAGCGCTGCTCGATTTCGGTGCGGCCAAGGTTGTAGCGTGCGCTACGCACGGTGTCCTGTCCGGACCTGCCATTCAGCGCATTTCCGACTCGCCTCTCGATGAGGTGGTTGTGTCGGACACGATTCCGCTGTCGGCGGCCGCAAAAACCTGCTCAAAAATTAAACAGGTTAGCATGGCGCGCATTCTTGGCGAAGCCATCAAGCGCATTCACATGTCGGACTCGGTGAGCTCGCTCTTTGCGTAAACCGCGTAAGCCGAATCCCCCTACCGCGGTGCTGCATTCTCTGCTATGCGTCCGCGCCTCTCGTTCCGTCTAAAGTTTCGTCGAGGAGCACGCCCCATGTCTGCCGCCATGCATAACGTCACCGCAACGACCCGTACCGCCGGAGGAAAGGGTGCTGCGCGCCGCCTTCGCAACGCCGGGCAAGTGCCTGCGGTGGCCTATGGCAAAGGTCTCGCAACGATATCGCTCGCTGTCTTGCCGAAAGACATTCTCACGGTTCTCAAAAGCGAGCGCGGGCAAAACAGCGTATTGCAGATGAAGGTCGATGACGAAAAAGACATGCTCGTCATGATCAAAACGTACGCGTACCATCCCGTCACTCGCGCGCTCGAGCACGTCGATTTCATCGAAGTGAAGCTCGATCGTCCCGTTGACGTCGACGTTCCGCTCATCACAACGGGAAAGGCTGCCGGCACGGTTCAGGGGGGCATCGTGCGTCAGGTTTACCGAAGCGTGCCGGTTCGATGCCTGCCAGACCGCATCCCACTGAAGATCGAGATCGACATCACGCATCTCGAAATGGGCGACGCCTTTCACGCGAAAGATCTACCGTTGTCCGAAGGCGTTGAGGTTCGCCTCCCAGCCGAGCAAACGGTAGTTTCTATCGTTGCGCCCGAGAAAGATCGCACCGAAGAAGCTCAAGCCACTGCGGCGGGTGCGGGAGGAGCGGGTGCTGCAGCGGCTCCGGCCGCTGGCGCTGCTCCTGCGGCAGCACCCGCTGGAAAGGCTCCTGCAGCAGCGGCTGGTGGCAAGGCTTCGGTGCCGCCGGCCGCCAAGGACGCAAAGAAGAAGTGACCGCTTTCGATTTGTCGCGATCTCATCGTTGGGGCCTGCGGTGCGGTCCTCAAAGCCGAAGCAGGCTGTTCCGGTCCGCTCCTCGGCCCCGCCTCGACCTCGCGCCAACTTGAAAGCGGTCTAACGTTCGTGGTTCTTGTTGTCGGGCTCGGCAATCCGGGGCGCAAGTACGAGCAGAATCGGCACAACGTCGGATTTTTGACCGTCACGCGATTCGCGCAGCTTCACGGCCTTGCCAACTTCAAAGAGAAATATCGCGGTGAGCTGACGAAGGGCGATCTTGCCGTTGACAGTGCGCGTTACCCGGTTGCGCTGCTAAAGCCTGCAACATTCATGAATCTTTCGGGCGAGTCGGTTCAGCCTGCCGCAGCGTTTCTGAAAGTCGATCCCGCGGCGATCGTTGTGGTGCACGACGAGCTCGATCTTGCCTGGCAAGACATCCGCTTGAAGGTGGGTGGCGGGCATGCAGGTCACAATGGCTTGCGCAGCATCATTGGCCATCTTGGCGTTGCCGATTTCGTGCGCGTTCGCATTGGCATTGGCCGCCCGCCCGCGAACTTTCGCGGTGACGTTGCCTCGTACGTGCTGCAAGATTTCAACGCGATCGAGTTGACCGAGCTTGGCGACGTGCTGGGCCGTGCGTGCACTGCCATCGAGAAAGTTGTTGCAAAGGGCGTCACCGCAGCAATGAACGACGTCAACTGCAAAATTGGTGGGCCGGGCAAGAAGAAGTAGCCGTCACGCGCAGCGCTTGCTAAAGAGCCACCCCTCGTCAAATGTTGGCGAGAAAATCCTTGCTCACGGGCTTCGCTCGTGGGCTCCCCGCAACATAACGCTGGGTGATCCATAAGGAGAGATCATGGCCGAGGCTCAGGCCCTCAAATCGAGGGAATACGAAACCATCTATATTTTGCGGTCCGATGTCGACGCCGACACCGCTGACAAGGTGCAGGCACGTGTGGCGGACGTGGTGGCTCGCGACAACGGCAAGCTCGTAAAAGTGGAAGCGTGGGGCCGTCGCAAGCTCGCATACCCTGTCGCGAAGCAGAAAAAAGGCGTTTACGTCTACGTGAAATACGTGGGCCGCGGTGGCCTTGTTGCGGAGGTCGAACGCAATCTCAAGCTCCAAGACTCGGTGCTCAAGTTCCAAACCGTTCAAACGAACGACAACGTTGATGTCGCTCTGGTTACGGTCGATCCAGAAGAAATCAAGTTCCAGCGCCTCGAACTTCCCGTCGAAGAGGAGAAGGAAGAATCGCCTGAACGTGCACTCGGCCTTCTCGACATTGGCGAAGAGCGTCGTTCGGCCCGCGGCGATGGCGGAGAAGGTGGCGAAGGCGGCGACGATGAGTTCGCGGGCGACGAGGCGGGCGAGTCCGACGACATCGGCGAAGGCGATGAATCGAAAGAAGGCGAGGAATCAAAAGAAGGTGACGACGAAGTTTCCTAATTGGAATTCCTGTCTCTTCTTTTCAAAAAAGCCAACAAGCTTCAATCCTCAGGAGAATTTACAATTATGGCAATGATGGATGACGATAAAGATTTTGGCAGAACGCCAGATCTCAATGCCGACGCCCCTGGACGGCGTCGCGGCGGCAAGAAGCGCGTCTGCAAGTTCTGCGCGGACAAGGCCGTAAGTATCGACTACAAAGATCCGCAGGCACTCAAGTACTTCGTGTCCGAACGGGGTAAGGTCGTTCCCCGGCGCATCAGCGGTAACTGCGCTCTGCATCAGCGCAAGGTCACGCTTGCGGTCAAGCGTGCACGCAACATCGCACTTCTGCCTTTCACGGTTACGAGCTAAGCGGAGCGGGCCATGGCGATGAACCTTCAGGTCGTTTTGCAGCGCGATGTGGAAAACGTTGGCAAATCTGGAGAGCTTGTCAAAGTTCGTCCAGGCTTCGCGCGCAATTTTCTTATTCCGCGCAACCTCGCCGTTGCAGCAACAACGGGTGCAATCAGCCGCATCAACCATGAAAAGGCGGTTGCCGTGTCCAAGGCAGACAAGGCAAAAAAAGAGGCCCAAGCCTTGGCCGAAAAGATTGGTGCGCTCACGCTTACCGTGGCGCGCACCGTTGGCGACGACGACAAGCTTTTTGGCTCTGTCACAACCAAAGAGATCGAAGTGGCGGCCAAGGCCGCTGGCGTCGAGATCGATCGAAAGAAGATGCACCTTTCCGAGCCGATCAAGGCGCTTGGCACGTTCGAAATTCCAGTCAAGCTGATGACGGACGTTGTGGCAACGCTCAAGGTGGAAGTCGTCAAGCACGTCAAAAAGTAAGAGCATGTTTGCCCGCCTGCTGCGCGCCGCGATTGCGCGTAACGCGTTTGCTGGGCCCTGCGGTGCCTGCGCACGTACCACAACGTACGCTTACGCGGGCTCCTCGGGCCCGCCGCGAGCCCCGAGCAGGTTGCGGACCGAGTATTTTTGCCGAGTTCCGAGCAGAGCGAGGCG
>WQZB01000026.1 GCA_009780955.1 Polyangiaceae bacterium | reverse complement strand
TCCGAGCAGAGCGAGGCGCTTCGACGAGAGCTGCTTGTGCAGCTTGAGGAGAAGCAACGAAGCGATGCGACGGAAATCGGCGAAAAGACGACGGGAGCAACCTTCGAGGGGTTCGGCTGTCTCGCGTCGCTCGCGACGGCTGGTAAACATCCTCATAAGTGAATAAGGGAATTGGCATGCGTTTCGTCTACGTGATGGACCCGATGGATCGCGTTGCTGCTGACAAGGACACAACGTTTGCGTTCTTGCGAGCCGCGCAAGCGCGCGGGCATGTGGCGCTCCACTGCGAGCCGCGCGATTTGTACGCGAAAGGCGGTGATGTTTACGCCCGAACGCGCACGCTTACGGTAATGCCCGTCGCACCGTACGCCATGTTCGGTGCCACCGAAAACGTGAGGCTCGCCGATGTTGACGCCGTTCTCGTCCGCAAAGATCCGCCGTTCGACGCACTTTATTTGTACGCGACGCACTTGCTTGAACTTGCGCGTGGCAAAACCGTAATCATCAACGATCCTCGAGGGCTTCGCGACAGCAACGAGAAGCTCTACGCGCTACACTTCGCGCAATGGATGCCGCGCACGCTCGTTTCATCGAGTGAAGAGCAACTTCTTGACTTTTTGAAGAACGAAATTGGCGGCCATGGCGTTGTCAAGCCTCTCGATCTCGCGGGCGGAAGCGGCGTCATGATGCTTGCACCGGGCGACAAGAATACGAAATCTATCCTTGGGCTTCTTACGGGCGACGGGCAGCGCCTCGTGATGCTGCAAGAATTTCTTCCTGGCGTTGTCCAGGGCGACAAGCGCGTGCTCTTGCTCGATGGGCAAATCCTTGGCGCTATCAACCGCGTTCCGCGCAGCGACGACCTTCGATCGAACATCCACGTTGGCGGCAGCGTGGAGCCGTGCGAAGTGACCGACCGCGAGCGCGCCATGGTGGCCGACATGGCCCCGCGCCTCGTTCGAGACGGGCTTGTGTTTGTTGGCCTCGACGTCATCGCCGGCAAGCTCACCGAGGTCAACGTCACCTCGCCAACCGGCATTCAGCAACTCAGCGCTCACCGAAACCGTGATGTTGCCGAAGATGTCGTTGTGTGGCTCGAGCGCGCCGCCACCAAGCTCGTTGGCCTCCGAGGTTCCATGCACAAGAACGCATTGTAGTTTCGCAATGCCCATCACGGTCACCGTCCGCTCGATGAATGAACGCCCCACCGGATCTTCGACCAGTGGCGCGAGCAAACTTCCTTCGCTCACGTTCGACGGTCCACGCATTGTACTCGGTCGCGGCGCCGGCGCCGACGTACGCTTGCCCGATCCGAGTGTAAGCGTGCGCCATGCAACCATTCGTGCGCAGGGTGCCGAGTATGCGATCGTCGACGAGGGCAGCACGAACGGCACTTTCATGGGCGGCGTGAGGCTCGTGCCGCAAACGCCACGCATCATCAAGTCTGGTGATTTGGCTCGAATTGGCCGCCTTTGGCTCGAGTTCGTGATCGGGCAGAAGGTTGCCACGTCCGACCTGGGGCTTGCCACTCGCGAATTGGCTTTCGTGCTCGTCCGAAATGCCCTGAACTCGCACGGCGACGATACCGTCGCCAAGCTTCGTGTCGTCGAGGGTCCCAACATCGGCCTTGTTCTTCGCATCGTCGAGCCAGGACGCGTGTATCTCATTGGCCGCGCCGAGCATTGCGATCTGTCGCTTGCCGATCCCCATTGCTCGCGCGAGCACGCCTCGGTAACCAAGCGCGCGGGGCAAGTCTTTCTGCGCGACTATGGTTCGAGCCATGGGGTTGTGCTCGGCGGTGCACGCATCCCTGCGGGATGCGACGTTCCGTGGCGATCGTCCTTTATGGCACGCATTGGCAACACGGTGCTTGCGCTCGACGAGCCCGTGGCCGCGGCGCTCGCCTCGCTCGAGGCCGCGGTCGACGAGCAACTTGCCGACAAAGACGTGCCTGGTCCACCGCAGATGCGGTCGCGTCCGCCAAGCGCTCGTGGCGCAATCCCAGTGTCACGCGCTGCTTTTAGTTCGCGAGCGTCGTCTCGACCCGGCTCTACGCCTCGTGTGGCTTCGCCGTCAAAAAACGGCGAGGGCGGTAACGGTGGTGAAGGCAGCAAGGGCGGCAACGCTCCGGCCGCGGGCAACGCTCCTCCGCCTGCGGACGCCGGTGCGATCGCACCCATGATGTACATTGACGGCAGCACCAGCCCTCCGCCTCGCCCCATTCCAGTTCGCCGAGGCAAGCGCAAAGTGACTGTCATCGATGTCGTCGTGATAACGCTGGCGGTCGTCATCATCGTCGCAAGCATAGGCGGCCTCGCTTGGGTTCTTAAGTAGACCGCGCCAACTTGAAAGCGGTCTCTAAACGGCTTTCATCGTTGGCAGGCCCAGAATGGGAATCGCCTCGAGCATTTCCTCGAGATCGGCGGCGGTTTTTGGGCGGTCGTTGATGCGCTTTTTTAGGCACCTCATGACAACCGCGTCGAGCGCTTCGGGAAGGTCGAGATCGGGCCTGCGTTCGCGCATGGGCACCGGAACCTGCCGCTGGTGCAAATCGAGCAGCTCGCGACGGCTCTCTGCAACAATCGGCAGCTCGCCGGTCAGCGCCTCGTACATCACGACGCCCAGTGCATAAATGTCCGTTTGCGCAACCACGTTTGCGCCAACGCATTGCTCGGGCGCCATGTACTCGGGCGTTCCGAGCGTGTAGCCCTCTTGCGTGAGCGACTCTGCGCTCGTCATCTTGCTCATGCCGAAATCAAGAACTTTCGACTCGCCGTCGTCGCAAAGAAAAATGTTGCCCGGCTTGAGATCGCGGTGAATGACGCCCTTGTTGTGGGCCACGTTGAGCGCGCGGCACACACCTTGGAATGCAGGTACAGCGAAGCCCGGCACAACGATGCGCTCGCGCGAGAGTTTGTCGGCGAGCGATCGGCCGTGCAACCGTTCCATGACGACGTACATCGAGCCATCGGGCATTTGATCGAGGTCGTACACACGCGCAACGTTTGGGTGATCGATGTGAACCTGGACGATTGCCTCGCGACGAAGGCGCGCGATTTCTCCGCCATCGCGTGCTGCTGCTCCGCGCAGAACTTTCACGGCAACTTCGTGGCCAAGGGTTGTGTGCTCCGCGGCGTAAACAACGCCGATGCCTCCTGAGCCGATCTTCTTTCCAATGCGGTATTTCCCACCCAAAACCGTTCCCATGAGCTCGCCAGGTACGGCAGCAATGGTCGCTTCCCCTTTGAGATCGAGGCCGCGTTCAAGGGCGGCAATGCGGTTTTTCCCGAAAACGCTCGCGACGGTTGCGAGCTTGTTGCGCTCCCACATCCAACCAACACCGGCACCTAACAAGCCAGCGAACGTGGCGCCAAGCGCGCCAGCCACAAGGCCGCCTGCAACGCCGACAGTGACTCCGCTTATGACTGCGGCGGACACCGCTCCGATCGCTACGCCCTTCCTTGTGACAGGCAGCTCCCACGTCACGGCGTAGGAGCACGCGTCGTCACCTTTGGCGAGGCACGTTTCGTGGACGATGTGCGCGTCGGGCAAACCCCAGATGCGCGGGATACCGGCGAGCTCGCCTTCGCGCGCAGCGCAGAAAAGCGCCTCGGTTGCTACGTCGAGCCCCTCAGATTCGTCGCCGTTGCTGACCGTTCGTGGACGATACACGAGGCGCACCGTGTTGATGTTCGCTTTGTCTACGTTCGCCTTGGCAACTGGGCCCGCGGATGCATCGGAACCAGGCGCTTCGGCCAGGTTTTCGTTTTCGCCGTTCTCGCCGCTTTCGGCGCGCAATGCGCCTTTGCCTGGCGTTTTTGTGCGGCTTACCTCCCAGGTTCCAACGCGCGTAGCCTCGCGTGCATTCTTGGCGAGATATTCGTAAGCGTCGTAGGTGTGCTCGACCGAGCGAAGCATGCGAACACACGCGCCAAGGGCTTCGGCGCTGGTGACCCAGTCGCCGCGGTGGCGCAGGGCGTCCATTCCAAGCACTTCGCAGATGCCGCGCAGGGCGCGCTTGGCGGCAAGGGTGCTAACCCAGCCTGTTTCGTTGTCGATGGTGGCAGGGTCGATTCCAGCATCGGTTAGGATCGTGCGCACAGCGCAATCGCCCTTCTCTGCTCGGATGCGAAGAAGATACGTTTTCAGCAGCGAGGCGCGGAGCTCCTCTTTCCCGCCGTGGCGCACCCCAACTTTGGGCAGCTCCGCGTGGTTCATTACATTTTAGATCGTAGCGGAGGGCTATGCCTCCGAGAAGATCGATCACGGGCTATGATTGCGCCGCCCAGCCGCACTCTAGACCGCTTTCAAGTTGACGCGAGATCGAGGCGGGGCCGAGGAGCGGACCGGAACAGCCTGCTTCGGCTTTGAGGACCGCACCGCAGGCACCAACGAAGAGATCGCGTCAAATCGAAAGCGGTCAAAAGGTACCGCCGAAGGACAACCCGGCGAACCCCGGCCCAATTGCCGGCGTTACAGTCGGTTTTTCCGCGCTCGCCCCATTACTTGAATTGGGCGATGCAGACGACCCATTGGGATGTTCGAGGAAGTGCCAGATCAAGCCGCCCGCGAGGACCACAATGCCAGCACCCCCGACAATGAGACCCGTCGTGCTTTGGCTTCTTGACTTGCCGGCTTGATCCTTATCGGCGTTGAGCTGAGCGTCGCTTTCGTCGTCTGGTGATCTGTAGCACGAGCCTCCGCTGCAGTTTGCAGGCATTTTGGGCTTCGTTGCGTAAACCACAACGCCTGCGATGATGGCCGCGCCTCCTATGCCGGCAACAACCCATGGCGCAACGGTGTGCCCACGCGTTTGAGGCTGCTCGCTTTTGGGCTGTTCGGTTTTGCTGGTAGGCTTTGTCTCGATCGGCGGCGGCGGCACGCCTGCTTTTTTCTCGGCGTCGATTTGCTTCTGGATGTTCGCCATGCGCGCGCGAACCGCCCCAATGTCGGGGTGGCTCGGTGGAACGCGGTCGAGGAATGCTTGCAACGCGTTGAGCGCCTCTTGCTTGTCGCCTTTGAACTCGTACGCGCGCGAGAGATTGATGAGGATCTCGGGCTTGGTGCAGTCCCGCCGATACGCTTCACGGAACTGTGCGATAGCAGCCGCCCAGTCGCTTGCGTCGTACTGGGCTTTGCCTGCAAGGTAGATTTTGTGCGCAGCTTCGGTGTCCGATTCCGATGGTGTTCGCCCTTCGCAGGATGGATATGCCTGAGCTGCCGCTGACGACGACTGGGCGTTTGCCGGAAGCGAGAAAGCAACGGAACCGATCAGCCCTAAACCGAATGCTAAGTGTCGTTTTCGCATGACTGTTCTTTAGGATCGCAGTTTACATTGTTGCGGAATGTCTGTCACGGCGTTGAAGCATGCGGCGCCTTCTCGCCCCGAACCTCTTTCTGTTTCATTTCGTACTTGCTCGGGCACTTTGCGAGGACATTGCTTGCATCGAGCGAGGCGTCGGGCGACAGTGTTCCTTCGACGGTTACGCCAACGTCAACACCGGGCACGTCGCGAAACGTGTCGGGTACAACGCACTTGGCAAACCGCACGGGCACCTGGACCCCGTTTTTTTCGATGATGAAGCGGTACTCGCATGGCGAATCGCGCTTGACGAGCGAGCCGTGAACGAGATTCCCTTCCGCACGAACGGGCTTACCGACAAACTTTGCCTTTGCAGCGACAAGCTCGTCGACTGTTTTCGAGTACATGCCCTTATCTTGCATGCCGACAAGAACAAGAGCCGCGATGGCTGCTGCCGCCATCACGAGCGGGACGAGAAGCAAAAGCCGCTTGCGTGCGCCGCTGTCGTCGTCGTCGCCGTGCACTCGAACGCGCACGGGAACCTCGAGGTTCGGCACGTCGCCCGTGCGGCTCTCGGCGGAGTCAATACCAGAAGCCGACGTGTCGCTCATACAGTGAGACGAGTGTACTCGCTCCTACCGCAGGGTTCAAGACGCGCAGGCGCCAACCGGCGAGCGCAGCTGATCGTGCTACGATGGCGGGCACCTAGTGCTGCCAGCCAAAATTTATTAGGAGAAGCCGCGGGAGCCTCCGCGGGTGGCTCATGATTGACGTCTTGTCAAACCCGGTTCTCGTTCTCAATCGCGTTTTTCAGCCCGTGCAGCTGACAACGGTGAAACGGGCTTTCGTTCTTCTCTATGGTGGCGCCGCCCACGCGGTCGATGAAGACGGAGAAGAGTACGATTTCGATCTGTGGCGCACGCTGCCGGTGCGTCACACCGACGATGCATTGCCCATTGTTGGTGGCGCTCTTCGTGTGCCGCGCGTCGTGCACTTGCATCGTTACGATCGCACGCCGAAGGCCGCTATCCGCCTTACTCGCCGCAATTTGATGCTTCGCGACAGCCATCAGTGCCAGTATTGCGGTAGGCAGCCTCCGCTTCGTGATCTCAATATCGACCACGTGCTGCCGCGTTCGCGCGGCGGCATCGACTCGTGGGAAAATCTTGTGACCGCGTGTCGCTTTTGCAACCTTCGCAAAGGGCGGCGAACGCCGGAGGAAGCGAATATGCGCCTTGCGCGTAGACCCTTCCGCCCGAAGTGGTCAATGACCGCGCAACTCTTGCTTGCCACGGCCACGAAGTATCGAGAGTGGGAACCATTCTTAAAAGCAAGTTAATTGCGTCTAGTTTGGCCCATTACCGACAATTATTGTAGCGTCGAGCCATGTCGACGATGAAATTCGCTTCGTTTTGGTCTCGCCTGCTTGCCCCGCTCGGCCCACTTGCACGGCCCGCCGTTTCGTGTGTTGCAGCAGCAGCTGCTCTTGCGTGCGGCAATTCGGGCAACGCCAAATCACCTGAAGCTAGCGGCGGCGACGCCATGGCAACATCGGCTGCACCAAGTCCGACTGCCAACGAAGCCGTGACCGAGGACGATGCGGGCGGCGATGCGGGCACCGCGGCAGGACTGCGTCGTGGCGAGGAGCCAGGCCGCCGCCGCGAAGACATTCAGGCCATTGTTCAGTCACGCCGCGACGAGGTGCGCGCTTGCTACGACATGGGCCTCAAAAACTACCCAGGTATTCAAGGCACCCTTGTCATCACCTGGACGATTGGCCCACAAGGACTGGTAACCGACATCGAAGTCGACACACCAAGATCACAATTTGTTGCAGGTAGTGTTTCTAATTGCATTATCGACATCATCAAGAAAATAAAATTTGCCCCAAGCGCAAAGGGCTTCGAAACACGAACCTACTACCCATTTAATTTCCGGCCGCGCACCGACGCCGGCAGGTGACGCGCAAAGCAATGAGGAAGTCAAGCTCGATCAGCGCATATAAGCTCCAATTGTTTCATCACATAGTTGTCAGGCAGAACGAATGCTCAGTGCTGGTTGGAAGATAGCGGTCTACAAAAAAGAGAAAGGGCGGCTTCTTGAGTTCGCCCTTTCGTCCTTCGCCAGCCCATGGCAGAGCCAGGCGTGAAAACGGCTAAAGTTACTGCGGGTTCGAGGCGAAGATTATTCTTCGCTTTCGTCCCCGCGGCTACTGGCCGACGAGCCCCCCGACATTGACGGAGCTGCTGCTTGAGCTGCAGCCCTGCCACGGCCTCGGCCTCCGCCGCGCGCACCGGACGAACGCTTTGCCGCGGACCGCCCAGCTTTCGCCCCCTTTGTTGCGGCTTTCCTAGCTGGTTTTTTGGTGGCCTTTTTTGCGCTAGCCTTTTTAACTGGCGCCTTTTTGGCCGTGCGCTTCTTAGCGCCCGCTTTTTTTGCCATCTTGCCGGCAGCCTTCTTCGTTGTCTTTGTTGTTTTTTTAGCGCCAGCCTTCTTCTTAGCAGCCATACTCGAGTCCTCCTGCAGAGGTGATCTACATGACGTATATGGTCACCTACGTTAGGTGTCAAACAAAAAAACTTGACGCCCGCGCAGGCTGAAAGGGCGAACGGGTAAAAATATAGCGTTGTGCATTTTTATCTTGCGCACCTTCCAATCATGCGCTTCGTCGCTCGTCCTCCATCCTTTTTTGGCACCGGGCTAGCGCTTCGACGGTGTCCGGGTCGTAGGTTGCCTTGACGTCAACTTTGACAGCCGGATACGGTCGCGAGAGACGTTGAAAGAAAGGGTTAGCTCGATGAAGACAGCGTTGCATTGGTTCTGTGCTTTCGTTTTGTGGCTCGGTGCATTGTCACTCGTTGGCTGTGGACACACCGACGAGGAAATGGCTGCAAAGCAGCGCGAAATCGATAAGCTTCAAGCGGATCTCAAAGCTGCGAAGGCGCAAATCGCCGATGATCAGTCGAAATTCAGCGATGCGCAGAGTTCGCTGAGCAGCCTGAAAGAGCAGCTCAAAGCGGCCGGCCTGGGACTCGAAAAGTCCAGGGAAGACACCGCGCGTTTGAGGCAAGCGCTTTCCGAGTACAAAATGCGCGCCGATCAGCTCGCTGCCATCGATCAGCGCTTCCACGAACTTCGGGCGAAACTCGATAAACTCACTCGGTTTGGCGTCAGGGTCGTGCCCCGCAACAATCGCCTTGTCATCCAATTACCAGGCGACGTTCTTTTCGATTCGGGTCGCGACGAGCTCAAAATGCAAGGCAAAGACGTTCTCGGTGAAATCGCTGACGTCATTCGCAGCGATCGAGATCTCATGAATCGCTTCTTCCTGGTTGCTGGCCACACCGACAACGTGAAGTATCCACCAGGCGGCCCATTTAAAGACAACTGGGGATTGTCGCTTGCGCGTGCGCGCCAAGTTCTCCTTTTTCTCATTGGCGATGCGAAGTCGGCCGATCCGAAAAAGGCTGGCGGTGGTCTCAGCCCGGCGCGTTGGGCGGCGGCTGGCTACGGCGACACCGATCCGGTTGCCGGCACTGTCGCGAAGCAGTCGGACGACGATCGCAAGAAAAATCGTCGCGTCGAGCTCGTTGTGCAGCCAAACGTTGAGGAGATGCTCAACTTGAGCAACATCCACTGAACCAATCACGCGTTTCGGCACAAGGCCCGGGCACAGTGCATTGCGCACATGCTCCGGGCCTTTGCTTTTGGTATGGGCATTTCATGCGTGTTGCAGCTATCGACATTGGAACCAACACCGTTTTGCTCCTTGTTGCCGAAACGAACGACGCGGGCGAGCTCGTTGCCGTACAAGAGCATGCAACCATCACGCGTCTTGGTGAAGGCGTTGACAAAACGCGCGTGCTTGCGCCCGCTGCCATTGCACGGACCAAGGCGTGCCTCGAACGGTACGCGGAGATCGTGACGCATGCGGAAGTCGATTGTGCACACGCCCACGTTGCGGTGGTTGGAACGAGCGCCATGCGCGATGCAGAAGGCGCAGAAGCCATTGGCGATTATGTTGCCGAAAAGTTCGGCACTTCGGTGCGAATTCTTTCAGGCGTAGAAGAGGCACAACTTACCTTTGCCGGAGCGCTGAGTGGTCTTCCCGCAGCCATGCGCAATGGGCATGTCGCCGTTTTCGACATTGGTGGTGGAAGCACCGAAGTTGTCTACGGCAATGGTGGAGCAAGATCGATTGCGTTTGCCAAAAGCTTCAATGTTGGCAGCGTGCGCCTGACGGAACGTCACGTCCGAAGTGATCCTCCGAATGCCGAGAATCGCAACGACATCTTCCGCGTTGCAAGTGATGCGTTTGCGTCCGTCCCTTTGCACCAAGCAAGCGAACCACCGGTCGGCATCGCCGGCACCATGACAACCCTTGCCGCGGTGGCTCTTGGCATGACCCACTACGATGGCGCACGTGTGCACGGCCTGCGGCTTACCGTGGCCGAACTTGAACGCGTCGTTTCAAATCTTTCGAGTGTGCCGCTCGAAGAGCGAAAACGTACAGCAGGCCTCGACCCAAAGCGGGCTGACGTCATTGTTGCCGGCGGGCTCGTTGCGCTTGCCTTTCTAATGCACGTTGGAGCGCGCGAAGTCACAATCTCCGATCGCGGGGTTCGCTGGGGACTTGCCGAAGAGCTCGCGCGGCGGTAGCGGCAGAGGCAAGAAGCACGCAAATAATTTGACACGTGTAAGGGTCTCGAAGTAGAGTACCTACGCCTAGTGTAATGTTCTCCGAACGACATACAGCATTGCGAATCGTTACGGAGACGCGAGGAATAAACGGGGAGTTGAAACGTTCGAGGCACTCACGGGGATCTCAAACGCTGAGGATCCATAGACGGCCGAGACCGAAGCGAGAAGGGCGCACGCAAACGCGACTGGGTACGAGGCGTACTGTACGTACGTCGCAGGCTCCAAGGTGCGTGTGCTTGTATAGCACACGCACACCTCGTCGCACGGCTCCTCCAGGAGCGCCGTACGCCCTTCGCAGCGAGAGGATCGGCTCGTCCGAGTGGAGTCGTCGTGAATGATCCCGGGCTAGGGCATGCTGACGGGGTCGTCGAAGGAGACGCTATGCAGGCTGGAATGATCATGACGTTCAAGGTTGGTGACAAGGCCGTCTATCCCGCTCAGGGGGTGGCTGAGATCATCAGCATCGAAGAGAAAGACATCGCTGGCAGTCGCCAGCGTTTCTATGTTCTTCGCATTCTCGACACCGATCGGAAAATCATGGTTCCGGTTTCCAACGCAGGTGCCGTTGGACTTCGCCAAGTCATTAGCGAGCAAGAGATTTGCGAAATTTTCGACATTCTGAAAGAGCGCACCATCGCATTCGACAACCAAACATGGAACCGCCGCTATCGTGGTTTCATGGACAAAATCAAAACCGGTTCAATTTACGACGTGGCCGAAGTGTTGCGCGATTTGTATCGGCTGAAGGTCGACAAAAGTTTATCGTTTGGCGAGCGCCGTATGCTCGAAACCGCGCGAACACTCATCGTGAAAGAGATCGCGATTGCGCGTGAACAAACCGAAGACCAGGTAACAGGCGAGATCGAGCGAATCTTCGTCAGCAACTAGGACAATTAGATCGCTTTCAAAACGCATTGCGCATGCGTAGGGGCGCCATTCGTGGCGCCCGCTCGCATGTTGGAATCCATGGCGTTGGCCGATTTCAAGGGCGCGATGAATCGCGCCCCTACAGATCAATCACCACAGCGATGTGGTAACGACGAGACCACATACATGGCGTGTTGCCATTTATCGTCGATGCTCTTGGCTTGTAGGGGCGCAGCATGCTGCGCCCTCTGAATTAATCAATGTCGAGGATCCCAAAGTCCCACGATTCGTCCGGCTCACGCACGCCGGAGACTGCAGATTCAACGCGACGCAGAAGCTCTGACGGTGCCGAAAGCATTGCCGGGCGAACACCAACCGACACGCGACCAGGCCAGTGCCAAATGCGCGCGCCGACTACCCCTTCGACGGCATAAACCAGCTCGAGTGCGCGGAGAATGCGAGGTGGCAAGGTTGGCGGCGTCGCGACGTCGGCGGCAATAACAGGAATAGCGGTGTGAGCCATCAGCCGTGTGTAACGCTATCGCGGAATCATGAAGCTTCAAGCTGACACAGTGCTTGAGCCGTGTCGATTCTTGTCTTGTCGAAAGGCAGCGTTCGCAACGTCGAAAGAGTCTTGCTTTTTCTGGTAGCGTGTGCGCCATGCGTGTTGGCGTTCTCGAGAAAAATGGAATTCGCGATTGGTATGCGCTTGAACCAAGCGGCGTGGCGCGCCGCTTCAAAGGCTCGCCTTTTGATAGCCCCTCGCCTTCTGACAGCGCAAGGTTCGACGACGATGTAACAACGTGGGAGCCGAGCGAGCTTCGCGCTCCGGTCCGTCCATCGAAGATTGTATGTGTAGGGCGCAACTATGCCGCGCACGCAAAAGAAATGGGTGGCAACGTTCCTTCCGAGCCGCTGCTTTTTTTGAAGCCGCCATCGGCCATCATTGGGCCCAACGAAGCCGTGATTTTGCCGCCCGAAAGCAAACGCGTCGAGCACGAAGCCGAGCTCGGTGTGGTGATCGCAAAGCGCACGCACCGCATCGCACGCGAACAAGCGATGTCTGCCGTTTTTGGCTACACGTGCGTTTGCGATGTCACCGCGCGCGACTTGCAAAAGTCCGACGGGCAGTGGTCACGCGCCAAAGGCTTCGATACCTTTTGCCCTACAGGACCGTGGATTGAAACCGATGTCGATCCAAGCAACCTAAAAGTTCTCGGTCTCGTCGACGGCGCCGTTCGCCAAAATGGCTGCACAGCGAACATGATTTTCAGCGTGCCAACGCTCGTCTCCTACATAAGCCATGCCTTCACACTCGAGCCGGGCGATCTCATCGTCACCGGAACGCCCGAAGGCGTAGGCCCTCTCGTCCACGGTAACTCGCTCACGGTCCGCATCGACGCCATCGGCGAGCTCACGGTCGGCGTCGCCGACTGGTCACGTTTAGCGTCCCGTTAGCGTCCCGTGAGCGGTCAGGTTAGCGGGAAGTTGCTGCTCGTGGCGATGGCCATCGCAGGGTTCGTTGCGGTGGCTCTCGTCGTCGCAAGCGTGCATGCACGGCGAGGCAGCTCGAACGACAACGCCACGTGCGGGCCCGGGTTTTTTCGCGTTGGAACTCGCTGCTGCGTGGTTTCCACAGGCTCTACTTCCAAGGCACATGATGACAAAAACCATGGAGGAATATGTCCGGTAGAGCCAATGCCTTTGTCGTGTCCGCTGCCGCTGGTGATGACAGCATACGGTTGCGATGAGCCGCTCTCTAGCCGAGTTTGGGTGCCTGAAACCACCGTCATGATCGGCCCATCGGATTGGGAAGCCGAGGGACGTGTCACACCGCGCATCGTCAAAGCAGGCCCTTTTTTCATCGATCGGTTGGAGACTTCGATAGGTCGCGTATTCTGCCCGAGCTGCCCTTTGCCAAGGCCAGAAGTTTTCGATCGCACAGACCCCGCGCGCGCTGCTTCTGGTGTCACGCGCGACGAGGCTCAATCGTTTTGCATGGCCCAGGGCGGCCGCCTTCCAACCGAAGATGAATGGACGATCGCCGCTGCTGGTGATGGCCCTCGCCGCTATCCTTGGGGTGACACCGGCGCTGTGTGCCGCCGAGCTGCCTGGGGGCTTGCCGTTGGCCCTTGCGGCTCTGGCGCCGTAGCGCCCGACACCGTGGGTGCACACCCCGACGGCGCGACGCCTTCTGGCATTGACGATCTCGCGGGCAATGTTGCCGAGTGGGTTATAGCGCCGTGCGTTGGGTGCGCCGTGGCGCGCGGGGGCTCGTTCGAAAGCGCGCTTGCCGCCGATCTGCGCACCTGGCACAGAAGCGAGTTGCCCGAGATTACCCGGTCTATGACCATTGGCTTTCGGTGCGCATACGCCGCCGATGCCGCCGGTTCTAAGCTACCCTGACCCTTCCCATCAGAACGGGGCGCCAGAACTGGCGCGGTAGGAATGTTTACGGAGGCACGCCATCCATGACGAGCGCAATTCTTTCGATTGGCACCGAGCTCACACGCGGTGAGCTCGTGAACACGAATGCAGCATGGCTGTCGGCGGCGCTCACCGATCTCGGTCTCGAAGTCATCGAGCACGACGTGGTCGACGACGATCCGGCACGCATCGTCCAATCGCTCATGCGGCTCGCACGCGTCGCAAAAGTTATCGTGTGTACCGGCGGGCTTGGTCCAACCACCGACGATCTCACGACGTCCGCGGTCGCTGCGGCGCTTGGCGTTGGTTTGGTGCGCGACGATGCAGCGCTCGAAGCCATTCGGCGCCGCTTCGAGCGCTTTGGTAGAACTATGAGCCCATCGGACGCAAAGCAGGCTGATTTCCCCGCAGGCGCAACGATCTTGCCGAACCCCATTGGCACAGCTGCTGGCTTCGCCGTCGAACTCGTCGGCGCGCGCGCGTTCTTCATGCCGGGTGTGCCACGCGAGATGAAGCGCATGTACGAGGAGCAGGTCGTGATGCGCATTCGCGATCTCGCCTTCAAAGGCACCTGCCAGATTCGACTTCGCACCTTTGGCATGCCCGAAGGCGCCGTTGGCAACAAACTCGCCGGTGTCGAGGAAGACTTCCCCGGCATCACCGTTGGCTACCGTGCGCACTTCCCCGAGGTCGAGGTGAAAGTGCTTGCGCGGCTCAAACCTAGCCAGGCCGTATCACCGCGCGACAACGAGCATCACGATGCCACCGCTGCGCGAGATCTGGCCGAACGCGCTGCAGCCGAAGTTCGATCGCGCCTTGGCAGCGTCATTTACGGCGAGGGCGACGACACATTTGCAGGCGTCGTGGGTCGTGCGTTGCGCACGCGCGGAGCCACTCTTGCCATCGCTGAATCGTGCACCGGCGGGCTTGTTGGCCATTTGATCACACGCGAGCCTGGCGCGAGCGACTTTCTCCTGCTCGACGCCGTTACCTACGCGAATTCGGCCAAAGTTGCGGTTCTTGGCATTGACGAAGATGTTCTTCGCGGCCATGGCGCGGTCAGCGCCGAGTGCGCCGCGCGCATGGCCGAAGGTGCACGCCGCGTGTCGGGCGCTGACATCGCCCTCGCCATCACGGGCATCGCTGGCCCGTCGGGCGGCACCGACATTAAGCCAGTTGGCCTCGTTTACCTCGCGGTTGCAACGGCTCGCGGCACGGAGGTGAAAGAGCAACACTTCCTTGGCGAGCGCTTCGCCATCCAAACGCTAGCCGCCTACAACGGTCTAGCCATGGTGCGTGCAGAATGCATATAGGCCGCTTTCGTAGGGGCGGCCCCCCGTGGCCGCCCTATTCGGCGGGGGCAGACACGGAGGTCTGCCCCTACTTCAGGATTTCGGTGGCGGGGGCAGACACGGAGGTCTGCCCCTACTTCAGGATTTCGGTCGCCCATGCTTTGCTAGTGGCACACGTTCCAGTTGCTGACCACTCCGTTGGGCTTGCTTTTGCAGGTCCGGCAAGCATGACGAGATCGTTGCCCTTGCGTGCGAAAAGAAGCGGGCCGGTGTTACGTCTGTCAAAGCAAATGTGGTTGGCATCGCTCAATGCAGGCTTGCCGAACGCCTTTTTGAGGGCGGTAGCAATTTTTCTTACCGCCTGCTCAGAAAGGCTACCTTGGTCTGTATTTTTGCCGCTTGCTGGAGCCGCGTCGTAGCGCACGTGCACCGCAAAAGCGATCTCGTCGCCCTTGGCCCAGGTCGAAGAGCGATCGCCGCCCCAGCCCGAGGCCACCTGGCGGGCATCGGCCACGGGCATCCATTCCTCGTACATGAGCGCAAAGGCAAGCTCGCCGAATTCGTCGTCATCAACCTTTGACCATCCTGGGCCGAGCCGCTGCGCGGTTGGCGTATCAACAGCCAGTGGCCCTTCGCCCGCCTCCCACTTGTCGATGTGGAGGATTTGCTCGGTGGTCGTTGGAATTCTTTCCCAAGCGCGATCCACTGCGGCCCAGCCGCCTTTTCTGCGCAGCGCATTGACGAAAGCAATCCCTTCGACATACGGCGCAAACAGCGACGTTCGAAGAATGTGCGGCACGTTTTTTATTTCAGCCATGTTGGCGTTGCTTTCCGCGAGCTCGGCAAGCAGCGTGTCGGGCAGGGCGAGCGCCGTTTGTCCTTGGTGTTGCAGCAGAAAGTCAATCATCAAACTGGTGGCATCGCCTTCGGCGAGACACGACGTGGCCGTGGATTCGTCGCTGTGCCCAGGTCTGTAAAGCGAGCGTGAACGCAAATCCCAATGTTGGTCTTGCAGCGCGTGAACGAGCTCGTGGGCGAGCGTGGCTTGCGCCTCGGGACCATGCAGATCAGCTGCAAGATACATGGTTCCATCTTTCGGCTCGTAGAAGCCTGCGAGCTGCTCTTCGAGCAGTTTCATCATGGCGCCGACGTAGTCAAAGCCCGGTGGTGCGAAACCAAGAAGCTCTAAAACCTGGCCCTCGTGGCGAAGGGCGTCGGGTGGGTATTCGCGCAGTGCCTTGTCTCTTACGGCCGCGACGAGTTCGTTGCGACCAAGCTTGACGCCAGGAACAGGGCGTAAAGAACGCAATCCGCGTAGTTCGCTCACCTTGGTGAGCGTTCGGGCAACCGCCTTGGAGTCTTTCGATTCGAGGGAAGGCGCAGCCGATGGCGCGCTGGCATCACCTTGTGCCGCGTGCGCTGCGCCCGCATCGACCGCTGCAGCCGTGGCCTTCGCCGTCTCGGAGCGAGCAGGCGCACTGCCCGAACACGCGAAGGCGCCCAGCACCGCCACCACGCCGAATACGCCGCCAAACACACCGAAGGGCGCAACGAATTGGTTGCTCATGCAACCACCTGGCTCGCGCTCGCGCGCAGGCTCGCGATGGCCTCAGCATAACTTGGGACACTGAAGATGGCTTGCCCGGCGACCAAAACGCGTGCGCCCGCAGCAATGACCTCGGGCGCGGTGCTGGGGGTGATGCCGCCGTCGACCTCGAGATCGATGGCGCGTCCAACGTTGTCGATCATTTTCCGGATTGCGCGAATTTTCTCCAAGCTTTCACGGATGAAGATTTGGCCGCCAAACCCGGGATTGACGCTCATGACAAGAACTTGATCGACAACGCCCATGACGTAGCGAAGGGTATCTTCGGATGTCGCGGGGTTTAAGGTTACTCCAGCGCGCTTGCCAAACGATTGAACTTGGCGAAGCGTGCGCTCGAGGTGCGTTGTGGCTTCGACGTGAACGGTGATGATGTCGGCGCCCGCTTTGGCGAAGTCTTCAACGTAACGCTCTGGCTCGACAATCATCAGGTGAACATCGAGTGGCAGCGTGGTCACGCGGCGAATGGCTTTCACCACCGGCGGGCCAATCGTGATATTCGGGACGAAGCGTCCATCCATCACGTCGATGTGAAGCCAATCGGCGCCCGCTTTTTCTACAGCGGTGATTTCTTCGGCGAGATGCGCGAAGTCGGCCGAAAGAATGCTTGGTGCAATGAGGATGCGAGAGTTACTTGCCATCGTCGTCGCTCTTTTCGTTCTGCTTTTCCCACTTTTATCACACACGGGTATATGCTCTTATGCTAGAGAGCTCTTGCGCTTCTCGTTTATCTGCGAAAGGCTTCGCTCGCTATGAACACGCGCAAGATCACCAAGGCAGACTTCGACCAGATTGTCGAGGTTATCGACCATTGGTGGGGCGGGCCAGCCAGCACCTCCGCGTTCGTTCATCCGATCTTCTTCTACGAGCTCGGTGACAACGCTCTAATCGTTGAGCAAGACGGCTTGCTCATTGGTTTTCTCTTAGGCTTCATCCACGCAAGCGTGCCGAAAACCGGCTACGTTCACTTCGTTGGCATCCACCCCGACCATCGCCGCAAAGGCGTTGGCCGCGTGCTCTACGAAACTTTCACTGAACACTGCCAGCGTCTTGGCTGCGCGCGCATGAAAGCGATCACAACAACGAGCAACGACGGCTCGATCCGCTTCCACCAGGCGCTTGGCTGGAACGCCGAAGAAATCGAAAACTATGCTGGGCCAGGGCGCCGCCGCATCGTCTTCACCAAACCGCTTTCGATTTGACACGCCCTCTTTCGCGATTGGCTCGTTGGCGGCTGCGGTTTGTTAGAGCTGGGTGCGTCATGACGTCCAGTTTCTGCTGTTGCGCTGGACATAGGCTTCGTTCGGCGCGATGTCTGTAAGTTACGATGCCGTTGGCCAAGCCCTCCGCTCCGCGAAAATACGAGCCTTCCATCACCGTTGCGCAACTTCGGGAAGTTGGGCTTTTTGGTGCTCTCTCGGACGAGTTCCTCGAGCACCTCGTTTCGGTTTTGTCAGCCACCCGCCTGCAAGCGGGTGAGGCAGTGTTTCGCGAGGGCGATCCGGCACGCGAGATGTACGTTGTGCTCGACGGCGAGATCGAGGTCCTCAAGAAAAGCCACAAGGGTCGTGACACCCGCGTGGCCATTTTGGGGCCGAACGATTGCGTCGGTGAAATGTCAATCATCGACATGCAACCGCGCTCGGCAACGGCGCGCGCGCTCGGCCCAGCGTGGCTCTTGAGAATCTCCACCGAAGAGATGGATGCTCTGTATCGGCACGATCTCAAATCGTACACGCTCATCGTGCTCAACATTGCCCGCGACCTGTCACGTCGTCTTCGCGTGACCGACGGACTTTTGGCTGATTTCACCGCTAATGTGCTCGAAGAATACGTTCCAAAGCGTTAGTCAGGATGGAAACGAGAAGATGCGGCGTCAAATCGACAGCGGTCTACGGCGTGTCTTGGCAGCAACGTAGTCCCTGTTGATAAAACACGTGTGCCTCGCCATGGGCGCGCGTCGATGGTCGGCAGCGCGTGCGAACAGGCCCCCAATAGCCGCCCTTCAAGATTGAAGCGCGGCCAGGCAAAGACGAGTGCGTCCACTCGTCGACATTGCCGATCATGTCATAAACGCCAAACACGCTTTTGCACCGCGGTTGCGAGCCGGACGGAACGCCTTGCCAGAGCCTATCGAGCTCCAATATAAGCGTGGTTTTCTTGCCATATGCCCGAGCGTCGAACGGTCGCCAAGGCTTGTCAGTGATACACGCGGTTTCGTCGCGATCGAACCCGTACGGATACGGCGAGGCATCTTCGCCTTCGCACGCGAAGGTCCACTCTTCCTCGGTGCAAAGGCGCTTGTCGATGTTCTTGCAGATTGCAGTGGCTTCGACCCAATTGACATAAACAAGTGGGTATTCGCCTTTGCGATTTGGAAACTCGTAACGATCGATGCAAAAGTGCATCGGCTTGGTTGGCAGCTTGTCGCGTACGGCGGCCCACTTCGTTTTCGAGAACGACGCGCAACGTTCGGGAAAGTTTTTGTTGATCCAATTTGTGCACGTATCTTTCTGAAGGTTGTCGCCGTTCGCAGCCACGCGCATCTCGCCTTTCACTTCAACCATGCCGGGTGAGCACGCTCCGCGTGTGCCTTCGGCGGCGTCGGTGACTTCCGGATCTTCCCCTTTCGAAACGATTTGCCAGTGGTTGTTCAAGACTTCGCGCCACTCGTGCGACGGAGTACGGGTTGCTTCGGCTTCGGCTGGTCGAACGAGCGCAAAGGCAGCAAGTACCCCGCACGCCGAAAGCGCCAAGGCACAATCGATGCTAGTAAAACGCATCGGGCCACACGCTACCAGCTGGAATCGGATCGCACCATTGGGGAATCCGCGACGCAAGAACTGCGCGACGGCCGCAGCTTTCGCACAAACCTGCGCACATATAGCTGAAAAATGCCTTCGTTATGACTGGAACGAGGCTTGCCATGCACGTCCGCGACGCCAATGTCGTCGGCCTCTCTTCCCGCAACACGAACCGCACCGCTCGGCACCAAGGAGCGTGCGCAGTGCCTTCATTGCGGAACGCTGTTCAGCGCCAAAACCGTTGGCGCTTCCAGCGCCTTTTGTTGCCGTGGTTGCGAGGCCGTTTACGCGCTGCTTCGCTCGCACGGTCTTGGCCGCTTCTACGATTTGGGTGGGGGCGCGGGTCACCCGGTTGTCGAAGCGACTCCACCCGACCGCAAGTGGCTCGAGCCCATTGCAGCCGGGCTCGCAAAAAGCCAAAGCGTTGCTCGCATCGCGCTCGATGTCCAGGGTGTGCACTGCTCGGCGTGTGTGTGGCTGTTCGAAGAGCTTTTCCGGCGCCAGCCCGGTGCGTGCAGTATCGTCGTCAATCCGGGCATCGGCTCGGTCAGCATCACCGTAAGCGCCGAATTCCCGCTCGAGGCCTTCATCGAAAGCATCGAGGCTTTCGGGTACCGTTTTGGTCCGCCACTCAAGGTCACGCGCGCACACTCTTCCGACCTTGTCTGGCGAATGGGCGTCTGCATCGCCATTGCGATGAACACGATGCTCTTCGGCGTTGCCGTTTATGCCGGGCTGCAATCTGGCCCGATTGCGCGCTTGTTTCACGCGCTCGACTTCGGTCTGTCAGCCCTTGCGGTCATCATCGGCGGAACCGTGTTTTTCCGCTCGGCGTGGCAGTCCATTCGTGCGCGAGTGCTGCATCTCGACCTGCCCATCGCGCTTGGCATTCTGCTCGCGTTTGCGAGTTCAACTTACACATATGCCGTGCGCGGCGGGTCAAGTTCATATTTCGACACGCTCGACGTTTTCATCGCACTCATGCTCGTTGGGCGCTACTTGCAAGAGCGCGCGCTCGCGAAGAACCGAGCTTACCTCCTTGCGTCTGACGGCATCAGTGGCTTGCTCACGCGGCGCCTCAACACGGCAGGCCCAACTGCGAGTGCAAGTCAAGAAGTTGCGCTCGTTCGTTGCACCGAAATTGAAGAGGGCGATGTCCTGCTCATTGGCCACCGCGATCTCGTTCCAGTCGATGCCGAGCTCACCACGACCGAGCCAAGCCTTTTCTCGCTCGATTGGATCAACGGCGAGAGCCTTCCGCACTCGTTCGAGCCGCTCGAAACCATTCCTGCCGGAGCGTTTTCGCATGGCGAGCGTGCCGTCACCGTGCGCGCGAAAAGCAACTTCGATGCTTCGGTCATCCACACGCTTTTGGCTAGCTCGAACAGTCGCGACAACGAAATCGCGCGCGCAACGCGCACAACTCCGTGGTGGCACAAGGTCACACGCATTTACGTAATCTCCGTCCTCGCCGTTGCTGCTGTTGGCGCTGCGGCGTGGGCGTTTGCAACGGGCGACGTGGCCCGCACGCTCGATGTAGTCGCCGCCGTGCTCATTGTCACGTGCCCGTGCGCCATCGGCATTGCAACGCCCCTAGCTTACGAGCTTGCCGTTGCGGGGCTTCGCCGGCAAGGTCTGTTCGTGCGCACGCCAGGGTTTCTCGACCGCGCCGCGCATGTCGAGCGCGTTGTTTTCGACAAAACGGGAACTCTTACAACAGGCGCTCTTACCCTTGCCACGCCTGATGTGCTTGGTTCCCTCGCAAGCCACGAAAAAGCAATCCTAGCCGATCTCGCTCTTCGCAGTTCGCATCCCAAAAGCCGCGCCATCGCGCGCGCACTCAGCCACGAGGGCCTTTCGAGTGTGAATCCGGCACGTGTTGTGCGCGAAGTCGCCGGAAAAGGCCTTGAAACCAGCGTGGTGGAAGATGGCCGTGAGCACTTTTACCGGCTTGGTGCACCCGCATGGGCCATGGCTCATGCGAAGGTTTCTTCCGCCGCCAACGCCAAGGCTGATATGCTCTTTTCGCGCGACGGAGTTGTGCTCAGCACAATTGCTTTGCGCGAAGAACTCCGCGACGATGCAAAAGGCGAGGTTGCTCGGCTCGGTGCCGAGGGCTACGAAACGTTCGTTCTTTCTGGCGATTCACCTGAGGCAACGCGGACTATGGCGGCGGCGTGTGCAATCCATGAATCAAGGGCTTTTGGCGCGCAAAGTCCCGAGGGGAAGAGAAGCTTGCTTCGATCGCTCGGCGC
Source organism: Polyangiaceae bacterium (assembly GCA_009780955.1). Lineage (GTDB taxonomy): Bacteria > Myxococcota_A > Polyangia > Polyangiales > Polyangiaceae > Labilithrix. Next base: position 33,618 of record WQZB01000026.1, on the reverse strand, counting down.
CGCCAAAACGCTTTTCGTTGGCGACGGCATCAACGACAGCCTTGTCGCCGAGGAGGCCTCGTGTGCCGGCACGCCCGCTATCGACCGCCCCTTCATGGCGGCGCGTTGTGACTTCTATTTCGTTACGCCGGGGCTTCGTCCCATTCGTGCCGCGCTCGCCACGGCACGCCGCACCAATCGAGTCGTCAAAACGAACCTTACGATTGCTGTATTCTATAATCTCGTCGCCGTCGGGCTTGCGCTCGCCGGACGCATGACGCCGCTTGCATGCGCGGTGCTCATGCCGATAAGCTCACTTTCAACGGTGTTCGCTACCGTCTACCGCATGCGGAGGCAAGCGTGGAAGTATTGATATTGCAGGTATTTGTGAGCCTGTTGCTCGTCGCCGGCTCCGTCCTGTTATTTGTATTCACCTGCCGGCAGCGTGATTTCGATCACGCTGATCGGCTTGCTTTGTTGCCAATTGCTGACGACGAGAACGAGGTAACGAAACCATGACGACCGCATCAACGACCGCGGACGCCGATGTCCTGCCCGCGGGAGAACGTGTTCAAATTACATACGACGACGTAACGCCGATACGCTTCGTCATGGCTTCGGTGCTTTGGGGCATCGTAGGCATGCTCGTTGGCGTTATCGTGGCGCTGCAGCTCGCCTGGTGGCCGGCCAATGTGCACCAGTGGCTAAGCTTCGGGCGTCTTCGTCCACTGCACACAAACGCGGTCATCTTCGCGTTTGTCGGCAATATGATTTTCGCCGGCGTTTATCACTCAACCCAGCGCCTGCTTCGAACGCGCACGGCTTCCGACGTGCTTTCGAAGGTCCACTTTTGGGGGTGGCAGCTTATCATCCTCGCCGCGGCCATCACTCTGCCTTTGGGGTATACGCAAGCCAAAGAATACGCAGAGCTCGAATGGCCCATCGACATTGCCATTGCGCTCATTTGGGTTGTCTTTGCCATCAACTTCTTTTGGACGGTGGCGAAGCGCAATGAAAAGCACCTTTACGTTGCTCTTTGGTTTTACATCTCGACGATCATCACGATAGCGATGCTTCACATCGTCAACTCGCTCGCCCTTCCGGTCTTCGTGGGCGGGCTAAAGAGCTATTCGGTTTACGCCGGCGCGCAAGACGCCCTTGTGCAGTGGTGGTACGGGCATAATGCCGTTGCGTTCTTCCTCACAACGCCCATTCTCGGCATCATGTATTACTACCTGCCGAAAGCGGCAGGGCGACCCGTTTACAGCTATCGCCTCAGCGTCATTCACTTTTGGGCCCTTATCTTCGTCTACATCTGGGCCGGTCCGCACCACCTTTTGAACACTGCGCTGCCCGACTGGGCGCAGTCGCTCGGAATGCTTTTCAGCCTCATGCTGTGGGCGCCGTCGTGGGGCGGCATGCTCAACGGTCTGCTCACGCTGCGCGGCGCATGGAACAAGCTCCGGACCGATCCGGTTCTCAAGTTCTTTGCGGCCGGTGTCACGTTCTACGGCATGTCGACGTTTGAGGGCCCGCTGCTCTCAATCAAGAGCGTGTCGGGGTTGGGGCATTACACCGACTGGATCATCGCTCACGTCCACGGCGGTGCGCTCGGCTGGAACGGCCTCATGGCCGCTGGCATGTTCTACTGGATGGTTCCGAAGATTTACGGTCGCGAGATCCACTCCAAGCGCCTCGCCGACATTCACTTCTGGGTCGGCACGGCTGGCATTCTTCTTTATATCGTGTCGATGTGGACCGCCGGCATCACGCAAGGCCTCATGTGGCGCGATCTCAACCCCGACGGGACGCTTAAATACCCCGTGTTCCTCGAAACCGTGCTGAAGCTCAAGATGTTTTATTGGACGCGTCTTGTTGGCGGCACTCTGTACCTTGGGGGCATGGTTTTGATGGCCTACAACCTCTTTCAGACCGTTCGCGCGACGAAACCTGTCGTGACAACGATCGAGGTGGTTGTTCCCCCCCGCGAGGCCGAAGAGCCTTGGCTGGCGGTGATCTCTTCAAAGCCAGTCATTATCAGCGTTTTGGTCACTTGCCTTGCCTGCGCGGCGTTCTTGGCGAGTGAGCACGATGGCGTTCCAAAAGGTGGCTTTGCGAGCACCTTCTTCATGCTCATCGCTTTCGCGGTGGGGCTCGCTGGTGGCATCGCGGTGCGCAGCGCAAAGCGCAAGGGCGAGCGTCCGTGGCACCGCATTCTCGAAGGCCGCTCCCTTGTCTTTACCGTGCTCGCCACGCTTGCGGTGGCTGCTGGTGGCATCGCCGAAATCATCCCGAACCTCATTGTCGCGAACCCAGCAACGCTCGCAAAGAACGGTGCGGCGCACCCCTATCGCGCTCTCGAGCTCGAAGGCCGCGACATCTACATCCGCGAGGGTTGCTACACGTGCCACTCGCAGATGATCCGATCGATGTATTTCGAGGCACTGCGCTACGGCGAGCCCTCAACCATGGCCGAATCGGCCTACGACCACCCATTCCAGTGGGGTAGCAAGCGCAATGGTCCTGACCTTGCGCGCGTGGGTGGAAAATACCCGAATGCTTGGCACTACAGCCATATGATCGATCCGCGCAGAATCAGTGACGGGTCCATCATGCCGGCCTATCCGCACCTCGAGACTGCAAAGCTCGACTTGACAAAAACGCCCGTCAAATTGCGCGCGATGAGAACGCTTGGCGTGCCCTACACACCCGAGGAAATTCAATCGGCGGAACAAGACGCACTCGCACAAGGCAAGGACATTGCGGCAGATCTTGCAGCCCAGAAGATAACGCTCGCACCTGACTCCGAGCTTGCTGCGGTCATCGCATACTTGCAACGTCTCGGCAAAAAGCCCGAGGCCCCCAAGCCTGGCGGTGCCGTGGCGGTCAGCGGAGGCGAGCCATGAAATTCGGTGAATTGATGGCTCAAAGCCCGCTGCTCGCGGTACCGATTTTCGTCCTCTTTCTCTTTCTTTTCATGTTCGCCGTCATCTTCGTTGTCACAATGCGAAGGCGTGCATCGGCTTACGACCCGCTCGCGCGGCTGCCGCTCGATGACGAGCTCCGCGCGAAAGGAGACTTGTCATCATGAAGAACGTTACGAGCGAGCCTCACGAACCGGGGCAAAACGAAGTCATCCACTCGGTTGATGGCATCGAGGAATACGACAACAAGCTACCGAATTGGTGGCTCTTCACCTTGTACGGAGCTATCGCGTTTTCCGCCGTATATTGGTTTTCGTATCATGCATTCGACCTCCTCCCACATCCGTCCAAGGTCTACTTATCCGACAAGAAAGAGGCGACCGAACGTCAGGGTGGTAGTGATACCGGCCCGGTGACAGCCGAGTCGCTGACGACGGCCTCGAAAGACCCTGCCACGGTCGATCAAGGCAAGCAAGTCTTCATGCAAAACTGCATTCCCTGCCATGCCGCAAATGGTGGCGGCGGTATTGGTCCAAACCTTACCGACGACTACTGGCTGCATGGCGGGGCGCCCGACAAAATCTACAACACCATCACTCATGGCGTGGTCGAAAAGGGCATGCAAGCGTGGGCCCAACCGGTTGGTCCGCTTGGTCCAGCCAAGGTCAAAGCCGTGGCGGCGTACGTCTATACGTTGCACGGAACCAATGTTCCGGGGGGCAAAGCCCCGCAAGGAGAGCGCGAACCCGCGCAGTAGTCATTCATGGCTCGTAAGCTGCCTGTTCTTAGTGATGAAGGTATTACCGGTGAAGGCTCGCTTGGCCGCGATGGGCGTCGCAGGGCGCCCTATCCGGCCGATGTCACCGGCCGCTTTGTGTGGGCACGACGCATCGTATTCGCCGTCCTCCTCGCGCTGTGGGCGGCGCTTCCGTGGATTCACATCGGCGGTCACCCGGCAGTTTTCCTCGATATCGAGCGGCGTCAGTTCTTCCTCTTTGGAGCCACGGCCAACGCGCAAGACACTTGGTTCTTATTCTTTTGCCTAACCGGCATGGGCTTTCTGCTCATCGTCGCCACGGCCTTGCTTGGCCGTGTGTGGTGTGGGTGGGCATGCCCGCAAACCGTGTTTCTTGAGGCGCTCTTTCGCCCGATCGAGCGCCTCATCAACGGCCCGCGCAACGTCGCCTTGAAGCGCAAACAACAGGGGGGGGTCGATCGATTGTGGCGAACGATTGTTACCCAAGTTGTTTACTTCATCGTTGCCTTCATTGTTGCGCATGGATTTCTTGTTTACTTCGTGTCAGTGCCGCGCCTCTTTGCAATGATGCGCGGCTCACCGGGCGCCCATCCCGAAGCCTTTGCGTGGGCGGCCGTGATGACCGTACTTTTGTACGGCAACTTCGCTTTCTTCCGCGAGCAGCTTTGCGTTGTCATATGTCCGTACGGCAGGCTCCAATCGGTGCTGATCGACGACGATTCGCTCGTTGTGGGTTACGACGAGCGGCGCGGCGAGCCTCGAGCCAGAGGCAAAAAACGCACGGCCGATGTCGGTGACTGCGTCGATTGCTTGCGATGCGTTGTTGTTTGCCCTACGGCCATCGACATTCGCGAGGGATTGCAGCTCGACTGCATTGCGTGCACCGCATGCATCGATGCATGCGACGAGGTGATGGACAGGCTCGGTCTCCCGCGAGGGCTTGTGCGCTACGACTCGCTCCGAGGCCTTCGCGGCGAAAAGCGCAGAATCATTCGCCCGCGTCTCTTCATCTATAGTGCACTCGTAACGATCTGGGTTGTTGGTGCAACGTTTGCATTTCGAGCACGCACGAGTTTTGAGGCCACCATCATTCGCTTCCCAGGGCTACCGTACACACTTTACGATGACAATTTGCAAAATAGGTTCAGGCTTCGTATGTTCAATAAGGCGGGGAATCGTCAATCGTACGTCATCGATCCGCCTACTTCTACGGGGCTCACTTTCGATATACCGATAACGAACATTGAACTCGACTCGCTCGCTGGTCTCGACATACCCGTTACTGTCTCAATCAACGACAAAGCTTTTTCGGGCGATAAGCCGTTTTTGCTTCACGTCACTGCGTCCGACGGGCAAGAGAAACACGTAAGCGCCACATTCGTGGGGCCGAAGCGATGAATCCGACACTGGCAATGGGGGCGGCGTTGCCAACGCTGCTTGGTGCCTTGTCGTTAGGGCTGGTCAGCAGCGCTCATTGCATCGCGATGTGCGGTGGCGTTGTTTCGGTCGTGTGCTCGGCCACCACCACCTCGTCCTCAAACTCAAATTGTGGAGGATGCTCGAAACGCTCGCGCGTTCCGCATTGGCTCGCGTACAACATCGGGCGTATTGCATCTTACACATTAATGGGCGCGCTCTTCGGCGCGCTCGGAACGATCTCGACCGGAATCTTTCCCATCCATGGCGTGCGATTGGTGCTTCGGGCGCTCGTCGTTGTCACCATGTTTGGGGTGGGGTTGCAGCTGGTGGGTTTGCCTTCCATGATGCGCCCACTCGAAAATGTTGGCGCGCGCCTTTGGGCAAAGGTTAGCCCGTGGGCGCTGCGCCATTTGCCTTTGCGAAATCCGTGGCATGCCTTGTTGCTTGGGGGTCTTTGGGGGCTCATGCCGTGCGGTATGCTTTACGGCGCGTTTGCACTCGCCGCAGCGACCGAGTCTTTGTCTGCGGGGGCCATGACGATGGGGGCTTTCGCAGTAGGAACTTTGCCGGTCATTCTTGCCATGAGCGCCTTGGTCGATCGCGTTGCGCGCGCTTTGGCGCTTACGTGGGTACGCAAGACCGCCGGTGTGGTCGTGCTGCTCTTCGGTTTGTGGGGATCGGTTGGTCTTGTCAAGCAACTGATGCTGAGCCACCCCGCACATGAGTGCTGCACGCATAAGTAGGGGCGCGATGAATCGCGCCCCTACAACCAACAAAACGCATTCGCAGGGCGCAGCATGCTGCGCCCCTACGTGATTGACGTGGCTTCTCTACTCCCTCCAACACCCCGCAAGCTCCGCAAGCACGCGTTCGCAGTTGATGAGACCATCGCCGACTTGTTGGCGTACCTGGTCGAATTTGCGGGATAGCCGCATGTCGGGCGTGAGTTTGAATGCGCTTTTGGGCGCCTTGACGAGCTCGAGAATCTTTTTTGGATCGAGCGGTGTGTCGTCACGCAGGTGTAAGGTGACGCTTTTGTCGTTGGCTTCACACCCGAGAACGCGCAGCCTTCGAAGATCGCACTTGAGCGTCATGAGGCGCACCAGGCAAGCGGCTTCTGGCGGCGGTGGACCGAAGCGATCTTCCATTTCAACGGCAATGTCGGCGACGGCGGCTTCGTCAATGGCGCTTGCAAGGCGCTTGTAAAGCGACAACCGCACACCCACGTCGGATACGTAATCGTCGGGCAGAAGCGCAGTAACATCGAACGACAGCTCAGGATCGACTTCGTGCACCACATGCTCGCCACGAAGCTCGCGGACGGCTTCATCGAGCATTGAGCAAAACAGATCGAGACCTACGCTTGCGACGCTTCCGGATTGCTCCGCACCGAGCAGGTCGCCCCCGCCGCGGAGCTCGAGATCGAGGCTTGCGATTTTGAACCCGCTCCCGAGTTCGGTGTGGCGCTCGAGGGCGTCGATGCGCGAACGCGCTTCGTCGGTCATCGCATTGGGGGGCGGAACGATGAGGTAGCAGTACGCGCGCTCACTCGATCGGCCGACGCGACCGCGAAGCTGATAAAGCTGAGAGAGACCAAACAAATCCGCGCGGTCGATGATGATTGTATTCGCACGCGGAATGTCGAGACCGCTTTCGACGATGGCCGTGGCCACGAGAATGTCGAATCGTCCTTCGACGAAATCGAGCATGGTTTTCTCGAGCGCGGTTTCTCGCTCTTCCTTGCTGATGCTGCGGTCGCCTTTTGCGCCGGTCGAGCGCGTCATCTGACCATGGGCAACCGCGATTCGCGCATTCGGGAAAAGCTTTTGAACGCGCTGTGCCTTTTCGTAAATGCCGTCGATTCGATTGTAAACATAGTAAACTTGGCCACCTCGCAAAAGTTCGCGAGAAATGGCCTCTTTGAGCACGAGATCATCCATGCTCGTCACGAATGTGCGCACCGCGCGGCGGTCCACGGGCGGCGTGGTGATGAGCGACAGATCGCGAATGCCGCTGACGGCCATTTGCAATGTGCGCGGGATGGGCGTTGCGGTCAGTGTGAGCACATCGACCGTCGTGCGAAGGGCTTTGATGCGCTCTTTGTGCGCGACGCCGAAGCGCTGCTCTTCGTCGACCACGAGCAGACCCAAATTTCGATAATGAACATCTTTCGATAGAAGGCGGTGTGTGCCGATGACAACGTCTGCTTTGCCTTCTTTGAGTAAGGCTAATATGTTATCTTGTTCTTTCTTGGTTTGAAATCGGCTTAGCGCATGAATGGTCAGGGGGTAATCGCCCATTCGCGCTTCGAAGGTGCGAAAATGCTGTTGCGCGAGCACCGTGGTTGGGCAAAGCACCGCGACTTGCCTGCCGCTCATGGCCACGCGAAATGCAGCGCGGATGGCAAGCTCGGTTTTGCCGAAGCCGACGTCGCCGCAAACCAGGCGATCCATGGGGCGCGGCGCATCGAGGTCGCGGTTGATGTCGTCGATTGCCCTTGCTTGATCGTCGGTCTCGTCGAACGGGAAGGTAGCTTCGAACGCGCGGTAGTCGTCGTCGATGGTATCGAGCGCGATGCCGGGCTGGGCTTGCCGCTCGGCGTACAGGCGCAATAGCTCGTCGGCCATTTGGCGAACGGCCTTTTTCACGCGCGCTTTGGTTTTTGCAAACGTCGAGGCTCCGAGCCGATCGACTTTGGGCTGCGCAGCCTCGCCGCCAGAGAATTTCTGGATCTGGTTCATGCGGTAGACGGGCAGATAAAGCCTGTCGCCGGCCGCGTACTCGACGACGAGCAGATCGACCGTGAGCCCGCCCACCTCTTTGTGCACCAAGCCTGCATAGCGGCCAATGCCGTGCTCGACGTGGACGACGAAGTCGCCCACTTTGAGACTCTTCAAATCTTCAAGAAAGGGCCGAGCGAAGTCTTTGGCTTTGCTGCGATCGCGCGTGCGATGCGCGCGGCCGCCAAAAATTTCTTCCTCGGTGATGATTGCGTAGCCTTCACCCGGCATGACGACGCCACGAGACAGCGGCACCGTAACGATCTGCGCGTCGGGCTCGTTTTCATGGCGCGCTTCGGTGAGCCATGAGCCACGGAAGTCGCCGGAGCGCACACGGCACTTGATGCCGAGGTGAGTGAGAAGCTGCGCGAGACGCGCTCCTTGGGTTTGTGCACGCGCCGTGAGAAAAACGCGCAACCCATAATCGTTGTAATGTGCAATGTGGCGTGCAACGGGCCCGAGCGTGGCCGCGTGGCCTTTTCCGGAGCGTGCGGTTTTGACGGCGTGCGTGAGGTCGTTGTGATCGCTCGAGGCGATGTGGACCGGATCCAGGGTGACTTCATAGGCTGCGAGCCCTTGCGCGCGTTCGTTATCAGGTGCACCGAGAATTGCCGTACTGTGGAAGGTGACCACGCGATGCGACGCGAGATCGATCGCAATGTCATTTTCGCAACGCAAGAACGCTTCTGGTGGGAAATGCGGTTCGCCTGATTTCGCTGCCGCATCGTCGTAAATGCGCGCGATTTCGCCCTGAACTTCGCGCGTGATCTCAGCGGGTGAGGTGAGAACCACGAGCGCGTCTTTGCTCACGTACGCATCGAGCGAAGCAAGATTATTGTAGTATGCATACAAATAGGCGTCGGCGCCAAAGAACGCGCGCCCCGCCGTGACGTCGCTTTCGAGCGCCCGAGCCTTTACGGTTGGCCAGTTGATCGCGTCGGCGAGCTGGTTGATGCGTTCGCGTGCGCGCTCGATGTTGTCCTCTGTGAGGATCGCCTCGCGCGCCGGCGGCAGCCAAACCTCTCGCACATTCGTGGCTCCGCGTGTTGTCTGCTCGACCGCGTCGAACGGCTTCATACCAATCGTAAGATCGCCGTACAGCTCGACGCGAAACGGACAGCTTGTACCCGGCGGCCAAAGGTCGATGAGCGATCCGCGTACGGCAAACGACCCTGGATCTTCGACGACAGGCACGCGAATGTAGCCTGCCACGGTGAGCGCCTGAAGAAGCTCGTCGCGATTGAGCTCGCTCTCGAACACGATGCGCTGCGTGGCTTTGGCAACCGCGTCGGGCGGCACGAACTTTCGCGCGAGCGCCGCGGCCGTGACCACGAGCACGCGATACGGGCGACCGCACGCCAGGTGCGAGAGGGTAGCCATGCGGCTCATCGCACCGCGCCTGTCGGGGTTCACCTCGGCGAAGGGCGAAGAGTCTGCCGTAGCAAGAACGAGAACGTCGTTGTCCGAAGCGAGCTCGTCGACGCCATCGCGCACGTTGTCGACGTCCGAGCCTTTTTCGGGTGTCGGGCTTTGGCCGAGCAACGTGCGCACGTCGCCCGCGAGACGTCGCGCGCCATCGAGATCGGAAGTGACGGCGACGACGGGACAATTGTAGGTTGCAAGTGCTGCGATGAGTGCGGCGTCGGCGCTTCCGCGCACGCCCGCAACATCGGTACGTGCGCTGCTCGAGGCACGAGCCGCGATGTCGCCGATGCGCGTGACGACAACGCCTTCGGGCGCAAGAACGGGCGGCAGCAAAACTCTTTCTTGTTCGGCTTGCTCGGCGCGCGTAAGTGTTTCGGCCGTTTGGCCCGTGCGCTCGGCAATGCTAGCGCGAAGCTCGGTTGACATCGTTCACTCGTCGTCGTCGCCTTTGCTTTCGCCTCGCAAGCCAAGAGCACGCGCTTTCTTGTAGAGGTGGCTTCGCTCGAGATCGAGAGCGCGCGCGGTGGCTGCCATTTGTCCGCCGTGGTGGGCAAGTGCGTCTACAATGATCTGCCGCTCGGCTTGTTCAACGAGCTCGCGTAGCGGCACGCCTGGCCGATACAGGCCCGCCGCTTTGCTGCCACCGCTGCCAGGTAGGCAGCTCTGCACGTCGGCAGCGCGAATGACGTCGTCGGGGGTGAGAATGACGAGCCGTTCGGTCAGGTTTTTCAGCTCGCGGACGTTGCCAGGAAAATTGTACGATACAAGTATCGCGATGGCTTCGTCTTCGAGCCGGATGCCTGGTCGATCGTTGGCCTTGGCAGCAAGCTTGAGAAAGTGCGCGGCAAGAATGGGAATGTCGTCGCGGCGCGCGCGCAGCGGCGGAATGTGAAGCGGCACGACGTTGAGCCGATCGTACAGGTCGGCGCGAAACGCATTGGACTCGCAGGCCTTGACCAGATCGCGATTCGTTGCCGCCACCACGCGCGTGTCTACCTTGATGACTTCGCTACCGCCAACGCGCTCGATTTCGCGCTCTTGCAGAACGCGAAGAAGCTTCGACTGCATGGCCAGCGGCATGTCGCCGACTTCGTCGAGAAACAGCGTGCCGAAGCTGGCTCGTTCGAATTTGCCGCGCCGCTGTTTGGTGGCTCCGGTAAAGGCTCCGGCCTCGTGACCGAAAAGTTCGCTCTCAATGAGCTCGCTCGGCAACGCGGCGCAATTGAGCTTTTCGAGCGGCCCCTTCGCGCGCGGCGAAAGCTGGTGAATGGCGCGCGCAACGAGCTCTTTTCCTGTGCCGCGCTCGCCTGTCAAAAGAACGCTCGCGGAGCTTTTCGCGGCGCGCGCAACCTGTTCGACAAGCTTTTTGATGGCAGGGCTGTCACCGATGAGGTCACCGGCTTGGCCTGTTGCCAAACGAAGCTCGTTTGCTTCACTTTCGGCGCGATGCAAGCGCAAGGCGGTTTCGATCGCGATGAGCAGCGCGTCGGTGTTGATTGGCTTTTCGAGAAAATTCAGCGCACCAAGGCGCGTTGCACGAACGGCGGTGTCAATCGTTGCATGCCCGCTCATCATGATGATGGGCACTTCGTTTTTTGCAGCGCGCAGGTTCGACAAGAGCGAGATCCCGTCGCCATCGGGCAATTGCACGTCGAACAAGCACAAGTCATAGGTACGCTTCTTCAGTTTTTCGTCGGCCACTTTCATGCCGCCCGCAACGTCGACGGCATATCCCTCGAGCGAGAGAGCTTTCTGCAATGTGGTAAGAATCGATGGCTCATCGTCAACGACGAGCAGATGCGCATGCGGCATAGCGAAAGTCAGAAGACTATGCTGCGCGATAAGGCGACAAGGCAATTATGTCGAAGCTCATGCGTCCTGCTGTCGCTTTGAAGCTTGCGGAACGTCGACTCTGTAGCTTCTGATCTTTTAGCCTCTGGCGAGGCAGCTCGACTAAGCTCGCCGCCCATGCGTCGGTCCAGGATCCTAGTACTTATCGCGCTGCCGCTCGCGGCTGTCGCGTGCGGTTCGGGCCACGGCCAGGCTGGCGAGCCGGTTCACCACCCTGAGCACCCGGCCCTTGCCACCGCCGAGGTGACCGACGACGCATTCGCCGGCAGCGTTCGCGATCTGCTTACGAGCAAACCGAACGAGCGCGCCGGGCGTCTCGCTGGCGTTGTCTCTCACCAGATGACACGCGCAGCCGCCCGCTTCAAAGAGCGCGATCGCGATCGCGCGATCGCTTCGCTTTCGGGCGCGATGTTTCTCGTGCGAGCAGGCGAGCTCACGGGCAACATGCTCGGGGCCAATGGGTACGCGGCTCTGCGTGCTGCCAGCGAGGAATTTGCACGCAGGGGCGACGAGGGCCGCGCGCGCGCAACTTACGAGCTTCTTAGCCGGCTCGCACCGGCGCACGAGAACGCCGACATCCGAGATCACCTCAATGCCATCATCGCTTGGACGCGCCAGACCAGCGGCAATGGCGCGATGCAGATCGCAGGCGCGCTCGAGGCCGCCGCGGTGACGCGCCACTTGCTCGAGCCAAGCCTTGCTGCACGCGACGACGCCGCAGCAAAAGCGACCGACTTTGTCAAAAAGGCCATGGCCTTGCGCACGTCCGGCGGCGCACAGATCACAAATCAAGATCGCATCGAAGCCGTGCGTGCGCTCGTGATGGGCACCACGGTGCTTGCCGCCATCTACCTTCGCAACGCGGATCCGCGCGGCGCCCTCAACGCGATCAACACCGCGAACTTGCGTGAGCTCACGCGTCCGGAGCTCATCGAATCGCTTCAAGCCGTGATCGACAATCCGGACTCCGATAAGTGGCTCGATCTTGCTCGCATCGTCCGATCGCTGCCGCAACAAACGAAAGGCGACGACATCGACGATGTCGATCGCGACGTCGATTTGCTTCGCGTTGCATCCTTCGTTGCTGCGGTGGAAGCTTACCGCCTCGATCCGACCTCGCTGGAGCCAGCAGCTTACGTTGCCTCGATGCTTGTCGAAATGGGAATGGGCGAGGCCGCGCCGGCCGTTCTTGCCGATGCGATTCAAGCGCACGCCGATCCGCACATTTTGGGCCTTGGCCTTGCCATCACGATGCAAGCGATGGGGCGCGGCGTGCAAGCCGACGACCCTGCAAGTGTGCGCAGAATCTTCCTCGCGGCGCGACCTATTCTTGCCGCGGCCGATACCGCAAAAAATGTGCAGCCGAGCCCTGCGAAGGTCTACGCGATGATGGGCGAGATCGAGATCCGTGAGGGGCGCTTGCCTGACGCGCGCAAACTTCTCACGCTTGCCGAGCAGCGTGAGAAAAGCGGCGGCGTCATGCTATCGCTTGCACGCCTTGATTGGCACGATGGTCAGGCCGAAGCTGCGCGCCAGCGTCTGCGCGCGGCGCTTTCGGCTGCCAACGCGAATAGCGCGAACGCCGACGCCGCCTTGCGCGGTGAGATCTTGCTTTTGCAAAGCGACATCGCGCGTGAACAAGGCGATGCAAGCGCGGCGCGCAAGCCTCTCGCCGCTGCGCTGAAAGATCTCGCAGCGGCCCGCAGCGCCACGCGTGGCGACGACCGCGCGCGCGTCGAGCGACTGATCGCGCGTGTGCTCGACCGTTTTGGTGCTGGTTCGAGTGCGCTCAAGGCTCTCGAGCGGGCGCTCGAGGCAGCCCCGCGCGACAAGCAACAGGCAGCCGCAACCCTTGGGCATATCGTTGGGCGCGCGTTCGTCAAAGGCGATCTCACGGGTGCGCGCGATGGTCTTGCGCGCGCCGTGTCTGCTGAAATCGAGCGCGACGACATCGTCTACTACGCGCTTTGGGTTCGTCTGCTCGAGCGGCAAATGAGAGTGCCAACCGACGGCTCGGCCGACCGCGTGCTCGCGCAGGCCGCAAGCGATCCACATTGGGTTGGTAAGGTTGCCGCCTACGGCGCAGGCAAGCTTTCGGTGTCGGGGCTCGTGGCGGCAGCACAGACGCCCACGCAGAAAACCGAGTCGCTCTTTTACTCGGCCATCGAGCAAAAAATTTCTGGCAACATGCAGGGAGCAGACGCCGCGCTCAAGCAGGTTCTCGTATCGCCCGGCCTCGATCTCATGGAAGTTGCGCTTGCACGGGAGATCTTGAGCGGCTCGCGGGCGCAAGTTGGTGGCCCCGTACCCGAGGTTGGTTTGCCATAAGCGTGAGGGCGTTTTGGTCGTGCGTCGAGCCACTTCCGAAAGCATGCGAGCGTCAGGCGCCACCGCTGGTGGGCTTCGCGGTGCGCTCGATTGGGGAAGCCTCGGGCCACTACGCATTCGTGCGCGTAGGGTGGCCGAGGGCGTTTACGCTGGCGCCCACCGTAGCGCACGCAGAGGCGCAGGCGTCGAGTTTGGCGGATATCGAGCCTACACGCCGGGCGACGATTTGCGCTGGCTCGACATGCGCTCCTTTCTGCGCCACGAGCACCTGCTGGTGCGTCAATTTGAAACCGAGACGGATCGCGCGCTCCGCCTCGTTGTCGACGCAACGGCGTCGATGGGATATCGAGGATCCCACGCACCTGGCGCGAAGCTCGCGTGGGCGTCGCTCGTTGCGGCGGCACTTGCGCGCGTTGCGGTGCGCAGCGGCGATCCCGTCGGGCTCGGGTTCATCGGAGGATTGGCGAGCGCGCGACCGGTGCCTGTCAGCGGCGGGCGCGAGGCGTTTGAACGCGTGGTCGATTCCCTCGAGGGGCAATCGGCTCGAGGCGACGCCCTTGCCGACACCTCAGCGCTCGATCGCGCGCTTGGGGGCTTGTCGCGCACGGCGCGTCGCGGCTCGATCGTCGTCATCTTGAGTGACTTGCTCGATCTGCCATCCGAGGCGTCCGATCGGCTGAGCGCGATCGCAACCCGAGGACGCGTGCTTGTCGTCGTGCAAACGCTCGATCTGGACGAAGCAACATTTCCATTCCACAAAGCTGTGCGGCTCAAGGCGCTCGAAGGCAGTGCGGTGGTCGAGACCGACCAGAGCGCGCGCGACGAATACCTCGCGCGTCTTCGTGCCATGCAGGCCGAGTGGCGGCGCGCGCTCGTGGCGCGTGGAGCGCACTTCTTGACCATGACGACCGATCGAGATCCCACTCGGGCGGTGCGCTCGATCATCGAGGCCGTGCGGTGACCTTCCTTACCGTTTTCGCGCTCGCCGTTGCGCTGCTCGTGGTCGCTCCGTACCTCGCGCATCGCCTTCGGCGCAGCCGCGCCGAAGAGAAGTTGTTTGCTCCTGCTCGCATCGTTCCGAGCGCACAGCCGAAGGCGCGGCGTCGCGCACGGCTCGAAGACCGTCCGCTTTTTGCGATTCGCGCGGCGTCGATCGTCGCGCTCGCACTGCTCGGTGCTTCCCCTCTCGTGCGCTGCAGTCGCCTCGCAATGAATCGCTCCGGCACCTCCGTTGCCGTTGCGATCGTGCTCGATGACTCGATGAGCATGCGCGCGGCGGGCGAGGCAAGAGGGCGAACGAAATTTGCGCGCGCCCGCGAAGGTGCGCGCCAAATCCTTGCCTCGCTCCACGAAGGGGATGCGGTAGCCATTGTGCTCGCGGGTGCTGCTCCGCGTGTGGGGCTTGCCGCCACCACCGACATTCGCTCGGCGCGTGCGGCACTCGAAGCCATGGGCGAGTCCGACCGCGCAACCGATCTCGATGGCGCTCTCGCGGTGGCCAAAACGCTCATCTCGGATCTGCCTCAGATCGACAGGCGTATCGTCGTGCTCAGCGATCTTGCCGACGGCAATCCTGAAGCTGCCCCGCTCGGCGAAACGAGCGACATACCGGTGTGGTTGGCAATGCCGGACCTCGCCGAGCCCGCGGCTCGTGGCGACTGCGGACTGCTCTCGGCCGACAGAGCTCGGGGTCAGGTTCGCGTGCGTTTCGTGTGCACGGCGCCGGCCGCCGCGAAGAATCGCGAGGTCGAAATCAAAGACGGCGACAAAGTCATCGCGAGCGCGAAGCTCCCTGAGGCAACCGTTGGCGAGGTTACGGCTCTTGTCAATGGAGCTGGCGACGACGCGCGCGAGCTCGTTGCATGGCTCACGGGCAGCGACGCTGTGGCGGCGGACGACTTCGCTCCGGTCGTTGCAGAAGCAGGCCCCGCTGCGATCGCGGCTGTTGGCGATCGATCGAGCGGGTCGGTTGCCACCGGAGGCGCGCCCGTTGTCGAGCAGGCACTCGCTGCGCTTCGCATCGACATGACCGTGCGCCCGATTCCGCAAGTGCCTGATCGAAAAGAAGATACAGCGGCTTTTGCCGCGATATCCATCGATGATCCCCCAGGCTTTACGCCCGAAGAGCGCCACGCGCTCAGCGCATTCGTCGAGCGCGGCGGGCTCTTGCTCATTGCGTTCGGACCGCATGCGGCCTCAGCGCCGTTGGGCGCGAATTTCGAGCCGTTTTTGGCGCACGCGGTAGGATGGGCGACAGCGAAAGCAAAAGGCGCGGCAACCACAATATCGCCCTTTTTCGGCGAGGCTGCACGGAGCCTGGAAGATCTCGCGCCCGAAGGACGCGCGCATCTCGGCGACGGCGATCTGTCGTCATACGAAAATCTGCTTGCGTGGAGCGATGGCGCGCCGCTCGTTGCTCGGCGTGCCATCGGCCGAGGTGAGGTGTGGATTACAACCTTGCCGCTGTCGGTCGACATAAGCGACTTTGCGCTCAGGCCTGGGTTTCTCGCGCTGCTCGATGCATTCGTTTCCGAAGCGCGCTTGCACTCTGCAAAGCATAGGTCGGATGTAGCAACACCCTGGACTTTCCCGGCTTCTAGCCATCTCGAGGCCATGGGGCCTCGTGGTCCTGTCGTCGCGGTTCGCGATGAAGGAGGCTTGCACATCGTGCCCGAAGTCGTGGGCGCCTACACGCTGATTGTGGACGGCGCAAAAGAGAATCGTGTCGCCGCGCCCGTGGCTCGCGAGATCGATCTCCGGCCGCGCGCCATGAGTAAGGGGTCCACATCGTCGTCGCTCGGCGGAGGCGTTGCAGTCGTCGATGTCTCGTGGCTCATCGCCCTGGTGCTGCTTGCCTTGCTCGCCGCCGAGATTACCTTGCGCGCGGTAACTCGAGTACCCTACCAGGGCCAAGTTCGGTGAACTTATGGCTGCTTTCAAATTGTCGTCGCAGTTCGAGCCGAAAGGCGACCAACCCGAGGCCATCAAAAAGCTTCTATGTGGGCTTGCTGCAGGCGAGCAGCACCAAGTTTTGCTCGGAATTACAGGCTCGGGCAAAACCTTCACCATTGCCAATGTCATTCAGGCCCGCGGCCGGCCAACGCTCATTCTTGCGCCAAACAAAACGCTCGCCGCACAACTTTATGGCGAAATGAAAGAGCTTTTCCCGGACAATGCCGTGGAATACTTCGTTAGCTATTATGATTATTACCAGCCTGAGGCTTACGTTCCGGCAAGCGACACCTACATCGACAAAGACGCCATCATCAACGACCAAATCGACCGCATGCGCCACGCGGCGACGCGCGCGCTTCTTTCTCGGCGCGACGTCATTATCGTCGCCTCGGTAAGCTGCATTTATGGCATCGGCAGTGCCGAAAGCTACCATGGGTTGCTCATCGACCTCAGGGTGAACGAGGAATTCCGGCGTGACAACCTTCTTCGCATGCTTGTCGATATCCAATACGAACGAAACGATATCGATTTTCACCGTGGCACCTTCCGTGTGCGCGGCGATGTCGTGGAAGTATTCCCTGCTTACGAATCCGACACGGCCGTGCGCATCGAGTTTTTCGGCGACACCATCGAGGCCATCAAAGAGGTCGATCCAATCCGCGGCAGGGTGAAGTCCTCACTCGATCGTTACGCGGTTTTTCCAGGCTCGCACTACGTGACCCCGCAAGAGCAAATGCGCCGCGCGATTGTCGAAATTCGCGATGCGCTTCGCGACAGGCTCGAATTTTTCGATAAAGAAGGCAGATTTCTCGAAAAGCAAAGGCTCGAGCAGCGAACCCTTTACGACATCGAGATGATGGAGCAGATGGGGTTTTGCAATGGCATCGAGAACTATTCGCGCCATCTGTCTGCGCGAAAGGCCGGCGAGCCTCCGCCCACGCTCATTGACTATTTCCCAAAAGATTTTCTCCTCATTGTGGACGAGTCGCACCAAACCATGCCGCAGGTGGCCGCGATGTACCGCGGCGACCGTGCGCGCAAAGCAACCCTTGTCGAGTACGGCTTTCGTCTGCCGAGCGCGCTCGACAACCGGCCGCTCAAGTTCGAAGAGTTCGAAGAGCACGTCTACCAATGCATCTACGTTTCGGCAACGCCGGGCGATTACGAGCTTCAGAAATCCCAAGGTTCGTTCGTCGAGCAAGTCATTCGCCCAACGGGCTTGACCGATCCCGTCGTGGAGGTGCGTCCGGTTTCCGGCCAAGTCGATGATCTGCTCGTCGAGATTCGCGATCGCGCATCGAAAAATGAGCGTGTGCTCTGCACAACGCTGACGAAGCGTATGGCCGAGGATTTAACCGATTATTACCGCGAGCTCGGCGTTCGGATTCGCTACTTGCATTCCGACGTCGAAACGCTCGAGCGTATCGATATCTTACGTGATTTGCGCCTTGGCGAATTCGATGTGCTCGTGGGCATCAATCTGCTTCGCGAAGGTCTCGACCTGCCCGAAGTGTCGCTCGTGGCCATCTTCGACGCCGACAAGGAAGGCTTTTTGCGAAGCCCGCGCTCGCTCATTCAGACCATCGGGCGTGCCGCACGCAACGTCAACGGGCGCGTCATCATGTACGCCGACGGCATCACGCCCGCGATGAAAAATGCGATCGATGAAACGAACCGGCGTCGTGTGATTCAAGAGACGTACAATCGCGAGCACGGCATCGTTCCGGCTACCGTGGTTCGTGCCGTCATGAACATCAATCCCGCGGCAGGCACGATGGACTACTTCGAAGTTCCAAAGGTGCCGAAGTCGGGCGTCAAGTCAGGCAAGGGCGTGCGCGCGTCCGTCGATGTGTCGGAGCAGATACGTGCAATGCGCACGGAAATGTTTACCGCAGCCGAGAACCTCGACTTCGAGCGTGCCGCGAAGTTGCGAGACGATCTCAAACGCCTTGAATCGATGGCAAAGAGTGACGCTCGTCAAGAAAATCAAGAAGCAAACGGCGGGGCGGACTACGATCCGTACGCTGCAGCGCCAAAGAAAAAGTCGGCGAAAGCAAGAGGAGCCCGCCGCCGCTCGCGGTCGAAATCGTAGGGGCGCAGCATGCTGTGCCCTTAAAGTAAGTTCGTCTTGCCTCGAGCTTTTAGCGCATCGACGACCATGCGCACGTCCTGGGCACGATCGCGCGGTATGACGAGGATTGCATCATCGGTATCCACCACGACGAGATCCCGGACACCCACCAGAGCGACCACCTTCTTCGTCGTGCCGAGTGTGCGTACGAGACTGTTCGTGGTGTCGATGGCAATGGTATCAGGCTCGAGTGCGTTGCCGTGATCGTCTTTGTTGCCGAGTTCCCAGGCTGATTGCCAACTGCCGACATCGCTCCAACCGAAGTTGCCCGGCACCACCGCAAGTCGCGTGGCCTTCTCCATCACGCCGTGGTCTATCGAGATGCTTGGCAACGTGGGAAAGATGTTTTTGAGCACTGTAGCGGCGTTCGCGGTGCTCGACGCTTGGTCGATTTGCGCGATGCCAGCGGCAAGCTCGGGCAAGTGCTCGCCCACGAGTGCGTGCATGTCACGCGCACGAAAGAAAAACATGCCGGCGTTCCAGAGATGGCGTTTGCCATTCAAAAACTCTAAGGCTCGCTCGAGATTGGGTTTCTCGACGAAGCGGAGCACGCTCATCGCGCCCGTGTTGCTCGCGTTGCCCGCGCTTGCCAGCGGAGCGCCGAGCTCGATGTAGCCGTAGCCCGTTTCCGCGCGCGTTGGAACAATGCCGACTGTCGTGACATGGCCGAGTGCGGCGGTAGCGATCGCCCGTTCGAGCACGCGATGGAATTCGGCGCTGTTTGCGATGAAATGATCGCTCGGCAAAACGGCAACGACGGCATCAGGATCCATGGCTTCGATCACCGACGTTGCCCATGCGATGCACGGCGCCGTGTTGCGTGGGGCAGGCTCGCAGAGGATTTGTGCGCGTGGCACCTCGGGCACCGCTGCGGCCGTTGCATTGGCGAGCGGCTCGCCCGTTACAATGACGACGCGGTCAGGCGTGATGAGCGGAGCAAGCCTTTGCACGGTTGCGGCGAGCAGAACCTCGCCTGATTGTCCTGCGAGGGGTAAAAGCTGCTTCGGCCGGAGCACTCGCGAAGCCGGCCAAAAACGCGTACCCGCGCCTCCTGCCATGATGACTGCGTAGACCTTCACCATGGCGCGCAGCATGGCAAAAAGTAGCCGAAAAGTCGCGCAATTTGGGCATCTCTTCTATTCGATGAGAGGTGCAGCACTTCGGCCGTTCGATACTCGTGGCTTTGGCAATGGCTCTTGCGATCGTCCTAGATCTTTCTGGCTGCGATCGCGACCTTGTGGCCCCATGGATCGAAGTCACCGAGATCTCACCGCGCGAGATTGAGGTCGGCGATCGTTTCGAGCTACGGGGCTCCGGCTTCCCGCAGGGCCGCGTCGCACACTTGACGTTCCGCGGCGCGCTTCACCGCCCTGGTGAGAAGGCCACGGGTGCGAGCATCGAGCTCGATGCCGTGGTCATGAGCAGCGAGCGCATTGAAGCCGCGTTTACCGATGCGTTCGAGGAGCGCTTCTGCGGCCGTGGCGATGCTGCTTTGCACACAACCTTCCGCGGCGAAGTCGAACTTGCCTTTGCATCGACTACGCCTGGGGCGCCTCCGCTCGTCGGTGTTCTGCGCGGCGTTCTTCTCGATGTGCGCCCGCCCGCACTTCGGAGTGATCAGCAAAGTGCGCGTGCCAAGGAAGGAGCCCGCGTGCTCGCCTTTCTCGGGATAAACGACGGCATGAATGCCGGCATCACAGCCAATGAGCCGGCGCCACGCGGTCTTCCGATCCAAGGCGTCCGACCTGGATCGCCCGCTGATCGCGCAGGTATTCAAGTCGGCGATGTGCTCGCAGAAGTAGATGGAGTCGTCGTTGCGAATGCCTCCGACGTGCTTCCGGCGTCGTCGCGTACCGTGACGTTGCTCGTGCGCCATGCCGATGGGGCCGGCGAAGAGACCAAGACATTGCCTTTATCGGGGTACGCCTCTGAACGCATTCCGATCGAGTACGGGCCAGCCATCGTCATCGTTTGGCTCGCGCTTGCGTCTCTCGTTCTTCTCGTGGTGCCATTGCCCGCACTTCTCAGCGCCGCCGAGCTTCGCGTTGCTTCACGCCTTCGGCGCACGAGCGCGGAGGCTCTGGTGCA
The DNA here is from genome assembly GCA_009780955.1 of Polyangiaceae bacterium. Taxonomy (GTDB): domain Bacteria; phylum Myxococcota_A; class Polyangia; order Polyangiales; family Polyangiaceae; genus Labilithrix. The sequence continues at coordinate 12,981 of WQZB01000026.1, read as the reverse complement.
TGCAGTGACCGGCAAAGGAGCTTCGGCCATTGCGTACTTTCTCGCATTGATCTTCGTTGGCACCTTCGCTCTTGGTTCGTACGTCATCTCCGCCGAACTCGATGGTGCGATGCTGCTCGTGATCACGATGGGTCTCTTGGCCACCGCGCGAGCCACAGCAAAAAGTGGCAACTTTAAAGCTTTGCGCGCGGCGATTGGGGCTCTTGGTGCTTGCCTCGCGCTCGCGTTGCCCTTTGCAGGGATGATCGCACTCGAAGGTGCGTTGTCACTCGGCGAGCTTGTTCGCTCGCAAGGCGCGCTTCCATGGGAATTTTCCGCGGCTCGAGAGCCGGCCGCCCTCGTGCTCGCTACTGCATACTTTGGTGCGCTGGGTTGGCTGATCCACCAACGTAGCGAGGAACCCACGGATACTAGAGCATATGCCGTTGAGCGCGTGGGAGTGCTGCTGGCATGTGCACTTGGCGCTGCGGTGTTCTTTGGGGGATGGCAGCTTCCGGATGCAATGGGCTCTCACCAGCTTGCGACCAAACTTGCTGGCGCTCTCCTTTTCCTCGTAAAAAGCTGCACAATACAATGGTTGATAGTGATGACAGCACCGTTAGACCGCGAACAAAACAAATTCGTAGGGGCGCCATTCATGGCGCCCAATCGCGAGGGCGCGATGAATCGCCCCCCTACAACGAGCAAACGGCTCGTCTCGCTTTCCGGCCTTGGCTTTGCGCTGGTCGCTCTGTCGCGACACACGACGCAAACAAGCGCTTCGTTCCGCATGGCATGGGGCATTGCCGTGATTTTTTCGATCACGCTGCTTACCGCCCGATTCGCTTTTCGCGTTCGTCGCTCCATGCTGCGTCCGCTGCCGTCCGCAAGCCCCGACGCGATTTTGGTCGATCAAATTAACGCAGGTATGGAAGCAGCGCAGACAAACTAGGCAGCAGCAGATCGGGCCCTGCTGCATGTGCGCTGCCATGATCGCCAATGCCGGCAACGAGCGCGACGAAAACACCGGCGGCTTTCGCAGCACCTATGTCTTGCGCGCCATCACCCACGAACCAGGCGTCGGATGCATCGATATGAAGTGCTTCGAGCGCAGCAACTACGCCAGCAGGCGACGGCTTGAGCGGCCCATCCGCAGCCCACACCATCTCAAAAGCGTTGCTGATGCCGAGTGCCTCGAGCACGAGCAAAGTTATGTCGCGCGGCTTGTTCGTAACGAGTGCCGCGCGCACACCTGAGTGGAGCGCTTCGCGTGCACCCGGCAAAAGTGTGGTGTGCACGCACGGCTTCGCCGTATAAAATTGGCGGAATACCGTGACAGCATTGGAAACGATAGGATCGTCCTCACGCACACCGAAGACTCGCGCGATGAGCGTTTTTGCCCCGTCGCCGATCATAGCCACGATGGCTTCGAACTTTTGTGGAGTACGCCCAAACGACCGCAACGTTTCGTTGCATGCCTCAGCGATGTCTTTTCGCGAGTCGATGAGCGTGCCGTCGAGATCATAGAGCAACGCGCGTGGACGGACGACGGCACGCATACCACTTTCGAGTTGACGCGATTTCATCGTTGGCGGCTGCGGCGATCGCTCGGTAGGGGCGCAGCATACTGCGCCCCTACGAATGGCTTCGCAGGCGGCATGTTCACGTCAACTTGAAAGCGATTTTATGGCTTCGGCTTCGCAGCGGGTTTGGCGGCTGCGGGATGCTTTGGTTGAGCCTTTGGCATGGCCGCATGATGTTGCTCGTGATGCATTGCATGAAGGGCAAGCATGACAAGAGCCGCGGTTTTCTTTGCACCAGCGCTGCCTTCGAACTTGCCAACGGGCTCAGTCTTCTTGCCGCGCGTCATGGTTACGGTGCCGTCGTCGCCGACGGAGATTTTCTCGTCATCGCCGACGACGTCGTCACCCATCATTCGAAGAGTGCCTTTGAATTCACCCATGAGCGAGCCGTCTGAGCCAAGGGTCACGAGCGTTTTACCACTCGCATCTTCGATGTGGTCGCCACTGATGCGGAGCAGTGTTTTGCCGTCGTGACCTGTGACGGTGCCGTCGCCCTTGACTTCGAAGGGCCTGGCTTTGCCGCCTTTCTTTGGCGAAAACTTCATCGCAGCGACGTCGATTTTCGGCTGCGGAGGCGCAGGCGCTGCTTCCGGAGGAGGCGGCGCCGGCGTTTCGGCGGCGGTGGGCGCCGGCGGCGGCATTTCGGTCGGGGTGGCGGTGGCCGCTTCGGCGGTTTCCGCTTCCGGTGCTTTGGCGGCGGGTTCGGATCCACCGCATGCGGCGGTGAGGAGGAGTGCAGAAAGAGCGAATAGAGATTTCTGACGGGACATGGCCGCGCACCGTAGTCGAAATAGCGAATCGCGACAAGGATTGAACGCAGTTCGCATCGATTCTTATCCGACGTTATTCCTTGAGGGCTTCGGCGCCGCCGATGATCTCCATCAACTCTTTGGTGATCGCAGCTTGACGTGCGCGGTTGTATACAAGGGTCAGTCGACCAATCATGTCTTTCGCGTTGCGCGTCGCTGCGTCCATGGCGGTCATGCGCGCGCCAAACTCGCTGGCCTGGCTCTCGAGCATGGCTCGATAGAGCGAAACCTCCACGTACATTGGCATGAGGCGCTCGAGGACAGTGTGCTCGTTTGGCTCGAATCCGTACTCGGTTGGGGCGAGCGAACCCTCGGGGCGTGGCGGTGGTTTTGGAAGGGGTAGAAGCTGCTCGACGACGGTTCTCTGCGTGATGGCGCTTTTGAATTCGTTGTAAACTACATATACAGTGTCGATTTCAGCCTTCGCATACTTGTCAATGACCCAGTCGGCCACGATGCCAGCCTTGCCGAAATCGAGACTGTCGTACATTTTGGGAAAGTCTCGCGTGATCGTGCCACGGCGCCGAATAAGGTAGTCGCGGCTTTTCTTGCCGATCGTTCCGAAGAGAACTTCGACCCCTTCTTGCTTCTTCGCGCGCCACGTGCGTTCGGCTGCCTTGCTCGCATTGGCGTTGAACGCGCCGCAAAGCCCGCGGTCGCCCGAGAGCACCAAGATGAGAGCCGTGCGCTCGGGCCTTTGCTGCAGCAGCGGATGAACCACGTCTTTCGAGTCAGCCTGCACCTGCTCGCCCTGCTCGCCGGCGGTCTGCTGCGAGAGCGTTGTGCTGGCAACGCCGTGGAGGACTTCCTGCGTTTTGAGCGCGTAGGGACGAAGCTGCGTAATGCGCTGCTGCGCGCGGTTGAGGCGCGCTCCGGCAACCATCTTCATGGCGCGCGTAATTTTTTGCGTCGCTTTGACGGTTGTGATCCGCTTGCGAATGGTTTTGAGCGACGGCATTGGAGTGGTGCCTCTTACTTCTTGGCAAAGGCCTTGCCGAAGTCATTCAATGCCTTTTTCAAGGTCTCTTCGGTGTTCTTATCGAGTGCCTTGGTTGTCCGAATGTTCTCGAAAATTTCGGGGTACTTCGACTCGATGAACGGGTAAAGATGCTTTTCGTATTCGCCAAGCTTCGACACGTCGATGCCGTCGAGGTGTCCTTTCGTGCCGGCGTAAATGATGACAACCTGCTTTTCGACCGGCTGCGGAACGTACTGACCCTGCTTGAGAATTTCGACGAGGCGAACACCGCGATCGAGCATGTCGCGTGTCACTTGGTCGAGGTCAGAGGCAAACTGGCTGAACGCTGCTTTCTCACGATACTGCGCCAGATCGAGCTTTAGTGAGCCGGCGACGGATTTCATCGCTTTGATCTGCGCCGAACCACCAACGCGGCTGACGGAGATACCGACGTTGATGGCCGGACGAACGCCAGAATAAAAGAGGTCTGACTCGAGGAAGATTTGGCCGTCGGTAATGCTGATGACGTTGGTGGGAATGTACGCCGAGACGTCACCCGCTTGGGTTTCGATGATGGGAAGCGCCGTGAGCGAGCCGCCCGCCTGGGGGTTTTTCAAGATTTCGTAGCCATCGCCTTTGGATTTGAGCTCCTGAGCGGCACTATCGTGACCTTGCTCTCCGATGTGCACCTTCGCGGGGCCGCGCTTGTCCCAGGTCGTGCCTTTCGTGACCACGACGAGCTCGTCGGCCATTCGTGCAGCGCGTTCGAGCAGGCGCGAATGAATGTAAAATACATCACCCGGGTAGGCCTCGCGACCCGGAGGGCGCCGGAGCAGAAGCGACAACTGGCGGTACGCGACGGCTTGTTTCGACAGGTCGTCGTAGATGCAAAGTGCATGACGACCGCTGTCGCGGAAGTATTCGGCCATGGTGACACCCGTGTAGGGTGCAATGAATTGAAGCGGCGCGGATTCGCTCGCACCGGAAACGACGACCGTCGTAAATTCCATGGCCCCCGCGTGGGTGAGCTTGTCGACAACGGCGGCCACGGTGGACTGCTTTTGGCCGATGGCGATGTAAAAGCAATAAACGCCAAGGCCTTTCTGGTTGATGATCGTGTCGATCGCGACGGCGGTTTTGCCCGTTTGCCGATCGCCGATGATGAGCTCGCGTTGGCCGCGCCCGATCGGCACCATGGAGTCGATAGCTTTGATGCCCGTTTGCAGTGGTTCCTTGACCGGTTGACGAGCAAGAATGCCTGGAGCTTTGATTTCCACGCGGCGGCGGTGCGGGGTGTCGATGGGGCCTTTGCCGTCGATGGCTTGCCCGAGCGAGTTGACCACGCGGCCGATAAGGGCTTCGCCAACGGGCACGTCCATGATTCGGTTGGTGCGGCGGACGGTGGAGCCTTCCTTGATGCCCGTTGACTCGCCGAAGAGGGCGGCGCCAACGTTGTCGGCTTCGAGGTTCAGCACCAGGCCCATGATGCTGCCGGGGAACTCGATCAGCTCGCCGGCCATGGCACCTTCAAGGCCATAAATGCGTGCAATACCGTCACCCACGCTGAGAACCGTACCGGTTTCGGTCGTGACCGCGGCTTTCTCGTACGTTTGGATCTGCTTCTTGATGATCGAGGAGATCTCTTCGGCCCGAAGCTGCATGGCGTTCTCTTTTTCGTCTTTCGTTTAGACACGCGAACAATCATGTCGGCGTGTCGTTCGTTGGGGTTCGTCCGCTGTTGGAAAGGCGGCGTGTTAGTTGGGTAGCATGGTCTCTTTCATTTGGCGCAGGCGCGCAATGAGCGAGCCATCGTACACCGTATCGCCCACGCGCACGACAACGCCGCAAAGGAGCGACTGATCGAGTTTGCGATCGAGCGCGATGCGGCGCCCCGTGATGCGTGCGAGCTCGCGCTCGAGACGCGCGAAATATTCTTCTGGCAGAGGCATGGCCGTCAAAACTTCAGCGCGGACGATGCCGCGTTTCTGATCGGCGAGTTCACGAAGGCGGCTCGCGATGGCCGGCAACGCCTTGATGCGGCGGCGATCGACCAAAAGCCCGAGGGTGTTTTTTGCCGTGGCACCGAGGCCAAGCCCTTCGCACACTTCAGCCATGATGGCCTTTTTGACCGACGGAGCGAGAAGTGGATCTTCGAAGGCCACGCGCAGCTCGCTATTCGATTCGTAGCTTTCGGCTGCGCGGCTCATTTCGTCGACGAGTGTGTCGAGTTCGCCCGACTCGGTTCCGAGCTCGAGCAGCGCAGTAGCGTAGCGCTTGGCAATGACGCCGGGGATCACGAGGCACCTCGAGTGGAGTCTGTCGCGTTCGCCGCACGCAAAGCACCAGCAGCGGCGGCAGGACGGCGTGCAAGCTCGGTGAGCAAGTCGTTGGCAAAGCGGGCGTGATCGTCGGCGGTGATCGAGCGAGCGAGCATTTTTTCCGCTTCGTTGACCGCGAGATCGATGGTTTCGAGATGGATGTCGTGCCGGACCTGGTGGCGTTCTTGCTCGACAAGGAGCTCGGCGTCGCGCTGCATGCGCTCGGACCGCTCGCTGGCGTCTTTGAGCATGCGCTCGGCATCGCCCTTGCCGGAGCTGACGATCGCGTCGCGTGCCGTTTCGGCATCGGCATCGGCGTGGGCAAGATCACCTTGGTATTTTTTCGCGCGCGCTTGCGCCTCGGCGAGAAACTTTTGGGCGTCTTCGATGTCTTTGCCGATAGTGATGCGCCGCTGCTTGAGCCCTTCGGTGATCGGCTTTTTGCCGAGTGCGTAATAAAGGGCTGCAAGAAGACCAAAGTTGATGACCAGCGCTAAGATTGCTGGCTTCTTCGTGTCGAAAACATTGAGCCAGTTGATTGGCTCTGGGCCGTGGTGGCCAGCGTGCTCGGCGTGCTCGCCAGGCGTGCCGTGTTCGCTTGCTGCTTGGCCGTGCGCCGTGGCCGGCGTTGCGTGGCCAGCGGGTGCTGCATGACTTTGCGCAAAGGCGACAACCGTGGCTAGCATCAACGCTGAAGCAAGCACGACAAATGTGATTTTACGCTTGGTTTTCATGGCACCACCTCACGGCCAAGCACGCGGCTTGCGATCTGCCTGCCGAGCGCGGTGGCTTCGGCGCCGAGCTGTTTGCGCGCAACTTGTGCCTCGCCACTAATGCTTGTGCGACCGCGGTCGAGAGTGGACGCGATGTTTTTTCGGACATCGGCCATGAGCTCGGCCTCTTTGCGAGTGCTTTCTGCGCGAAGGGCATCGCGTTCGGCAGCACCGGCGGCGCGCGCTTTGGCGAGGACGGCTTCGTACTTGGCAAGGGCCTTGGCCGAACGCTCGTCTTCTTTGGTTGCTTCACGACGCGTGCCCTCGATGCGCTTCTCGCGCTCTTCGAACAGACGCATCATGGGGTCGAACAGCATCGGCTTGAGCACGACGATGAGAACGACGAAGAGGACGAGCTGTACGAGTAGGGTTGCGTCGAGGTCGACGGTAACACCGCCCTCGACCAAGGTTTCACGGGACGCTGTGAGGGTGCTCACGCTGAGCAGCGACATGGGGCCTCGTAAACAAAAGGCTTAGCGCCAAGCAATGGGACGTGATGGTTACGTCCGAACGGACGCCAAGCTTCGGAACGCTCGCGAGCTAGCACTGCCGGCCTCATATGTCCATGGTCGCGAGTGCTATGATGGGTCGAAGGCTCGAATGTGTGCCCCACGCGCCCCGCGTTTTGGGGCGTCTCGTTATTTTTCGCCTTTCTGCTCGGATGAATCGGTGAACCGTAGATTGTCCCAAATTTTGATCTTCATCACGCTCATGCTTGCACCAACGCTGGCGTGGGCGACGGGCGGTGAAGAATCGGACGCTGGCAGGTTTGCGGAGATCTTGCAATCACACGGCGCCATTTTTGCCGTGGTCGCGTCGTTCGGCTTCGGCATTGTGGCAAGCCTCACTCCGTGCGTTTACCCAATGGTGTCGATCACGGTCTCGATTTTCGGCGCAGCGCAAGCGAAGTCGCGTGTGCGCGGCGCCTTGCTTTCAGCCACCTTTGTGCTCGGCATCACGTGTCTGTTCGTTCCCATGGGCCTCATTTCGGCCGCAACTGGCAGGCTCATGGGTTGGGCACTGTCGAACCCATTCGTTGTGATGGGTTTTGCGGTGATGTTTATGGCGCTCGCCGCGTCAATGTTTGGTGCCTTCGAGATGGCGCTGCCTTCGGCGCTGGTGAATAGGCTGTCGACCGTTGGAGGCGTTGGGTACAAAGGTGCGTTTGCGATGGGCCTTGTGATGGGCCTCGTTGCCATGCCGTGCACCGGGCCATTTCTAACGGGCATGCTTGCCGTGATTGCCAGCTCTCACAGCTACGTGCTCGGCGCCAGCGCGCTTTTTTCGTTCGGGCTTGGCCTTGGCCTAATCTTTTTTTTGGTCGGCGCTTTTGCGATCAACCTGCCGAAGGGCGGCGCTTGGATGATGGGCATCAAGTGGGCGAGCGGTGTCGTTTTCGCCTACATGGCCTTTGCCTTCTTGCGCGACCGCTTTGAGGTGGTGCGCGGCCTTGTTGCGTATCCGGGTTACGGCTTTGGTGCAGCGGCTGCGGTGGTTTTTTTCGTTGGCCTTGGTCTTGGCCTTGCCCATGTCATGGCAGAGCGTCGCAAGTCGCCTATCGCGCACTTGTCGAAAACGATGAAACTTGCATCCATTGTTCCGGCCGTTGCGGGTGCGGCCATGTTCGTGAGCTGGGTTCCTTTGAACCACGAAAGGGCGCTTGAGATCAAAAATGCCCCCGAGATTGCCTGGCTCACGAACGAAGAAGAAGCCCTTGCAAAAGCCCTTGCCGAGGGCAAGCCAGTGCTCATCGACTTCGGTGCAGATTGGTGTGCAAACTGCAAGGAATTGGACCACGAGACATTCCCAAACCCCGCCGTGCGTGCCGAGGCAGAGCGCTTCGTTGCAATTCGCATCGAAGACGACGACACGCCCAATTTTCCGCGCCTTCAGCAGAAGTACGGCGTTGTGGGGCTGCCCACGGTCATTATGCTCGACAAGAACGGCAAAGAGATTTTTCGCATCAACGAGTTCGTTCCGCCGAACAAGTTCGTTGCGGCTTTAAAGAAGGTGCCAACTGGCTAATCGCGTTGTGCAAACACCATCGTGACAATCGATTGCGCTCCAGCCGAACGAAGCGCGGTGATGCACGCCGAAAGCGTGGCGCCGGTGGTGCGAACGTCGTCGACAAGGAGCACGCGGCGCCACGCAATGGCTTCGGGCGTGCGCACGACGAACGCCGCTGAAACGTTCGTGGCGCGTGCGTTGCGGTCGAGAATAGCCTGGCGCGGCGTGTCTCTTACGCGAGCGAGAGCACGCGGCAAAAGTGCAGCGGCAAGTTGCTTGGCAATTGGACGAGCGAAAAGCGCCGCTTGATCGAAACCTCGCTCGACGAGTCGATTCGGGTGCAGCGGAACCGACACGACAACGTCGACCTGACCGGCAAGCGGCTCGGCCGCGGCCGCCATGATTTCACCAAGGCGCGGCGCGAGATCGGCCCGGTGGTCGTACTTGCACCGGGCAATGGCTTGTGCGACCGCGCCGCCGTAGGCAAAAACCGCCATGTGGCGCGCGTCGTGCGAGGTGTGAGGCACGACCGACACGGCACACGACGCGCAGAAAAGCGTTCTTGGCTTTACGCGGGCATCGCACGCGGCGCATTGGGTTGGTGCAATGAGTTCGGCGGCGGCCTCGAGCGCGAGTCGTTGAAACGCCGCCGCCGTGTTGAGCCATGAAGTGGGCATACAAACCAGTTCGGCCACACGCACCAGCAGTTGCGTCGAACTCGCGACCGCTTTCGATTTGACGCGATCTCTTCGTTGGCGGCTGCGGTGCGGTCCTCAAAGCGCAAGGAGGCTGTTCCGGTCCGCTCCTCGCCGCCGCCTCGATCTCGCGTCAACTTGAAAGCGGTTTAGCTTGTCCGTTTAATTTGTTCGCTGCAAGAATAGTACCTTGTACGATGTCAGCTTAGCTACTCTGCCGGTCTGAGCGTCGACGAATACAACCACACCACCTTCGTTGACGACGTTGAACGCGTGGCCCGCTCGTCCTACTGCGTCTTTCCCGATTACGATACCGCGAGCGCCTGGTCCTGCACTCATCATGATCGTTTCAATATCCGAATATCTTTCCAGCGTCATGAATGGCTGATTTAGATATAAATTAAGGATCTCCATGACTTCGTATGGGCCGCCTCCCAATGCCGATGTCGGATTCCCTCCCAGGGTTGCGTCGGCGGCTATGGCACACGCCGCGCAGTTTGCCTGATTGTCATAAGGAATACCTTCGTTTACCTCGTTGACATTGCGGATTGCGTTTACAATCTTTTTTGCTTCGGCGAAGCGCTCGCGCACGCTGTCGCACGAGGATGCTCTATCGAACCACGTCATGCACACCTATCGTCCTGCTGCAGGATAAAGTTTCGCCTTTTCTCGTGAGAGCAACAATTATTTGATTTGATTGGATGCGCGGTCAAGCTCGTACTCTTCACGCGTGCGCGCGAAGATGACATGGTCCTCCCACACACCACCGATATACAAATAGCGCACGGCATAGCCTTCGCGTCGGAATCCGGCTTTCTCGATGACCCGCAGGCTTTTCGAATTTTTCGGCATAATCGCCGCTTGAATGCGATGTAGCCCCAGCGGGCCAAAGCCGAAATCGATCGCCGCGGCAACTCCTTCGGTGGCAAGGCCCTGCCCTTGCGCGCAGGCGTCCACCCAATAGCCAAGGTAGGCGCTTTGCAACGCGCCGCGCACCACACTACTTAACGCAATTTTGCCGATGAATGGACTTTTCGATGCTCGCCGTGTGAGGAAAAAAACATATCCTGTACCGCGCTTCCAGTCGCGACGATGCCGAAGCACTGTGTTCGACACCCCGGTGATGGAACAAAGATCTTCCCCTGGCGACGACGCCGGCTTCCACGGCCGAAGGTGCTCGTAGTTTTCGCGCACGAGGTGTCGGATTGCGGCCACATCGCCCGTGTGGGGCGGCCTTAGCACGAGCCGTGGGGTGCCGAGCTCCGTTGTAAGAGGCGGATTGGGCGGATTGACCGAGCGCGCCGCGAGCGCGTTCTCATATTTCGGCAACATCGCCATTGGCCAGATTCATAGCAGGCTCACCGGATCGACGTCGATTGTCACACGCACCGTGCGAGGCAGTTGACCAAGGGTTGCGTGCATAGCCAGCGCTCCCTGGCGAAGCCTTTCGCGCGATATGGCTTTCAGCATGACGCGAAACCGGAAGCGATTGCGCACTTTCGCAATGGGCGCCACGGCAGGACCACGCACATCGAGCGCGCCGTGCCCTTCTTTGCATGCCACGGCGCGCGCAACTTTGGCCAGTTCGGCCGCTGCGTTTTTCGCTGCCGCTTCGTCGAGCGAGTCGACGCGCACGAGTGCCATGCGCGAAAACGGCGGATACGAAAGTTCGCGTCGGTCTTTGAGCTCGCGCTCGAGAAATCCAGAAGTGTCATGATGTACAGCAAACGCAATCGCATGATGTTCCGGATTGTAGGTTTGTACGAGCACACGGCCTTTCGCCTCGCCGCGCCCGGCGCGCCCGGCGACCTGCACCAGGAGCTGAAAAGCGCGCTCGCTCGCGCGAAAATCGGGGATGGAAAGCGCCGCGTCGGCGTTGATGACGCCAACCAAGGTAACGTGTGGCAAATCATGGCCCTTGGCGACCATTTGTGTGCCAACGAGAATGTCGACTTCACGCGCGCGAACACGCGCGAGCACTTTTTCGATATTTTTGCCGCTGGCTACGTCGCGATCGAGCCGCGCCACGCGTGCTTTGGGAAATGCCAAAGAGAGAGTTTCTTCGAGCTTCTCGGTGCCAAGCCCTTCGAGCGCAATGCGGTTTGATAAGCACGTTGGGCATTGCGCAATGACCTTTGCCGCGTAATCGCACCAATGGCATTGCATTGTGCCGCCGCGGCTTTTGTGGAATGTGAGCGCAACGGAGCATTGAGGGCAGCTTGCGAGTTTGCCACAGCTTTCGCACCTTATGCTTGGCGCGAATCCGCGCCGATTCAAAAAGAGAATGATTTGCTCTTGTTTGGAGAGCGATTCTTCAATGGCCCGGTGAAGAGGCAAACTCAATTTTGGATTGCCTGTTGGCCCGGATCCCATCGAGCGAAGATCGATAATTTCAACGCTTGGCATGGGTTGCTCGCGTGCGCGATTCGGCAAGCTAAGCTTATGGGCTTTGCCCAAACGCGCGAGCTGCTCGGCTTCGAGCGAGGGAGTGGCACTGCCAAGCACGCAAATGCCACCTTGCATGTGCGCGCGCAGAATCGACATATCGCGCGCATGATAGCGTACGCCTTCTTCTTGCTTGAACGAAGGGTCGTGCTCTTCGTCGACAAGGACGAGCCCGAGATTCGCAACGGGCGCGAAGAGCGCACTTCGCGCGCCAATGGCCACATTGACCTCGCCGCTTGCAAGCTTGCGCCACATGTCGAAGCGCTCGCGCGGGGTAAGTGCAGAATGCAATACCGCAACGTCGTCGCCGAAGCGCGCGCGAAATCGTCCAACGAGCTGCGGTGTCAGCGCGATTTCGGGAACGAGCATGATGGTGCCGCGCCGAAGTTCTTTCGCGCAGGCAATGGCGCGAAGGTAAACCTCGGTTTTACCGGAGCCGGTGACGCCGTGGAGCAAAAAAGTCGATGGTTTTGTCGATGCGAGCGCGCTTTCGAGAACGGCTATGGCTTCGCGCTGCGCTTTGGTGGGTTCGGGCGGGCAGTCTTTGGCGATGGGGTCCGCGAAGAATGGATCGCGCGGCGCTTCTTTCTCGAAAAGCTCCAGTAGCCCTTGGCTTACCAAGCGCTTGATGGTGGCGCGCGCGCCGCCGAATTGGGCTTCGAGTTTTGAAATTGGCATCTCGCCGTGCGCGCGCACGGTCGCAAGCAAGCTTGCTGCTTTGGCTTGGCCTTGAATTTGCGATTCAATTGCGGCTGTTGCTAAAACCCACTGGATTTTGCGTGGTGCAATGCCTTTGGCAATGGGGAACAGCGTGGGTGTTGAAACGGCGCGCTCGGCGTCGCGATCGGTGGGCGGAAGCGCGAGGCGCACGACTTCGCCAATGGGCGCAAGGTAATAGCTTGCGAGGCGGGCGAGGAAGCTCACGAGATCGGCTGGCAGCGCGATTCCGGCCATGACTTCGAGCAGCGGCTTGGCGCCATGAGGTGGCTCGCCTTCCCTTACCGAGATCACGAGGCCAACGGTGCGGCGCGCGCCAAGTGTGCAAAGTACACGGCACCCGGGCCCGACCGCGTTCGCGAGCGACTCGGGCACTAGGTAGGTGAAGGCTTTTGCGAGCGGCACGGGCAGCGCCACATCCGCAAGATGCGCGGTGCAGTGCTGCTCCTCCATGCCAAGCTCAAATGCCCTAAGCGCCTCGCGGGTGCAACGAGAGCGTGGCAAGGCTGAGCCTGACTTTTACGAATCGTCGGTGAGCCTCGCCGCGGTCCCAATTTTTTTCTTTTTTTTTGCGCATCGACGCAACCTGCGGCCGAAAATGGCCGACAGGGCTTTCATGGCTACAGAAGGTATTTCAACCCGTCCTCGTGACCCCTTCAACCTTAACCAAGCTGAAGAAGGAGCCCACAACGCCATT
>WQZB01000025.1 GCA_009780955.1 Polyangiaceae bacterium | reverse complement strand
TGATTCTATGGGGGTGGAGTTCAATACCACTGGCGCATATTCCGGTACAGCTTATATCGACGCCGTAACATGGTAGAAGTTGCGCGCAGCGATTCTTTAATTTGAAGCTCTTACGAGAATCTTTCTTTGCAATGAGATCATAAGTCGCGGACGTGAATCTATGCAAAAAAGATCGGCCTGGGCGGAAGTGGAGACGAATGAAAACGTCGCTTCATGACCGCCCAAGGCCGATGCCGATGAGTGACATTGCGTCACGATGGAAAATACGCACCAAAGGGTCATTGGCATTTCGTGAGCAAGACCTACCGCATTGCGATCGGGGAAAATGGGAAAATGGCACTGCAAAGCGGTTAGGGCGCGCACCTCGACGCCACATCGTGCAATACACAGCGGCCGCAATATTCCGGCGAGTGAATTGCAGAAAGGGGGGTGAAAGCGAGGTCGTTCAATGCGATTCGACAGTACTTTTGTATATATTATACCTATGGCCATTGCATCTGCAGTTGGCATTGGCGCGTGCTCCAGCCAGGGCTCCGACGCCCAGTTGGAAACTCAGCCGAGTGGGAATGGGGTTGTCCAGTCACTTACTCGAGACACCGAATGCGATACAGATTCTCGATCTCCCGACGATATCCTATACGCGGCAATGTGGTCTGGCGGTGCAGATGGCACCCTCGACTTGGGCAACGGAGAGACCGTCACCATCCTCAATTCGGACGGCGTATATTTCGATTGGTCGGCAACGACTCCGATCGCCATGATCATTGTTCGCGGAGATGCGGTACAAGGTCGCGTTTTCTATTACGACCCTGCGTCGACAAGTGGAGAGGGATTATCTCCGCCAAAGGACCCAAACAACCAAGACATGCAACTTCCGCTGTATGCAATCAAATTCTGTTTTCGAGATGCATCGGTCACAACCGACGCAGGTGCGGATTCTGGAACGGGTACTGATGCGGGCACGGTGACTGACGCAGGCGCGGATGCATCCCAGCACGACGCCGCGCCAAAGCCTCCTCTTCCGAACTACACCTGGTAAGCGACATTTAGGGAATTGTTCCGGTGGATGATGGGATAAGCGTCTAGTCGTCGGACGCGTCCCCTCTTCCCCGAGAGAGGTATTTCGATGCGATTCATACATATTGTCCCCATGGCCGTTGCATCTGCAGTTGGAATTGGCGCGTGCGCCAGCCAGGGCTCCGACGCCCAGTTGGAAACTCAGCCGAGCGGGAATGGGGTTGTTCAGTCACTAACTCGAGACCTAGAATGCAACTCTGGCGTAGCATCCCGCGACGACGTTCTCTATTCGGCAACGTGGTCTGGCGGCGCGAACGGCACCCTCAACTTGGGCAACGGAGGGACGGCGACTATCTTCAATTCGGACGGCGTATACTTCGATTGGTTGGCAACCACCCCAATTGCTGTTGTCTATGTTTACGGAGATGCGCTGAGGCAGGACGTCTTCTCTTACGACCCTGCGGCGACGCATGGAGAGAGGTTATTCCCGCCAAAAAATCCGGACGACCAAGACATGCAACTTCCGCTGTATGCAATCAAATTCTGTTTCCGCGACGCATCAGTCACAACCGACGCAGGTGCGGATTCTGGAACGGGTACTGATGCGGGCACGGTGACTGACGCAGGCGCGGATGCATCCCAGCACGACGCCGCGCCAAAGCCTCTTCCGAACTACACCTGGTAAGCGACATTTAGGTAATTGTTTCGGTGGCTGATGGGATAAGCGTCTAGTCGTCGGATGCGTCCCATCCTCCCCAAAGAGGTATTCGATGCGATTTATACTCATTTTCGACAGCAGGTTTTGCAAAACCAGGCGATTTCGCGTATTTAGCTCGCACGAAAAATCTCTAGGCACGACAAGTGGCGAGGTTGTCGCCGAGCCTACACACCGCGCGCGGTGGCCGAACACCTGCGGCAGCAAAAGCCTCGGACGTGGCGCCAACCAGATCGGTGCGTAACTGGTAGCGACAGCCATCGAGCGTGACGTCGACGGCCTAGAGCCGTTCGAGATCGCGCATCGAGTCGGGCCACGAGACCCGATGGCGCTCCATTATGCTGGAAGAGGCGACCCTTGACGAGCCCGCAAGTTGCCCGAGCGCAGAGTCGCTCAGCACGTTCGAGAAACATATCTCTCCGGCATGGATCGACGAAGCCCTGGAGGCAACGGGGACGGCCACGCGATATCGCCGCCGGCTGGGGAAAATGCCCAAGATGCGAGCTGACGAGCTCCTCAGGCGTCCCGCGGCCGGGTCCTGCCAGGAACGTCGGCCGCCCCCTTCGAGCCTATCGCTTCCGCTGTCGCCCTTCGAACGCAACGATGTTGCCTGCACTCGCCAGTCGGCGTGCTTCAAGCTCCTTGGCGAGCTGCGCGACGACATCCCATCGACCGGCCTTCGCGGCGAGCATGAGCGCCTCTTCGAGAGGGGCGACGGCAGCATGTGTGTCTAGCAATTCACTTGGCCCAAGTGTTGGGCCAGTGTCGACCACGACTCGAGCACTTACGTCATCTCGAGTCGACTCAGTTGGTCCGACCGCATCCGAATTCTTCGTGAAATCAATGATTTGTACGCTTTCAATTCCCGCTGGGGTCGCCAAGAAGCAGGCTGCTGAAAGCGGCCTGCTTCTTGTGGTTTTGCTGTTGACATTCGACGCTTGACGTGCATCAAGCCCACGGTTCCACGCAGTAGGTCGGCTCGAACGTCTTGGCAACGTCCGCGCCGTTGATTATCGTTTCATTTTTCGGCCGGCGTGGTGATGGAAGAGCGATGACATGAACCGTTCCGCTACAGCAGAAAGCGCAGAAAGCATCGACACTCCGGCTCACCCGCCGGATCATAAGCACTTTCTCTATCCACCCGGAGGAATCCTCCTGTGGATGTTGATATCCTTGGAGCTTTTTACCTTCGGCGCCGCAATCATCGTTATGATGTTCAGCGCCCATAAGGAACCGTCTTTATTTCATGATTCTGCAGCGAAACTGGATGCCGTCAAAGGGTCAGTCAATACCGTGGTGCTTCTCACCAGCGGATATTTTATGGCCTTGTGTGTACACAATTTTCGTAACAGGAAAGCAGCAGCGAGCCATCGATTCTTGGGGTTGACGCTCGCTGCCGGATTGGTTTTCATCGCGATCAAATCATTTGAATATTCGCACAAGATAGCTGAAGGTTACACCATCGGCACGAACACGTTTTTTGATTTTTACTGGTTTCTCACAGGCTTTCATTTGGTGCATGTGGTTGCCGGTATGGTTATTTTGCTCGGATGGTATGTAACCCACGGGCGCAGCGAGCACGCCAGCGCGCTTGACAGCTTGGAGGCCAGCGCAGCTTTCTGGCACATGTGCGATTTGATCTGGTTGTTCCTATTCCCTGTTTTGTATCTCGTTTTTTGATCCCTACGCCCATGGCACGATCCATACACCTAACCTGGGTTTTGTTGATGGCGTTGGCAGGATTGACGTCTGCATCCGGTTTTTTCGAACGAGGAAACCCTCGGTTTGCACCCGTTGTCGTGGTGCTTTCGGTCATGAAGTTCTTGCTGGTGGCATTCTTTTTTATGGAGATGCGCAAAGCCAATGCCGCCTGGGGGGCAGCACTTATCGCGTTTGCGGCGATCCTGTCAGGAGCCATATTGTTACTGAGATAAGTCGCTAGGGCGCGCGTGCAAACCGTCGCGAGCGACCTTCGCAAGCGCGCCCTACTTCCTGCCCCGTTCGACCATGAGGTCGAGATCCTCACGCAGACTTTGCAAATCTTCTTCGTGTTCGATTTCATCCTCGAGGATTGTCAGCGCCAGGTTGTACGTCACCATGTCCTTGTCCTTGGTGGCGTCCATCAGGTCCTTGTAGGCTGCAATGGCGCACTGCTCACCAGCGATGTTCTGGTCGAGCAGCACGGCCACGTATGGATCCTTGGGCGCATCGTACTTGCACGGGCTCACGTTGCCCCAACCTTCGGGAGTCAGCACCGGCTTGCCACCAAGCTGAATGATTCGGTTAGCAAGGAGCGCGGCGTGGGCTAGCTCCTCGATGGCGTGTTGATTTAGTTCCGCAGCCACAGCGTCCTTCATGGGCCCTTTGATGAGTTTTGCTCCAAGCCAGTACTGGTAGTAGGCGAGCCACTCGCTGGCATAGGCCTGGTTCAGAAGCTCGAGCAAATGCTCGACATCGAGTCCGACGATTTCGCGTCCTTTGGTTCCCAAGATCTTCCTCCGTTTCGATCCACGTAGCGCATCGCCTTGTTCGACACAATTGGGCAAACCGCTGCACTAGGCGAAGCTGCATTAGTCAGGTTTGGCGCAGCTCGTCGAGACTATGAGGCCTCGGCGCAACGACGCGGAGAACGCGCTGCGGAACGGAGAGGCGACGCCGGACCACGCCCGCGCGTGCGTTATAGGCGTCGATCATCTCCCCGTTGCCAATATAAAGACCAACGTGGTTGTGCCACCAGAGGATGTCGCCAGGACGCATCTGCTCGAAGGGCACGTTACTGAGCGATCGCCCTTGTGCCGTGCTGGTGCGTGGGAGCTTCACGCCACCCCATCGCCACGCGGCCTGCACGAGACCCGAGCAGTCGAAGCAGTCGGGCCCGGTGCCGCCCCAGCAGTAGCGCTTTCCGACCTGCGCTCGGGCAAAACCGATCACTGCCGCCGTCTGCGGCTCCGGGCTAGTTTCTTCTAACCAGAAGGGTGTGCTCGGTGCGCTGTTCATGGTCGAGGACGAGCAGCCGACCAGCGCTAACGCGACAAGCAAAAAAACAGATGCTCGACGAAGCATTTCGCGATCGTCCCAATCCGCGCAGCGCCGGGCCAACTCTCCGGCGACTTCTTACCCTGGCCTGCCATCAACGCGAGGCGCGATGAGGATGGGCAGATAGACAACGAGGTAGAGCACGAAGGCCAGACTCCAAAGCACGCCCGCAACGACAATAGATGCGATATACATTGATTCGAAGAGCGGCCCGATGACGCGAACGAGCCCGGCAACCATGAGCGCGGGGATGAACGCGAGATCGATCGCGGCGGCAATGCCGCACCCTTTTTCGCCAAGAGCCAATGACGAACGAGAATCCGACAGCGTGGGTGAATCGTGACGAAGGAGCGATCGCTGCGTAGACATTAGCCTGGATACCTCGCGAGGTATTGCTGATGATAGTCTTCCGCATAATAAAATATCGGTGCCTTCGTGATTTCTGTCGTGATGTCGCCATAACCGGCTGCGTTTAGCTCTTTCTGAAAGGCCGTGGCCGACGCCGACGCAATGCGTGCTTGATCCTCATCAAATACATAAATGGCGGATCGGTATTGCGTGCCGATATCATTGCCCTGGCGCATGCCTTGCGTCGGATCGTGATTTTCCCAAAATGCGCGGAGCACACTCTCGTAATTTAGAATTTGCGGATTGAATACGACGCGCACCACCTCCGCATGTCCGGTCATTCCAGTGCAAACTTCATCGTATGTGGGATTCGGAGTAAAACCTCCCGCATAACCGACTTGTGTGGAATAAATGCCATCGAGTTGCCACATCTTTTCTTCTGCACCCCAGAAGCATCCCATCCCAAACATCGCAATCTGCATCCCCTCCGGCCACGGCTCTTTCATGCGTGTACCAAGCACCGCATGTTTCCCGGCTACAAAGACGGGCTCGCTTCGCCCAGGCAACGATTCGGCGGCGCTTGGCATTCGGTCTTTGGTTTGCCATTTTTTTCAAGGAATGGGCAAACCCGTCACTACAGCAAATACTGGTTTGCTACCGGTCCGACAAGGCTGATCCCCTACCCCAGGCAATTGCACGCGCCCTTCACGGAGCGCTGTGAGCAGCAGATACGGTGTGGTCCAAATGTGCGCCTCCAGCGCCAGGGCCGCGCGCGCTTCTTGGCCAGACATGGCAAACTTAAAGATTTCGGTATGCTCGGCATGCACGTCCCGGATCATACCCGGCAGCTCCATCGCGTAGCAGCGGTAGCGCTCGGAATGGCGTGAGAGCAGGTGTAACACGCGCGTCGTCCACGGCGATTCGCGGCCCGCAAGAAGGGCGTCATGAAAGCGCAGGTTGAGCGACTCCCACAAGCGACGGCGCTCGGGCACGATGGGTTCTTCGGCGGAGATGGCAGCGTGGGCCTGCTCTACCGTCTCGCGCCAGACTTGCCCCCCGTTACGGATGGATTGGCGTAAGGCCTCAATCTCGATCTGCACGCGCAGGCGCGTGATGTCCTCCAAGTCTTCGAGCGCAATGGGGGCGACGCGAAAACCGCGCTGGCCTTCGGTAACGACGAGCGCGTCGCTCGCCAGCCGGGTAATGGCCTCGCGCAACGTGCCCGCGCTGACGCCGTAGCAATCCTTGAGATGTTCCACGCGCAGCTTCTCACCGGCTACGAGCCGACCGGTGATGATGTCTTCGCGCAGTTTCTCGTAAGCGTGCTCGATCAGGGTGCGTGCCGATGGCGCGAGCTTGTCGATGGAGAGCAAAACGCTGCGTTTGGCCACGTTCTAGGTCTCCCGTATCTTGTTGAGGCGATAGCTGATTTGCGGACGTGTCAGGCCGAGCAGCCGCGCCGCCGCCGCCAGATTGCCATGGCTGCGCGCGACGGCTTCTTCGATGAGGTGGTTTTCGAGCGCGGGCAGGTCGAGCGGAACGGCGAGCAATTGGTTGATCAGCGCCTCGCCCGCGGCTGGCGGACGGACCTGCCCAAGCTGACCCGAGGCTTGCGGGGTATGCGCAGGCGCGGCGGTGCAGATGTGCGTGCCATCCGGAAACAATTGCACGGCATCCATGGGAGAACCGGCATCGACCAGAATCACGCCGCGCTCGATCAAGTTTTCCATCTCGCGAATGTTGCCTGGCCATGCATAGCGGCGCAGAGCATGCAGCGCACGGTCGGTAAAACCGCTGACGCGCTTGTCGTGCAGTTCGGCAAAGCGCCGTAGCAGGTGCAAGGCAAAGGGTTCGATGTCGTCCACGCGTTCGCGCAGCGGAGGAATGCGGATCGGATAAACGTTGAGGCGGTAGTACAGGTCTTGCCGAAAGCGCCCGGCGCGCACGGCCTCCGTCATATCGACGTGCGTGGCCGCCACCAAACGCACGTCCACCTGCCGCGGCTTCGATGCGCCCAGGCGCTCGACTCGCCCGTCTTGCAGCACACGCAGTAGCTTGGCCTGCGCGGACAGGGGCAGCTCACCGAGCTCGTCGAGGAACAACGTCCCGCCGTGTGCGTGCTCGAAGCGCCCGGCGCGTGCGGCATCGGCGCCGGTGTAGGCGCCTTTTTCGGTGCCGAACAGCTCGGATTCGACCAGGTTATTCGGCAGCGCCGCGCAGTTGACGGCCACGAAGGGTTTGGACGAACGCGGGCTGAGCACGTGCAGGGCGCGAGCAAAACGTTCCTTGCCCACGCCGGTTTCGCCCGTGAGGAGCACCGTGATCTTGGCACCCGCGGCTTTGCGCAGCAATTGGACCGCGGCGGTAAAGCTCGCCGACCGCCCGAAAAGCGGTCCCAGCGCGTCGGTTGGGGGAGCAGACCACTCTTGTGCATGCACGGGAACGGACCCGGCGGGAATGGAACGCGAACCATCCCAAGGCTCGAGGGCGCCGGCCTCGTAGTCGCTCGCCATGGACTCTCCATCATCGGACCAGTCCTGCGCCGGGCGCCCTTCGATACGGCAGTGCGCGTGGCCGCTGGCAGCGCACTGCACTTCCTTGTACAGCACCGGGCGGCCCATGAAGGCGCTGCTATAGCCCGAGGCGTAGCCCAATAGCACCCAGCACACCGGGTCGCTTTGCACACCGAAGTCGCGCAGGTGCGTTTCCACCTCCCATGAATGGAGCCAACTGAAAATGCCGTGGAAATGGCCGCTGGCCAGATCGCAATCAAGCAGCTCGGTCGTGACCTGCACGGAGCCTTCGAGCATGTGCAGTTGTGGGCCGACGTTGAACATCGAGGCGGTGTTGGCGTTGGGGCGCAATTGGCGCGCCAACATGGCATCACGCTCGCCCGAGGCATAGCCCACGCGCAGCATGAGGCGGCGGGCATCCGCCAAGCCGAGCGTGCGAATCAGTTCTCGGCGCAAGATGCCCAGCGACGCGACATGCAGCAATACCATGCGCTGGCCAGCCAGCCAGATGCGCCCGTCGGACGGAGAGAACTGAATCTGGCGCCGTAGATCGGCATCCGAAGGTGCGGTGAAAAGGTTCGTCATAGGCTCAATTATCGATAAATATCGATTTCGCAGATTAGAGGCATCCCTGAAGGTGGACTTGACCAAATGATCAAGTAAGCCATCATCAATGGATTCAAATCATCATAGCGCACTGCAATACAAGGCGATTCAATTGCTGAATTGAGTCGTGAAAGAGACTTTCGAGTGGTTCGGACCACCCGCAAATCCAGGTGTTTTTCTAGGAATATCGAGATCTGATTGCCTGGAAGGCTCTCTGGTACATGTTCTGCAAAAAGAGATGCGCCATGAGCGCCGTGCCTCCCGCTCCTGAAGACCGCTGGGATGTCCAGCGTCGCTTCATCCGCATCGTGAAGGAGCATGGCAGCGGAATGGTCGAGTTCGAGTTCGCCATTGGCGAGCCCGGGCTGTTCGTTGAAATGGTGATGCCGCGCCCGCAGTTCTTGGATTTTTGCGCCATGCAGGGGGTGGAACCCACGCATGACCGCCTGCCGGAGCAGGGTCAGGGCAACGCCGAAAACGAGTGGAAATGGAGCCTGCGCGATGCGCGCGAACGGCGCTTCCGTCACGAATTCTGAGATTTCTTCCGGTTAAAAGGGAACAAATTCATGCAAATCGACCTGCGCACTGTCAGCATTACGCCGCTGCGCCAGACCTTCGACAACATCGCGGCGCGGATGGGCACGGACAAGCCGGCTTCGCGTTACATCGAAGGCACGATAGACGTACAACCGCAAGCCAATTTCCACTACCGCCCCACCTGGGATCCGGAGCACGAGCTGTTCGATCCCTCGCGCACCCGCATCGTGATGAAGGATTGGTACGCGCTCAAGGATCCACGTCAATTCTACTACGGTGCGTATGCCCAGGCGCGCGCCCGCATGCAGGAGACAGCGGAGGCGGACTTCGACTTCGTGGAGACCCGTGGTTTGGCCGAACGTATGGATGGCGTGGCACGCCGTGCAGCGCTGGATTTTTACGTGCCATTGCGCCACGTGGCTTGGGGCGCGAACATGAACGGCGCTTTCCAGTCTGCTTACGGTCACGGCACGGCGATCACCCAGCCTTGTTTGTTCGCGGCGATGGATCAGCTTGGCATTGCCCAGTATCTCACGCGTCTGGGTTTGCTGCTGGGTGGACAGGATGGTCTGCAAGCAGGCAAGCAAGCCTGGCTAGAGGCGCCGACCTGGCAGCCGCTGCGCCGCCTGGTGGAAGACACTTGGGTAGTCAAAGACTGGTTCGAGCTGTACGTGGCGCAGAACGTGGTGCTGGACGGCGTTCTGTTCGAGCTGGCCTACAAAGAAGTGGACGTCGCGCTCTGCGACAAGGCAGGCCCCATCGTGTCGATGCTCACGCGCTTTCAGTCCGAATGGTTCCAGGACGCGAACAAGTGGGTGGACTCCGTTATCAAGACCACAGCCGCTGAAGGCGTTGCGAACAAGGACCTGCTGGGCGAGTGGTACGTCCATTGGCGTGGCCGTGTGCTCGAGGCACTGGCGCCGGTGGCGCGCCTGGCGCTGGGCGATGCCGGCGACGCGGCGCTGGCGCGCGCCGCAGCCACCGTCAACGCGCGTATGAAAAAGGTTGGTCTGACCGCCTGAACGAGGAGCCTCAGCATGTCCAATGTATTTATCGCCTTCCAGAGAAACGAAGAAACTCGCGCCATTATCGACGCCATCGTGGCCGACAATCCGCAAGCCGTCGTCAGCCAGCAGCCCGCCATGGTCAAGATCGACGCGCCGGGTCACATGGTGATCCGCAAAAGCACCATCGAGCAGGAGCTCGGGCGCGAGTTCGACCTGCAGGAGATGCAGGTGCACCTCATTACCCTGTCGGGAAACATCGACGAAACCGACGACGAATTCCGTTTAACCTGGAACCAATAAAAAACCGATTATGGATATGAAAGCTAGCAAGAAGTTGGGCCTGAAGGAGCGCTACACCCTGATGACGCGCGACTTGGCCTGGACACCCACTTACCAGGCTGTCAAGGATGTATTCCCGTTGACGGAGTACGAGGGAATCAAGATTCATGACTGGGACAAGTTCGAAGATCCGTTCCGCATGACGATGGATTCGTACTGGAAGTACCAGGCCGAGAAGGAGCGCAAGCTCTACGCCATTATCGACGCCTTCACACAGAACAATGGCCATCTGGGCGTCACGGATGCGCGCTACATCAACGCGCTCAAGTTGTTTCTTACGGGCATCACCCCAGTCGAATACATGGCGCACCGGGGCTTTGCCCACATTGGCCGCCAGTACCCCGGCGCCGGCCCGCGCGTGGCTTGCCTGATGCAGAGTCTGGACGAAATTCGCCATGCGCAGACGCAGATTCATAGTCTTTCCAACTACAATAAGTATTACAATGGCTTCCAAAACTGGCGCCATCAGCATGACCGCGTGTGGTACTTGTCTGTGCCCAAGAGCTTCTTCGACGATGCCGTGAGCGGTGGGCCATTTGAGTATATCATCGCCATCGGCTTCGCGTTCGAATACGTGCTGACCAACCTGCTGTTCGTGCCCTTCATCAGCGGCGCGGCCTACAACGGCGATATGGGAGCCATGGCCTTCGGCTTTTCGGCTCAATCCGACGAGTCGCGTCACATGACGCTGGGGCTGGAAGTCATCAAATTCATCCTAGAACAAGATCCGGCCAACCTGCCCATCGTGCAGGCCTGGATCGACAAGTGGTTCTGGCGCGGCTACCGCGTGCTGACCCTGGTGGCGATGATGATGGATTACATGCTGCCCAAGCGCGTGATGAGCTGGAAGGAAGCTTGGGAAATCTACGCCGAACAAAACGGCGGCGCGCTGTTCGCCGACCTGGCGCGCTACGGCATCAAGGTTCCCAAGGGCTGGGAACAGGCCTGCAAGGAAAAGGATCACCTCAGCCACCTGGCCTGGAACACGTTCTACAGCTACGGCATGGCTGCCCCGTTCCACACCTGGGCGCCGAGCGAGAAAGACATGGAATGGCTTTCAGCCAAGTACCCCGACACCTTCGACAAGTACTACCGCTCGCTGTGGACGCACTACGCCAGAGAGCAAGCCGAAGGGCGTCGCTATTACAGCACCACGCTGCCTATGCTGTGCCAGATCTGCCAGATCCCGATGATCTTCACCGAGCCGGACGACCCAACCAAGATCGCCTACCGCGAGAGCGACTACAAAAACATAAAGTATCACTTCTGCTCTGACGGCTGCAAGAGCATCTTCGATCTCGAGCCAGGAAAATACGTCCAGAGCTGGCTGCCCGTGCACCAGATTCACCAGGGCAACTGCTTCCCGTCCGACGTCGATCCTGGCAAGCCCGGATTTAATCCGCTTGCGGAAGTGCTGCGCTGGTACCGCATCAGCGACGGCATCGACAACCGCGACTATGCCGACTCGCCGGACAAGCAGAACTTTGAGACCTGGCGCACGCAAGCCACCGGCAATTGAACACAAGGAGACAACCCTCATGTCCGTCACATCCGTTGCCGCCTACGACTTTCCGCCCAAGGACGGGGCCGACAAGTTTCCCGCACCGCTGCTGTACATCGGCTGGGAAGATCACAAGATGTTCTGCGCGCCCTTTTGCGTGCCCGTGCCGCCCGCCACCAAATTTGGCGATTTCGTCACGGACGCGCTGCCCGGTATGTTCAGTCCGCATCCTGACTTCAAGCACATCGACTGGAACAAAACCGAGTGGTTCCTATCGGGCAAGCCCTTCAAGCCCGACATGGGCAAGACCATGGTGGAAAACGGCGTGGGCCACAAAAGCGTAGTCCGCTTTCGCACGCCGGGGCTGACCGGGCTGGGCAACTCCTGCTTTTGACGGCTGTCCGGGATTCATCGAGATGGATTCTGTATCAACGGATTGCCAATGAGCCACCAACTCACCATCGAACCGCTCGGCCAGATCGTCGAAGTCGGAGAAGGGCAGACCATTCTCGATGCCGCATTGCGCGCCGGCATCTACCTACCTCACGCCTGCTGTCATGGGCTGTGCGGCTCTTGTAAGGTTCAGGTCACCGAAGGCGAGATCGAGCACGGCGAGGCTAGCGGTTTTGCGCTGATGGACTTTGAACGTGACGAGGGCAAATGCCTGCCCTGTTGCGCCACGCTCGAATCCGACACCGTGATCGAGGCCGAGATCGACGAGGAGCCGGATGCGCTGAACCTGCCGGTGCAGGACTTCACCGGCGTGGTTTCGCGCATCGAAAACCTCACGCCCACCGTCAAGGGCGTATGGATTGAACTCGATGCGCCCGTGACCTTTCAAGCTGGGCAGTACATCAACCTGCAAATCCCCGGCGAACACCAGCCGCGCGCGTTTTCGATTGCAAGCAGTCCGGCCCGGGTCAGCGAGATTGAACTCAACATCCGCCTCGTGCCCGGCGGCAAGGGCACGGGTTGGGTACACAAAGAACTCAAGGCGGGCGAGCGCGTGCGCCTGTCCGGCCCTTACGGGCGCTTTTTCGTGCGGGCATCGGCGCATGACGCAGAACAACTCGGCTATCTGTTCTTGGCCGGGGGTTCGGGGCTTTCCAGCCCGCGTTCGATGGTGCTCGATCTGCTGGCGGCCAGCGGTGACGACAAGCCAATCACGCTGGTCAACGGTGCGCGCTCGCAGGACGAGCTGTACCACCACGCCGAACTCCAACGACTGGCCGCCGAGCACCCGCGCTTCACCTATGTGCCTGCGTTGTCGGGCGAGCCAGAGGGCAGCGGTTGGCGAGGCGCACGCGGCTTCGTTCACGAGGCCGCCAAGGCGCATTTCAACAACGATTTTCGCGGCCACAAGGCCTACCTGTGCGGCCCGCCGCAGATGATTGACGCCTGCATCACCACCCTCATGCAGGGGCGCCTATTCGAGCGCGATATCTACACCGAGAAGTTCATTTCGGCGGCGGACGCGCAACAGGTGCGCAGCCCGCTGTTCAAAAAAATCTGAAGAAAAATCTGAAGGAACAACAAGACGAAGGAACAGACATGGCGAGCTACCGCACCATCACCATTGCCGAGACATGCGAGAGCTACCGATGCCTGCAAGAGCGCTCCGTGCTCGAAGGCATGGAAGCGCTAGGCCGCAAGGGCATTCCTGTGGGCTGCCGTCGGGGCGGCTGTGGTGTGTGTAAGGTACAAGTCATTGAAGGCCAGTTCACCAAGCGGGTGATGAGCCGAGCCCATGTCAGCGCCGAAGAAGAAGCCAGCGGCTGCGTGCTCTCGTGCTGCATCCGCCCCAGCAGCGATTTGCGCCTCCGCATCGTTGGCGCGATGAAGAAAAACGTATGCCACTCGCCAGCTATGGCGGCGCTGTAACGTCGGCGACGCTTTGCTTTCCCCCCACCACTGCTTGAAACAGGAGACACACCAACATGGCAATGACAGGCGTCTTGCGCCCCGGACACGCACAGCTTCGTGTGCTGGACTTGGAAGAATCGGTCAAATGGTACACCGACGTCATGGGCCTCGTCCCCATGGGCCGGGACAAACAAGGCCGCGCCTACTTCAAGACCCGCGCCGAACGCGACCACAACTCCATCATCCTACGCCAGGCCGACCAGGCGGGGATCGACTTCTTCGCCTTCAAAGTGCTGGACAAGACCACGCTGGAAGACTTCGACCGTAAGTTGAATGCCTACGGCGTCAAGACCGAACGCATCCCCGCTGGTGAACTGCTGGGAACCGGCGAGCGCGTGCGCTTCAAGATTCCCACGGGGCACACCATCGAGCTCTACGCCGAGAAGAAGGACGTGGGCAATGGCATGGGCTACAACGATCCCGAGGTGGACGTGCTCAGCGGCCCCGGCATCCGCCCGATCCGCATGGATCACGCCTTGCTCTACGGCGCCGATCTCGATGGCAGCACCAAGCTGTTCACCGAGGTGCTGGGCTTCACGCTGGTCGAGCGCGTCAAGATGGAAGACGGCAAGACCGATCTGGCCGTCTGGCTCACGTGCAGCGCCAAGGCGCACGATCTCGCCATGGTGCGCCACGCCGAGGACGACAAGCTGCACCATGTCTCGTTCCAGTTGCAAAGCTGGGAAGGCGTGCTGCGCGCGGCCGACATCATGAGCATCAACCGCGTGTCCATCGACATGGGCCCCACGCGCCACGGCATCACCCAGGGCACGACAATCTACTTCTTCGAACCCAGCGGCAACCGGCTGGAAACCTTCTCCGGTGGCTACGACCATTACCCTGACATGCACCCGATTACGTGGAGTTGGGAGGAAGTGGGCCGTAGCATCTTCTATCACGATCGCAAGCTCAACGATGCCTTCCTTGGCGTAGTGACTTGAGCCTCATGCCCCATAGCGTAGAACAACGCGCCATCACCGCGGAGGCGGCGAACACGGCGGTGTGCGCCGCGGTCGCCAAGGCCCAGGAACTGGGCATCCGCATCAATGCGGCGGTGACGGACGCTTCGGGCGTGCTCGCCGCCTTCCTGCGGATGCCGGGCGCCTTTCTGCACTCGGTGGACATCGCCATCGACAAAGCCTACACCGCCGCCGGCTTTGGCTTTGCCACGTCGCAGTGGCTAGGCGCGCTGCAGGGCGATGAGGCGCTGCGCCTGGGTATGCCGCAACGCCCGCGCAATGTGGTCTTCAGCGGCGGCCTGCCAATACGCGAGGCCGGTGTCCTCATTGGTGGTGTCGGCGTATCCGGTGGTTCCGCCGAACAGGATGAACTATGTGCCCGAGCCGCCCTGGCGGCGCTGGGGCTGGAAGCGACAACAACATGAAAGAATTTCTCAATTTCATCAACGGCGAATGCGTTAGGAACGCCAGCGGTAAAACGTTTGACGATATTAATCCGGTCGATGGCAGCATCATCGGTCGCATCTACGAAGCCGGACAGGGCGAGGTGAACGCCGCGGTCGCAGCGGCAAAAGCTGCTCTCAAAGGCGACTGGGGGCGCATTTCGGTGGTCGAGCGCTGCAAGCTGCTGGATGCGGTGGCGGGCGAGATCAACCGGCGCTTCGACGATTTCGTACAGGCTGAGATCGCCGACACCGGCAAGCCGCACCACCTGGCCTCGCACCTGGACATTCCGCGCGGCGCGGCCAATTTCCAGATCTTCATCGACACCATCAAGAGCACGGCCACCGAGTCGTTCAACATGCGCACGCCGGATGGCAAAACGGCCCTATCCTACGGCGTGCGCGTGCCGCGCGGCGTCATCGCCGTCATCTGCCCCTGGAACTTGCCGCTGCTGCTCATGACCTGGAAGGTCGGTCCGGCGCTGGCCTGTGGCAACACGGTCGTGGTCAAGCCCTCGGAGGAAACCCCGGCCACGGCCACGTTGCTAGGCGAGGTCATGAACACCGTGGGAATGCCCCGCGGGGTCTATAACGTGGTGCACGGCTTTGGCCCCGATTCGGCAGGTGAATTCCTCACCAGCCACCCGGATGTGAATGGCATCACCTTCACCGGCGAAACGCGAACCGGCAGCGCCATCATGAAAGCCGCCGCCCATGGCGTGCGCCCGGTATCGCTCGAAATGGGCGGCAAGAACGCCGCCGTGGTCTTCGCCGACTGCGATTTCCAGGGCACGGTGGACACGCTCACGCGCTCGTGCTTCGAGAACGCGGGCCAGGTCTGTCTGGGCACAGAGCGGGTGTACGTCGAACGTCCGATCTTCGACAAGTTGGTCAATGCGCTCAAAGCGCGCGCCGAAGCCATGACACCCGGACACCCCATGGACAAGGCGACCAAGATCGGTCCCGTCATCAGCAAGGAACACCAGCAAAAAATCCTCCACCTCTACCAGACCGCCAAGGACGAGGGCGCCACCATCGTCACCGGCGGCGGCATTCCCGACATGCCCGCGCCATTACAAGGCGGCTCTTGGGTGCAACCAACCATCTGGACCGGCCTGCCGGAAACCGCAACCGTGGTTACGGAGGAAATCTTCGGCCCATGCTGCCACATCAGCCCCTTCGATACCGAGGAAGAAGTGCTGGCCAAGGTCAACGCCAACCGCTACGGCCTGGCCACGGCGCTGTTCACCCAGGACATTGCGCGCGCCAACCGCCTGGCGCACCAGATCGAGGTCGGCCTGTGCTGGGTCAACACCTGGTTTCTGCGCGATTTGCGCACGCCCTTTGGCGGCTCCAAGCAGTCGGGCATTGGCCGCGAAGGCGGTGTGCATTCGCTGGAATTCTATACCGAGTTACGCAACGTGATGCTGAAGTTTTGAATTCCAATGATGAGCAATTCGGAAATCGCGCGCAGTGTCCGCACTGGCGGCTTCGACACCAATGTCCACGACACGGGCGCGGGTGCACCGGTGCTGTTCATCCACGGCTCCGGGCCGGGTGTGAGCGCCTGGGCCAACTGGCGCTCGGTGCTGCCGGAGTTCGCAAAAACCCGACGCGTAATCGCACCCGACATGGCCGGCTTTGGTTTTACCGAGCGCGTGCCCGGCATGACCTATACGATGGAAGGCTGGCTGCGGCAGGCACTCGATCTGCTCGACGCGCTCAATATCGAACGCACTGATCTCGTTGGCAACTCGTTCGGCGGCGCGCTGTCGCTCGCGCTGGCGATCCGTGCGCCACAGCGCGTGCGGCGGCTGGTGCTCATGGGCAGCGTGGGCGTACCATTCGAGATTACGCCTGGGCTGGACGCGGTGTGGGGCTACACGCCGTCGTTCGAAAACATGCGCCGCATCATGGATGTGTTTGCATATGACCGCACGCTCGTTACCGACGAGCTGGCCCAACTGCGTTATGAGGCCAGCATTCGCCCGGGCTTTCAGGCGTCGTACGCCGCGATGTTTCCCGCACCGCGCCAGCGTTGGGTCGATGCCATGACAAGCCCGGAGGCGGCCATCCGCGCGTTGCCGCACCAGACGCTGCTGGTGCATGGCCGCGATGACCAGGTGATTCCGCTGTCCACATCGCTCACGATGGCGCAGTGGATCGCACGCAGCCAACTTCACGTGTTCGGCCAATGCGGCCACTGGACGCAGATCGAACACAATACGCGTTTCGTGCGGCTGGTGCGCGATTTCCTGGACGAAGACCTCTGAACCGTTCCCAGAGAAAATAACATGGACCCCCAACTCATCGAAAAACTCGGCGACGAGCTGTACGACGCCCTCAAAGCCTGCCGCACGCTTGCGCCCTTGAGCGAGCAACACCCCGGCATCACCATCGACGACGCCTACAGCATCCAGCAGCGCTTGATTGCACGCCGCCTGGCCGCTGGCGAGCGCGTCGTCGGCAAGAAGATCGGCGTCACCAGCCAGGCGGTGATGAGCATGCTCGGCGTGTATCAGCCCGATTTCGGCTGGCTTACCGACGGCATGGTCTACAACGAAGGCGAGGCGATTGTCGCCAGCACGCTGATCCAGCCCAAGGCCGAGGGCGAGATCGCCTTCGTGCTCAAACAAACCCTAAAAGGCCCCGGCGTGACGGCTGCCGACGTGCTCGCTGCCACCGAAGGCGTGATGACCTGCTTCGAGATCGTCGATTCTCGCATCCGCGACTGGAAGATCAAGATCACCGACACTGTGGCCGACAACGCCAGTTGCGGCGTGTTCGTGCTTGGCGACCGCTTGGTCGATCCTCGCGAGGTAGATTTGGGCACCTGCGGCATGGTGCTGGAAAAAAACGGCGAGATCGTCGCCACCGGCGCGGGCGCGGCGGCGCTCGGGCATCCAGCGAACGCCGTGGCGTGGCTTGCCAACACCCTCGGCCAGCGCGGTATTTCGCTCGAAGCCGGCGAAGTCATTCTGTCCGGCTCGCTCGCAGCGATGGCTCCGGTTCAGGCCGGCGACAGCCTGCGCGTGAGCATCGGGGGTATTGGCGGCTGCTCTGTACGCTTTATCTGAATCTGATCTTTAGGAACCAGGACCATGAACCAGAAAAAAATCAAATGCGCCCTGATCGGCCCCGGCAACATCGGCACCGACCTGCTCGCCAAGCTACAACGCAGCCCGGTGCTGGAGCCTGTGTGGATGGTCGGCATCGACCCCGAATCCGACGGCCTCAAACGCGCCAAGGAGATGGGCATCAAGACCACCGCCCAAGGCGTCGATGGCCTGGTGCCGCACCTGCGCGCCGATGGCGTGCAGATCGTTTTCGACGCCACCAGCGCCTATGTACACGCTGAAAACTCGCGCAAAGTCAACGCCCAGGGCGCGCTGATGATCGACCTCACACCCGCGGCCATCGGCCCGTATTGCGTGCCGCCAGTCAACCTGGCCGCGCACGTGGGCAAGCGCGAGATGAACGTCAATATGGTCACCTGCGGCGGCCAAGCCACCATCCCGATGGTGGCGGCGGTCAGCCGCGTGCAACCGGTGGCCTATGGCGAAATCATCGCCACCGTATCCAGCCGCTCCGTCGGCCCTGGCACACGCAAGAACATCGACGAGTTCACGCGCACCACGGCGGGCGCCATCGAGAAGGTTGGCGGCGCAAAAAAGGGCAAGGCCATCATCATCGTCAACCCCGCCGAACCGCCGATGTTCATGCGCGATACCGTGCATTGTCTAACCGAAACCGAACCCGATCAGAAGCGCATCGCTGAATCGATCCAGCAGATGATGGCCGAGGTCAAAAAATACGTGCCTGGCTACAAGCTGGTCAATGGCCCGGTATTCGACGGCAATCGCGTTTCCATCTTTTTAGAAGTTGAGGGCTTGGGTGACTACCTGCCCAAATACGCCGGCAACCTCGACATCATAACGGCTGCCGCTGCGCGCACCGCCGAGATGTTCGCCGAGGAAATTCTGGCCGGCAACCTGCGACTTCAACCCATGGTTGCTTGAAAGGAACCGCACCATGACACGCAAGGGCAAGAAGATCACCGTCCACGACATGACGCTACGTGACGGCATGCACCCAAAACGCCACCAGATGACGCTCGACCAGATGCGCGCCATCGCCAAAGGCCTGGACGAAGCGGGCGTGCCGCGGATCGAAGTCACCCATGGCGACGGCCTAGGCGGCGCATCGATCAACTACGGCTTTCCAGCCCACAGCGACGAGGCGTACCTCGGCGCCGTGATTCCGCTGATGAAGCGCGCCAAGGTGTCGGCGCTGCTGATCCCCGGCATCGGCACCGTCGACCACCTCGAAATGGCCCACGGCTTGGGCGTGCACACCATCCGCGTGGCCACCCACTGCACCGAGGCCGACGTCTCCGAGCAGCACATCACGATGGCGCGCAAGCTGGACATGGACACCGTCGGATTCCTGATGATGGCGCACATGAACAGCGCCGAGGGCTTGGTCAAACAG
Organism: Polyangiaceae bacterium; assembly: GCA_009780955.1. Lineage (GTDB taxonomy): Bacteria > Myxococcota_A > Polyangia > Polyangiales > Polyangiaceae > Labilithrix. Next base: position 36,599 of record WQZB01000025.1, on the reverse strand, counting down.
GCCAAACTGATGGAAGGCTACGGCGCCAACTGCGTCTACGTCACCGACTCGGCGGGCTACTTGCTGCCCGAGCAGGTGACCGAGCGCATCGCCGCCGTGCGCGCAGCCTTAAAGCCTCAAACCGAACTGGGCTTTCACGGCCACCACAACCTGGCAATGGGCGTCGCCAATTCGATTGCCGCCATTGAAGCGGGCGCGAACCGCATCGACGCTGCGGCAGCCGGCCTGGGCGCGGGCGCGGGCAACACGCCGATAGAGGTGCTGGTGGCGGTGTGCGACCGCATGGGTATCGAAACAGGCGTCGATGTCTGGAAAATTCAGGACGTGGCCGAGGACTTGGTCGTGCCCATCATGGATTTCCCGATTCGCATCGACCGCGACGCGCTGACCTTGGGGTACGCGGGCGTGTACGGTTCATTCCTGCTGTTTGCCAAGCGCGCCGAGAAGAAGTACGGCATCCCTGCGCGCGACCTGCTGGTTGAACTGGGGCGGCGCGGCATGGTTGGCGGTCAGGAAGATATGATCGAAGACGCCGCGCTGACGATGGCACGCGAGCGCGGCCTGAAGACCATCGCCACCGATTGAAGGGGACCCCAGCCATGGCTCTCGACAAAGCAACCATTGACCAACTCGCCAAGCACCTTGAGGACTGCGAGCTGCGCGCCAAGGACACGCCCAAGATCACCGACCAGCACCCGGACATGGACTGGGCCGATGCCTACGCAATCCAAGACGCCATCCTGCAGCGCAAACTGGGGCGCGGCGCACGTGTCGTAGGCCTCAAGGCGGGTTTGACCTCGCACGCCAAGATGCGCCAGATGGGCGTGAACACGCCTGTATTCGGCTTCCTCGTCGATGCGTTCAGCGTCTTCGAGGGAGGCGCAGTCAAAACCTCGGAACTCATCCACCCCAAGGTGGAACCGGAAGTCGCCTTCGTGCTCAAGCGCGCGCTCAAAGGGCCGGGCTGCCATATCGGCGCGGTGCTCGCCGCCACCGACTTCGTGCTGCCCGGCATCGAGGTCATCGACAGCCGCTACCGCGACTTCAAGTTCGATTCGAAAAGCGTGGTCGCCGACAACACCTCGGCTGCGCGCTTCGTCGTTGGTGGGCGGGCGCTGCGGCCCGATGCGCTCGATATGCGCACCGTCGGCCTGGTGCTTGAAAAAAACGGCGTGCCGCTCGCGTTTGGCGCCGGCGCGTCCGTGCTCGGCCATCCGGCGGCCGCAGTTGCCGCGCTGGCCAACCACATGGGCGCGCGCGGCAAGGAAATCCCCGCCGGCAGCCTGATCCTCTCGGGCGGCGCTACAGAAGCGGTGGCCGTCGCGGCGGGTGACGCAGTCACGCTGCATGCGCAGGGCATGGGCAGCGTGTCGCTGCGCTTCATCTGACTTCATCTGAAATAGAGACAAGGGGTCATTCATGCCATTCGCACAAATTTATCTCATCGAAGGCCGCAACTCCGAGCAGAAAAAAGCCGTGATCGAAAAAGTCACCCAGGCGCTGGTGGAGGCCACCGGGGCGCCCATCGCCAACGTGCGCGTCTGGATTCAGGAAGTGCCCAAAGACAGCTGGGGCATTGCGGGCGTCACCGCGAAAGAACTGGGGCGCTGACTCCCGGTTTCAAAGCCTCGAAGCCGGCTTGCACAGTCTTGCAGTCGACGGACATTTGCCATGCCCATCCAATCCTTGCTCATCGCCAACCGCTCCGAAATCGCCATTCGCGTGATGCGCGCCGCATCGGAGATGAACATCCGTACCGTCGCCATCTACTCGCGCGAGGACCGGCTGGCGCTGCACCGTTCCAAGGCTGACGAGAGCTATCAGGTGGGCGAGGGCAAGAAGCCCTTGCAAGCCTATCTGGACATCGAGGACATTCTGCGCATCGCCCGCGCCGCCAAGGTGGACGCCATTCACCCTGGCTACGGCTTTTTGTCGGAGAACCCGGACTTTGCCGAGGCGGTGATCGCCGCCGGCATCGAGTGGGTTGGCCCGCGCCCCGAGGTCATGCGCACCCTGGGCAACAAGGTCGCGGCGCGCAACGCCGCGGTGGCGGCGGGCGTGCCGGTGATGCCGGCCACACCGCCGTTGCCGCAGGATCTGGATAGGTGCAAGGAGCTAGCTGGCGGCATCGGCTACCCGGTGATGCTCAAGGCCAGTTGGGGCGGCGGCGGACGCGGCATGCGCGTCATTCGCGGCGAAGCGGAGTTATCCGAAGCGCTGGCGGCGGCCCGGCGCGAGGCGCTGGCGGCCTTCGGCAACGACGAGGTCTATTTCGAGAAGCTGGTGCAGCGGGCGCGCCATGTCGAGGTGCAAATTCTCGGCGACCGCCACGGCAACGTGGTGCATCTGTTCGAGCGCGACTGCACCGTGCAGCGCCGCAACCAGAAGGTGGTCGAGCGCGCGCCAGCGCCTTATCTAGACGATGCCCAGCGCCAGGCTTTGTGTGACCGCGCCGTTCACCTCATGAAGGCGGTGAGCTACACCCACGCCGGCACGGTGGAGTTCCTCATCGACGCCGACAGCGGCCAGTTCTACTTCATCGAGGTCAATCCGCGCATCCAGGTGGAGCACACCGTCACCGAGCTCATCACCGGCGTGGATATCGTCAAGGCGCAGTTGCGCATCAGCGAAGGCGGGCGGATCGGCATCACCGAGGACGAGGGAGCCAGCGGCGTACCTGCGCAGGAGCAGATCCGACTGAACGGTACGGCACTGCAATGCCGTATCACCACCGAAGACCCGGAGAACGGCTTTCTACCTGACTACGGCCGCTTGTCGGTGTACCGCAGTCCCGCGGGCTTCGGCATCCGGCTCGATGCCGGCACGGCCTATGGCGGCGCGGTGATTACGCCGTACTACGACTCGCTGCTGGTCAAGGTCACGGCCTGGGCGCCGACGGCCAGAGAGACCGTGCAGCGCATGGATCGGGCGCTGCGCGAATTTCGCATTCGCGGCGTGGCTTCGAACCTGCGATTCCTGGAAAACGTCATCAACCACCCAGACTTCGTTGACGGCAGTGTGACCACGCGCTTCATCGACACCACGCCCGAACTGCTGGAGTTCACCAAGCGGCGCGACCGTGGCAGCAAGCTACTGGGCTTCATGGCGGACATCACCGTCAACGGCAACCCGGAGATGGCAGGCCGCAAGATGCCTGATTTGCCGTTTCCCACGCCGGTGCTGCCCCGCGTGGACCTGACCGCGCCGATTCCGTTCGGCACGCGTGATCGCTTCAAAGAACTCGGCGCGCAAAAATTCGCGCAATGGATGCTGGCAAGCAAGTCGGTCCTGATGACCGACACGACCTTGCGCGACGCGCACCAGTCGCTGCTCGCCACCCGCATGCGCACCGCCGATATGCTGCCCATTGCGCCGTTCTATGCGCGCGCGCTGCCGCAGTTGTTCTCGCTCGAATGCTGGGGCGGCGCGACCTTCGACGTCGCCATGCGCTTCCTCAAAGAAGACCCTTGGCAGCGCCTGGCGCAGCTGCGCGCGCTCATCCCGAACATCCTGCTTCAGATGCTGCTGCGCGGCGCCAACGGCGTGGGCTATACCAGCTACGCCGACAACGTGGTGCAGTTCTTCGTCAAGCAGGCGGCGACCGCTGGCGTGGACCTGTTTCGCGTCTTCGACGCGCTTAATTGGGTGCGCAACATGCGCGTGTCGATCGACGCCGTGCTCGAGGCCGGCGCGCTGTGCGAAGGCGCCATCTGCTACACCGGCGACCTGTTCGACCCCGCACGCGGCAAATACGACCTGAAGTATTACGTCGGCATTGCCCGCGAACTGCAGCAGGCGGGAGTCCACATCCTCGCCATCAAGGACATGGCCGGCGTCTGCCGCCCGCGCGCAGCGGCTGCCTTGGTGAAGGCGCTGAAAGAAGAAACCGGCCTGCCGGTGCATTTCCATACCCACGACACCAGCGGCATCGCCGCCGCCTCGGTGCTGGCAGCGGCAGAAGCGGGCTGTGACGCCGTGGATGGCGCGCTGGACGCCATGAGCGGCCTCACCGCCCAGCCCAACCTGTCGGCCATGGCGTCCGCGTTGGTCGGCACCGGGCGCGATCCCGACCTGTCGCCGCATGCACTGCACCAGGCGTCCACCTATTTCGAAGGTGTGCGGCGCTTTTATGCGCCGTTCGAGAGCGACATCCGCGCCGGCACCGCCGACGTGTACCGCCACGAAATGCCCGGCGGCCAGTACACCAATCTGCGCGTGCAGGCGCGCGCCATGGGGCTGGAACACCGCTGGACCGAGGTGTCGCAGGCCTACGCCGACGTCAACCAGCTGTTCGGCGACATCGTGAAGGTCACGCCCACCTCCAAAGTGGTGGGCGACATGGCCCTGATGATGGTCGCCAACGACCTCACGCCCGCCCAGGTGGCCGATCCGGCGCACGAAGTGGTGTTTCCCGAATCGGTCGTCTCGCTGTTCAAAGGCGAACTGGGTTTCCCGCCAGACGGGTTTCCGCAGGCGCTGTCGCGCAAGGTGCTCAAGAGCCAGCCGCCCGTCGCCTACCGCCCCGGCGACCAGCTGCCGCCCGTCGACCTGCAAGCCGCCCGCGCCCGCGCTGCGCAGGCCGGCGGCATGACCGTGGACGAGATGGACGACCGGCAATTGGCCAGTGCGTTGATGTACCCCAAGGTCGCAGCCGATTTCCACCGGCACCAGCAAAAACATGGCGACGTTTCCGTGCTGCCGACGCCGACCTTCTTCTACGGCATGAAGCCGGGCGACGAGGTGGCACTGGAAATCGACGCCGGCAAGACGCTGCTTGTGAGCTTGCAGACCATCCATGACGAAGCAGGCAGCGCCAAGGTACAGTTCGAGATGAACGGCCAGTCGCGCATGACCAGCGTGGCGCGATCCGGCGCGGCAGATGCGGCTCCGCGCGAAGTGGCCGACGCTGGCAATCCGCTGCACGTCGGCGCGCCCATGCCCGGCGCTGTCGTCACCGTGCCGGTGGCAGCGGGCCAGCACCTGCAGGCCGGTGCCACGCTGCTATCGCTGGAAGCCATGAAGATGGAAACCCACTTGATAGCCGAGCGCGACGGCGTGATCGAGCGCGTGCTGGTCAACCCCGGCGACCGGGTGCAGGCCAAGGACTTGCTGATCGTCTGGCGAGCGTGAGTGCCATGTTGCCGCCGGGCGCAAATGTGGTTTTGCAAGGCCCGCTTCCGCAACCGCGGCGGCGTTTTGCTATATTGTGCATGTGGACGACGACGCGAAGGCGAGAGCGCGAGCCCGGGCAGGATGGACCATCGTTAAGTCTCGTTTGTGCGCAGAAGATGATCTGGCGTCCCAAGCGGGGTTCTCGCCTTCGGAGAGGGTGGCCATGGTCTTGCAGCTCACGCTCGACGCACACGCGCTCGCCGCACATGGCGAACGGGCGGGTGAGGTTCTGGTTGCGCGGGTAGGATTTGAACCTACGACCTTCGGGTTATGAGCGAGTGCCGAAGACCTGTCCACGCTTGGGGTCCTTGTCTTCCGCCAGTTTACGACGCTTGCACTATCGAATGCGTCGTCACCGTCGGTGGTGCGCGTGCGGATTGATGGACTGCGAGGCGCACAGCTTGCGGCCTTCGTCGACCGCGTGGTTACGATGTGCGAGGGAGATCTGGAGGCAGGCGCGATGGTTTCTGTCGAGGAGCACAGCGTGCGTGTACGCCAATTGCCACTCGTGCGGTGATATGCGCGCAACCTGTTCGACAAATAAGGTATGATGGCCGGGATAAAAAGCGCCCCAATCATTCCGCCCTGCGGTATTTCGCCGAATTCTCCGTAATAGGATTTCTTGAGCCTTCGAACGCATAGTTATTCATCATGTAATCCCCCTTATCGTCTCTGCCAACGCGGTATTGGAACGAGAAATCATCCATTGGGCTTGGGCCGTTTTCGATCACCTTTCCTTCCTGCTGTTTCTCGAGCGTCACGTTGTAATATTGGATTGTATCCTCGTTTACCCAGTATTCCCGCTTGATGATGGTCTTCAATTGAACCCAATGCCATAGGGCGACTTCTTACCCTGGCCTGCCATCAACGCGAGGCGCGATGAGGATGGGCAGATAGACAACGAGGTAGAGCACGAAGGCCAGACTCCAAAGCACGCCCGCAACGACAATAGATGCGGTATACATTGATTCGAAGAGCGGCCCGATGACGCGAACGAGCCCGGCAACCGTGAGCGCGACGAATGCAACCGTTGTAGGTTGCGACACCGCCAGCATCCTGCCGGAATGCCCAAGTGCCACGCGCGCCATCATCCCTAGTGTGAGCAAGCCAATGGCTCCAACGGTTAGCGCGTGTGTTGATGAAGCGCTCGGAACCGTGGACGTGAAAGACGAAATTGTGCGAAGAAAAAGGCCGACTGGGATCCACCAAGAGCCCACGTGAAGGACCCAAAGAAGCGGATCGCGTGTGGTGTGGCGAGTCCCCCACGGAATGGTCCGCGCGGCGACGGCCACGCCCGTAAGAGCGGCAAAGGCGGCTGTTATGTGATGCGTTGGGATCGCGATATCGCAGATCGTGAACATCACCATCGAGATGGCGCTTGCCATGTTGAACCGAGGCCATGAACGAATCGACGCCTCGCGTGTGGCATTGCGCGTGAACATGGGAATGACGCGCGCACTGATGACGAGAATCAGGAGAATGACGATGTCGATTCCAACGATCGATCCTCGACGCTGCCACTCCGACATGCCCGCGATGCCGAGCACCCCAGCGTGCGCGGCGAGATTGGACAGCCATAGCGCGAAGAGCACGACCAGCATGACATAATTGCGCTTGTTCTTCGCAAGGGCGAGCGCTCGCCCGATCCCCACCATGAGCGCGGGGATGAACGCGAGATCGATCACGGCGGCAATGCCGCGAGGAACGAACGACGAGAGCGCGATGGCGATGCGCCCGAGAGTCCACAGCGCTGCGAGCGCGAGCAGTGGCCTCCCCACGACGGTTTCGCGCTGCGTCCAATTGCCGACGGCCGTGAGGAGGAAGCCAGTGATCACCGCAACGGAAAAGCCGAACACCATTTCATGGGCATGCCAGTACGGGTGCATGAATTCGGCGTTGAGCCCCGTGAAGTTCTCGAGAACGAGGAGCCAGAGCGGAAGCACGAACGCAGCAAAAACAGCGGCTAGAAGGAAGAATGGGCGAAACCCTTTTTCGCCAAGAGCCAATGACGAGCGCGAATCCGACAGCGTGGGCGAATCGTGACGGAGGAGCGATCGATGCGTAGACATTAGCCTGGATACCTCGCGAGGTACTGCTGATGATAGTCTTCCGCATAATAAAATATCGGTGCCTTCGTGATTTCCGTCGTGATGTCGCCATAACCGGCTGCGTTCAGCTCTTTCTGAGAAGCCGTGGCCGACGCTGACGCAATGCGTGCTTGATCCTCATCAAACACATAAATGGCGGATCGGTATTGCGTGCCGACGTCGTTGCCCTGGCGCATGCCTTGCGTCGGATCGTGATTTTCCCAAAATGCGCGGAGCACACTCTCGTAATTTAGAATTTGCGGATTGAACACGACGCGCACCACCTCCGCATGTCCGGTCATTCCGGTGCAAACTTCATCGTATGTGGGATTCGGAGTAAAACCTCCCGCATAACCAACTTGTGTGGAGTACATGCCATCGAGTTGCCACATCTTTTCTTCTGCACCCCAGAAGCATCCCATTCCAAACATCGCAATCTGCATTCCCTCCGGCCACGGCGCTTTCATGCGTGTACCGAGCACGGCATGTTTCCCAGCTACAAAGACGGGCTCGCTTCGCCCAGGCAACGATTCGGCGGCGCTTGGCATTCGGATCTTTTCTGAAAAGCCCATAACGAACTTCCTATACACCCAATGCCACTCGCTTCGTCTAGCGAGATGCGATGGGCGACTGTCACCTAACGCAAAACTCCTCGCGTCACATCCGCTAAAGGATCCCAGTACGCGCATGGCGATACCAAGGCCAACAAACGACTACACGACCAGCACCTGGCGGAACACCGTTGAGAAGTCACTCGATGTGGAACGCTCCTGTCACTTCGACCTGATCGCGGCACGTCGCAAAGGGGTGAAGGTTGCCCTCGGCATCGAGACAGCCGAGCGCACCCACATCGACATCGCCGGCGAGTTCGATGCGACCGTTCGGGAGCTTGACGATCGCCTGGCCTGGCCATGCAAACACGACGGCGCGTTCTTGGTTTGAACCGCGCTCGAAGATCCGAGCTTCGAGCATGGTGGTCGACGCCTCGGTCACGACAAAGCTCTTGTCCGTTACCATGATTTGCACAGTGGGTATTTCATAGGGCCGTTCATAGCGTTGCACGGGGTCTCGCATCTCGTACTCCCATACGGTTTCGAACTCGAATTCGGGAAGCGAGCTTGATGTCACCGCGAGCGTATCGAGCGCGACTTTGTGGAGCTTAGAAGCCCCCTTCTTCCATTCTCCTATTTTTACAAAGACGGCGGTCTTGCCGTCATCAAGAAATGTTGCCGCGTCGACCGCATCAGACGTCATCGGCATTTTGGTTCTGCGGCCTTCTGCGTTGACCAGGTCGATGATGTTTCCGAAGTCCCCTGGCTGATGGGGTGGCCCCTCCTCCGTCCCGTCTTCATTGACGGGGACGAAGTCCCCCAACACGAGCGCTTTGGTTCCGTATCGTGCATACGTGAACTCGTCCGACGGATGGCAACCATTCACGTCGCAAGCACACGGGCCATCGCGGTAGATGAGCGGAAACGTCGTTCTGTCGTTGTCGATCGCGCGAGGGGCGAAAGGATCTTCCTTGCACGGCGCTCGTCGTGACAACGGCGGGACAACCAGCGGTGTTCGTGGCGCGCTGCCCACGCGCACGGTGCGAAGGGTGGATGTCCCTTTCATTTCAGCGACAACCTCGAGCCCGCCTTCGTGAACGAAGGCCGCGAGATTCGACTTCGCTCCCCAGACGTTGGGTGGCCCCCAGCGAACCAAGTCGTGCTGGGCTGTGCGGTCGAGTACGGTCGCCCCTGACAGGACAAGATTTTCGTCAGGGCTTTTGGTTCCCTGCAGCCAACGCCCCTGCCCACGTGGAAAGAAGACTGTCCCGTCTCCGTTGCGCAAAGGCGGCAGCGCGTCGAGGCTTCGCGATGCGCCGGACACCAAATCGACAGCGTCGATGGGCAGGGGCGGATCGCCTTTTTTCTGGAACTGTTCCCAAGGACTGCGAGAGTCGACAATGAGTTCGTTTCCCGTTTGAGAAAAGAAAAGCGTCGGCCTGCCGTGGCGCGCGTTCACTTGGAACGCGCGATGAGAACCGTCCATCTCGACGACGAAGATTTTCCCTTCGCAGTGGTACACGACCCTTTTCATCGCGCGGTCGAAAACCATGTCGCTGCTGAAATTCATGTCGCTACATAGGTCCACGCGCGTGGAAGAGCGAACCAGTGGATCGGCGATGACGAACCATCCCTCTCCAGGCCGCCCCTCCTGCCACACAATGGCCTTGCCGTCGACCCACATCCCCCCAAGGGTCATCGTGTCGGTGTCAAATCCTACAACGACAGTGCCGTCGCGCGTTGCAACGATACCTTCGTTCGTGATCATCCATGCACCATCCGGTGAGAGCTGCCCGTAACGAAGCCTGTCGCCAGAGGTCGAGAACGTGCTCACCCGCGTTCTCTTCGCAACGTCGTATGCCGTCGCCGTTCGGACGACGGAACCGTCCTCCTCCTCGTGCGCAACTTCGACTGTGAGGACGCTCCCGTCTTCCGAAAGGTCCACGGTGCGAGAGGTGCCAGAGGTTCCGATGTCGAACGGCGCGAGGGCTTTGCCGTCACGGAACGGATAGGCCTTGCTTTCATCGCCAAACACAATCGCCAGATCCGCGCTCTTGGCGGTGACCAACCACGCGTTCGTTGCGGCCACGGGCGTCATGTGCACGATGTTTTCCTTGTCGCCGGGGCGAAACCGCCAGAGTCGCCCATCGCTCACCGCAACGACATCGCCGTTCGGCATCCATGCGGTGTCGCGCGGAGCATTGCTGCCGACCAAGACGAGCGGGGTCGCGGTCTTCAGGGCCTTGTTGGATGGATGGGTGTTTGGCGGGCGCGCACTCTTCGGAGCGCTGCAACCTGGAAGAATGCTGAGAACCAACAAAAGAGGGAGCAGGCGGAGCATCCAAAAACCAATCGGTAGTACGACCCAGCGATTCTTGTCGGAAGCTCTTTCGTACCGCGCAAACTCGAAGACAGCGCACGAGGCCACGATCGCGATATAATCAGTCCATCAAAACGGGTGAATTTCAGAGACCTTAGCATTGCTTATGAATGAGGCAACGGAACGCGTATTGCACCTCTGCCAACGCCGAGGACCCAATGAGAAACCACCTTTTTATCGCACTGGCTCTTGTCGCCGCGATGGTTCTCGCGTGTTCTTCGAATTCGACGAACCAGGATGCTACGGGCAGCAACGGAAATGCCTCGATGAAATTTGCCCTTTCGGGGGTCGATTTCACAGGCAACTCTGTCCGCGTCTGCGGCTCGCGCCCCGCGCCCGATCCGAAGTACCGGTGCAACCCATCGCTCACCCCTGATGTGGAAGCGGGTACGGACGCAGGGAACGCCTGCCCGTGTTTCAACTTCAATGCGGACGGCAGTCTCGTGGATAGCCATGGAGCCCCGGCATTGATCACGGGCCTCTGTCCTTCCGCGGACTTTCCGGCCGCGAATTGGGCTTTCTCGTATGCGCTCTTCTCCGCGCCTGATTGTGGCGGAACGCAGCTCAATGATGGGACGCACAACTTCACCTGCTACGACTCCACCGACCTAGCAACGCAGGCCTTCCCGAACCAGTCCGCCGACGATGTCCTCAATCCAGGCCTGAATACCAACCATGTCCTCTGCAACACCGTGAATGCCCCCAAGCAGTGGAGCTTCGGGAGCTGCGCGACAGCCACGACAGCCGCCGATACGGCAGCAGGCGATGTTCGTTTCGACTGCGGTTGCACCCTTGTTGCGGGCACATGTGACTGCGGGACTGGTGGTGTCACCGAAACGGATCTGGAGGATGGCTGCGCCTTCGATCCTGTGTCGTGCGAAATCGTCTGCTCCAGCGGGGGCCGCTGTCTACCATGGATGATCGACTGCAACGGCGAGTGCATCGATCCCAAGACCAGCAACACCTATTGCGGCGCCTCGGGGGATTGTCAGGGCGCCAATGCCGGCGTGACTTGTATCTCTGGACAGTTTTGCTCGAATGGCATGTGCGTCGTGAATTGCCCGGGCAATTCAATCCCGTGTGGCACCGGGAGCTCTGCGTACTGCGCTTACACGCAGGTCGATCGGGTCAACTGCGGTGCGTGCGGCACGATCTGCAACCCGGGCGAGGTATGCCAGGCGTCGGCATGTGCGAAGCTGGCCCTCACGTCTCTCTCTGAGACCATCGCTTCGGTGGGCGATTCCATCGTCCTCGACGGGACCGGCTTCTCGGCCGTCGCCAGCAACGACGCCGTGGCATTCGGCTCCGTGCCGGCGACCGTGACCAGCGCCACCGAGACGGAGCTGACCGTCGTCGTCCCGGGCGGCCTGACCGGCCCCGTCGAGGTGAAGGTGGTGCGGGTCGACCAGGGAGTGGCCAGCAATACCCTGACTTTCTACCCCTGGTTGCAGACCGCGCCCGCCGTCGTCAGCGGTACGAGAACGGACTGCACGGTGTTTCCATCGAATACCGGACGCAAGATCGCGGCGGCTGCGAATGGATTCATCTACGCAGGCTTCATGTGCGGCGGCCAGGGATACGTAGCTTCGAGCTATGACGCAGGCGCAACTTTCTCCCCGGCGCTCGCGATCCCTGGCTTCACGGGCATGACGGAGCTGGCGCTCCAGGCAGGGCCATGCAATCATCTCTACGCCGCAGGGTTCTCGGGATCCAATGTCGTCTTTTCGGCGAGCGCGGACGCAGGGAAAACCTTCAGCAGCGCCGTGACGATCGCCTCGATGCACAACAACTCGGTGTCCCTCGCGGCCTTGGGCTCCAACGTCTATGTGGGCTATGACACGATCTCCCAGCTTACCGCGTGTGGAAACACCAATTACGGCGTCGGGGCGTTCATTTGCGCTTCCGTTTCCACGAGCGTCGTCTTCATGGACATCTTCGTCGACCCAGCCAACGGCGACGTGTGGTTGGTCGCGGACGATCCCAATTTCCACCTCGCCAGGAGCACCGATGGCGGCCTGACGTTCGGCCCGGTCATCAACCCAACCGGTGCGACCATGTATTCGGACTGGACCTTTACAAACTCGCGGTTCTACGTCGCCGGATCCGGAAATACCGACTCCGACCTCTATGCGCTTCCGGCCTCCGACCCGACCGCGGTGGAGTCGATCCCGGGAGTGATGAGCTTCCAGCCCTGGCAGGGAGCGATCTCCAGCGACGCTCGAGGCAATGTCTATATCGCTGCCCAAGACTGGATGAATGGGAACGCCGCCGTTCTCCAGCAATATGTCTTTGGCGCGCCGGCCATTCCGGCGGGCCGTTCCATCGAGGCGAACACCTCGTCCCCCGGCGTGGTCGGCGGGCTTGGGGCAAGCGCGGTCGTCGTCTACAACGATGCCTTGGGACGCGTGAAGGTCACGATTCAGACGTTTCCTTGAGAGCATGTTCGACTGGAATATGAACCCTCCGGCCCATGTCATCTCGGGCTTACTCGGGTGTCCACCAAATCAGGTGAGGTTCACCAACATCATCGTTTGCGAGGCCCGCTTCCGCAACCGCAACAGCGTTGTGCTATGTTGTACATGTGGCCGACGACGCGAAGGCGAGAGCGCGAGCTCGGGTAGGATGGACCATCGTAAAGTCTCGTTTGGGCGCAGAAGATGACCTGGCGTCCCAAGCGGGGTTCTCGCCTTCGGAGAGGGTGGCCATGGTCTGGCAGCTCACGCTCGACGCATGGGCGATGTCAGGAAAGTCATTGCCAACGTACACGCGAGCAACCATGCCTGGGTGCCTTGTGCGGCGCCATGAATCGTCCTGAGCTAAACGAGGATTTCGTCGACCTGCTCCGGTCCTTGCAGCAGGCCGAGGTTGAATTTGTCATCGTCGGCGCACACGCGCTCGCCGCACATGGCCTGTCGCGCGCAACGGGAGATTTGGACGTGTTCGTAGAGCCCACGCCTGACAATGCGAACCGCATCTTAGCAGCCCTTCGTGCCTTTGGAGCGCCGCTCGATCAGCACGGGGTCACAAGATCGGACTTCGAAGCGTCGGACACCGTTTACCAGATCGGTCTTCCTCCTCGCCGCATTGACCTCATGACCTCGATCACAGGTGTTTCCTTTGATGAGGCTTGTGGTTCGCGAATGATCGTCGAGGTCGAGGGGATGCAGCTTCCTGTGCTTGGTCGCCAAGCGTTGCTGAGGAACAAGAGAGCAACGGGACGCGCGAAAGATAGCGTCGACGCCGATATGCTCGAAAAGCTCCAAAACCCCAGATAGGTTGAGCAAGGCGAACGGGCGGGTGAGATTCACAAACCGATGTAGCCTGGTTCGAGCACCGTGCGCTGTTCCCGAAATAATGTACCCTGTATAGGGAATTATTATGGCTCATGCTGCTCTCTCCACCACCGAGGTTGTTGCGCTCACGGGGCTCGATGAGCGCCGCGTTCGCAAGGACGTCGAGCATGGCATTGTGGCGAAGGCGAGCCCACCACGGTTCGACCTTGCGGATCTCGTTTACTTCTGGGCCGTCGCCGAGCTTGGGTTCGACATCGGTGTGGGCGACCGTAAGAAGTTGTTCCACCTCATCAAGGATGCACTCGACGCGAAGGCCGTCCCGTCGCGGCTCACCGTCAGCCTCATCACCGAGCTCCGGTTCGGCGATCTGGTCGCGAGCGTGAAGAGGCGTCTCGCTCGCTTCGAGGCGTGGAAAGACAAGCTTGTTCTGGACGAGAGCATCTTGGGCGGCGAGCCGGTCTTTCCGAAGAGCCGCCTCGCGGTTCGCCATGTGGGCGGCATGATGATCAACGGCGCCGACGTTGCCGAGGTGCGTGAAGACTACCCGTATCTCTCCGACGAAGACATCGAGTTCGCAAAGCTCTACGCCATTGCCTACCCTCGGCTCGGACGACCGCGTGAAGTTGCTACTCGATGAGAACATCTCGCCCAAGGTCGCCGCGGAGCTCGTACGCGTCGACGGCATCGATGCATGTCATGTACGCGATCGCGGACTGCTCGCCGCTTCCGACGCGGAGTAGATATGCTTTCGGACGTTCGCGTGTGCCGTGTCGATCGTGCGGTTCAAACGACATCTTGGCTCGTCTTCTTAGCTGCCGCGACCTGCTTCTCTTGCCACTCCTTGTATGGGATGCCGACGCCCTTCACCTTCCAAACGATGCGCCCATTCAATTGGGTCCCGGCGACGACACCCGATGCCGCCGACGGAGAGTCGAAAGCGTACTCTTGGGCGAAGCGCAGGAGCATGCCGTTCCCGTCGACGGGTACGAGCACGCCGCTCTCTTTGAGCATCTTCCGGAGCGTCCTCGTGCTGTCCCCGAGAGAGTCGACCTCCTTTGCGCGAGCCAGCGAGCCGGCCTTCACAACGAACTGACCTTCCCGAACGACACATTCGGCTTGGGCGTGCTCCCACCGCAGTTCTAAAACAAGCTTGTCTCCCAGCCCTTCTGGCCTTTCGACCGAAAAGACGTTCACGCCAAGCGTGGGCAGCAAGAGCCGGATGTTCTCGAAAAATGTTTCCATGTCGGAGGTGTCCGCCTCGGGCAGTCGTCCGCCAACCGGATCGCTCGCGTTTGTTACCTCTGCGCGCTTTGCCTTCTTGATCTCACGAATGAGCGTCGCTTCCAGCCATCGAACGTGCGCCTTCGTCAGGTTGTCGTCCTTCGATACGAAGATCACGACCCACGTCCAGAAATCTTTCGAGTCATCGTGGCTCGTCAGTCTCGTCCAAACCTCATCCCCTTCGCCGACGTACACCGCGAACGGAGCGGAGGAAGCAACCTCAGACGGACCAACGAGGATGTACACTCCGGTGCGACGAACTTCGGGACGGGTACCCAGTCGAGCGAGATCCGTGCGAGGGCACACGAGCGCAAGCCCGCTCCAGTTCCCGACTTCGGCCGTTCGCATGCCCTGCGGCGTGCCGTCGACGAGGAAGAGACGAACGGACCGCCCCAGCATGTTGCCGAGGGTATCACATGTGCAATCGCGCTCGCTCCGACGTCAATGACCAATAGCGAGAGCCGCCGTGACATGAGAGCATGTTTGCCAGCCTGCTGCGCAAACCGATGCGTTGGCTTGCCGTTTTTGTCTAGCGATCCTGGGAACCAGTTGTGCGCGTAATGATGAGCGCGCTGTACAGCGAGATTCTCCTGCCATTTGAACGAGGCCTTACAGCTTGATCGGTCAAGCCCCTATCGTCAGTCATCCTCGGAAAGGCCGCGAACTGGCATGCCCTCACGCATGGAGAATCTTTCTACTTTGTTCTCGTCGATGACTACCGCGGGGCGAACATCCATACGAGCCAAGTCCTCTTCGCGAGTCGTAATGGAAAACCGATCGCGGTTTTCGCTTGCGACCACGCCGCCCAGCGTCACGGCGACGAGTTGTACGGCGCCAAAGATCGACCCAGCGTCTATCCACGCTCGCACGCAGTCTGAGTCCGTCGGCATAGAGACGTCGATGATGGGTTCGACCTTCGTCAATTGCTCGACTAGCTCTGACAGCGTCCCCGAGACCTCGCCACAGAACCCTTCATCTATGAGTGTGGCGCCAGGCCCTCGCGCGTGAACCTCAATGTCTAGCGGACCACTGGGGGCTGCCCTTCGTGTCTCGACGTAGTCAATCTTTCCTTGGAACAGCCAGACGGGTTCCTGCTGCTCGTCGCCAACGGCCAGGATGCGAAGTTCACGTCCTTTAGAAAGTAACGCGCCAGTCTTCGAATCGTCGATCTTCAAAAGCAGGCGACAACCCATCAAGGCACCGTTCTGCTCCTTCACCTCACCCACGTCGATGATCGAATTTTTCAGAACGGCGACCGCCGAGTCCCTGTCAAACAGGTGCACTTCCCACCAGGCGCCATTTGTATAGGGCTGACACTCACCGATTGAGATCATACAAGCCTCGCTTCGTAATCAGGCCATTCAGCCACCGTCTTCCTCGCTATGGGCGAGACGGGTGTCTCGACAAACTCGACAATCACACTGCTCCAGAAGTCGGGAGCGAGATTCTTCTCCACAGCGAGCTTCCGAACGGCGCCAGCCGGGAACAGAAGTCTATGAACCAGAAATTTGTCCTTGCCCATGCCACTGCAAAGGTCCGAAGTGTCGGCGAAACCAATCGAGATTTCCTCAGTATCCTTGTCGCCTGCCAGCAAGCACGCCGTCTTGAGAAGAAGGCACTTCCGCTCGTCAAGCGGACAGTGAATGGGTTTTACCCAGAGGGCGACCTTCTTATTGCCTTGAAACAGCAGTTCAATCCGTAGTCCGGTCGCGGACTGCACCACTGAAGCTGCGTCTGCGATAGAGATCGTCTTGAGGTCGATCGGATCTGGATACAAGATCGACCGCGTATCGCTTGGCCCCGGTGGAGCTGACGGACTCCGTCCACGTGGACCGCAAGCGATGATAGGGTGTTCCGCGAATCCACTCCTGCCAACCTGGTCGATGTCCGATCTGAATGCCGCATTCGACGATGACCAACGACGGTGCCAGACGCGAAGAACCACGTTCCCGTCGCCTAGCCGATAGAGGGCCGCAAAATTGTAACAATGATTCCGCGTGTCTGCGCGTTCGGTGCACCGTGTCTGCGCGTTCGGTGCACCGGCGTGCACCGCTCCAGCAGACACGGTGACGAAGCCGGAGCCGGCGCCCGAATGGCGGCCCTCGGAGGAGGCGCCGTGGACGTGACCACTTAGGTGAACATCCACGTGGCTCTTGAACCAGGAAACCACATCCTTTTCGTCGCGGAGCCAGCCGCCACTTAACGGATGATGCGTCAGTGCGAGCGAGAGGTCCGTGTTCTTGTTGAACGTGCAAACAAGAGCGTTTAGCTGGTGACCACCCAGCCGAAGCAGTCCACAATCCTTGTTATCGCGAGCAAGTAGGGCCGTGTTCAGCCCCGTCACGCGAACTTGCTTACCGACTGGGCCGAGGCGAGCACTCCACCAAAGCCCGTCAGGGTCTCGCTCTGCATCCCTCGGACCGAAATCCTGCGAGAACGCGATGTAGTTCTTTTGCCGTCGCACGATCATCGCGCGGTCTGCCGCATGATCTAGCGCATCTTCAATGCGTTCGCCGCGCTTACCGCCTCGGCGGAGATCATCAATGAGCCGCTTTACGTTCCGGTCTAAATCCTGTGGTCGCTGAACGTCGTGATTCCCGGGGACGAGAAGCACGGCGCTGCGCGCGATCCTCAGGCTTGTGCAAAACGCGTCGAGCCATTGCGTGGCCGCGTCGTATTCCCCAGCGCTTGTACTAGACTTAGGCTCATCGCCGGTCGCCGCAATGTCGCCCGTTACGATGAGCGCTGAAGGTTTCGGAACCTGCCCTTCCCCCATGAAGGCTTCAACGTCGCGCTTTAGGACCGTCAGGATTCGCTTTCGATCCGTGCTATTCGCTCCTCCTTCTTTCGAGCAGTGGATGTCGCTGAGGTGCAGCCAAGCGAGCAAGAGTTCTTCGTCACGCACGACATCAGCATCGCACCGCGTATCTTTCCGCGTGGGAGAAATTCGGCACCTGCAACGATCGGCGGTCTGGTTGCAGTTCCGCCCGTGCAACCGCTTGGCCCAAAACTGGCCCAAGAAACACGAAAGGGAACCGAGTCAGCGACCGGATTCCCTTTATATTTCCAACAGTTGCGCGGGTAGGATTTGAACCTACGACCTTCGGGTTATGAGCCCGACGAGCTACCAGGCTGCTCCACCGCGCGTCACGTTCCGTCAAACGGAATCTTGCGCTGCAATAGTCGTATCTCGTAGCCAGGTCAACGGAAAGCTTGGTTGCTTCTTCGTCTCACCCCCGGCACCCTGCCCTTGCTCCCACCATGAAACTCAGTATCGAAATTGCCCAGACCATTCTCAATGGCTTCGACCGACACTACCGCCTCTTCCGCGCCACGAGCGCGAAGGCCAAAGAGCGCTACGAAAATGCCGACTGGGTAGGCGCGCGCAAGGCCTCGCAAGAGCGCATCGAAATGTACGACGAGCGCGTGGCGGAGTCCGTCACGGCCGTGACCGAGCGCTTCCCGGGCGCAGGTCGCGAAGAAACACTCTGGCCCATCATCAAGCGGGCGTACATTGATCTGCTTTACGAGCACAAGCAGCCCGAGTGCGCCGAAACATTCTTCAACTCCGTCTCGCGCCGTGTCATCGACCACCGCTACCACCGCAACGAGTACATGTTCGGCCGCCCATCGGTCTCGACCGAGCACCTCGACGGCACCGAACCCACCTACCGCTGTTACTACCCGCGAAACGATGAACTTCGCGGCACCTTCTTCGCGATCCTAAAAAGCTTCGAGCTCAAAAACGACTTTCAAAACCTGCGCCGCGATCTCGACTGGCTCGCGCGCGCCGTTGCCGAGCGCTTCCCTCGCGGCTGGGAGCGCAATCCAAATTTCCAGATCCAGGTTTTGCGCTCGCTCTTCTTTCGCAACAAAGCCGCTTACATCGTCGGCCGTGTGCTCAACGGCACGAACATCGTGCCTTTCATCGTGCCACTGCTCCAAGACAACGCGGGTCGCGTGTACGCCGACACGCTGCTCGTCGACCCCCAAAACATTGGCCGCATTTTCAGCCTTGGGCGCGCGTACTTCATGGTCGATATGGAAGTGCCTTCGGCCTATGTTGCTTTCCTTCAATCGCTTGTTCCAAGCAAGCCGCAAGCGGAATTTTACACGATGGTGGGCCTGCAAAAGCAGGGAAAAACTCTATTTTTCCGCGACCTGTCGCACCACATCAAGCACTCGAGCGACGCATTCATTCTCGCACCGGGCACCAAAGGAATGGTGATGTTGGTGTTTACCCTTCCCTCCTTCCCGTACGTCTTCAAAGTCATTCGCGACTGGTTTTCGCCGCCAAAAGACACGGATCGAAAGCAAGTCGAAGCCTGCTATCAGTACGTCAAAAAGCACGATCGCGTAGGTCGCATGGCCGACACCCTCGAGTATGCGCACGTTGCGTTCCCGCTCAAGCGCTTCGACCACACGCTCGTCGAAGAGCTTCGCAAGCTGGCCCCCTCCACCGTTGAAATCGATGGAGACCAAATTGTCATCGAGCATCTTTACACCGAAAGGCGCCTCATTCCGCTCGATGTCTACCTCCGCGACGCCAACCATGTGCAGTTGCGCGACGCCATTCGCGACTATGGCAATGCGCTCAAAGATCTCGCGGGTGCCGATGTTTTCCCAGGCGATTTGCTCCTTAAAAATTTTGGCATAACGCGCTACGGGCGTGTTGTTTTCTACGACTACGACGAACTCTGTCCGCTCACCGAATGCCGCTTCCGAAGCATGCCAAAGGCTCGCAACGACGACGACGAGATGGCAAGCGAACCGTGGTACTCCGTGGATTCGCGCGACGTGTTCCCGGAGCAGTTTCCCACTTTCCTTTTCCCTGCCGGTAAGGCGCGCGAAATCTTCCTGCAAGAACACAAAGATTTGGCCGACCCGCTCGCGTGGGCTGCGCAGCAAACGCGTCTTCGCGAGGGCGTGATGGAAGACATTTTCCCCTACGCGCAAGAGATCCGTTTCTCACGGCGGTATGGGCCCGTGCGGTACTACAAAGAATAGTAAACCGCTTTCAAGTTGACGCGAGATATCGAGCCCCTCGAAGGTTGCTCCCGTCGTCTTTTCGCCGATTTCCGTCGCATCGCTTCGTTGCTTCTCCTCAAGCTGCACAAGCAGCTCTCGTCGAAGCGCCTCGCGATGCTAGCCGAGCCGTGCGAGGCTGTGTGCGTGTGCTATACAAGCACACGCACCTCGGAACTCGGCAAAAATACTCGGTCCGCAACCTGCTCGGGGCTCGCGGCGGCGGCAAGGCAGCGCAGCGAGCAAAGCGAGCGCGCGGATGGGGCCCCTTCACGCACCGCAGCCGCCAACGAAGAGATCGCGGCAAATCGAAAGCGGTCAATGAGGTCGGCGCATTCGCCCTATGGTCCACCACCATTCGCGGTAGCGAGCCTGCGCACGCTCTCGTTCACGCTTCGACGTGTCGTCGTAATGGCCAACGTGCTCCTTCGTGATCGTTTTGAGCTCGTCGTCAGAAGCGGCGCGAATCTCTGCCTGCTCGTGCATGAGCGCGTCGATGAGCCATTCCACCCTGTCGCGCTCCTTGTTTTGGTTCCACCACGCTTGCCACGCAGCCCGATCGCCCGCGAAATCCTGACGTGTGACGAGCACGAGTGCCTTATGGGCTTGTGTTGCAATCTCGCGCACGTCGTCACAAACCAGCGGGATGAGCGCCCCGCCCGCAAGTGCCTCGCGCGTTGCACCAAGCGCCTCGATTGCCCAGACCCTTCTGAGCAGCGGAGTGCCCCGATTCGTTGCCACAGCTTCGAGGCTTTCGACGACCGCAATGGGATGCGATTCCGATAGCACCCGCGCCGCTTCTCGTGCCACGCGCCGTACGCGCACGTCGTCGTCGAACACGCGTGCCAACGCCGGTTCGACTGCTTCCGGTGAGATGATCTCTGTCAAGAGAAAGGTTGCCCAGAAGCGGTTTTCGATAGCAGGATCTTCGATGCGTGAAAGCAAAAATGGCAGCGCCGCCAACTGCTGGTTCGCCACCAGCCGAAGCACCGGCCCGCACTCGTCGACGCGCGGCCAAGGTCCGTCGGGCAGGTGCTCGAGATCGAGCGTTACCGGACCGGGAAACTTCGCCATGATGAATGGCATTGCATACGCACCGCCAGCGATGAGCGCTATTTCGGCTTCGTCATCGTGTCCTGCGATCACACGATCAACGCATGCAATGTACTCGCTTGCCATGTCGACAATGACCGACGCGAGCGGCGTTTCCTCGGAGTGCGGCGATGGCGGCTTGTGCGCCGCAACGCTGATTTGGTGGTCGGACGAAGGTGTCGGGCGCCCTTGATCGTGCCGCGTATCTTTGGATGTTGCCTCGGCGGTGGATGGCGCTGACACGGTGATACTGGCATCACCCACTACGGTCGCAACGGCTACTGGCGGTGCCAACGGAGTTGCGTCTGGATCGACTGCAGGCGCAATTGGCGTCCGATCGGGATCGTTGTCAGCGAGAGCATCGGCTGGCGCTCGATCGGACGCAGAGACGACTTCACCGATGTCACCACCAAAGCCCAATGGGTATGGGAGGTTTGTGCTGAATTCGAGCGCCGGCGCTTCGGATCGGCGCCTGTGCGTAGTCACATTCTCTGCGGTGTCGATTGTCTCGTTTGTATCGATGCGATCAAGATTTGGATCCCCTACAAGCTCGCGGATCGGCGCTGCAAGCTCTTCGAGCGAGGGACTCGCAGGCGCAACAGGAGCGTCCGCCTCTGATTCCGTGGTCGGCACAACAACTGGTGGTTGCACACGATTTTCGATCTTCCTGCGCGCGACAAGTCGCTCGAACTCGCTTGCTGCCTTATCGACAAGTTTTTTGGTTTCCGAAAGACTCGTCGCCTCTACGTCGTTGTTGTCTCCGTCGCCAAGAATGAGCGCGACGATACGCGTGCGCACCACAACCGGGATCACGACGCACGCGGCGGTGCCTGGTCTGCCAAGATCGTTTGCGAGAACAGCATCAAGCCCCGCGCTCGCAGGAACCTTCACGACGACTGTGCGCTGGTCGCGCGCCATCTTGAGGATGCTTGGCATATCGAGCGGTACGCTGATTTGCGCGACACGCTCGCGAGATGCCCCGTTGCCGAATGCGTCTCGGCCCTCGGCGATGTCGCCGCGCACCACGAAGAGCACCGTGTAGTCAAAGAACTGCCGCGCGAAGTCGAAGATCAGATCGAAGATGGCGTCGCGCTCGGCCGCCTGCTCCATTTCGGCGGTTGCCATATCGAACGTGAGCGGCCCACGCCGGCGTCGCGGCGGACGCGGGGGCGGCGCATCGGGCGCATCGGCATTGCGCACCAGCGTACGTGGCGCACCGGCTGCCATCGGTGGTGGTGGGTACGAGCCCACCTTTTCCAGCACCAAAGCGACTGGAGGATGGCTTGGTGGGCGAGGCGGCAATTTCGTGATGGGTGCAGCGGTCGATGGTGCAATGGCGGACGCGGCAGACGCGGCAGACGCGGTTGGCGTAGTTTCCCCACTGAGAGGCGCCCCGCTAACTCCACTTAGACGCGAGAGAAGGCGCTGAAAGCGTTCGCCCAATGGGATGCCAAAGTCGCGCGCAAGCGCCTGGCGAATACGCACCAGCGGCACGAGCCGCTGATGGACCGGCGTTGCAAGCATGAATTCCAGCTCGTTTTTGACGTCGCCGGGCAGCGGTTCCGCAACCGCAATGACAAGTCCGAGGCTATCGACCGACAGCGGAAAGAATTCTCGTGCTGAGGCGATCTCGGGCGAAATAAGCTTGATTGTTTCGGGGTTCGCCGTTGGAAGCTCGCCGGATGGCCACGGTGAAATGCCGAACACCTCGCCAACCACCGGCATAAGGAAAGGCTCGGAAGTGTCGCTCACTTCGAGCAGGTTGGTAACGAGATCGCCACCGTAGAGGACCTGCCTTGCCAGCGCCTCTTCGACTTGGTGGACCGACGCGACCTCTCGCTGGATGATGACGGAGCTGAGGTGCATACGACAATAACAATACACAATAACAATACAATAGCGTTGCGTACAAGCGGTAGGGGCGCAGCATGCTGCGCCCCTACGAAATGTGCTTTTTGTCGAAGTGGTTTTCCAGCGCTTCGACGAGCGCGGCCATGGTCGACGGCCGGGCCGTGACATCGACCTTGACCCCTCGCGCATGTGCTGCCTCGGTTGTGACGGGACCAATGCTTGCCACAATGATGCCCGCGCGCGAAAGCAGATTTTCCGCATGCGCGGCATGCGCGTCTAGCGCGTCGCAAAGGTGATTCACGCTGCTCGGTGAGGTAAAAAGAATCGCATCGATATCGCCTGCTTCGAGGCGTACCACCAGCCCATCGACGAGGGGGCCAGAAGGCGCCGCGGTTTTGTAAACGGAAACGATATCGACTTTGCAGCCGGCTTCGCGAAGCGTTTCCGGAAGTACATCGCGTGCGACCTCGGCTCGCAGCAGAAGCACACTTGGCTTGGGTGATTCATTACCGATTGCAGCGAGCATATCGGCAGCTAGCCCCTCTCCATGATGCTCACGTGCAACGAGGTCGACTTTTATTCCAGCTTTTGTGAGTGCACTTGCCGTGGCCGGCCCGACGGCCGCTACGCGCATGTTGCCGAGCGCCTCTACGCTCATGCCCTGGCGTGCGATCTCGGTGAGCACTCGCTCAACGCCATTCGCACTCGTGAAGACAACCCAGCCATGGCGTTCGTCGCCTTCGCCGCGCTCGGCAAGCGAGCCAATGGCGGCGATCATTGGGCGCGGATCAGTAGGAGGATGAAACTCGAGGATCGGCATCACCACGGGTTCGGCGCCGCGCGCGCGAAGAAGCTCTGTCACACTGGCTGCTTGCTCACGCGCGCGCAAAACGAGCACGCGTTTCCCTACGAGTTTACCCATGGTGTGTTTTGTCGAAACGAACCGGTCGACTCCAAAGTGTCCGGGTATTAGTACTGCCACGCCGTGGGCTTTCCTACCATTCGACCTCGCCGTTTGCGCGCTACACCCGAACTTCGCACTTTGGTCCGCGAGAGTACGCTTACGCCGAAAAACTTCGTTTACCCGATGTTCTTCAATGCGCAAATCGACGCGCCGTGCCCCATTTCGACAATGCCTGGCATCCACCAATTTCCCGTGAGTGCTGCACGCGAGCAAGCCAAGGCCATCAAAGCCCGCGGCGTCAACTCGGTCATCCTTTTCGGCCTTCCGAAAACGAAAGACGATCGTGGGAGCTCTGGGCTCGATCCCGAGGGACCTGTGCCATTGGCCATTGCTGAAATGAAGAGCGCGGTACCCGAGCTCGTGATGATGGCCGACGTGTGTGTCGACGAATACACCGAGCATGGGCATTGCGGCATTCTCAAGCAACGCGCGAAACGTGACGGCGGCGAGTGGGTCGTCGACAACGACGCAACCATCGAAGTGCTCGCCGAAATGTCGGTCGTTTTCGCAAACGCTGGTGCCGACGTCGTTGCGCCGAGCGACATGATGGACGGGCGCGTGGGCAAAATCCGTATGGCTCTCGACAACGCCGGTTACTCAGATACATGCATTCTCAGTTACGCCGTAAAGTACGCGAGCAGCTTCTACGGACCTTTCCGCGAGGCCGCCGATTGCGCGCCGAAGTTTGGCGATCGCGCTGGCTACCAGATGGATCCTGGCAATGCGCGCGAAGCCATCCGCGAATCTTTGCTCGACGAAGCCGAAGGCGCCGACATGCTCATGGTCAAGCCCGCTCTGGCCTACCTCGACATCATCCGCGACGTGCGCAAGGCCTCGGTGCTTCCGCTCGGTGCGTACAACGTGTCGGGCGAGTACGCGATGCTCCACGCCGCTGCCGCGCGCGGAATGCTCGATTACAAGCGGGCCATGATGGAAACGCTCACATCGATTCGCCGTGCAGGCGCCGACTTCATTCTCACCTACCATGCACTAGAAGCCGCGGAGCTTTGCGGATGAGACGGTGTTTACCAGCCTGCTGCGCGCCGCGATTGCGCGCAACGCGTTTGCTGGGCCCTGCGGTGCCTGCGCACGTACTACAACGTACGCTTACGCGGGCTCCTCGGGCCCGCCTCGGCCTCGCGTCGCTCGCGACGGCTGGTAAACACCCTCGACGGATACGCGTTGTGTTCGCTGTGGGGTTTTGGGCTCTTGTCACTGCGGGCGCCGCCGCGACGTCGAGCTGCTACGGCCACAACTGCGATGGCAGCGGCGTCGACTACGGCGAAAACCCTGGCGAAGGTCGCATGCTCAACGCGAACACGTGGGAGTCAAACCCCATCGATGGGGAGTGGCTCGACTTCTCTCGCCAACGCGCGTATTTTTTCGACTTGAAATTACTCGGGAATCGTCCGCCGGCAGTCATCGTGCCGTACATTAGTGCCGAGAAAAACCCGCTCGCCACAGGTGACAACTTCACGATCGGCTCGGGCAACCTCACCGAGCTATCGAACGCACAAGCAGGATACCTAACGGTTCACAACGGCACGTGCGCAGACTACTTCCTTCGCGTGGTTGTCATTGCTGCCGATAACGGAAGCGACCTCGACGCAGGCGACACCGATGCAAACGCAAACGGCGCAAACGACACCAACGACGCAGGCAGTGACTGAATGCGCAACACGGAGACTAATCCATGACGCACCCCTGGCACGACATCCCATGCTGTGAGCCCATCGACGAAAGCATTCCAGCGTTCATCGAAATCGCGAAGGGCTCCAAAGTCAAATACGAGCTTGACAAGGACTCCGGGCTTTTGCGTGTCGATCGCATTCTTTTCAGTGCCGTGCACTACCCGGCGAACTACGGCTTCATCCCGCAAACGTATTGCGACGATGGCGATCCGCTCGACATCCTCGTGCTTTGCCAAGAGCCCGTTACGCCCATGTGCATTATGCGCGCACGCGCCATTGGGCTCATGCAAATGCGCGACGACAAAGGGCTCGACGACAAAATCATCGCCGTGCACCTCGACGACCCAGCGTACAACCAGTACACGCACATTCGCGAGATGCCCAAGCACCGGCTACTCGAACTCAAACGGTTCTTCGAAGACTACAAAGCGCTCGAGCATAAGCAGGTCGAGGTCGATGAGTTGCTCGGTCCGTTCCAAGCCTCGAAGATCATTCGCGCGGCCTTGCAGTGCTACCGCGATTTGATCTTGCCAACGCGCGGCGTACCAGCGCTGCCTGCGGCGCCCGCCGCAGGGTGACGACCACGTCAAATCGAACGCGGGCGTTGGTCGACCGGTCCATCTAGCGGGGGACGTTGCATCCAGCCAAGTCTTGCGATGCGTGCCCAAGGCGGCGCGATCGTTCGTGCCGAATCGGGGTTGTCACTTCCAACTGTGATGATTCCACGAGACAGCGGCGCAATCTGCACCGTGGCAGCCTCGGCGTTTGCAACGGATGCAATGTGCACGTGCCTGTTTGGCGGGGGCAAAACGAGCGGCGAGCCGACCGGCGCGATCGCGACGACGTGTGCACTTCCAACAAGGACGCGGCCCACGTACGTCATGGTCGCCACGTACCGCTCGGCCTCTGCTTGCTCGGCCGGCAAAACAGTACCTCGCTCGACTTTGCGCCCAAGCTGCTCGAGCGCCTCGTGAAGCGCGCGGCCGAAGCTCGTCGCACGCACGTTGTCACCTTCGACGAGCGCGATGCGCGGGCTCAAGCAACCGTGCTGATCGAACGCCACGACATCGTAGGCAAGTGCGGCGGCTGCCATGTTCATGTCGGCGTGGCCCGAAACCCAGGCGATGCCCATGCCGCTACCGTGCCCTATAATCTTCACGCGTGTCTTGGCAGAAACTTCCGCGATGGTTTCGTTGCTGCCGTAAATATGGATTTCGCCTTGTTGCGCAGAGGCAACGCAGAAGTTTTCACAGAGACGTAACGACGAGTCCCCGCGAGCCGCGGCAGCCCGAACAAGGGCACGTGCAAAGGTTGGATCGCGTCGCGACGGGCGCACCACCACATCAGCAGATGCGGCCCTTGCAAGTGCGATGGCTCGAAGCGCGCCAACGAACACGTTCGACGACAGAACGACTGTGACACGTTCGGCGTCGCCTGCGGCCGCGACAAGATTCGCGATGTCGGCGTCACTTGGATCGAGCTCGAGGTGCTTTTCGAAAGCGAGCTCAACGCCTTCGCGCGATAGATTCGTTGACCGAACAATGTCGTCAAGAATTGCCGCGCGCGCTGCGGCCACGTCGCGCGCCGAAAAAACAATGCGCCAAACATCCGTCGCGCGTGATTCCGCGCTTCGTATCATGGCGCCGTCTTTTCGCGTGTGGAGCGCGTGGAACCGAGCAGCTCGTCGATGGCAATCGAGCAGCCTCGCGCTCTTGCACCAGGCGCTCGACCCAAGAGTTCGAAACCGCCCACGACTCGCCGTACGCGATCTTCGGTGAGCACGGCAACGGCGCTATCTACGTTCATGGCATCGATGATTTTCGCAATGCCGACATCGCCATCAGCTACGGGCACAAGCGAGTTGGGATCGACGGGCACGACACGAGCCCACGGAGGTTCGGCAAAAATGCCCTTTGGCGAAGCAGCATCGAAGAGGGTTCTCTCGTAAAATTGGCTCGAGAGCTCGGTCATGCCGTATTCGGCGACGATCTCGCGCTCGTCGACACGCAACGCGCGTGCGAGCTCACGACGAAGCGCGGCTGCAGGCACCTCGCGGCTTTTCCCTTTGTACCCGCCGGTTTGCATGACGCGGCTGCCTGCGGGTAGGGGCGTATGGCCATACGCCCCTACGCGTGCGTCTAGTGCATCAAGGAAGTGAACGTACGCAAACGACGTTCCGAGTAGCAAAATGGGCATATTTTGCGCTGTCGCAGTCGCAACGCGCTTATGAAACCGAGACAGATTGATGACTCCATCCTGCACGAGAAACGTATCGTTTTGCGATGCAGGGTGCCCGAATGCCTTGGCGAACTGCTGGCACATGTGAATGAGAGATGAATCGGGCACTTGCTCGGCAGATGGCGCAAGCACGAGGACCATGACTTTGCCGGGCGCGAGATCTCGGGCGAGCCAGTACTTGCCAAAGGCAACGGCGGCTGCGTCGTACGTCGTGCCGTCGCGCATGGCGTGCTCGCCGCGCGCCTCGATGCCCTGAGTTGTGCCGCTCGTACGAAACACGACGTTTGCTTCGCGTGGTTCGAACGTAGCCACGCGAGTGAGCTTGAACGCGTCAGTGGGAACCGCGGGAATGTCGGAGGCACAAGTCAACGACGTAATGTTGACGCCGCGCGCGCGGCAAAGACGCGAGTAACCATCGATTGTGTCGGCTTGGAATCGCGCGATATCACATGCGAGTGCGTCCCTCGACTCGGGCGGTGGCTCGCCTCGCTCGAATGCCGATACAAGTGCACGAGCTCGCTCGTGGAGCGCAACGCTGCGAGCGAGGTTCGCCTTGATGATCATGGCCGACTCGATGCGAGCACATCGCCGAGCGCGGCTGCGAAGGCGTCAAGTTGCTCTGGCGAGATGGTCAGCGGTGGCGAGAGCGTAAGAACGTTGCCGCCCACGCCACCTGTGAGCACGATGAACCCGCGTTCCAAAAGCGCGCGCGATACGCGTAGCGCGAATTGCGCATTCATTAGTTCGACGCCCACCATGAGCCCGCGGCCACGCACGGATGCATGTGCCAATGCGTTGGCGCACGCCATTTCGAGCTTTGCGCGAAAGCGATGCCCTAGCTCGATGGTTCGAGGTGCGAGATCGCGTGCTGCCGCGATCGTTGCCAGGACCGCTGCACAAGCAGGAGGCGATCCGAAGTGCGTGCCCGTGTGGATGGTCGCGCCGCCATATGCGCCCCACGCTGCCATGACTTCGGCGCGGCCAAGGCACGCGGAAACCGCAATGCCTCCGCCAAGGCCTTTGCCAAGGCAAACGATGTCTGGAGTGATGCCTTCGTGCTCGAACGCGAACATCGTTCCTGTTCGGCCAACGCCGCTCCACACTTCATCGGCCACGAGCAGCGCGCCGTCGTCGTTACACATCGTGCGAAGTGCGCCAAGAAAACCGCTCGGCGGTACGACGCATCCTCCGCGCCCAAGGATTGGCTCGACAAGAACGGCACCCACGTCGCCGTGCGCAAATGCCGAGCGGACCGCTTCGATGCTGTCGTCGAGATGGCTCACGGACGACGGATAAGGCGCGAACGTGACGAAGTTGCCGAGCTGCGCGGAAAACGGTTCGCGGAAGCTTGGCGCGAAACCAAGCGCTGCGAGCGGCCCATGCGACAAGCCGTGATAGCTGCCCGCAAAGGCAACGACGCGAGTCTTCTTTGTCGCGAGAGCCACGGTTTTGAGCGCGCACGACACGGCGTCGGCGCCTGATAGGCCGAGCATCACGCGTGCACCCGGTTCGGGGTAGAGAGCCGCGATGGCCTCGCACGCTCGTACCTTCGACTCGGATGCGTAGACGTCGCCAAGTGCGAGCGGCAATTCGGTCATCGCCGCGATGCTGGCGGTGGTTGCTGCGTTTGGCGGGTAGCCGAGCAAGAGCCCCCCGAAACCCGCCGCGAAGTCGACGTAGCGATTGCCGTCAACGTCGTAAACGTTGGACGCTCGCCCGCGCTCGTAGAAAATGGGGGCGTGCGAGGCACCGGACACCAAGCTTCGTGCATCTCGCCGTGCGCCCACCGCGGGTGATTCAACGGCGGAGAGTCGAGCCGCGAGCTCGCACGAACGCGGCCCAGGCAGCGTAGTTTTCATGTCGGGCAGCATGTCATCGTGAAGAGCACTAAATCGAAAGCGATCAACTGGCAACGCGGTTGCGGCCGGCTCGCTTTGCTTCATAGAGCTTGGCATCGGCGCTAGAAATGAGATCGGGCCCAGTTTTTTCGGCCGCGGAGAGAAGGGCCACGCCGATTGAAATTGTGACTGGAATCATGTTGCCTTGAAAGATGAATCGGCTTTGTGCGATTCGCTCGCGCAGGCCTTCGGCAAGTGCGCGCGCGCCCGTGAGGTTCGTTTCAGGCAAGATGATGGCAAACTCTTCGCCGCCGTAGCGCGCAAAGACCTCGTCGCGACGGACTCGGTCTTGCACGATGCGCGCGAGCTCTTTCAGCACGAAGTCGCCCGCAAGATGCCCGTGGTTGTCATTGATTCTTTTGAAGTGGTCGATATCGAACATGATGAGGGCAAGATCGCGCGCGTGACGGTGCGCGCGAATGACCTCTTTTTCGAGGGTTTCAAGCAGGTACCGCTTCACGTGCGCCTGCGTGAGACCATCGATGATCATCATGCGGTAGATTTCTTCGTGGTACTGCGCCTCGACGTCGGCGCCCGAGAGGTATTTGAAAATCGTCGGGCCGACTTTGATGCGATCGCCATTGGCGAGGCTGGCTTCGTGCCTGATTGGCTCGTCGTTGACGAAAGTGCCGTTCGTTGATCCGTTGTCGACTACCCACCATACCTCGCCGCGTTGTTCGAGGTGCGCATGACGACGCGAAACGGCGTCGCTATCGAGGGCGATGTGATTCTCAGAGCCACGCCCGATGCGCACCGGTGTGAAATCGAGGACGAAACGCTTGCCGAGAAGAGACGTGTCTTTCGTGTAGATTGTGACGAGGCAATCGCTGGTTTTCGGTCGCTGTTCGGCGTCATTGCCCAACGGTATTTGGACGATCGTCGTGACTTCAGTTTTTGCGTCGAACTCGCTCACGTTTCATTCTTCATTAGCAAAAAGTGGCATTGATTCTGAATGACATCATGAAGATCGATTTTGATAAAGGGATTGCACGCGCGCACCAACGACGTCAGGCAATGTGGCCGTCGACTCGAAGGTCGCAATCGGCTTGCGAAGCTCGCATCTTTTGAGGTGAAGGGTTTCGAGGTGAAGGGCACACTTCTCGCTTGCGACCCACATCTCGACGCGTGTGTCGAGATGCGCGATTTGGTCGGCCAGCCTGCGCGACACAGGACCGTGGTCGGGGGCGTGAACAACAACGCTGGGAGTCACGTTCGCCCTTGCCAAGGCCGACAGAAGCCGGGCCGGTCGCGCCATGGCCGAGAAAAATCCAAAGCGCATGCCTAAAAGATGCGACAGTGGAAATGTGCGCTTTGCACATAAAACGAAGGCAGGCCGAGCGCTCACGGCAACGAGCTGATCGGCTCGGGACAACAGCGCGCTGGTCGATGCACGCAGATCGCCTGCAGGGAAAAGCGCTCCTGAGCCCCACGGATGTTCGGCGTCTACTGCGAGCAGCGCGAGATCGGCGCGCCGCGGACGGATCTCGAGTGGGCCGTCGATAACGAGCGCGTCGAGTTTCGGATAGTGCGCGATCGCATAGTCGACCGCGTGCTGCCGCGACTCTGCTACGACGACCACCACGCGCGCACCTGCTCGGCCAAGAGCCCGTACGCATGCAATTGCCTCGTCGCCTACTTCGCCAAGAGCGCACGCAGGTGTGACGACGCGCGCACCTCGTGGCTTTGCACGGTACGCGTGGCCAACAAGAGCGACTTTGGCGCCTTGCTTTGCAAGGAGCGCAGCGCACGCAATCGCTACCCGCGTTTTGCCGGATCCGCCGAGCGTTGCGCCGCCAACCGTGATGGTAGCGATCGACGCAGGCACACGGAGCTTTCGTGCGAGCGAACGCGCGGCAATGGGCGCGTATGCCTGCGCGAGCACGCGGGCCAGCGGCGCGACCTTGGACGAGGCAATCGTGCCGTTTTCGAGCCACTGGGCGAGCAGGCGACGGAGATCCGTTTGACAACCGTGAAACAAGTACGTCACGCGGCGTTGGCGACGGTACACAACAGGAGATGGGCAGCGTACAACAATCGCAATGAGTCGTTCAAACAAGGGGTTGGCGCAACTTAGTCGTGCTTTGACGGATCGTCAGCTCACACTCGATCGTGACAAAACGCGGGCGTTCCCCGCGCTTTTTTTTCACAAGCTTAGGCGCATGAGCGCTACACCACTCGCTTTTTTGCGAGGCGCATCGCCCCTTTTTTACGAGCTTCTTGAGGCGTATCCCGATCTCGCGAGCGGCCCAGGCGGCCGCGGGTGGATCACCGGCGACTTGCACCTCGAAAACTTCGGCGCGTTCCGCCCCAACGGAAGCGGGACAAAGGCGAAAGCTACCAAAGCTACTATGGCGCTTTTCGATCTCAACGACTTCGACGACGCCATCGTTGGGCCGTGGCGTTTCGACCTGTTGCGGCTGACAACGAGTCTCATTCTTGCCGGTCGCGAGCTTGGTGCCGACGGCTTGGTTACCTTGTCGCTTTGCGATGCGCTGCTGGGCGCGTGGCACAAGAGCGTTTTTCAAGGTGGTAAGCTTCCTCTAGCGCCGCCTCCGGTGCTTCGGCTGATCGAGCAGGTTGAGCACCGAACGCGCCTTCAGATGCTCGATGGGCGAACGACGGTTGCGTACGGTGGCCGCCACTTCAAGCGCGGTGAGCGCTATGCAACGCTTCCTCGTGCGTTTGCCAATGCGGTGCCCGATGCACTCGCTCGCTACGTTGCAAGCCTGCCGAAATCGGCAAGACCGAACGAAAGCGCCCTCGAAATCAAAGACATGGCTTTTCGTATCGCGGGCACGGGCTCGCTTGGCTCGCTGCGCATCGCGGTGCTCGTGGCTGGCAAAGGCGGGCGGGACGGTGGATGGATTTTCGATATGAAGCAGGAGGAGGATCCGGCCGGCGCTGCCTTTGCGTCGGGTGAAATGGACTCTTTCGGGGCCGAGCGCGTGGCCAAAGCCTACAATGCGTGCATTATGCACACACCGCTCATGTTGGGGACAACGACAATCCGCCACAAGAAAAAAGACATTTCGATGATCGTACGGCGCCTGACGCCGCAGGAAGACAAACTCAATCTCCGGAGGCTCGACCGGCAGGATCTGCCACGGCTTGCAGCCTATCTTGGTGCGGTCGTCGGCCGGGCGCACGCCCGCGGAGCCACCAAGGCCCCGCACAGCAGCTGGTCGAAAAGCGATCTCGAACATGTGCGCCACAGTGCCGTCACGCTTGCTGGCTTGCACGAGGCGATCTACCTCGCCCTTTGCGAGCGCACGAGCGATATGTTGAAAGGCAAGGGCAAGCTCAAAAGCCTCGGCAAGCCATGATTGCCAACGTGTGCGCGCAAGTCTTTTTCAACGCCATCGCTCGTCGCTACGACCGAGACTACGCCTTATCGGGATCTGTCTCGCGCGAACGCATCGACATGGCGCTCGCGCACATCGCCGGCAGACATCGTGTGCTCGTTCTCGGTGTTGGCTCGGGCCGCGAGCTTCCGCGGTTGCTCGATGCGGGGCATGAAGCCGTGGGTATCGACATCTCTGCTGCCATGATTGCGCTATGCAATCAACGCACTCGCACCATCCCCATCCTCGAGACGGACTTTTGGGAGCCTTTGCCCGTGGGCGATCGCTCGTTCGACGCAGCGCTTGCCCTGCACGGCACCCTTGCGCACCCGCCATCGCGTAGAGCCTTCACCCATTTCACGCGCGAGCTTGGGCGTGTTCTTCGCCCTCGAGGCGTTCTCGTTGCCGAGGTTCCTTCTTCCTCGGCCCTCGAGCGCATCGCCTCTTTGCCGACCGACGCGTCGCCCCCATTGCCAGACGGCATGCGCATGGAAATCCTCAGCCCCACCTCGTATGTCCACCACGACGAAGTGCTCGGTGTCTCGCTCGACGGTGTTGCTTACGACGCCGAAGGCTGGCGTGCGATCTTTTCGCCAACGTTCGACGTTGTCATCGAACCGCTTGGCGAAATCGAATACATGATTGTTGCAACGAATCGGCTCTAACACGAAAGGGATCCACAAATGAACTATGCACAACTTGGACGCACAGGTCTCAAAGTGAGTCGTTTGTGTCTTGGCACAATGAATTTCGGTCCTCACACGCCGGAAACCGACGCGTTTGCGATCATGGACCGGGCGATTGAACACGGTATAAATTTCTTTGATACCGCGAATGTTTACGGTTGGCAAAAGGGTGAGGGCTTGACCGAGCAGATCGTCGGCCGCTTTTTTTCTCAAGGTGGCGGGCGGCGCGACAAGATCGTGGTGGCCACGAAAGTTTACGGAATCATGGGCGACTGGCCCAACGAATCTCGCCTATCAGCCAGACACATCATTCGTGCATGCGAGGCGTCGCTCAAACGCATGAACACGGAAGTCATCGACCTATATCAAATGCACCACATCGACAGGCTTTCGCCATGGGACGAAATCTGGCAGGCAATGGAAGTTCTGGTTGGGCAGGGCAAGGTGCTCTATGTCGGCTCGTCGAACTTTGCCGGTTGGCATATTGCCCAGGCGTGCGAAAAAGCGCGCTCGCGCCACATGCTTGGCCTGGTTTCCGAGCAAAGCCTATACAACCTCATCGACCGCTCGATCGAGCTCGAAGTCATTCCCGCGTGCCAGGCTTACGGCCTTGGCCTCATTCCGTGGAGTCCGCTCAAGGGCGGCGTGCTCGGCGGTGGCGGCGCGAGGCAGAAGGCTTCGGGGCGCAGAGCAAGCGAATTTGCCCAGAAAAACGTTCAGAAGTACGGCGATGCGTTGGTGCGATACGAAGCATACTGCACCCAAATTGGGCATGAACCCTCCGAGGTCGCACTTGCGTGGCTGCTCGCCAACCCGGTGGTTACAGCGCCCATCGTTGGTCCGCGCACGATGGATCAACTCGAAAGTGCGGTTAGGGCTCTGAGCCTTACGCTCGACCCATCTGCCATGAGCGAGCTCGATGCGATTTTCCCGGGTCCTGGTGGTCCGGCTCCGGAGGCGTACGCGTGGTAGGCGCGCGCGAATGACAAGTCTTGCTCCGGGCGCCCACGCCGATGCCGATGGCTTGGCGACCTCGTTTGTCGTGTACAGCACGATCGCGAAGGACGTTCGCGTAAGGCTCTTCGATGCGGAGCGCAACATGCTCCGCACCGAACCCCTTGCGCCGGTCGAGCCAGTCGCATTAGCGGGCTCGAGCACTTTCGAATGTCGTCTCGAAGGCGTAGGGCCTGGCGCTCTGTACCTGTTCGTTCTCGACGGCAAAGAGCTGCCCGACCCCTACGCGCGATCCATGCCCTTTGGTGTGCACGGTCCGGCCGAAGTTGTTCCTCTGCTCAGCACTCCTCTACCCGCACTGAAAGTCGCGCCGCCGCTTTCGTCGTGGGTGATTTACGAATTGCACATTGGCACGTTCACAACCGATGGCACCTTCCGCGCGGCCATCGGCAAACTCGACGAGCTCGTGGAGTTAGGCGTTACGGCCATCGAGCTTCTTCCCATTGCCGCTTTCCCGGGCGAGCGCGGGTGGGGTTACGACGGCGTGGCGCTTTACGCGCCATTCGCGCCATACGGAACCGCGGACGATCTGCGCGCGCTCATCCGCGCGGCCCATGCGCGCGGGCTTGTGGTTCTTTTAGATGTAGTTTACAACCATTTTGGCCCATCCGGAAATTACCTTGCCTGCTACGCGCCCGAATACTTACTGAAAACGTCCACCACGCCATGGGGGGCTGCACCCGACTTCACGCACGCGGCAACGCGCCGGCTCGTTCTCGACAACGTTCGTTATTGGTTCGACGCATTCGGCTTCGATGGTCTTCGCTTCGACGCAACGCCGCGCATTCACGACTCGTCCGAGATCCATATCCTTGCCCAAGCGTGTGAAATTGCGCATCGTGCTTCGCCGCCGCGGCGCATCTTCTTCGAAGATGCGCGAAACGATCCCGACATGATGAAAGCGCTTGGCACCGATGGTGTGTGGGCCGACGACTTCCATCACCAGGTGCATGTGCTGCTGACAGGTGAGCGTGACGGGTATTACGCCTCGCATCAGGCCTCGCTCGACGCTCTCGCGCAAACGATTCGCCAGGGATGGTTTTACCAGGGAGAGCCCTATGCCTACTGGGGTGGCCGTGTGCGTGGTAAACTCATTGGCGACACGTTGCCCGAGGCACTCCTTTATTGCATTCAGAACCACGATCAGATTGGTAATCGCGCCCTTGGCGACCGCCTGAGTGCGCTCGTTGATACAGATACATATTGTGCGGCCGCCGCACTGCTTCTTTTTTTGCCAATGACGCCACTTCTTTTCATGGGTGAAGAATGGGGGGCGAGTTCACCATTTCTCTTTTTTAGCGATCTCGATGGGGAGGCGGGCCAAGGCGTGCTCGAAGGGCGAAGAGCCGAATTCCGCGATTTTGTGGCGTTCGCCGAGGAAGCTGCTCGCGACAAAATTCCCGATCCGCAGGCGCGTGCCACCCTCCTTCGTTCGAAGCTTGATTGGAGCGAGCGCGGGCGAGAGCCTCACGCGCGAGTCCTTGGCACTTACCGCATGCTTTTGCACCTTCGGCGCACCGATCCGGTGCTTTCGGCACAGGCAACATTTTATGATCTCGACGTGCTCGTGGAAGATGAAATGCTCATCGTCTATCGCAGTCACGCTGGGCAACGGCGATGCCTCATTGTCAATTTCACGAACGAAGCCCACGAAGCAAACGGAGTAAGGTGTGCGCCGCTGACCAACGCAACGCTTCTTTATGCAACCAACGAACAAGTGCAGGACACCAAGTTCGTACCGCCAAGAAGTGCCGTCATTTTTTCGGTTGCTTAGAACCTGTCCTCCGATCGCGCGGGGACTTTCGACTTATATGCCCCACACAGTAATCCGCCGGTCATCGACGTTGCGCTCCTCGACGAAAACCTTTTCCTCCCAGCTCCGTGTGTTGGCAGGGGATGGGTCGACGACCACCAGATGGGCCTCTTCTGGATGGCACTTGTCGGCGTACCTCGCCGTCTGCGCGAGTCCTTCTTCGATCGTCGCATCCAGCGAACGGCGCTCGCGCACCATCTTCATCTCCACCACGAATCGCTG
>WQZB01000024.1 GCA_009780955.1 Polyangiaceae bacterium | reverse complement strand
TGTGCCAGATTTGTACCCGCAACCAGCACCAACCGCCTCTACCGAGCCAAACGAGCATCCAAAATAAGCCGAAAAACCATCGCGCCCAGGTGGACTCGAACCACCGACCCGCGGCTTAGAAGGCCGCTGCTCTATCCAACTGAGCTATGGGCGCATAAACACTGCCCTCTATAGCGTGACTATGGCATGCCCGGTAGTCTGTGAGGATCGCGCGCACGCTGCGAGCGTGGCGCAACCGACGGAGGCACGCGTTCGGCAACGTCAGACACATCTTGAACGATCTTCGTGGCGGCCCGGGCGCGTGCGCTTTTCTCGGTCAATGTTGCGTGGTCAACCACGGCATGCCCTTCGAGCAAATCGAGGTATTCGAGATCGAGCACACCGCCACTTGGCAGGATAAAAATGCCGAAAAGGTGCGCCTTTTGCGTGACCTCCTGCACGAGCGGCCGCGGCACGTGCAGCGCTGCGTGGGTGAGAAGGTGCACAACCGGATCGCGCCCGTCGCGCGCACGCAAAAGGGCTAGCTCGGTGGCGAGCTGGGTGAAAACGCGCGCGGGGTTTCTGCCTCGCTCGCCTTTGAAACCAAGAAGGTAGGCCGCAGGAAGCTGCCCAGAGCGCGCTTTTTGTACCTCGTAAAGCCTTGAGTCAAAAAAACGCATCCACACCTCTTCGCCCGCGAGCTGGAGCTTCTTGCCGAGCGCAATGGCAAGCCCACGCGCAAAAACCTGCCTGTCGCCGCGCATTGACGCCGACGCATCGATGACGAGGTAGTGCAGCCGACGCGCTTCGTCAGGCGCCTGCTCGCGCGTGTAATAATAAAGTTCGTTTTCGACCATGCGACGCGAAAACTCGAGTTCGTCCCACGCAAGTTCGGTGAGCACGAGCGAGTCGAGCGATCCTTTCGTGCCAATGCCGGCATAGCCGTGCACAGCATGCATGCCTGCGGCCCGAGCGCGGCGCGTTTCGAGCACGTTCGGGAGCAATTCGAGCGAAAAATTGACGATATCGTTGGCCGCCGGGCTGGTCATCGCCGCCAGCAAGTCGACATGGGCAAGCGCACCGGCCAAGGTGGACTCGGGGCCAAGCATGCCGAGCAGGCGCAGCGTGTCGATATCGAGCGCATCGGCGAGCGTAAGAATGTGGAGCCGCAAGTGAGCCAGCGCATCAAGGGCCGCCCGCTCGAATTCACGCGAGGTCGCCTCGAAAAGCATGGGCAACTGCGTGTCGATATCGCGCACCATTTCCGGATCCAGCGGGAGGCTGGGTGCGTACGGCGCCTTGATATTTGCACGCTGCACGATGGGGCCAAGAACTCGCGCAAGCACGACGACCACGAGATTGTCCGGCAGGCGCATGCTCCGCGCGCGGGCACTTGCCGCGCTTTCGGAGATTTCACTAAGCACGCCGCGGTAGGTCGCCACCAAGCCGCTTGCGCGAGCAAGGCGCGCAACCACGGCGTCGGCACCGGGCCGCAACCCAAGCTCGAGATGCTCTTTCGGTGCGGCATAAAGCAGCCCGAAGTCGTGGACCATGAAGAACGGCAGATGCATGCCAAGGCGCGCCAGATCGCGGTACCAGCGAATCGCGCGCACCACCATCATCGAGCTGCCCGGGCGTACGCCCGAAAAAACGAGCCCACCGAGCGGTCCAGTGATGGCGGGATCATTGGCAAACGCGGGCGATATGGGCGGCACTCTGCCAAGCACGATAGCAAGACTGACCGCACGGCGCTGATGTGACCGACGGCTGACGACAATGCCCAGCAGCTGTGACCGACAGCTGACGACAATTCCCAAGAGCGTGAGCGAAGCTTTAGGGTGCCAATGGCACCCACTCAACGTCCCGGCAGTCCTGGCAAGTGGTTTCGTGTGCTCTGTCGAGCGCGCGATCCCATCAGCGGTTACACCCATCTCGGCGGCTTGGTCGTTGGGTGCGTGGCGGTCGTGGCGCTGCTCGTTCATTCACGCGACAGCGACGTGTTTTTCCCAACCGTTGCCTACGCGATCACGCTCGTGCTGCTCTACGCCGCAAGCTCGGCGTATCACCTCGTTTTGGGCAGCAAGCGCCTGACGCAACGGCTGCGCAAGCTCGATCATTCGGCCATCTTTCTTTTCATTGCCGGCACCTGCACGCCGGTGTTCTGGCGCGCGTTCCACGGCACGACGAGGCACTTCATGCTGACTACGCTTTGGGTGCTTGCCATTCTTGGCGTTGCGATGCGCATCGCGTGGATGGGCGCGCCGCGAGCGCTGTACACGGCCATGTACGTTGCCATGGGTTGGCTCGTCGTGGTCAAAGGCACCACGGCATTTCGTGCGCTGCCGGCTCTCGCACTTTCGCTCGTCGTCGCGGGCGGCGTGACGTACACGCTCGGCGCCATTGTGTATGCAACGAAAAAACCAAACCCGTTTCCGCGCTTTTTCGGCTTCCACGAGATTTGGCACCTCTTCGTGCTTGGTGGCAGCACCTTGCATTATGCAGCAATCTTCGTGCTCGGCTGATTCACGCGGTCAACGCAGTAACCT
This sequence comes from Polyangiaceae bacterium, assembly GCA_009780955.1. Classification (GTDB taxonomy): domain Bacteria; phylum Myxococcota_A; class Polyangia; order Polyangiales; family Polyangiaceae; genus Labilithrix. Next base: position 54,254 of record WQZB01000024.1, on the reverse strand, counting down.
TGCTGCTACCTGCTCTTCGCGCTGCCCTTCGCGATGCGCGCCCGCGCTTGCCTTGCATTCGTTCGCAGTGTCCGAGCACTAGACCGCTTTCCGATTTCGCGCTACCGAGTGTCCCGATCCTCGATGGAAGCAAGGTGCCTGCGCCCATGACGACCCCACTTTCGCGCGTGTCGAGCGACGTCGACGTGCGTGCTCCGCACGACTCGCTGGTCGCTGCGTTCGAAGCCGCGGCTCAATCGCATGCTCCTTTCGTAACGATTCACACGGGGCGCGAGGCCATCGAAAAAACGGCCGACGTTGCGCTCGAAGCAGCTTTGCGCTGGGCGAAGCTTCTCGCAAGCCGGGGCGTCCGGCGCGGCGACAGGGTCATGCTGCTCATGCCCACGGGTCACGCTTTTGTCGAGGCCATGATCGGGGCCATGATGCTTTGCGCGGTCCCTGTTCCACTCGCCACGCCCATGACGTTTGGCAGCGTCGATCGGTACCTCGTAAACCTTGCGAACATCGCCCAAGACTGCGGCGCGCGCCTGACGGTCACCTATGGCCGAATTCGCGACGCCATTGCGAAAGACACGGCGGTAAAAGCCACGCTGGGCGAAGTGATTGGCGAGGGCGATCTCGACGGCATCGCGCGAACGCCGCTCGTGCTCCCGTCCATCGACGGCGACGAAATCGCATTCTTGCAATATACATCCGGAACGACCGGGCAGCCGAAAGGCGCCATCATCACGCATCGGGCACTCGTCTCGAACGCCTTTGCCATTGCACACGGGCTCGGTTTGCGCGAAAGCGACGTTGGGGTGAGCTGGCTGCCGCTCTTCCACGACATGGGGCTCATCGGCGTGCTGCTTACGTCGATTTGCCATCCGTATCCGGTGCACGTCATGTCGCCGGAGTCGTTCGTCATGAAGCCATACCGTTGGCTCGATCTCATCCAGCGCGTCGGCGGATCCATTTCGACCGCTCCGAATTTCGCCTACGACATGTGCGTGGCGCGCCCTGGCGACAGCTCGAACTTGCACCTCGAAACATGGCGCCACGCGCTGAACGGCGCCGAGCCCGTGCACGCAACCACCATCGATCGCTTTCGCGAGCGTTTCGGCCCCCATGGCTTTCGCAATGACGCGCCCATGCCAGTTTACGGAATGGCCGAGGCCACACTTGCCATCACGTTTCCGTTGCACCACGAGAAGGTGCAATTTCTCTCGGTCGATCGCATCGCGCTCGAGCGCGATGGCCAGGTCGTGGCCACACCAAATGGCCACCGCGCCGTAAGCGTTGGGCGCCCGGTTGCCGGCATGACCGTTGGCATTTTCGACGACAACGGCCAGGTGGTTTCTGAGCGAACGGTTGGGCAAGTGCGCACGAGCGGGCCTTCGCTCATGAGCGGCTATTTCGGAAACGACCAAGCAAGTGAAGCGGCCCTTTCGGGCGGGTGGCTTCACACAGGCGACCTTGGTTTCATCGATGGCGGAAGGCTTTTCGTCACCGGACGCGCCAAAGAGCTCATTATCAAAGGCGGAAGGAACATCTATCCGTACGATGTCGAGCGCATCGCAGGCGAGGTAGACGGCGTTCGTGCAGGCGGAGTAGCGGCCTTTGGGCGAGCGAACCCTACTGCGGGAACCGAAGATCTCGTTGTGGTCGCCGAAACATCGTTCGCCGACGCAGCCAAGCGCGAATCCATCGCCAAGGCCGTGCGCGCCGAGCTGCTCGAGGTGCTCGGCGTGAAAGCCGACGAGATTCACTTTTGCGCGGTTGGCAAAGTGCCGCGCACGACCAGCGGCAAAATACGCCGGCAAGAGTGCGCGCGGCTCATCGAAAACGGAGCGCTCGGCTGATGCGCGCCCCAATGCGCGCACTGGTAATCGGTGGCACCGGCTTTTTAGGCCTGAACATCGTCGACGAGCTCCTTGCCCAAGGCGCCGAGGTGCGGGTGACGAGGCGCCCGCAGTCGATCACCATGCTCGTGCGGCGGCGGGCGGTTACGTTCGTCGAGGCCTCGCTCGAAGAGCCCGAAAAGTTGCAGCGTGCCATGGAAGGCTGCGATGTCGTGCTGCTCGCCGGCGCGCCTTACCCCCGTTATTCCATCGACCTTGCTGCGTCGCTCGAAGAGGGCGTGCAATGCGTGCGCAATGCATGCAATGCTGCCATGGCGGCGTCGGTCCCAAGGTTCGTGTATACATCAACCATCGCTACGCTCGATCACGTCTCGGGCAGGCTGGCATGCGAAGACGACATTCCCCCATCCATGCCGCAGGGAAGCGTGTATCGTGCAATGAAATGGGCGATGGAACGCGAAGTGGACGACGCGCGGCGGCGCGGTCTCGATGCGGTCACGCTTTTGCCCGGCGGGTGCATTGGGCCGGGCGATTTGCGCGTTGGAACGGCGTCAATCATCGTGGGCGTGATTCGCGGCATGCTTCCGTGGTGGGTCGACGGAACGGTAAACCTCGTCGACGTCGGAGATGTTGCACGCGTGCACGTGGCTGCGGCTGCCTCCACGCCTCATGATCGCTACGCGCTCGCGGGCCATACCGTGGGCGTTCGCGCGCTTCTCGAGAAGATCGCGCAGCGCTACGGCGGTGAGTTTCCGTCCGTCGAGCTCAGCGCCGCAGAAGCACGCGCGCGCGCGCTTGCCGAGGAAATGGCCGCCGCGCCGCGCCGCGAGCGAGTTCCAATCCCGCGCGAGCTCGTCGACATGGCAACCACGGGGCAAGCTGTTTCGAACGCACGCGCTGCAGCCGATCTCGGCTTTTCCCCAACTCCGCTCGACGAGGCTCTCGACCGAGCGCACGCATGGCTCTCACGCTTCAGCATTGTGCCGAAGCGCGGGTGACGGAAAGAAGAACGCATGATCATGGGTAACGACGAGGCACGCGACACGACACTGTCGGTTTTGGCAAAAATTGCCGAGGTCGATCGCGCGCAAATTCGCGGGGGAGATCGGTTGCGCGAAGATCTCGGAATGGATTCGCTCTCGAGCCTCGAGCTGCTTTCGAGTCTTGAAGAAAAACTTCACGTCGAGTTCGAAATCGAAGAGGCCATGAACGTCCGCACGGTCGACGACGTTTGTGCCTTCGTCCTCCGGCATTGCAAACCATCATGAGCGCCGCAGAAGACCAAGCGGCGGCCGACTCGGAAGTGCTCGAACTGCTTCTGCCCCAAGTTGCCAAGTTCGTCCTACGGCACATCGACGGCGACGCGATCGACAGAGAAGGCTGCATTCCCGAGTCGGTGCGCCGGGCAGCCGGGGAGTTCGGTCTTTTTGGGCTCACGATCCCGGCGGAGCACAACGGCTTTGGTCTTTCGCTCGGCGGGGCATGCCGCGTGGTGACCGAGATCGCCCGCGCGGACAGATCCGTCGCCATCATGATCGGTCTGCACGCTGGTCTCGGAACCCGAGGCCTCGTCGAGCACGGAGAAGATAACCTCCGTAAGAAATGGCTCCCCGAGCTCGCATCAGGCGCGTGCATCGCGTCGTTTGCTACGACCGAGGCCAATGCCGGCTCCGACCTTACAGCCATTGCAACGAGGGGCGAGCGCGTGCCGGGTGGGCTGCGCATCGATGGCGAGAAAAGCTACGTCACCAACGGCGGCTTTGCAGGTCTGTTCACCGCGCTCGTAAAAACACCAGGAATTGGCGGCAATCGCGCGTTTTCGCTCGTTTGCATTCCAAGAAACACACCCGGCGTCAGCATTGGGCGTGAAGAAGAAAAGCTTGGCATTCGCGGCTCGTCCACGGTCACCGTGACCTTCGACGGCGCCGTTGTCCCGTGGTCGCACATCCTCGGCGAACCCGGCAACGGCACGGCGCTATCCCACGGCTTGCTCGCCTGGGGCCGCACGTTGATGTCGTCCGGTTGCGTGGGCACGGCACGCGCTGCTCTCGATGCCTCGCTCGAACACGTGCGTTCTCGCCGACAGTTCGGCAGACCGCTTTTCTCGTTCGGCGCAACACGCGCGCACATCGCGTGGATGGCCGCGCGCACGCACGCGATGAATGCATTCGTCCAAAGCGTTGGGGCCGCGCACGCGCGCGGCGAATCGATCGACGTCTCATCGGCCATCGCGAAAGTTTTTACGAGTGAGAGCGCCTTCGAAATTTGCGACCGTGCGCTCCAACTCCACGGTGCCCTTGGTTTCCTCGAATCCACCGGCGTTGCCCGCATGCTCCGCGACTGCCGCATCACACGAATCTTCGAGGGCGCAAACGACGTGCTTCTCGTGCGTGTCGGCACGGAGTGTGTTCTTTCCCGTCCGCGGTTCGTACGGCGCGATTCTCCCATCGATGGTCTTGACGAACGACTCGACAGCGCCCTCGTAGACGTGCGCACGCGGCTGGGTCTATCGGCCACGAGAAAGCAGCTATTGCTTCAGCGCATTGCAACCGCCGAAATCTGCGTTCGCGTTGCTGAGGCTGCTATTGCCCAAGCGCCCGAGCATCCTCTCACGCGCCACGCCGTGGATTCGCTCATCGAAGAAGGCGAGCAAACCATCGATCGCCTGCGCCATGCGGAGCACGACGAAGACGAAGCTTGCTCCCTCACCACACGACTCTTCGGCGCCTGATTGCTATTTGGGCGGCCACAGGGGGCCGCCCCTACGAATTGCGTTTTTGGTTGTAGGGGCAGGCCCCCGTGCCTGCCCCTCGTCGATTTGAACGCGGTCTTCGCCTACAAATTTGGACCGCTTTCAAGTTGACGCGAGATCGAGGCGGCGGCGAGGAGCGGACCGGAACAGCCTCCTTGCGCTTTGAGGACCGCACCGCAGCCGCCAACGAAGAGATCGCGTCAACTTGAAAGCGGTTTGGTGGCACAAGCCATGCTTAGGGCTTCGTGCGACCATGCACTCACCGAGGTTTCGGGTTTGCCCAGACTGCCCTGCCAACCGCGCCGATCTCATGGGTCTTGCCATGCGGTCTTCGGGATGTGCCATGCGTTGCATGCCAGTAAAAGCCAGGCAACCGTTGCCTGCTCGATGGGGAGATGAGTACGGGCTCGCGATCGTTCGCCGTGGAATCCTCGTTCGTCAGCGCATTGACAGCGCAGGCCGAGCAAGCGCCATCGACATCGCGGGTCCAGGCACCGCGATTCCTATCGCTGCTCTCAACGACAACGGCGCTACCGGATACGCGGTCGACGATTTGCTCTTGTGCGTTCTGCCGCGAACAACTCTCGAAAATGCGATTGCGCAAGGCGGCGACGAAGCACGCGGCATCGTTCGAGCCCAAGCCTCCATGCTCGAGCGCGTTGAGCGAATCGCCGAGGCGCGCAGTTATTTGTCGGCGCTCACGAAGGTGGCAAGCCTTCTTCTCGCCATCGCCGACACCCTCTGCCCGCCACTGCCGCTCACCTCGGTGCCCGCGTCAATCCAGCAGCGTGATCTTGCCGCCCTTCTTGCGCTGCGCCACGAATCCGTTTGCCGATCGGTCGCAACCCTCGAGAAAAGCGGGCTCGTTGTCCGCAATGCACATGGCTTGCACTTCTCCGACCGAACCGCGCTGGAGGCGACGTAGGGGCGGCCCCCCGTGGCCGCCCCCATTTTGATGCGCGATGCAGGGCACCCACAAGGGGTGCCCCTACAATCAACAAAACGCATATCCGTAGGGGCGTATGGCCATACGCCCTACGCGAGACGCACCGCAGGCCCAAACGAAGAGATCGCGTCAAATCGAAAGCGGTCTACGCGCGTAGCGATTTGGGGACATAGGCGCACGCCGGATCGTCGCTCATGGCGTTGCCGGTCGTTGCGAAAGCCCGCGCGCGCGAGCCGCCACAAACCATGCGAAATGGACAAACCCCGCACTTTCCTTCGAGCGCCGAGCTGTCGCGCAAGCGCCGGAAAATGGGCGAGTCTCGGTAGACCTTGGAGAGCAAATCTTTCCTGACGTTTCCTGCGACCTTAGGGAGAAATCCGCTTGGAAAGACATCGCCTTGATGAGAAACGAAAAGAAACCCAATGCCATCGTTGATTCCGCGTGTGCCGCGAACAACCCCTTCGTGGATGTCGCGGTGAAGGCCCATGGGAACGTCTTTGTCGTGCTTTTCGAGTAAAACGCGCCGAAATTGAGGTGCCCCCGTCGTTTTTACCTGAAATGGAAACGCGTCACTCATTTTTGCGAGGTCGATAAGCGCCAATTCGACATCGTTTGCAGAAAGGGTAAGCGATTGCTCTGCACGGCCAGTTGGAATCACGACAAATGCAACGAACATGGTTACGCCAGCGTTTTTGGCGAGATCGCCCATGGCTCCAAGCATGCTGAGCGAAGCGCGTGAAAGCGTAAAATTGATTTGGGTTTCAAGGCCAAGCTCTCGCGCTTCGCGCAGAATGCGCATCGACTCGTTGAAGCTTCCTTTGACACCGCGAAATTCGTCGTGGACCGCGGCCGTTGGACCATCGACCGAAACGGCAACGCGCGAAAGCCCTGCCTGCCGAAGCTGCGAGAGCAAATCTCGTGTCATCAAAGGCGTTCCTGACGGTGTGAGCGCCATGGTGAGCCCGGCACACACGCCATGGTGAACGAGCTCGACGAGATCGGGACGCTTGGCGGGATCGCCGCCGGTGAGAATGCAAAGCGGCGTTCCCATGGCAGCAATCGCATCGAGCAACGCCTTGCCTTCATCGGTTGACAACTCGAGTGGATCGCGCCAAGGGGTAGCGCACGCACGACAGTGCTGACAAACCAGATCGCACGCTTGCGTCATTTCCCAAATCGCAATGAGCGGACGCTCGTCGAAGTCGAGAAACGTTGGCTTACGCCCAAGCGCTTCAAGCATGGCGTGCCTCGCCGACCTTGTAGCCTTTTAGGCCGACTTTCTGGATGTAGCGATAGAATGTGGCTGGCGACAGACCGAGCATTTTGGCCGCCGCATCGCGCCGACCGCTACAACGCTCGAGCACACGAACGATGTGGGCACGCTGAAATCCGAGCGTTGCGCGCTCTAGGTTGCACGCTTCTTCGTCATTTTCGGAGTCTTTCGCGACTGGCGCCAAAGACGCCGAGCATCCATCGAGCGAATCGTTCTCGCTGCGAATCGCATTGCCACGGAATCGAGATGCCCTACTTCCTAGACGCTTGTATTCTGCACTTCGCTCGACCTTCCGCTCCAAATCGTCGAACGAAAGCGGTTTTACGATGTAGTCGTGTGCACCATGCCGGAGTGCTTCGGCCGCGGAGGCAACCCACCCGTACGCAATCATGGCGAACATCACGGTGTTGGGAGAGGTCTCTCGCACCCGGTCGAGAACAGCAAAGCCGTCGATGTCTGGCAGCCGTAAATCGGTAACGACTAGATCGAAGGTGTGCGATGTGAGTTCAACGAATGCGGAGCTTGCGGTTTCGACGGCCGTCACCGTATGCCCAACTTGAGCGAGAAATCGCGCCGGGTCCCTGCAGAACATTGTTTCATGTTCAACAACCAGGATGCGTTCACCCATAAGATTACGCGCAATGCAGGGGCTGTGCCTGGACTGCTTTCGATTTGGTGCGTCTCTTCTCGTGCCTCCACGCACGATTTGCGTATGTGCCGCAACCGATGCAGAGAAACAATTCTCTATTTTGATAGTTCTGTCGAGGGCTACTTCCATTCGATCTCACCAAAACCACATTGCTTACATCGCACTACCTACTGAACAAACGCGCTGATTGTCGGTGTGAGCATCGACAGCGTTGACCGCTCTCAGAGGATGTTGATCCTGATCTGTCCGGGTGCTAGGTCGCGTTCTGGCTTGCGAACGCTCTCGGATCGCACTTGCCAATTGAGGGGGCCAGCACTTGTCGACACTGTTGGATTACGGGGCGCATGTTGGTATCTTCCCCGTTTCGATTTCGTCGCCTGACCCTGAATGCAATCATTTCCCATTTTCAAGGAGCAAAGAGTCCCATGAGAACTCGAAATGTCGTCGTGCTGGTTTTCGCCGCGCTCACGGCAACGGCTTGCAGCAAAAGTGAGTCTTCGGGCGCCGGTGGAAAGGCCGACATGGCCCAAGCAAAACAAATCTTTGAGTCGAGGTGTGTCACGTGCCACGGCAAGAGTGGCCACGGCGACGGCGTTCTTGCTGCCAATCTCGATCCGAAACCACGCAACTACACCGACAAGGCATGGCAAAAGTCGGTGACCGATGATCAGCTCAAAAAAACCATTGTTGAAGGTGGTGCGGCTGTTGGCAAGAGCGCGGGAATGACCCCAAACCCCGACCTCAAAGACAAGCCTGAAGTTCTCGAAGGCCTCGTCCAGATAATCCGCGGCTTCGGCAAGTGACGAAAAGCGCCACGTCCCCAGACCGAGCGAAAATGCTCGAAGCCATTGCTGGTGTCGAAGACCCCGAGCTTGGTGTGGGAATCGTGGATCTAGGCCTGGTGCGAGAGGTCACCTTTTCAGCGGGTCGCCTCTCGCTCCGCATCGCAACCACTTCGGCGGTGTGCCCTTTTGGTGCCGAACTGGCAAGGCAAGTGCGTGATGCGCTGCAGGCTCACTTTCATGGCGTGAGCGTTGATGTGAGCGTTGGTTACGATCCCACGTGGAGCCCCGCCGACATGACAACCTCGGCGCGCCAGAAGCTCGGATGGTTGTAATCGGGCGCCTAGCGATCGCGGGAGCGGTCGCTACGCTCGCGATCGGTGTGTGGACAGGGCTTGTGCGGATCGGGTGGTCCTTGCCGCTCGGTTCTCCCATGTGGGTCATGCACCACGGTCCGCTCATGGCCGTTGGTTTTTTTGCAACGCTCATCGCCACCGAACGCGCGCTGGCGCGAAAAGTTGCTCTCGCATATCTGTCGCCTCTTCTCGGTGTTGCTACAACGGCGGCGTTGCTTGCCGGCGTTACTTGGCTTGCGCCCCTGCTCGCCACCACTTCGGCCATCGTGTTCGCCGTCGTGGTTGGCTATGGCTATTTCGCTGCACGATCGATACAAGCCGGCGTTTCCGTTGGCGGAGCGCTTGCTCTTGTGTGGGCCAATGCGCTTTGGGCAACGGGTCATTCATATTTCGATGCTGTGCGCGGCTGGCTCGTTTTCCTCGTGTTGACCGTTGCATCCGAGCGGTTCGAGCTTTCGCGGTTCTCGCCGCGCGCAAACTCCACGCGAAAAGCATTTGTCGCTACAGCATTGCTTATGATGGTTTCCTTGCCGCTTTCGATCGCGCCGAGCGAGCTCGGCGCACATGTCTTTGGGCTTTCCGCGATGGGCCTCGGCATATGGCTTCTTTTGTTTGATGTGGCACGCAAAACAGTATTCCAAAAAGGCCTTGCTCGCTTTTCTGGTGCATGCCTCTTGGCTGCAAGTCTATGGCTCACAATCGCCGGGTTCATTGCTCTCACACAAGGGCTAAGGCCACCCGCTTATGACGCCGTGCTTCACGCGGTGTTTCTTGGCTTTGGAGTTTCCATGATCTTTGGCCACGCACCCATGCTGCTTGGTTTTGCCTTGGGCGTGCGCATTCGCTATTGGTCCGCGTTTTGGTTTCACGCAGCGCTCATGCAATTGTCGGTTTTCCTTCGCGTGGTTGCTGATTGGCAAAGCTGGCACAACGTGCGGCCATGGGCAGGGATTCTGCATGCCCTAGCCCTGGTTGCTTTCCTTGCGGCAACACTCACAGCGGTGGTTCGAGCCAAGCAGGCTCAGGCTGCTACGAGTGCATAATGCATGCATATTACGTAAGCTGCGTTGCTATTCACGTTCTTGCTGCGGCGCTCTGGGTCGGTGGCATGGGTTTCTTTGCACTCGTCATCGTGCCCGGCCTGCGTCGTCTCGAGGAAAGCAAGCGCCGCGAGATTTTGCGCGATGTTGGTGCCCGATTCGCCAAGGTTGGCTTTTACAACCTGGGAACTCTCGTTGTCACGGGAATTGGAAATTTGGCATTTCGAGAAATGCTTGCATCGACCCTAACCGTCGACTTTTGGAAAACACCCTTTGGTTCAACCCTTGCCATCAAGCTATTGCTTGTTGTCATCGTTTGCGCACTTACCTACGCCCATTACCTTGATGCCCTGCGCGAGGGCCCCGAGTCACCGGCCGATCGCGCGCGCGCTTCGTGGCTGGGCCGCTCAACCATGATTCTATCCATCGTGATTGCGGTGCTGGGGGTCATGCTCGTACGCGGCGCTCCTTGGTGAGGGCGGCCACAAGGGCCGCCCCTACACGCATATTCGTAGGGGCGTCATTCATGGCGCCCGACCGCGGCATTTCCTGGGGGCGCGATGAATCGCGCCCCTACATTGGGTATTACGTACGTGTGCACACGAGATTGCGATCGCCGAGCGTGCCATTCACGCGGCCAACAGTCGGCCAGAACTTGCGCGTGCGCGTCCACGGAGCCGGGAAAGCAGCCACTTCGCGCGAATACGGATGCGTCCACTCGCTCGTCACGCATGCCTCGATCGTGTGTGGCGCATGCTTGAGCGGGTTGTCTTCGCGCGGCATGCGCCCTTGTTCGATGGCTCGGATTTCCTCGCGAATGGCAATCATTGCATCGCAGAAGCGATCGAGTTCGGCGAGCGACTCGCTTTCGGTTGGCTCGATCATCATGGTTCCCGCGATGGGGAATGACATGGTGGGCGCGTGAAAGCCGTAGTCCATCAAGCGCTTGGCAATGTCGTCGACTTCGATGCCCGCGGTTTTTTTGAAAGAGCGCATGTCCACGATGCACTCGTGCGCAACCAAGCCCTTGTTGCCTCGGTACACGACGTGGAAGTGAGGCGCGAGCCGGTGGGCCACGTAATTGGCATTGAGAATGGCGTGGCAGGTTGCCGAGGTCAGGCCGCGCGCGCCCATCATTTGGATATACGCCCATGCAATGAGCAGAATGCTTGCCGAGCCCCACGGTGCCGCCGCAACTGGTCCCGCAGATCCCGTGTGTCCCGCGTGCATTGAGTCGCTCGAGTCTATCGTGGGCTTGCCAGGCAAGAACGCCGCAAGATGTGCTGCAACGCAAATTGGGCCGACACCAGGACCGCCGCCGCCGTGCGGAATGCAAAACGTTTTGTGCAGATTGAGGTGGCAAACGTCAGCGCCCATGTCAAAAGGTCGGCAAAGCCCGACTTGCGCGTTCATGTTCGCGCCATCCATGTACACCTGGCCGCCGTGCTTGTGGACGATGGCGCAAACATCCTTGATTGACTCTTCGAATACGCCGTGTGTGGAGGGATACGTAATCATGAGCGCCGACAGATTGTTTTCGTGCGCTTTCGCTTTTGCCTCGAGATCGGCCATGTCAATGTTACCCTTGTCGTCGGTATTCACCACAACGACCTCCATGCCGGCCATGACCGCCGAGGCGGGGTTCGTGCCATGCGCCGACGACGGGATGAGACACACCTTACGGCGCTTTTGACCAGGTGCGCCGCGCGTTTCTTGGTAGCCTTTGATGGCAAGCAAACCCGCGTACTCGCCTTGCGACCCCGCGTTCGGCTGAAGCGACACGGCCGCAAAACCGGTGATCTCGGCGAGTGCCTTTTCGAGCTCACCGAAAAGTTCGGCGTATCCCTTGGCTTGCGAAAGCGGCACGAAGGGATGCAATCCATTCCACGCGGGATCGGTAATTGGCATCATTTCGGCCGTAGCGTTGAGTTTCATCGTGCACGACCCAAGCGGAATCATCGAGTGCACGAGCGACAGATCGCGCTCTTCGAGCCTGCGCATGTAGCGAAGCATTTCCGTTTCGGAATGGTAGGCGTGAAAAACCGGATGCGTGAGATACGCACTCGTGCGAACGAGATCGTCCGGAATGGCAAGCCGCACAGGCTCGCCTTGAAGGACGCCGCCAAAGATCGCGGCAAGGTCGGCAAGATCGCCTTGCGAGGTGGTTTCGTCGATCGTGATGCAAAGGCTCGTTTCGGAAAGGCGCCGAAGGTTTATCTGGCGCGCCTCTGCCAAGTTCATCCAGCGCGAGACTTGGGGCCCCTCGCCGTCCACGCGAAGCGTGTCGAAGAACGCGTCGTGGGCAACCGTGACGCCCGCGAGAGCCCTCAGCGCACTGTAAAGCACACATGTTTTCTCGTGCACGCTTTCCGCAATGGCGCGGATGCCTTCTGGGCCATGGTAAACGGCATACATGCTCGCAACGATGGCGAGCAATGCTTGCGCTGTACAAATGTTGCTCGTGGCACGTTCGCGGCGAATGTGCTGCTCGCGCGTTTGAAGCGCCATGCGTAGCGCAGGCCTTTGGCTTGCGTCTTCGCTCACGCCGATGATGCGGCCCGGAAGCTTGCGGACGAAATCGTACTTCGTTGCGAAGTACGCGGCGTGCGGGCCACCGTAGCCGAGCGGAACACCGAAGCGCTGCGTGCTGCCAACGGCGACGTCCGCACCGAACTCGCCTGGCGGCGTGATGAGCGCGAGAGCGAGAATGTCGGCTGCGACGACGAAGAGCGCGCCAGCTGCATGCACTTGGCGGCCGAATTCCAACGGCGAAGCGATTTCGCCGTCGGTGCTCGGATATTGCACGAGCGCGCCAAAGACTCCCATGGCGGCCAGGTCTGCAACTTTCGGATCGCCCACCTCAACGTGCAAGCCAGCCGCCTTGGCGCGCGTGCGCACGACTTCAATGGTTTGCGGATGACACGACGACGAGACAAAGAATGTCTTTTTCGTTTCCGTTCCTTTGAATTCGTAGGCCAGATGCATTGCCTCGGCGGCTGCCGTGCCTTCGTCGAGCAGCGATGCATTCGCAACGGGCAAGCCGGTCAGGTCGCTGACCATGGTTTGGAAATTGAGCAGCGCCTCGAGGCGCCCCTGCGAGATCTCGGCCTGATATGGTGTGTATTGCGTGTACCACGCAGGATTCTCGATGATGTTGCGCAAAATGACCGGTGGCGTAATCGCGCTCGCGTAGCCCATGCCGATGTACGAGCGAAAACTCTTGTTTTTTTGACCGAGCGCTTTTGCGCGTACCAAAAGATCGGCCTCGCTGATGGCCGGTGGCAGATCGAGCGCGCGTGTCATGCGGATGGTCGCCGGCACCGCCGCCGCGATGAGCTCTTGTAGCGTCGAGTACCCAAGCGCCTCGAGCATGCGCGCTTGCTCTTCGGGGCTTGGACCAATGTGACGACGAGCAAACACCTGATGAGGCTCGAGAGGCATGAACGTCATGGAGGTGTTCTCTTTACCGCAGAGACGTGCTGCGCGCTCCTGTCATACGTTTGCGAGCTTTCTGGCTGCGGCGAATCCTTCGTTGGAGGAGCTCACGGGATCCCTCATTTTCCCGAGAAAACACCACGGATAGTTGATGTATCCCGTTCCAATCGCACGGAGTTGCAATGCGAGGCGCGACTGATCCTTCATGAGATACAGACAGAAGGCAGCATAATTGTGTAGTATTATGGTTGATCGACGCGGGCTCGGCGATTGGCTTGCAGCCCAATTGGCCCACGCTTCATCGAGCTCGGCACGTGCATCGGCGGCACGAATCGCCGCGTCGGCTTTCTTGCGATGATCGTCGAACAGGGCAGTGTATTCCCACGCAAAGGCGTGCGCCAAAAAAGGTAGCGCGCGCAAGTCGGATCCTGGTCGCGAACGGCGTGCGATGTCGAGCGCCACACTTCGAACCTCGGCGATCGAGCCAAACCACTTAGGATGAAGGAAATCCAAAAGTCTTTTGCATGCATGGATATTTTCGGGATCTTTCGCCATGGCATAAGAGAATTGGGAAAATGCTTCTTCTTTGCTAAGCTGTAAGCCTTTGGCGCACGTTATGAGATGCGCGTGAGGTGTTGGGTCGGCCGGATCCATGGCAATGGCTTGCAGCAACTCGGATTGAGCCACTCGAAGGCGCTCTCTCATGAGTCTTGCGCCGTCTTTGGTGACCGTCGAGCCAGCGCCGGTTCCACGCGCTTTCCATGCCCAATGAATGGCGTGAACACCGCTCACCAATCGCACCCCTGCATCATTCGGATAATTGCGCGCCCAAACATCGACGACGCCTCGGTCGAGCACGTCGAATGCACCGCCGATATTTTCGAGATCCAATCCGCGATCGTCCCAAGCTTGCGCCTGGCGTGTTGCCGCAAGGCGAGCACCCAGGGGATTGAGATCCATCCGCAACACGGACTGGAAAAGCGCCTCGACGTCGGGCCCAGCATAGCGAGGAGCCTTTGGAACCGGCGGAACGGCAGTCGCAGGGTCAGGTCTGGCGCCGTAAACGTAAACGATATAGTAATAGGCACCCCCAATACTAAAAAGGATGATCAGATAAAGCCAGACCGGAATTGTTTCCATGGCTTTTAACTGCGACACGAATGCGCACGCTGTCAAGAGAACCTTGCTTGACGCGCTTGGCGTGGTTCTTGATGGAAGTGCACCATGAGCCAAAATTCCATGCTTTATAAAAAGCATGACAAGCGAATCATTTCCCATCGAGGTTGAGCAGCGCGGATCTGTCATCATTTGGGCCATCGATCGCGAAGAGCGCCGAAATAGCCTCTCGCGCCCGCTGCTGCTCTCGCTTGGCAAGCTTGCGCGCGAGGCCACGACGAATCCGTCCGTTCGCGCCATCGTGCTGACAGGCAAAGGCGACAAGGCCTTTTGCGCGGGTGCCGATTTGAAAGAGCGAAGCCTTATGACGGAAAACGACATTCGCGCGCAACTCACGCTCTATCGCTCCGAGCTCGGGCTCATCGACCGTTCGCCAAAGCCGGTGGTGGCAGCCCTGAATGGCGCGGCGCTCGGCGGTGGTCTCGAGCTCGCGCTCGTGTGTGATTTGCGCGTCGCCGCGGCGCACGCAACCCTTGGTCTTCCCGAAACATCGCTTGGAATCATTCCTGGCGCGGGGGGAACGCAGCGCCTGCCGCGCATCGTTGGTGAGGCGCGCGCCAAAGAAATGATTCTCCTTGGCCGCAAGCTAACCGCAGCCGAGGCGCTCGCATGGGGCTTGGTCAACCGCGTAACGCCGGCGGGCATCCATGTCGTCGACGACGCTCTTGCTTTGATCGAGCCCATTGCAAACGGCGCCCCAATCGCCCAGGCAGCCGCTCTCGAAGCTGTCGATCGCTCGTTCGATGTAGCGCTCGAAGTGGGTCTCGAGCTCGAAAAACTCGCTTACGACAAAGTTCTTGTCAGCGAAGATCGCCGCGAGGCTTTGAGCGCGTTTGCCGAAAAGCGTAAGCCGGTATTCAGGGGTTGTTAGTTAGTTGGACCGCTTTCAAGTTGGCGCGAGATCGAGGCGGTCGGCGAGGAGCGGACCGGAACAGCCTCTTCCGGCTTTGAGGACCGCACCGGAGCCGCCAACGAAGAGATCGCGCCAAATCGAAAGCGGTCTTTTGCTTGATGCCGGCAGCGCGACCCCGTAAACAAGCCGGCGTGTCTGCCGATGCCAAGCTGAAAGAAACCCTCGCTCGCGTTGAAAAAGGCGGCGCACCGAAGTACCACCAAAAAAACGCAGAAGCCGGAAAGCTTTTCGCGCGCGATCGCATCGCGAAGCTCGTTGACCCAGGCTCGTTCACCGAAGACGCGGCGCTCGCCAACAACTTCGACCCCGAGTTGCCGGCCGACGGCGTGATTACGGGAACGGCGACGATCGACGGACGCACAGTGTGCGTCATGGCGAACGACTCGACCGTCAAGGCAGGCTCATGGGGCCGTCGCACCGTCGAGAAAATTCTTCGCATCCAAGAAACCGCGCGCGATCTTCGCTCGCCGCTCTTCTACTTGGTCGACTCGGCCGGCGCGCGCATCACCGATCAGATCGAAATGTTTCCGGGCCGCCGCGGTGCTGGGCGCATTTTCTACAACGAGGTCGAGTTGTCGGGACAAGTGCCACAGGTCTGCATTTTGTTCGGCCCAAGCGCGGCCGGCGGCGCCTACATTCCGGCGTTCTGCGACGTCGTCATCATGGTCGAGGGCAATGCGAGCATGTACCTTGGCTCACCGCGCATGGCCGAAGTGGTCATCGGCGAAAAAGTAACGCTCGAAGAAATGGGCGGAGCGAAAATGCACTGCTCGGTGTCGGGCTGCGGTGATGTACTCTGCAAGTCCGAAGACGAAGCGATTGTTTGGGCGCGCCGCTACATTGGATATCTGCCCCCGAACGCCACCGAAATGCCGCCGCGATCCGAGCCGAAAGCTCCTAATTGTAGTGGAAGGCGCATCGAAGACATCATTCCCGCGGATGAGAATAAGTTCTTCGACATGATGGCCGTGATCCACGAAATTATCGATTCTGGCTCGTGGTGTGAAATCAAACAACTTTTCGCGAAAGAAATACTCACGGGGTTTGCGCGCATCGAAGGGCGCGTGGTCGGCATCGTTGCCAACCAACCGAAGCACCTCGGCGGTGTGCTTTTCGTCGACTCGGCCGACAAGGCCACACGCTTCATCTGGCTGTGCGACGCCTTCAACGTGCCTCTGCTCTATCTCGCCGACGTGCCTGGCTTCATGATTGGCTCGAAGGTCGAACGCCAAGGCATCATCCGAGCAGGCGCCAAAATGATCGCCGCGGTGAGCGCGGCCACCGTTGCAAAAATTTCTGTGATTGTCCGCAAAGCCTATGGAGCAGGCCTTTATGCGATGTGCGGGCCGGCCTTCGAGCCCGACGCGTGCCTTGCGCTGCCCACCGCATCCATCGCCGTGATGGGTCCGCAGGCGGCTGTCAACGCCGTCTACTACAACAAAATTCAACTCGTGCCAGAAGGACCCGAGCGCAATGCCTACGTTGCCAAGCTCCGAGACGAATACCGCGCCGACATCGACCTCATGAAGCTCGCCGGCGAGCTCGTCATCGACGGCGTGGTGCCTGGCGATCGCTTGCGCGCCGAGCTCGCAACGCGCCTCGGGCGCTACGAATCGAAAACCGAATTACGGCCCAAGAAAAAACATATCATATTGCCCGTTTAGTGACGCAATCAATCTCATTCAAGAAGGACGGCAACCATGCGTTTCGGCTTGATTGCGGCAGTGTTGTCTGGCACTTGGGTGACGCCGTTGACGGTTTCAGCGGCGACACCGGTGTCAGTGTACGCGCAAGTTGCGCCTGGCGCGCCTGCCGGGTCGAGCACGCCCGGTCTTGGCCATCCGAACGGCGCAAGGCTTGTCCGCATGCTCGGTGCCCACGCCGCCAAAACGCTGGCCCCCTCGACCGGCCTCATCGGAGCGCTCGTCGCGCTTCCCCAAGGCACACGCGCGCAAAACTATGGCCTATATCCCGTTGCACCGGGCATTGGTCGCCTCCGAGCCACTGCGAAGAAAATCGACGCGTTCGCGACCCTGCATCCTGAGCTGCACCTCGAGGTTACTCCCCCGCTCCATCCCGTGCTCGACCGTGCGGGGCAATGGGTCAAAACGGTAGTGGCTCGCCAGGAGCTCGGTGCCGATGGCACGGGGATCATGATCGGCATTGCCGATACAGGTGTCGACGTCACCCATCCGGACATGATCGACGCTTCCGGTCATACGCGCATTGCGTGGCTGCTCGACTTGTCGGCCAAGCCACTCGGTACGTACCCCGATCTCGAGGAGCAATTCGGCATCCTAGACGACAGCGGCAACCTTAAGGGTGCAGTCCTGTCGGGCGACATGATCGACGCGCGCCGAGCAACCATCCAAGCGGGCAGCTGCGACGCATCGACCGGTGCATGGTGCGCACCCACTGACAACATTGGCCATGGCACTCATGTTGCCGGCATCGCTGCTTCGAGCGGCACCCCTTACACCGGCATGGCGCCTGCCTCGAACCTCGTCGTCGTGCGCGCAACGAGCGACAGCGATGGAGTCGAGAGCGACGATCTGGTGCGCGCCGTGGAGTTCATGTTCAACCGCGCCGATGCCGAAAGACTTCCGTTGGTCGTAAACCTTTCGCTTGGAAGTGACTTCGGCCCCCACGACGGCACATCCCTTTGGGAACAAGTCCTTGCAAGCTACGTTGGCCCAGACCACCCCGGGCACATCATCATCGCGGCAGCAGGTAACTCCGGCTCAATCGTCGAAACCCCAATCCATCAAAGTGTGCGCGTGACAGAGGGCACCATCATGCGCATTCCGGTGCCAACGTTGGGCGCCGATTCCGGATCGGTCCAGGTGTGGATCACACTGCACGATGGCGCCAACATGAAAATCGGGCTCGACGGCCCAGACGGCACGTGGATCGCGCCCATCGCATCGGGCAGCCAGAACGGCAAGAACACAAGCTTGTACAATGCAGCCATCATTTACGGCTCCGATGTACCCGGCAGCCCCATTCCTGCCGGCTCGCGCGGCGCGGTGGTTCTATGGGCGGGCGCATGGCCAACGGGCACCTACTACATCACGTTCCAAGGCTCGGGCATGGCCGAACTTTATCTGCAAGGCCTTGGCGACGCGGCGCTCGGCGAGCCTCGCCAAGCCACGTTTGCAAGCGGTGTGCGGCAAGGCACAATCAACCTCCCGGCAACGCATCCGTCACTCATCGGTGTTGGTTGCACTGTGAACCGACCGCACTGGACCAGCATCGCAGGCGCCGATGTCACCATGCGTGTTCCTGTCCTCGACGCTGCTGGCGGCATGCCGCTCTTGTCGCCAACAGGGCAGATTGTGATGCGCAGCCTCGAAGACGGCGAGGTGTGTTGGTTCTCGAGCGCAGGGCCCACGGCGACCGGCGTGCAGAAGCCCGAAATTGCCGCGCCAGGGGCGTTCGTCATCTCGGCGATGAGCCATAGCGCGCTTCCGGGCATCCCCGGAGGCATCTTCACAACGAGTTCGTGCCCGCGTACGAAAACCGGAACGAGCGACAATCGATGCCTGCAAATCGACGACGAGCACGGCATCGCAGTCGGCACATCCATGTCGGCACCGGTTGTTGCAGGTGTCGTCGCCTTACTTTTGCAGAACGATCCAACGCTCACGCAAGACCAAGTGCGCGCTCTTCTTCAGGCCGGTGCACACTATTTTCGAGGCGCTGCACCTTTCGACGATCAATCGGGTCCAGGTGAAGTCGACGCCGTGGGTGCGCTCGAGGCGCTCGATTTGATGCACGATCCAAAGCTTTCTATGCCCGCCGCGTCGCAGAGCTGGATCACGCTGAGCTCCGAATACGTACCCGCCGACAGCTCGATGACCATCACGGCGATCGTCGAACTTCGCACGAGCGACGGCGCACATCGCGCCGATCTTTTTGACAGCAGCCGCCTTGCTGCGGTGGTCGAAATCGAGGGCGAGCCGCCCACCACGACAGCGGCAGCGCCGCCGTCAATCACGCGGCGTGGCCCCGGCGTATGGACCTACGAGTGGAAGCCGCCACCCGGCCTTGGCGGATTGCACGTGATCTTCGGCGCTACATTCGACGGCCAGCCCATCGTTTCGTACCGCGCACTGCCCGTTGCAACCGACGGGTGGACGGCTGACTACCCCAGCCATGCTGAAGGAAGTGGATGCAGTATGCACCAATCACACCCGTCGCCACGATCACGCACGCCCGATGCATTGCTCGAGATCGCCGCCATTACCGTTAGCATCGTGCTTCTGCGTCGCCGGCCTCTCAAAAAGGGGATTTGACACGCCGTTTCGCCGGCCTCTATAACCGTGGGTAAGAGGAAAAATGGCAGGGGTGTCATTCGATCCCAAAGGCGCGGTTCGATTTGATTTGCGAAACGGAGCCGCGTCCGACGCGCGAGGCGAAAGGCTCGTACTCGTCCCGAGTACCGTGTTTCAGGAGTTGAGCGAAAGCTCGCTCACAGCTCTCGGTACTAGCATTGGTCGAGCATGTGGGGCGCGTGTCGCGAATCGGCTTGGCGGGGGCGAGGCGGTGCTTGGCGCTTCACTCGACGACGTGGTCTCGCACCTCGCCGGCGAGCTGGCACTTGCAGGCGTGTGCTCGCTCGAAGTTGAGCGCTGGGGCCGCGCAATGCTCGCCGTCGTAAAAAACGAAGCCGTAGCAGCCGATGCGTTTTTGTGCGCATTGCTCGCCAGTGCCATCAGCGAAGCGGCCGGCCGCAGCGTGTTCGCCACGTTCATTGGTCGCGATGCCCTTTTATCTCGGTTTTTCATCGGCTCACACAAGGCTGCCCAACGCGTGCGGGGTCTCGTTGCCGAAGGCCGTAGCTACGGCGATATCGTCGCAATGCTACAGGGGAGCACATCGTGAATCGCGATCACGTAATAAGCGGCGTGAACAACGGCAAAATTGCCAAGCTTGAAGTCTTGCTCAACCGCGTCGTCACGCGAGCTTCAGCCCCACGCACGTTGGCCGCGTCGGCCTTTTCGCCGGTCTCGTCCGCGCGTGCACCCGAAGCAATCTCTCCGCCCGTCTCATACCCAGATCTTCCGGCGCCACCTACGTCGTCACTGCCGCCGCCAGCCCAGCAACTCAACGCAAATGCAGTGGCAAGCGACGACGCACTGACGGCCGATGCATCCGACATTGAAGTTGACGAGCTCTTCGACTCAGATATCGAAGTTACGGCCGACGAAGTCGAGGTCGACGTCGATGTCGATGTCTACGACGAAGTGCGTCCAGCAACCGAAAGCGGTGCGCAGCTCGTAGCAGCGCCGCCCGAGCGCGCTGCAGTCGCGCCCACACCCACCAGCAGTGCTTCAGCCCCCTTCACCGAGGCCGCCAGCACCGAGACACAAATGCCGCCACTCGTGCCCGAGGCCCGCGAGGCCAACGAGGGCGAGGCGGCGATCGAAAAAGCCGAGAAAGCCAACGAGATCCAAGAAGAGGCGCCTACATCGTCACGTCGGCCAGTTACGGCCGAAACTACCACCGCAGCAGCGTACGAAGCCGAGGCCTACGAAGCCAACGAAGAAAGCGGTGCTTTGCGCCTCACGCCTCCGCCGGAATCCGGCAGACACGTGGCTACACCGCCAATCGAATCAGGCGCAGAACCAGGCGCTCGTCAAAGCCCCACAGCGCCTCCACCTGCAGGTTACGGGGCAACCGGGGGTTGGCGCGAGCCTGGCGTGCCAACGGGTCCTGGGTTCGATTTGCGCGGTCCCACGAAGACCGCAGTCACCCCCACGCCTCCGGCGCCGCCGCTCGCGCCGGAGCATATCAATCCCGAGCTGCCCATGTCGATCGACGTCGTCGATCTGACGTCAACAACGCAGGCGTTCAAGCCAGCAAATTTTGGCGATCTACTCGACGCAACCCTTTCCCTGTAGGGGCGCGATTCGCAGCAAGTCGGCTGATCTGATATAATAATTTCTTTGTTCAACTTCGCTGGCGGGGGTGTCGCCAGCAGTTGCAGTCAGGAGGAAATGACGCATGACAGCGAAACCAACACTTGTGGTGCGTAGTCCCAATTTCGATTTCACTCACGTTCCCAAACATTGGAACGGCGGGCGGAAAGCCATTACGACATTTTTCGATTCGCTTAGCCTGTTCTTCCCGCCTGGAGAGCGCTTCTTCATTGCAAGCGTGCGTGCTCACGACGAATTCGTAAAAGACGACGAGCTTCGCGAAGAGGTTCGCGGGTTTTACGGGCAAGAAGGCATGCACACGCGCGAACACATCAAATACAACGCGTGGTTGGAGAAGCAAGGCTACCCGGCAGCCAAGCTTGAACGCGAGATCGCAGCGCTCCTGGCGAATGTGAAAAGAACCGTACCGAAGCGCGAGCAGCTCGCGACCACGGCCGCTCTCGAGCACCTCACGGCCATCTTGGCGCACCTTGCGCTCGACAACGACGAAGCATTGCAGGGCGCCGATCCAACCATGGCCGCTTTGTGGCGATGGCACGCAGCCGAAGAGGCCGAGCACAAGGCAGTTTCGTTTGATGTGTACAAGGCGGTCGGCGGAAACTACTTCGAGCGCTCGAGCACGCTTCTCATCGCAACCGCGATTTTCTGGGTCAAGATGTTTCAGCACCAGAGGGCGATGATGCGCGCCGATGGAACGGCACGTTCGCTCACCGAGTGGCGCGCACTATTGCGCTTTTTGTTCGTGAAGCCAGGGGTTATCACGAGGCTCATGCCTTATTGGGTGAAGTGGTTTCGACCTGGTTTTCACCCGAACGACATCGATGATTCGCACTTGCATGATGCATGGATCGCGTCGCAAAAGTCGTCTCCCTATAGCCAGGCCATGGGCGGCAACGCTGCGTCTTCGTCCACCTCTGCATCGGCGTGAGCCTCACGACAGCCATTCGCCCCCCCTGATATGGTACGATTACAACCACTCAATGGGGGCGCGATGAAGCCACGTCTGCTGGCGCCGCGCGAAGATGCGCGTCGCCTGGATGATGCGGTTGCGCAGCGCCTCACGCGCTTCGGGAGATTCCACGTCATCGCCTGCGCTGGTTACGAAGGCATGCACTTCTTTATAGCCAACCGATCCCATGGCACGCGCTCCACCGTAACCGCGCCGGGTGAGCGCGCGGACTTCGTCGAGCCAACCGCCAGCAAGCCAGCCGTCCACGCGCTTGGTGATGCGACGAGTGAGTTCGCCCTTTTCAAAGCGGATCGCAACGAGCGAAGCTTCGACTTTCTTTTCACGAAACCCATGTGCGCTGTGCCACTCGGAAAGTGGGCGGCCGGACAACTCATACACTTCAAGGGCGCGGCTCACGCGCATCACATCGTTCGGGTGAAGGCGATCCGCTGAGGCATGGTCAACCTTTGCGAGTTCGGCGTGAAGCGCAGCGCGACCTCGTTCGAGCACGATCGCGTGGTGTTTCGCGCGAATGCTCTGGTCTGCGGCCGGCGCTTCGACGAGGCCCATGACCAGCGCGCGCACCCAGAAATACGTGCCGCCTGCAAGCACCGGCACTTTTCCGCGAGCACGAACATCGGCGATGGCGCTACCTGCTAGCCGTGCGTACGAAATCGCGTCAACGGCCTCGAGAGGATTCAATGCATCGATCAAGTGGTGGGGCACGCGCGCTCGCTCTTCGGGCGATGGTTTGCCGGAACCAATGTCGAAGTGTCGGTAAATCTGCACGCTGTCGGCGGAAATGACTTCTCCGCCAATGCGTTCGCAAAGAGCCATGGCGAGATCGGTTTTGCCTGAAGCCGTTGGGCCGCAAATGCAAAGAAGGCGGTGAGGGCACTCTTCTACGATGGCAACCGCGCGATCGACCCAGCGCTCGAAAGCTTTCTGTTCGCTATCTTCCAACACGTCTTTCAAGCTCGCCAAACGGCAATCGCATGACGACCGGTCGGCCGTGAGGACAGTGACCTCCAAAATCAACGTCGTCGAGCGCCGCAAGCAAAGCCTCGGCTTGTTCGCGCGTAACGACGTCGCCTGCGCGCACCGATCCGTGGCACGCCATGGTGGCAAGAACGAGGTCGACTTCTCCGCGCAGCGAACGCCCCGCTGCATGCGACAGCTCAGAAATCAAGTCATGAATGATACGTGCAGGTTCCACGTGCACAAGCAGATCAGGCACGCCGTGCACCGCAACCGCGCCATCGCCAACCGCACGCACGTCGACGCCGAAGTGTAGAACCTCGCCCGCTTGCTCTTCGAGCAGCGCCACCTCGCTTGGTGCAAGGTTGACAACGCTCGGTACAAGGAGCCGTTGCATCGCAACGCGGCGTGAAGCATGAGCACGCCTTAGTCGATCGAAGGTGACGCGCTCCGCAGCCGCGTGCTGATCGAGCACGCATATGCCATCGGCAGCTTCGCAAACGAGATACGTCGCCTTGATTTGTCCAACGAAGCGAAGAGACGCGTACAGGCTGCCGCCCGCGCCCGCACCTGCAAAGGCGTGATTCGATGAATCGCTCGCCAAGGGTGGCAACGGGCTCGTGGGCGATAGAAAAAGATTCTCGGCTGGCAGTGGCGACGGCACAAAAGCGCTGTCGGCGCTGTCGGCAAGCATCACCGCGTCAGGCTCTCGAGGCGCAGGTGGCGACGTAGATGGCGACCAGTCGGTGTTCGAAAAGCTATTGTAAGTGGGAATGGCAACGCTGCGTTGAGCCCACGGCACTTGCGGCGCATCTTGCTCGGGCAGCCCGAACGACCGCGCGAGCGCCGAGGCGAGATTGTGCGTAACCGCATCGAAAATGCCGCGCGCATCAGCGAAGCGCACTTCGGCCTTCTGCGGATGCACGTTGACGTCGACCACGTCGGGTGGAACGTCAATCCAGACGACGCCAACTGGGTAGCGACCGCTCTCGAGCACCGAGCCATAGGCTTGGGCCACGGCGCGCGCGAGCTGGCGATCGCGAACGTGACGGCCATTGACGAGCAGAGATAACCCCGTCGTGCCTGCACGCGCACACTCGGGCGGAGCGAGCATGGCCTGCCCACGAATTGGCCCTTGTTCGAATGTGCATTCTGCAAGTTTTTCACCGACGAGCGCCGCCCGTGCCCGCTCGATGCGCGTAGCAACGCGCAAGTACTCGCGCACCGGTCGGCCGTCGCGCGAGAGCACGAACGTCACCTCGGGCCGAGCGAGTGCCGCACCAAGAACAGCATCGCCAACGTGTGCGCTCTCGGTTGCCGTTGCCTTGAGGAATTTGCGCCGCGCAGGCACATTGAAAAACAAATCGCGCACCTCGATGGAAGTGCCCACGCCGCCGCCAGCGGGAACCGCGCACGCTGGCGGACCGCCTTCGGCAACGACAGCAACGCCTTCGCTAGCGCCGCGGGCACGCGTGCGCAGGCGCACACGCGCGATGGACGCAACGCTGGCAAGTGCCTCGCCGCGGAAGCCGAAGGTGCCCAGCACGGCGAGGTCTTCGAACCGCGTGATTTTGCTCGTGGCATGCCGCTCGAAGCAAATCACGGCATCGTCGGGTGTCATGCCGTCGCCGTCGTCGGTCACGCGAATGAGGGTTCGGCCGCCCTGTTCTATGTCGACGACGACGCGCGTGGCGTTTGCATCGAGCGCGTTCTCGACGAGCTCTTTGACGATGCTTGCGGGCCGCTCGACAACCTCGCCAGCAGCGATTTGGTTGGCGAGATCGCCTGAAAGCTTGTGGATGCACCCCATGCTCGTCGCCCGGCCGAGGACATAGCACGGTCGGCGCGCTAGTACTCCGACCCAACGTGCCCAACGTGTTTGCTGCTCGTTTTTACATGCATTACGCATGCATATGCGCGATGGCGTTGGCCGCTTGCGGCGGTGATTCGTCGCGACCGCGGCTGTTTTCAACTGATTGGTTTGACAACCGGCCTGCCAGCATGACGGAAGTGGTGGAGCGCCTTCGCAATGCCAGGCCTTTGCCCAGCGTCGATCTTGCGGTGGGCGTTGCCGGCCCAAAAAGTAACAAGCTCGTTGGCGTACGGCTCACGGGCCATAGCACCTGGACGTTCGAGCACGCGCTCGATGCGCGCCCCACCATTGCCGGGGGTGTCGTGGTGGCATCGGGTGGGGGCGAAGTGTTTGCTCTCGATGCACTAGGAGGCAGACGCCTTTGGGCTCGTCCCACGGGCGGTGCGCCGTTTCTTGGCGCGGGCGACGACGGCATTGGCACGGCCATTACGCTTGCACGTGGCATGGGTTCGACCATGCTCGTCGTTGCGCGCGATGGCTCGGTGAAGCGGCAGATGGAAACCGACCAGCAGTTGGGCAGCCCTGCAGTGGTTTCCGGCGTCATTTTCGTACCGTGGAAAAGCGAAAAAGTGAGTGCCATTGACGAAAGCACCGGTGACGAGATTGGCCGCGTCACGCTGCAGGGCAAAGTCACGCGCGCTTTCACGATTGGCAAAGACATTTACTTCGGCGGCGAAAGGCTCATTCGCTTCGACGACAATATCGATTTGGCGTCGAACCATGGCGAAAGCCAGATTGCCTTGCCGCCGGGCGATTGGCTTGGTGTGCCGCGCCTTGTCGCTTCAGGCACCGAAAGGCTCCCGCCCAGCGCGACAACACGCGACAAAATTCGTATTTTCGCGCGACCGAGCGACATTGCCGGATCGCTTGGGTTCGACTCATCGCGCTTCTACGCGAGCGATGCAAGTGACTTTCGGCGCGTTTCGGGTTTCGATGCTTCGAGTGGTCGGCGCGAGTGGGAGCATATCCACGCGAGCGACATCGTTGGCGGTGAAGCCATCACCGGCGGCGTGCTTATTTGCGATGAAACCGGCAAAATGACCGTGCTCGATGCACAGGCCGGCCAAGTGGTGTTCGAGCGCTCTTTCGGCGAGCCCATCAAAAGTTGCATTGTGCACGCCGACACATTTCACGCGCCAACTGATGCGGTGCGTTGAAGCGGCGTCAAGTTCGTCTATCTACTAGACAATTCTCAAGAGTTGTCTATAATACTAGACATGAGTTCGCGTGAACTGAGGCAGATCCTCCGGAGCCTCGACCCTGGGCTTCTGCGGGCAATCGAGCGACAGCTCGCGCCGTGCCTTGGAGACGGTTGGTTGACGAAGGAGAAGTGACATGGCGACGAAGAAGAGCAAGCGATACCGCGTCGTGTTCACGCGCGACGAAGATGGGTGGTGGGTGGCTCAAGTCCCCAAACTCGACGGCTGCCACACGCAAGGGCGTTCGATCGCCCAGGCGCGCGAGCGCATTCGTGAAGCAATGGATCTGTTCGACGTGCCGCGAACAGCGCGCCTCGAAGAGGTCATCGATCTCGGCAAGCTTACCGCCAAAGTCGAACACGCGCGTCAGACACGCGAGCACGTCGACGAGCTTGCACGCGCATCCAAAGCGGAAACAGCACGCGTGGCTACACGTCTGGCAAAAGCTGGCTTCAGCCGCCGCGATGTCGGAGAACTACTCGGCGTGTCCTTTCAGCGCGTGCAGCAGCTCGTGGGGCGATAGGAGATGACGACGGCGTGATCTCAGCGAGCGCGAAGAGCGATCGAGTGCCGCATGTCGATTTCTTTTTTATCAAGCAACCAGATCGAAAAAAGGACGAATGGGGTAATCACCATGACACTCAATCACCCAATTCGTATTCTCGCAGTTCTAACTTTTTCCACCATCACGGTCATTGCTTGTGGCGGTGGCAGCGGCGACTCCAGCTCCGGTGGGTCGTTGCTCGATTCGTGTACCGGCAATTACACGTGCACCGCCAGCGACGGGTCGAGCGTCTCAACGCAGCTCCAAAAAGACTCCGCGTCGGGCTCATGCATGGCCGGTAGCATCATTCTCCATCCCGATCATACCGTGAGCAGCACAACCGGAAGCACGTACTCGGCCACGTGGTCTGGCAACTCAGACTCCTTTGAGATTGATCTCTCCGGTGGAGGCAAAATGACTTGCCACAACAACAACCCATCCGGCGCAGGTGCATCTACCGGCTCCGCTGCGCCCGCCGGCTCTTCGAGCAGCGGCGGTCACTCAGGTGCATCTACCGGCTCCGCTGCGCCCACCGGCTCTTCGAGCAGCAGCGGTTATTGCCACAACGACAACGAGGTGCCGGGGCACTTTGCGTGTACGGACTACAATAGTTCTTTAACCATATGCCCCACAGACAAAGGGTGCTACAGGGACAACATGGCGGCTGGTATTGGCTATTGTGGCGATATCTGCTTACTAAAGGAATGCCAATCACAATCCACTTGTGGGACACAAACCTCCTGCAAAGGCTGCACCTGGCACTCGCAGTGACCACATCACGCCCCAAGTGCCAAGAGCGAATCTCTGAGCATCGAAATTTGGTTGTTTCGAGAATTTCGCGCACACACTTGGACACTACTGCTTTCGCTGTATGACGATGCGTTTCCCATTCACGATCGCCACGAGCTCGAGCTCGGCGCCGATCGCCTCGATGTACTTCCGCAGCGTCGCGACCGAAAGCACGTCGATATCCGGACGACGCTCGATCTTGGATACTTCGGGTTGCGGAATACCGCTCGCGCGAGTCACGTCGACCTGGGTTTTCGAGCCGGCGAAGTCGCGCAGCTCTGCGAGCGGTAGTTCGACGCGCCGATCGGCGTAACGGCTGGGGCCTCGACGCCCTCGACGCGTAACGATCCGCGGGCGGGATTGCGGGGACGGGTGAGTTTTTTTTGCGGGAGTGGTCATGGTCTTCTCCTTGCTGCGAATTTCCTTCGTTGGGTCGGGCTGGCTGGGCGAGCGCTGATGATGCGAACGCGATCGTCGTCGGTCATTTCCGTCGTGACGACAAAGAGCATCCGAGCGTGCGAAGAGAAGCCGATCGTGATGAGACGCGTCAGGTCAGCCTTATCTTCTTCCTCGACTACGTCGTCGCTCGTCAGGACGGTCATCGCCTCGACGAATGTGACGCCGTGCTTCTCCACATTCTTCTCGGCCTTTTCGCGGCTCCACTCGAACGACCCGCGAACCACCAGCACCATGAAAAGCATTATGTGCTATGACATATAGATGTCAAGACGTATAAGAGACGGTACCCACCGCGCCGCACTTGACCTCGCAACAAATCCTGTACTACCAACAAGAGTACACCAAGTCGCGAGGGCCCATGAATACGCGTGCTGGAATTACGAAGAAAGTCAGTCTGTCAGTGCGGGCCGACGACTTGAAGATCATCAAAGAGCGCGCCAGGCGCCTTCACGGCGGCAATGTGTCGGCGGTATTTGCCGATCTCATCCTTGCCATCAAGCGGCAAGAAGCTTGGGCCAAAGCCGAGGCGAACTTGGGGGGCACCATTGCCGTAACGGACTTTGAGCGAAGCGAAATCGATCGCGAGCTATTTGGCGAGAGCCCTCGCCGCAGGGCAATAGCGAAAAGGCGCGGGAGATGAAAACGCTCACGCTCGACACCGGCGCCCTCATCGCGCTCGAGCAAAAGCGCCTGCGCATGTGGAAGGTGCTTCATCGTGCCCACGAGCTCGCCATGGTGCCCGTGGTTCCAGCCAACGTGGTTGCCGAGTGGTGGCGACATCGAAGTGGCATCCGCGAACCTATCCTCGCGAGCGTTTCGGTCGAGCCGCTCACCGAAATGCTTGCTCGCCTTGCCGGCGAGGCACTTGCGAAAATCAAGTTTGCTACGTTGAATGTCGACGCCGCCATTGTAATGGCCTCGGCATCTCAGCGGGGCGATGTGGTGTACACGAGCCGTGCAAAAGATCTCGCGAAGCTGCAAGCGGTTTTTCCGGGCGTGCGCATCATCTCCGTGTTTTCTTCGCGTTAGGGCGCAGCATGCTGCGCCCCTACCGACCAAGGACACCAGCGCATTCAACACAACGATGGGGAACGACAATCGACATCGTCGATGTATTTGCGATCACGTCGAACCAATGCATGGCGTATTGATGTTCATCGAGGATGCTCTGGCCCTGTAGGGGCGCGATTCATCGCGCCCTTGGAATCCGCCAATGGTAATATTTCCAAACATGCCGCGGTCGGGCGCCATAAATGGCGCCCCTACCGGTGGACGATGACGCGCGTACCCAGATTGTCTTTCGTTGCCCTGACGCCGTGCCATCCCTCGGGCAGCGACGGGCCCGCCCAGAAAAATAGGTGCCGCGCGTCGTGCGGCATAAGGTTTACGCAACCGTGGCTTTTCTCGTGACCGAACGCGGAGTGCCAAAATGCGCCGTGCAACGCAAAAGCTTTCTCGAAGTACATGACCCATGGCACCTCTTCGATGCGATACGTGCCGTCGGTAGCCGCGTCGCCGTCCATCGTGGTCGTGATGTGCTTTTCGCGGATGCGAAAGCTTCCTTCGACTGTTGCGTGATCCTTCCTGCCACTTGAAATGATGGTCGCATAAACGGGCCTGTCGCCTTCGAGCGCCACGAGTGTTTCGTTGCGAATGTCGACATCAATCCACTTTTCGTTCGGCAAAAGGTCAGAAGGCTTGTCTTGTGGCATTTTGACGACCGCGAGGTCGATGCCGCGCAGCCAATAGCCTTGATCGGTTTCCCAATATTTTTTTCCGATGGATTCCATTTTTCCGGTGAGCGTGACCACCGCAAACCGGTCCATTTTCTCGTGCTGGGTCGCCTTGCCATCGCTTACCCCGTATTTATGAGCGCGCGTGGTCGTTACCCACGCAAGCGGAAGCTTTCGCGTTTCACCGGGCGAGGTAAAGTCGACGCCTTCGAATTCTTTTTTCATTCCGTGGACAATGAGGTGATCTTTCGGCACGTAATTGCCGGAGGCAGTGCGCCAAAACATACCTGAAATGCCGCTTATTTCTTTGTCGAGCGCGAGGTAAAAGCCTTTTAGCATGCGCTCGGACACCAAATCGGGATCGCCTTTGAGATCGTCGAAGCCAACGTGCTCGTTCTTCAAATACGCCGGCACCTCGGTGCCCTCGGCCGCAAGCTTTTTCGCAATGTCGCTTGATTTGCTGCCTTTGCCAACGGCCTGCAAATTCTCGGCAACTTTGCGCTCGGCAGGAGTCGGAATTCGCCGATAAAGCGGTGTGCCTGGCGTCAGGTTCAAACCGTAGTCGTAGGGCAAATCGCGATCGAGCCAAGGCATGTGAGCCGCCCTGCGAAGCCCCTTGTGCGATGGATCCATCGAGGCGTATTTCGCGCACACGAATCCGCCTATGGTGAGCTCATACCAGCCACCCGGGCAATTGCCTTTCGCGCTTGGCTTGCCCTTGACGGGCGCATGCCCACCACGCCGCAAATACCCAAGGCGAATCACCTCGCGCCCATCGCCTGCGCCGGCCTGGGGATCTTTTCTGGGCCATTCGGGCACGTTGAAGATTGACGCGGTGAGCTCGAACGCAAAGATGGTGGGCCCCGAGATGGTACCCGCATCGAACGCTTCGCCCGCGGCCTCGCTGCCCGCGCCAGATGCGTTGGGCAACGCGGCGCCCGCCTCTGCCGCCATGGACGATGCCTGCGCATCGGCCTCGTCGTCGGGCGCAGCCGAATGCTTGCATCCTACCAATACACCGAACGCCGCGACAACCAATACAACCGGTCGATCCACGCCTTCCTCAATACCGCAAGACGGGATCCGATCAAGATTGTGGCGGCAGGCCATCGAAAAGCTTGAGCATGTCTTCTCGGGCAAAGAGGCAGCATTCGCTGCCTGCCGGGAATTCGCTGCACGGGTGCGGGCGCAGCTTGTAGATACGGCAACGGTTATTGTGCTGTAGATGACGGCAACGCTTGTTCGAAAGCAGCGTAAAAATAAGTCGGCCGTCTTTGTGGCGCTTGGCGTACGGCGGCTTGGCGAGCTCGGGTCGGCCGCCTTCTTTGAACCGCTGCACGTCGGCGGGCTGCAAGATGACTTCGTTGTCTCGACAACACGCGGCACATCGGGTGCAGTCGAGCGCGAGGGTTCGCGTGCGGCCAGGATGAATCGAATCGCGCTCGACACGGCGCTTGGCAATCCAGTGGCAGTCGCGTGGCACGACGATGCTTGCAAAGCCCTTGAGTGCGCCTTCTTTTATGATTTTCCAGCGCGATTTGCCCATGTCGTAAACGCCCCACGCACCGAAGTCGTCCGGGGTGTGCTTCGCGGGCGCGCGAAAGACGAAACGAACACGCGACTCGCTCTCCCAAACAAAGGCGTGGCCTCCCTCGCCGACGTGGACAACGGCTTCTGCCACGTGCTTGAGCGTGAAGCTCCGCGCAATGGGGCGAACGATGTCTTCTGCCATTGTCGACAAGTGTGTAGTACCAAAAAGGCCAAGCGAGCGAGAGATAAGGAGGAAGATTATGCGTGCTATTGTCATCGTGCGACCCGCAGGGCCAACATCGAAAGGGGAACTCGAACTGCGCCACGTGCCGATGCCCGAACCTGGGCCAGGTCAGGTTCGGGTGCGTGTGAGCGCGTGCGCCGTCAACCGCGCCGATCTTCTCCAGGTTGCGGGCAGGTATCCGGCTCCGCCCGATGCACCGGCCGACATCCCAGGACTCGAAATCGCAGGAGAGGTCGATGCGATCGGTGCGGGCGTGAGCGAATTGGCTGTAGGCGACCGGGTGTTCGGCGTTGTGGGTGGCGGCGCCTACGCCGAAGCGATTGTCGTGCATGCGCGAACGCTCGCGGCGATCCCAGCCGGCATCGATTTCGTGCAAGCTGCAGCCATTCCCGAAGCCTTTGTCACGGCATACGACGCCGTCGTGCTTCAAGCGGGCCTGTCGGCGGGCGAAGTGCTTCTCGTGCATGCCGTTGGAAGTGGCGTAGGAACCGCCGCCGTTCAAATCGCCAAAGCCATTGGTGCGCGCGCGATTGGCACAGCACGCGCTCCGGACAAACTCGCACGCGCGCGCGAGCTCGGACTTGCGGCTGGCGTTGTGCCGGAGGTGGCTACCGATCGATCTGTGCATTTTGCATCAAAAGTACGCGAAGCCGTGGGCGGGCGTGGGGTCGACGTGGTTCTCGAGCTCGTTGGCGGCAGGTACGTTCCTGAAAGCCTTGCGTCGCTCGAAAGCCAGGGCAGACTCGTGCTCGTTGGGCTTCTCGCAGGCGCACGCGCCGAGATCGATCTCGGCATGGTGCTTGGGCGGCGGCTACGAATCGTTGGTACGGTGCTTCGCTCGCGTCCCATCGAAGAGAAAATGATTGCCGGTCAGGTTCTTGCGCGGCACATCGCACCGCTCGTCGCGTCAGGAGCACTTCACGCCGTTGTCGATCGCGCAATGCCTATCGAAAAAGCAGCGGAGGCGCATGCCTACGTCGCGACCAACGAAGGCTTTGGCAAAGTCGTACTCACGATGTGAGGGGCGGCCCAGGGGGTCGCCCCTACGAATGTGTTGTTGGCGGTTATGGGGCACCCACAAGGGGTGCCCCTACGGATATGCGTTGTGATGCGTTTTGTTGGCCCTTGCGTGTAGGGGCAGGCCCCTGTGCCTGCCCCACCTCGACCTCAATGGTTCCTGGCATGTTCAAGGCACAGATCTCGAGGTTTTCCACCGCACTTGGCGCATGAGCAAACGCGAATGTCGGCGCCTTCGGATTGCTTTGCGCCGCAGATCGCGCACGAGCGGCTCGCGATTGCGACATCGCGGGCAGGATCTGTCAAGAACGATGCGCGCCGCACGGCTTGCCGCATGACCATGCGCTGGCCGCGTGCAAGTGCGAGCAGATGCCCGCTAAAAAAGAGAAAGTAGTTGGCAAAAGCCGCCGCCATGGCGATATGTGCTGCCATGCTGTCGTGCATCGCGCGGTAGCCGAGGAATACGGCCATTGCGAGCGCAAGCCACTTGATGCGAATTGGAATGATAAAAAATAATAAGATTGTGAAATCTGGGAAAAGCGTGGCAAACGCGAAAAGTACCGAGGTATTGAGCCAAACGTTGGTGACCGGCTGATCGAGGAAAAACGCGGCGGCCGTGGTGCCGAGCGCACCAACGAAATAGAAAACATTAAACTTGAACGCGCCCCACGTTTGCTCGATCGCTGTGCCGGTAAGCCAGAAAAAATAAAGAGAGAAAAGCACCCAGAACATCGATGTCGTGGGCGGCAAGAATAGATTGGTGACAAAACGCCATGGCTGGTGCAAGGCCAATGTGGGGTCGAGCACGAGCATCCCGGTAAGCTCGGGATGCAGCGTGACGAGCACGAACGTGGCACCCATTCCAACGGTGAGAATCCAGGCTAGGCGTTCGATCGCGAGCCGACCGAGAAAGGTGCGCTCGAGTCGTGCAAGGAGACGATCCATAGCAAACCGAGATTACTTGCCGGGGCCGGGGCCAGCGTCAAGGCGCATGCGCGCGATGCGCGCGGCTTGCTCGTAGGCAGGATTGCTCGGATCGCTCTTCGCAAGCTCGGTGTAACGCTGGGCAGCAAGGGCAAAATCGCCTGCGGCGTACGCATCGACGGCTTGGCGCTCCAACGTTTTTGAGCTGGCCGATGTTGCGGTATCGATGTTCTTGCCTTTGCCTCCGTCTGCCAGTGCACCGGCGTCGCTTGCGTGCAAGCGATTGCCCGGCGGCGCGGCAGGCGGCGCGACGGTTGATCCCGTGGGTTCGACATTCAGGACGGGCGGCAGGGTCACGCTTTGCGCAACGGGCACATCAGGGACTGACGCAGGAGAGGCCGATGCGGGGGGCGGAACCACAGGCGCGCTGGCTGACGGAGTTGGTTGTGTGGATGTGGCCGCCGCCTTCTGTGACGGCGACGACGCCTTGTCGTCATCGAAAGCTAAGTAGAGCGCCAGCGCCACCACAACGAGAAACATAAGGAGTACCCGCGGCGCTGGAATTTGTGATTTCCACGTCGCTGCCGGGCCTGTTCCGCTTCGATCACCAGGTGCTTCTGCAGGTGCAGCACCTGGTGTGTTTGGCGTTTTCGGCGGCGTTGCATTGGCTTTTGCGCGCCATGCTTTCCACTTCGCCGCCAAACCCGTTTGGCCAGGCGCACTTGCCGTTGTCGATTGCGCTCCTCCTGCCTGCACCTGCGGAGGAATGGATCCCTGGTTCGGCATGTGCGGCCCCATCGAGCCTGCGCCGCGGAATGCGTAAGCTGGCGGAATTGAGCCTAATCTGGTTTGGGCAAAGGCACTTGCATTGGGCGAATATGGATATTCAGGATGGGGCGCATAGGGAGATTGCGGAGACTGGGGAGATTGGGGTGCTTGCGGGTAATTGCCCCCGTAATTGCCCGGATAGCCCGATTGCCTCGATTGCATGACTGGTGGCGGCGCGGTTGGTGCCGCACCCATTGGCGCAGTCGCTGGGCGGGGGTTGATTGGAAGCGGCGGCGCGATCCTGGTCGGCACGTCGGTCAGAGACGATAGGACAGCGGTCGACTCTCGACCCGTTGGCGTTGGGCGCAAGTGCACGCCACCTCGACCTTGGTGGGGTGCTTGCGTCTCGACCTGGTCTTCAGACACAGGACGTCCTGCTGCCGGCCGAGGGGATACGGCGCGCCGTGTTGGCGGCTCTTGCTCGTGGCTTTCCGCGTTGAGTGGCGCCACGCGCGTTGATTCGAGATCGATCGTTGGTGCAAATGCGCCGCTTGCAAACGGTCGCTTCCCCGGCTTCTCTGGTTTTTCTGGCTTTTCTGGTATGGGCAACGCAGCCGGGGTCGGGGCCGACGGAGGCATAGGAACCGCAGCGTTGACGTTCGCACCTGCAAGAGCACGGTAGCGAAGGCGTACACCTCCAAGCTCAATTGTGCATGATACACGCAGCTCGGTCCACGTTTTGCCGATGCGCTTGCCGTCGACCACGGCAGGCTGGGTCTGGTCGGCGCTTTGTACGAACAGGGAGTCACCATCGAAGTACAAAAACGCGTGCACATCGAGTGTGCGCGTCGACTCGACGCGCCACATGCCTTTTTTGCCAACGCTGATGGGCGATAGCTCTTGCCCACGGAACAGCGGAATGGATGCGGGTTCTCCACTGCCCGTGGCGATTTCGATGACGTAGGAGGTGCCGGGCTTACCCATCATGACGGCGAGGGTTGCCGCGCTTGGCGGCCTCGTGAACAGACTGCGGTAAGTCAACACCATGCTCGCGGAGTTGCGGCAAGCACCGCGGCAAGATTCCCGTGGGGCCAATGCTGCTTACAATGTGGCCTTCGCTGTCGAAGCCATCGTACTCGCGAAGGAAGATGTCTTGCATTTCGTATTGGTTTTTAACCGAATCGTAGCCCAAAACTTCGGTTACGTGCGTAACCTTGCGACTGCCGTCTTGAAGGCGTGCAACCTGCAAGATAATGTTGACAGCCGAGGCGAGCTGAATACGAAGCGCGGTGAGCGGCATTTCGATGTCGCTCATCATCGCCATGGTTTCAAGGCGCGAGGTTGTGTCGCGCGGATACGTTGCGTGCAGCGTGGAAAGACAGCCGCCGTGGCCCGAGGTCATGGCTTGGATCAGATCGAGCGCTTCGCCGCCACGGATTTCGCCGACAACGATTCGGTCGGGCCGCATGCGCAACGTGGCACGGAACAAGTCGCGAATCGACACTTCGCCGCGGCCTTTCGGATCGGCCGGGCGCGCCTCGAGCATGCACACATGATCTCGCTGAAGCTGCAGCTCTCGTGAGTCTTCGATGACAACCACGCGCTCGCCTTCGGGAATGAATGACGAGAGCGCGTTCAACATGGATGTTTTGCCCGAACCCGTGCCGCCCGCGACAAGCACATTGAGCTTGGCAACGACCAAAGCCTTGAGCGCCATCGCCACTTCGTCGGTCATGGCGCCAAAGCCGATGAGCCGCTGGACTGTGAGCGTTTCTTTGAAGAAGCGACGGATCGACACGCACGGTCCGTCGGGCGCGGCGGGCGGCAGCACCGCCTCGATGCGCGAGCCGTCGGGAAGACGCCCTTCGAGAATTGGCCGGAGCTCGTCAACGTGCTTGCCAACGAACTGCGCGGCATTGCGGAGCGCGGAAACAAGAGCCTCGCGCGTCGGGAAGCGCGCTGGCGTCAGGTGAAGTTGCCCCTTCTTTTCGACATAAATCTGATTGGGGCCGTTGATCATGATATCGCTAACGCCCGGATCGTCGAGATAGGGACGAATGGGCTCGAAAAACTGAAAGAGCGTTTCTTCGAAAATCTCTTTCGAAATCAAACCGCCGCTCATGGCACCCTCTTTAGAAGCGAGGCCCGCGCTTCTTCGGCGTGAGCACCATTTGGGTCGAGACGCAGGTATTCGCGGAAGTGCTTGTCTGCGTCGACCACGTCGTTTTCGGAGTCACGTGCAAGAACGGCAAGCGCATAATGAACCTCGGGGTCATTCGGCCGCGCAGAAGCCACTTGCTCGAGCGCGGATCGAGCTTCGTGCCGATCGCCGAGCGCCACGTAAAGCGTTCCAAGCACAAAGCGCGTACCCACGTCGTCCGGATGCTTGCGAAGATGGTTTTCTGCATGCTGTGCCGCCAAACGATAGCGCCCCGTTCGCATGCATACATCGAGAAGAAGCGGAAGCACCTTGCGCGAGTCAGCGCCCTGTTCGAGCGCCGCCGTGAAGTATTCTTCCGCGCGCGTCATGTCGCCAAGCCTGGCAAAAGTGTTGCCGCGAATTATGAGGTTATCGGGTGTGCTCTCGCGACGAAGCGTTTCCATGTCGGCTTGGGCTTTGTTCGCCGGCGTTGTTGCACAACCGACACTCGAGATTGACGCAAGAGCTATGCTAGCCACACACAAGCACGCGCTGTACGTAGGCCACGTGAATAGCGGGCAGTGCCCATAACGAGCTACGATTTGGTCGTGCCAACTTTGAGCTTCAATTCTCGATTTTGGTTCTGAAGCCATGTGACATACTTGCCCGTTTTGCCTTCGGTGAGTTGAAGAAGAACCCACACCTCTTTTTGGGCATTGTTGTAATCCTCAATTGCGAGGGAGTGAGCGAGGCGGACTCTCCGCGTCCTGAAGTCATTGATGATATCACGACGCAGGCGCTCGGCCGACTGATGTGCGAGTGCGGCCGACTCCTTGTCACCGCCGGCGCGGAAACATGCCTCCGCGCTCTCGTACAGAGGCACGGCTTGCACGCCGTCTTGCACATAAAATGGCGCGCGCGCGCGCTTGGCATCGGCGCTTTCCATCTGCTGGCTTGCGACTGCGATCTGCTGCTGCGCCGAGGGGCAGTTTGTTGTGGGCGCAGACCAAAGCTCGGGGATCTCTTCGGGTGGCGCCTCTGCTTGGCCCTGGTTTCCATCGTCAGCAAGGAACATGTACCCACCTGCACCAAGGATGAGCACGAGCGCGATAAGGCTCACTGGGCTCGAGCCCTTTTTTTTCTTCGTGTCGGCAACGGCTCCTTCCTTGGCGAGCTCGACAAGGATCTGGCAGCTGCCCACGCCAAGCACGGCACCAGCGGCGAGTGGCGCTTGCTGGAACGGAACGTTGTTGATGGTTGGTGGCGGCTGAAATGTTAATGCGCTTGCGAGCACGCCATTGGGTCCGACGTCGATGCGAACGTGCTCCACACGTGCCTGATCGACGGGCAGACGAATTTCGCAATGCCCACCGCTACCGATGAGAACGCGCTCGGCCTCGATGCTGAGCTGATCGATTTGTCCAGTAGGATTGCGGATTTGAAATTTCAGCACGCGCATGGGATGACTCCAAAGAGGGCAGATACCAATCGCATCACAGGTTGCCCCCTAGGTTCATGATGGCTGGGCCGAGAACGAGACCGAGAACTGCAAGGAAAACGAGCATGAGCGGACCTGTCATTGCCACGCCAGCTTTGGAGGCGAGCTCTTCGGCGCGCACCGATCGGCGTGTTCGCGAGCTTGATGCCTGAATGGAAAGGACATCAGCAACGGGGTTTCCGCGCTCTTCTGCTTGGACGAGCGCGTTGACGAACTCGGATACAACGACCACCGGTGCTCGCTTGGCGAGTTCCAGAAGGGCGTCTTTGCGCGTGCGACCAAGGTTCAGCGTTTGCAAAATGAGCGTGAACTCTTCGACGATTGGGTCGTCTGGATTCGATGACTTTTCGACCACTTGACGGATTGCGCCAGGGAAATCGAGCCCTGCTCCCATGGCCAAGGCCATGAGATCGATAACATAAGGCAATCCTCGGCTAATGTCTTTGAGTCGCTCTTGCGCTTCACCGCTCACAATCAGGTACGGGACCGCCAGCCCAAGGGCCAATCCGCAAAAAACGAGCAACGCACCCATATTGAGCACGAGTCCAGCAATCGTCCCAACAACCATACCGATGGCCCCGGAGACAATGTAGAGTGCCAAGTATTCATCGGCGGTAAGGCCAAGGTAGTCGCCCGCAAGCGAAATATGGGCGTCGAGCGCTTCGCGTTGCTTATCGGAAGGAAGGCCGCTGACACGCACGCCGAGCCAGCGCACGACAGGTTCGAAGGATGCCCAGTTTTCGTTCGTTTGCAGCGCGCGCTGCCGCTTGAGCCCGCGGAGCCCAAAGCGACTTGCCACGCGCGTGGGTGCGGTTAATACGATGTAAACGGAGAGCACAAGCCCGACAACGACGGATAGCGCTGCACCTGTTCGAAATATGAGCGTAAGAGGGCTGAGGCCGCCAACCTGGAAAAAAAGATTGTTTATAGCTTTGAGGAAATCCATCGTGGCCGCCCTCAGATGTCTACCGTGAGCACTTTGCGGGCGACCAGAAGCCCTCCTACCCAAAACAGCGACACCATGAAAATAATGGCGTATCCCACAATGCTTTGCGTAAGTGGATGGAAATAGCCCGGCTGCATTGCATTGAGCACGAGTATCAGGACGAGTGGCAAAGAGCCGATGACCCACATTTGCATGCGACCATCGGCTGTTTTCGTTTTGATTACGCCATCGAGACGCTTCATTTCTCGTAACGTGTTCGCCGTCGTTTCGAGCACACGCGGCACGTTTCCGCCAACTTGTCGGCCAATAAGAACAGAGGATAGAGCAGAATCGAGCTGCCGACTGCCAACACGTGATGCCATGGCAAGCAAGGCTTGCTCGAGCGTCGAACCAACTTTCATTTCTTTGTTGGCGAGCTCAACTTCTTGGCGGATCGGATTTTCGATGACGCCTTCAACCGTGCCAAATGCAGAGGCAAGGCTTGGTGTCGACTTCAATGCATTGGCGAGCGCGAGAATGAAGTTATCGATCTGATCTTCAAGCGCCAAAACGCGTTGGCGTCGCTCGTACTCGAGGTAAACAAGGGGCGCAACGAGAGTTACGACGATGAGCGCCCACCAAAACGGAAGGTCAAAAAGAAGCGCACCTACAAGGAGAACAAATATCACAACAAGCTGGCCGATGGCGATGAAGCGGCCGGGAAAGAAAATGAACATCGAGCGGAGCCTGCGCTCGAGTGCAGCGATGTACCGTGCCCAATACCGGTACGGTAAACCGGTTTCGTCCGCAACAACCTGCCATGTCGCGACAAAAATCGCCGTCGTAATAAGGAATACACTACCCCAGCGCATAACGGGTATGGAGGCCGGCACGGGGGATCGAAGATGCGCAATGTCGATCATAGGTAAGGTTCGCCCTTTTTCACGAGGCCCATTACGATAAAAAGTGGCAAAAACGAAGGCAGATAGCCTGTTGCACGGAATTCGCCTTCCACCTTGCCGCCAGCGCCCGTTCCGGTGCGCACGAATTCGAAGATTGGGCGAAGCTCGACCTCGCCGTTGTCGCGGTCGATGCCAATGACTTCGCTGATGTCGATCACGCGTCGCGAACCATCGGACAGGCGGGTTTGCTGCACGATGACATGCACGCTCGAGGCAATTTGCTCGCGAATCGCGCGCACAGGCAGATCGACTCCTGCCATGAGCACCAGCGTTTCGAGGCGGCTTACCGCTTCTGCAGGCGAATTCGCATGGGTTGTTGTGAGCGAGCCGTCGTGACCCGTGTTCATGGCTTGCAGCATGTCGAGCGCCTCGCCGCCGCGGCACTCGCCAACAACGATTCGGTCGGGCCGCATACGCAGCGCATTCTTCACCAAATCGCGAATCGTGTACTCACCGCGGCCTTCAAGATTGGCTGGGCGCGTTTCTAGGGATACGACGTGTGGCTGTTTGAGTTGCAGCTCGGCAGCGTCTTCGATGGTTACAATGCGCTCGTCGGACGGAATGGCCGACGACAGCACATTGAGCAAGGTTGTTTTGCCGGAGCCCGTGCCGCCAGAGATCACGATGTTTTTTTTTGCGTGCACGCAGCGCGTGAGAAACGTTCCCATGCGCGTGGTCATCGACCCAAATTGAACCAGATTGTCGAGGGTAAAGGGCACCTTCGAAAACTTGCGGATCGTAATGCACGAGCCACGTAGGGCAATAGGCTTGATGACAGCATTGACACGCGAGCCGTCTTTGAGGCGGGCGTCAACGAGTGGCGAAGATTCATCGATGCGCCTGCCAAGTGGCGTGACAATGCGCTCGATCACGGCGCGAACGCGTTCGTCGTCGGTGAAGCGCACCTCGGACAAGATGATTTTGCCTTTTTGCTCGACGTAGATCGTGTTCGGGTCGACGACCATAATCTCACTGACCGTGGAGTCGGCCAGGAAGCGCTCGAGCGGCCCCAGGCCAAGCGCTTCGTCAGCAAGCTCGCCAATGAGTGTGTCTTTGGTAGTGCCTCTCGGGATGCGATCGGCAACGTTTTCGACGATGCGACGAAGCGCAGTGAGCACCTTAGGACGCATCGAGGGATCGTCGAGTTGCTTGGCGTCGATCGTTGCAAGATCGAGGTGCTCGAGCAGCTGCTTGTGGACCTCGCGCCGAAGTTCGACTTCGCGCTTACGTTCTTCGGCATTGACACGTGCGGCAGGAGGGATGTTCGGCGATGGTGGCGCACCTGCGTGAGCAGCGCCAATACCAGGAAGGACGGCGACGCCAGGGCCAACGGCGGAGGGACCTGCGCCATTCGCACGATTCATCATGGCCCGTTGTGCCAACGCGCCATTGCCGCCATTACCCTGGTTTTGGTTGGGCGCTGGCAGCGCAATCGGTGTAGGCAGTAGCGCCGCATTCGGCGCGAGACCGCCATGCAATCTGCCGGCATCCGCTTGATGCACGACCACGGTAAAATCGCCGACGACAATGGGCGTTCCGTACGGGACTTCGATGGTTTCGCGCCGCAGCAAAACCGTGCCCGCCATGGTGCCGTTGGTAGAGACGTCTTCCACGCGCAATGCGCCCGGCCCAGGCCGAATCACTGCATGCTGGCGTGAGACCAGATCGCTGTCGAGTTGCAACCCGCATTGCGGATGCCGACCAACAGTAATTGGGCTACCAGCTGGGTAGACTTCTGTCCTCTGCTTTCCATCGTCAGACCGAATGACGATTTGCAACTGCATAGGACCACCTAGTCTACCCCTATTTCGTCGTCCTATCTAGGACTAGCCCGCCTCGCCTACCTAGCCGACGGGGGAGTCTTTGGATACACATTGACCGACCCAATTTCGCCTTCGTAGTCTTTGTAGCTTGCCATGGCGTTGTTGATTAGCTCAATGGCGCTTTTGGGAACCGTGTCGACAACGCTTGGCACAATGAACACCGCGCCTTCGGTTTCGGATTTTTCTTGCGCGTGGCTTCCAAACAAAAGACCCAAAACTGGAATTTCGCTCAGCCCAGGTAAGCCGCTGACTGTGTGCCGCTGCGAAGCCGTTTTAATGCCCGACAGAATAAGGGCTTGACCAAGCTTGAGCGTGACTTGGGTTTCAAGCTTCGTGGTTGTGCGGCCTGGCGGGCCGCCTGAAACGGCCGCGTCGGTGAGATCGGCCACGTCGGCGCCAAGCTTGATTTCGACGTCGCGAGTAATGGAATCGTAGCGTGGTAATACGGTGACATTCGTTCCGAACTTTACGCTAATGAGGCCTGTGGTAAGGCCCACAGTTTGCAAAAAGTTCGACTCGCCGCCATTTTGGAATGTGGCTTCGTTGCCGTTGGCCGTGATGACACTCGATTGCTTAATAACCTTGGCCCAGCCATGGTGCGAAGCAATGTCGAGCTCGGGCAAGGGTTGATTG
The DNA here is from genome assembly GCA_009780955.1 of Polyangiaceae bacterium. Taxonomy (GTDB): domain Bacteria; phylum Myxococcota_A; class Polyangia; order Polyangiales; family Polyangiaceae; genus Labilithrix. Next base: position 12,161 of record WQZB01000024.1, on the reverse strand, counting down.
ACAATGGACGCCGTGGCCGTTGAAAATTTGTTGGCAGCAAAGTCAAATGTGAAATTGTTCTGAAAAACTTGTGTTCCGCCAATGGCTCCGGGCCAGCCAATGCCCACGTTGTACCCTGACGTTTTTTCGTAGGAAACGAAAAAGAAATCCAAACGAATAAGAAGCTTTCGCTCGGCAACTCCTGCGGTGACGAGCGATTCAACTTGGCCCCCGTACGAACTTACGAGCTGCTGAATGGCTCTGAGATCGGCTTCGTTTGCCACTGTACCTTCGAGGAGAATGCGCGCGCCGGCGCGGCGCGTTCTTACGCTGCCAAATGGCTTGATGAAATCGCGAAGCTCGGATTCGACAACAGCCGGGTTTTTGTTTGCCACGGCAATGTCGTAGCTTACTTGCGAACCGTCGTTTTTGATGAGAAGCAGCGTAGTAGTACCAGGCCTTCTGCCAGTAATGACGAACGTTTTTTGGTCATTGCTCATGGCAACGTCGGCAATGCCTTTGACGCCTTCTGAGTATTCTTTGACCCCCGCGGTGGGAAGCGTTTTGGTTTCGCCAACGGCAAGCGTGATGTCGTCGCGCGCTCCACCCTTTTGCGCGAACGCAGGCGTTTCAAATGCTACAACAACTGCTGGCACGGCGCACGCGCCAATGGCAAACAGCGCGCGAAACGTAAAAGAACGAGTCGACATACGCATCATTGCGGTGCACCTCGGTTGATGTTGATGGGCCCTTGCGGCCTGGTGGCTTCGACCCGCCTTGCCCTCGCCTCGACAACGGACTCAATGTCGGCAACGGCAGGCTTCTGTTGATCGTCGGGGTTGCGAACGGCCACTGCGAGCTTGCCATGGACGGACGCAAGCGACAGAATTTGCGCCTCGGGGAGCGCCACGCTCAAGGTAAGAATATTCTCGATATTGAAGCTTGATAGGTGCTGATCAACGGCAATCGGCGATATGTCGGTGCCAACTGCAAGAACGAGCACGCGTTGAAGAAGAACCGATGCGCTGGTTTTTTCAGAGCCTGCACTGCTACTACCAAGCACGCCAAGCACGTCGACGTAATCGCCTGGCCTTACGAGCGCCACGCTCGACTCTTGGCTCGAGGTTCGAATTGAGAAGGCGCGAGAGCCGGGTGCCACGAGCGAGCTAAGATCTTTTCGTTCGTCAGAGCTGGTTGCAAGGTCTGCCCAAAGCAGCGTTTGCTGCTCTTTAACCGTGTTGCCTACGCGGAGCCCTATAATTTTTTTCTTGTCGACCTCGCGAATTGTACGCTCATCGACATACGCTATGGGTACCTCGCGCACCGAGATCATTTCTTCAGTAATGGGCTTGCTTGGGTCGAGGCGCTTGGTTGCAATGAGCAGCTTGACTCTCGCACCGCCGGAAGCTTCGCGCTCGAAGCGTTGCTGATAAAGAAGGAGCAGAGCCAAACCCAGGGCTCCTACGATTATGGCGATGAACAGGGCACGACGATTCATGCGGCCTCAATGCTACACGCTGATCTCAGTTACGTGAAGCTCCCTGTCGACTTGGCAGTCATACATTTTGCGATCCACGCTCTAGGCTCTCAAGTGACCCTTCATGGAACCATGTCACCGGACATTTCCGTGCTCATGGCTTTTGCATCTTTGCCGTCGAACGATTCATGTGGCCCAACGCCTGCAAGGCCGAGCGCCGTCATTGTGCTACCACCCTCTACAACCTTGGAAGCAACGGTCAAAACAACGCCATCGCGCTCGTAAAGCCGGGCCATGCCAGGGTTGGGGTCCCCTTCGCTAGCAGTCAATTTTTCAATCTGAGGGTCGATCCCAAACCAGCCGAGATTTTTCATTTCATCGTCGTAGAAGGCCAAAACCTTCGAAGGCGTGTCTTGGCCCTGGTAAACGTTGATACCGTAGGGGCTGTCGACAATTTGTGCAGACAGCACGCGCGTGTTTGCCAGCGGCCTTGGAATGTTGGAGAATTCCATACCGCCTGCATCTTTCCCTGGTTCGGGAACCAAATCTTTGATGCTGAATTTGTCATCCGTCCATGCTGTGAGCACCAACGCCCGGCCACTGTCACCCTGCTTGACGTAAACGTAGCGAAGGCTTCCAAACGCGCCAAGCTCGCCGGTTTCGGCGAACGCGCGAAAGGCGTCGATTACCGAAGGCTTTGAGCTTTCGCTCTTTGTGAAGCAGAGAACAACGCCCTCCCGATTCGTACCACCCCGCATCACACCGGTTGAAATAAAGCTTTTGTCAACCGACGCGTCGACTTTGCTCGCAAGATCGCGCCAGCTATCGGTTGGCTGGGCGCTGTTTTTCTGGCAGTAAGACTCGTAGCGATCGAGAATGGTTGCAGCAGCGTCAGTGGCCGCGGCACTTCCAACCCAAATGGCTTGGCCATTCAGCGATATTTTGTTGATATCATGATTCGTTGTGCTTGCAAGTTGCGCCATTTGGCGCCCAAGCTCCACCGTGCGATTCGTGACTTCGGCGCGAACGTTTCGTATTTGTATAACACCAAACACAAGGCTTAGCGTGCCCACATAAGCGCCTGCCCGCACAAGGCCTTTGAGGTGCTTTTTCTTTTTTGGCGTGAATTGGAAGAGCCTCATGGTTTGTTCCTCAAAAGATCTTGATGCTGCATGCAAGCATTGGCCCTAATTGCATCGTGCGCCCCCCCCTCCGTTGTTGTCGTCCGTTTGATAACGGGCACCCTGGTGGGGGAACGAGTACTTCTGCTTGATTATATGCGTGCCGGAGCCACAAATAATGCGCCCAAGAGGAACGCGGCAGTTGAATTCGGCTATAACCGAGACCGTGACTGGTTGGTATGGGTCCTGGCAAGTCGATTCGTCTAAGATACCTTTGTTACCATTGGTGTCGTCCAACTTTATCGACTTGACCTTGTCGTAACTATCCCACAGGCCAAGACCCGCTTGTACCGCCTTTTGAATTAGATCCTCGTTCTTGTTGCCTGGGGGTTGGTCGGGCGTGTTGTTATGTTCATTCGTCAACACGGCGGCGGCGCGTGCACCGATGATGGTTGCGTGTTTGACCATGAGATGCGCTATTACAATTTGCTCAAGCTGCAGTAACGCGAAAAATGTGATGAGCAGCGGCATGATCGCAACGACAAACTCAACGACCACCGCGCCACGCTGGTTTTTATGAATCGACCGAGGCCTGCGCCTAGGATTGCATGGCTTTTTTGACATAGCAAAACTCATGGGGTGGGCAAAAGAATCGTATTGCGTACGAATTGGTATTCGGTATACATTCGACGGCCTCCCTCGACGAGCCCTGCAACCGCTGGAATGGCCACGGCGACAAGGAGAAGGGAGTATTCGACCGAGACAACACCTCGCGCTGGCCGGCCACGCACACGCGATTGAAACCAACGCGTCATTGGGAAACTCCTTCAGTGATCACGCTTCAAGAACTCGGGAGCTTAACATTGCAAAAGGCTTACCAAGGTGAAGAAAGCGTACACGTTAAGCCGAAGAACAAGGAAACCAACAGAATCACGCAGGAACCCATGGCAACAAATTTGAGTGACAACAGAATATTCCAACGACAGCGCTTTCGTGGATCGCCTCTTACTCGTTACAGTGGATAAAGTTCGATCCGGCTCTCAGCGTATTACCAGCGCCTGCTGCACAACCGGTACGCCGCCGGTGCACCGTCCACATACGCCGGTTGAGCGCTGTGCTTCGCGCTCAAAACGCCCTTCTTCGGCCGGCCCGCCAGGCGTCGCGTAAGCTTGAAAGCGATCCGGCGGTGGCGTATAAGAATCGATTTCAACCTGCAGTACTGGGAGAGTGCGATGCGCGCACGCGCTGGATGGATAGGGCTCGTCGTGCTTGGCGTCGTCTCGGTGCTCGTTTTTTGGATCTTTGAGGCGTTGCCTTTTAAAGACCTGCCGGCGCACGCGGGGTTCATCGCGATGCGCCATCGGTATGCCGAGTCGGCATTTGAGCAACGCTTTTACGTGTTCGCTCCGCATCTCGGCCCGTACTCGCTCTTTCAATTTCTCGGCGAGGGTTTCGGGCGCGTCGTTGGTCCACTCGGTGCCGTGCGCGCGCTTGCCACGCTGCCAATCATTGCCACGCCGCTCGCGCTGCTCTTCGCGCGGCGAAGGCTCTATCAAGATCGTTCACCGGTGTTTGGCTTCATCGGTCTAATGCTGTCCTTCAATGTGATGACTGCTCTCGGTTTTGCGAGTTACCTGCTCGGCGTCGCCGTCATGCTCGTCGGGCTGACGCTCTGGCTTGAGCTCCTTGTCGCAACCGACAATCGAGCGCCGAACCTTCGCCGTCGCGAGCTCGTGATGGCCGCCTATGCACCGTTCATCTTCGTCGCGCACGGGCATGCGTTCGTACTGTTTCTCGTCTGCGCGGGCGTTGCATGTGTTGCTGCTGGCAACATTCGCGCGCGCCTCTTGCGGCTCTGGGTGCTCGCACCTGCCATTGGATTTGTTGCCTGGGTTGGTCGTGGGGTAACGACGCCAGGTTCCGGATCGCGACTCTGGCTGGTGTACGTGTCGTTTTTCGACAAACTCGGATTACTTGGGACATCGACTCTCATGACCTACAGCGGGGTCGATGCCATCATTTCCATGCTCGTCTTGATCTTCACGATGGTGAGCGCGCGGCTCACCGTTCCCACACTGTTCGCTTTCTCGCGTACCGGCGTCGGAGCGGAGCGCGCGACCGACGATGCGCGTCACAGCCGCGCGCTTTACGTCTCTGCGCTGGTTTTGCTGCTTGCCTTCCTCGCGCTCCCGCGGACTATCAATTGGTTTGCGCTCGTCGACCTACGCATCGTTCCATTGGTTGTCATCCTTCCCCTTCTCGCCATCCAGCGCGCGACGTTGCCACGCCCGCTCACAAGGTTGCTCGACGCAGGTGCGCCTATTTGTGCTGCAACGATCGTCCTCGTGGCAATGGTTGCATCTTACAAATTTCAGGCAGAAGCTTCGGGGTTTCGCGAGGTGCTTGCACGCGTGCCAGCGGAGGCCCGTTTGCTAAACCTTCCGCTCGATCCGAAGAGCGAGATCTTCCTCTCACGTCCGTTCGTCCACTACGACAAACTCCCCCTTATCGAGCGCCCTATCATCGTTAGCGATATCTGGTTTCAACCCGCTACGGCCATTTACCCGACGCCGCAAAATCCAGTGCTTCGTCTTCCTTCGAGCTACCATGAGGATGCTCTCGAAAAGATCGATTGGCCTGCGTATCATCTCGACGACTGGGACTTCGTTCTCATTCGCACTAAGCCATCCGCCACGCAGCCGTCGACACCCGACAGCCTTGTGCTCGACACGCACAAGGGTGGTTGGTGGCTCTTTCGGCGCGTAGCCGCCTCTTACGCTCCCTCGCGCCCCCTTTGAGACAAGTGAACACTACTGGTTTCCCCGCAGCGCGGGACGAAGTTCCGGCAGTAGTGTTAAGTGAGCAAAACGATTCGCATTTGTACGATTCTTTAGCGAATCGCATGGCCTGATGCTGCATGCTCCGCTAATCCGTGCCACAATCGAACAGCGCAGGCGCTTGGCATGTCCCATCGCCCGCCCAATCAATCTCTTTATTACCTAATTTTGAGGAGCATCCTATGAATTCGAATGCAAAGTGGACCATCTTTTCGGTGCTTGCCATGGCAGCGCTCGGCGCCGGCGCGCTTGCTGTCGGCTGCTCGAGCTCGAGCTCGGATAACGGCACCAATGGCGTAGTAACAACGCCCGGCGGCAGCAGCAACTCTGGCTACACTGGCCCAATCTGCCAAACCGTCAATCCATCATATCAGGTTGTTACCGCCCTCTTAGATGCTTGTAAAGCATGCTATAATACGACTTGCTGTCCTGATATTCAGGCGTGCTTTGATATGGACCCCGCCCAAGCTTGCGACGGCTCTGAAACCTGCGCGGGTGCAACCTGTTACAGCTTCGCTAAATGCAACGACCAATGCGCCATCACTGACCCAGGAGACGAAAATGACTGCCTCACCCAGTGCAACGATTCCGTCACATGGTCCGACGGCCACACCAAACCGATTTATGACGCATACCAAGAGATCTACGCTTGCCTACGGCACAACTGTTCAGAAGAATGCTTTGGTCTTCCGTCCACCCAGTAAGCTGCCGAGCCCGTGCGCGTGGGGGCTGGTGCAAGCAAATGCAGCATGCTCCCTAATCTGTGCCACAATCGAACAGCGCGGGCTGGGCATGTCCCATCGCCCGCCCAATCAACCTTTCGTTTTATTATCGAGGAGCATCCGATGAATTTGAATGCAAAGTGGACCATCTTTTCAGCGCTTGCCATTGCAGCGCTCGGCGCCGGCGCGCTTGCTGTCGGCTGCTCGAGCTCGGACAACGGCACTGGCAACCAAACGACGGACAACGGCAGCAATACTGGTCCTGGTGACAAGGGTGACACCGGCACTTGCGGAATCGTCGATCCAACAAGTCAGCTTACGGACGCCGCTTGTCGGGCATGCCTTCTTCAGTCACAAGACTGCGTTTATCTCCAGAGCTGCGCCAACGCCATCTACGTCAGCAGTGGAAAACCGGACTGCCTGAACTATTGGGGGTGTCTGGAGCAGTGCGACGAGGGGCCGGACGAAGATTACAGTGACTGCGCTGAAACCTGCGTGGCGAACGTCAACAACGACGATGTTACCGATGCGAACAGCGGTACGTACCTCAGCCTTTATTACGCTGCAACCAACGGCGATTGCAAGAGTGTCTGCGCTACGTGGTTTCCTGTTCCTTGAAGAAGCCATAAACCGGCGATCTCGTTGCCCGCAAAGTACGACTGTGTACGAAATCGTGGGCGATGCGCCTTGGTATCTCGTCACGCTCGGAATTGTCGTCGCGTCGTTTCGGCGCCGCGTCAGTTCTGATCAATGCCGTTGGGAGTTCCCCGGCTTTGCCGGGGAGGCATTCGAAGTTTGACAGTTGTTCCGGGGGATTCGAGAGGTAATTCCCTTCGTGAGCCGCCGAAGCACGTCCCAATGGAACAGTACGGAAGCCTCAACTACACGAAGTGGAAAGCAAGTACCATCGCCAGGACATTCAGCGAACGCAAACGCAACTTCGTCGGTCAACATTTCTGAGCTCGAGGATGCTTCGTCTCGACCGTCGATCGAGACGAAGCGGTCATCCGCGAGTACATCTGGCATCCTTTAGGCGGCTCCCCAATGCCGCTCGTGAACAGCTCACGCTCGAACCCCCGGCTCTGCCGTGAGATTGTTAGTAACAATACCACGCTCTCAATCAAAGGAGAGATGAACCCCTACTCGAGAAGGTACCGCGAACAAAATCCCACATGGCCATCAGCTGGTTGCCATCATGCCGTTCTGGGTTGCACGCGACTTGTGAGTATGCACTAACATAAGGCAAAAAATTGGTAGCACCTTTTTTATACACGGTGCTATAGCGCCATCGCTGCGCTGGAAGGTTCTGTTTAGGGAGGTCAGCAGTAGCGAGGGACCATTGCCCGCTGACCCCATCTTGCAGATTCGTGTTACTCCCTGCAACCTTGCTGGATGTGGATGAACTGCCCTGCGAGAGCGCACTGCCGGCACCAGTGTCGCTACTTTGCTGAGTTGGGTTGAGGCCCTGGAGTTGAGTAGGAAGGAGTTCAGGCGGGATATTGCCTTTACAATTGTGCGACGCGTAATAAAGAATGCCTGCGCGCGTGCCCATTTGCTTGTCCATTTTTGCTTCGTACATACGGTACGTAAGCCCAATAAGGCCATAGAAAAGAAGCATCACCGGTAGGACCACAGCCGCCTCCACCATGGCGGCACCGCGCGCGGCCGATCGACGCGTCTTTTTGCGAGAATGAATATACTGGTCTCGTGTTTTCATGGGTTCATCCCTTAGTGGTAGGTCACCGCCGGCACGTTCGACTTGAGCTGATAGAGAACGCCCTGTATTTGACTAGCAGCTTCAATGAGCGGACGACCAACTTTGTCTCCCAGCTCCTGAAAGACCTGGGCTGTCAACTGGCGGACAACTCCACAGACCATCTGGTTACTAATACTATCGCATATATGGTCACCGTAGGCATACGACGCTATCTTCAGCAGCTGGTCGATCAAGCCTTGCAGTTCGCCGTTAGCACTTTCAACGCTCCCTTGCCAATTCATAGGCTTAATCCGCCGCAGGCGCGCCCGCCAATTGATGGCGTAGCCAGCGTTGTCCTCCCCATTGCATCCGGAGTCTGTCCAAGTACTGGTGCAGTCGAAGTAAAATTCGGCTTGGGCAATATAGAGCTGCCCCTGGAGGATTCCTAACTCCTGTGGCGTATGAGTGTAGACCTTTTTGGCCAAGGCAACGCGAGGGTCGCTCGTGTCTTGGTATTTTTCTGGCAACAAATTGATAGCCAAAACTTGAAACGGGCGACTGCCGTTGCCGTAGCAGCTGTCTTGCAGTGGTATGAGAGGGCCGTCATGACCCCACCACGTGTTGAAACCATAAGGGTCGATGAGGCCACCAACCGCATCGATGAGCACCTTCATAAATCCGGGCACGCCAGGAAACTCGGGTGAACTGCCACTTTTATCGTTGCAGTACCGGAATTTAATACCGCTTTCGACCAACTTCTTAATCTTCTTCCACGCCTTGTTTGATGGATTCTTTGCGCCCTTGGCAATGTCGACGATTGCATTACCCGTCGCAGCAACAATTCTGTCGCATACCGAGTAGAAGGGCTTCGCCGTAACGGGCAAGCCTATCGTTTTCGGCGGTGAAGACTGCTTTTTCCCGTCTGAAGTGCCGCAAGTGTTATCTAACCGGTTGAGTGCACCACCAGGAACCATCGCCGTACTCAAAGCAAACACTCGAGCTTGAGATGTTTGCACTTGAGGATTTGGTCCGATTCCGGCTTTTTGAAAAGTGTACTTTTGCCCGACCTGGTAACCCATGTAGGCCCCCAACCACGGATATCCAATGGCCACGGCCTTTTCCACCGTGTCGATGAGGTCTCCAACATTTTTCAGCACGTTTTTAAAGTAAGCCCCATAAACATCTTGGCGCCAATCCCACCAGTCTTCCCACAGCTCAAACTGCAAAAAGAAGCTACCCGCTATAGCTATACCCATCAGAATATCAAGGATAACACCAAGAAAAATATGGATGGCAACCAACGCAAACAAAATGAGATTGCACGCCGAGATGAAATTCATCCCTTTGGCGTGCAGCACGGCAGACGTGAACGCACCGTGGTCGGCAGCTTCTTGCATTTTGTCGCGAAATACGATGGCGTCGCCAATTCCGATGATGTACCAGAGCGCGCCAACAAGAAAGCACGCCATAAAGAGCCCCATCACCATGATGGCGCCACTTTGGTTCTCATGGAATTTATGGAGCACACGCGAAGTGCCCATCGTCGTTGACTTTTTATTCGATTGCATTTTTCGCCCTAACAAGGCGGTTAGATTAGGAGGACCACACACTGCCAATCCTATAAAGCTCTTGTTCGGCGCCGCTTCAATACCAAAAAATTGTTTTCATTCCAAGTGGAGCGTCACCGATTAACCGGTTTAAGCAAAGAATCTACCAATGGAGATAAGCGGTAACCAGAACACCAAAAAACAAAGGCGGCCCGAGACGAAACCATGATAGCGTGGATTCGGCCACGGGCTCTTGTCGTGTTTTTGGCCGAAACATGTTGGCCAAAATAGTAAATGCATTTTTTAGCGTGGAGAAAAGCTTGCCCCTATAAGCAAGGTATGCCGGAGCAACAAGCGCGGCCGCGAAAAAGCCGTACATCTGAGCTTCCACACCGTTGTACGTTTGAAGTAGTGCACCAATGGCAGCAAGCAATTTCAAATCGCCACCGCCAATCGCGCCTTGTTTGTAAAGCAAAGCCGGAACAATGCTACATGCAAGTGCACCCACGATAGAGTAGCCACCTTCAGTAAGGGCTATCTCCATCGGCTGCCGCGACGCGAGCACTCGACCCGCATGAAGAAACGGGCCGAGGACTAAGGCGCCATAAGTAAGCCAATTCGGAATTTCGCCGCGGCGCCAATCAAACCATGCTGCGATTGCAGCCACCACTACCGCAACAATCAGTGAAACATGCGCGTACGGCTCGTTCATTGATGCTTGCCTAGCGGCGATGTGGCAAAACCACCCGTGAATTCTTAGTAATTACAGCTGACCTACCGCGCTCGATGCATCCGCGCTCACTTTGCTTCCAAGGGATTTGAACGCAGCAGCGCAGATGATCAGGATCGCAACGAGCATCAGCGCGTACTCGGTTGCGGTAGCGCCACGGTTCTTTTTTACCAACATTTCAGCTTTCGACATAACAAGTCTCCTTCGTATTCTAAATGGTTACAGCTGACCAACTGCGCTCGATGCGTCCGCGCTTACTTTGCTTCCAAGGGATTTGAACGCAGCAGCGCAGATGATCAGGATCGCGACGAGCATCAACGCGTACTCGGTTGCGGTAGCGCCACGGTTCTTCTTGACCAACATTTCGGCTTTCGACATAACAAGTCTCCTTACTTGACGCGGCGATGACCGCGAACGTGTTCTTAGGGATTACAGCTGACCTACCGCGCTCGATGCATCCGCGCTCACTTTGCTGCCAAGGGATTTGAACGCAGCAGCGCAGATGATCAGGATGGCGACGAGCATCAACGCATACTCGGTTGCGGTGGCGCCACGGTTCTTCTTGACCAACATTTCAGCTTTCGACATAACACGTCTCCTTACTTCTCGTAACGGTTTTAAGCACTGCAGAAGGTCACGTAGACCGCCTGCTCATGAAGTTCGAGGCTTTGCCTCGTTGTGTTGCACGCGTCCATATCCACGAGTCGTGCCAACGCTTGGGAAGTGAACGCAGACGCGCAAAAGCGCTGATACCACTTGGAAGGCAGCGAAATCATTGATTGTGTGGAGCTGGCAATTTCAGTTGCGAACATTGATCTGGATCATCGTGGGCGAATTGTGGATGATTTTCGATCCGGATCGGTACAGTGAGAACCGCTTGTTTAACGAGGACTCTGAATCAGGACTGGACCGCGAGGTCCACGGGGTGCAGGCGGCGGCTTTGCAAGCGCAAATTTCTGCTCCCATACGAAAATTTCATCGATATCGTGAACGCGGAACGACGTTGACGGGTTCTGCTGCGTAGCGACAATTCGGCGGACATTGCTCGTGTCGAGCGCCACGATGATGTTTTCGCCTGGCATGGCATCGAGAGAAAAGTGCGCGGCGCCCGAACCGTCGGTTCGGGCAACAACTTTTTCGAGGTACTTGACCGGAAGGTGTGCGCCGTTGTCAGCCTTAATGGCAACCACTATGTGCCGGCGGCTGGGCGGGCAAGAAATTGCGTATTCGGGCACCTGCTTTGGATCGGCATAGCGCGTGAACTTGATGGTTGTGGGTTTGTTTGGCGATTGAAAGCCCTCAGGGCACGTGATCGCTACCTCCGTGCTGTCGCCGTCAGCACCAACGAGGGCAAAGGTTGCGCGACCGTCTTGCCCTGTTGACGCAAGAGTTGTCGACCCGCGCGTGATCGTGGCGCCGCCTAATGGCTGCCCTGGATCGCCCTCGACTTTGACGCCGATGCGGAACGGCGGTGGCGGCGGCGGGTCGAGATCTTTGCAACTCGATGCATCGAGCGCTGTCACGACAAGTGCAGCAAACAGCAACCTCATTTCGTTCCATAGAGTATCGTGTCCTCGTAAAGGGTCAAGGCATGCAGAGTCGGCAAGCGATAGCGTAGCGGCATGCTTATCGCATGCGGACTTTTGTGGTCGTCACGTTGGCAGTTTCCGATTACAAGCAAACTATTGAAAGCTGCGAGACATGAATTCGCGAGACATAGATTCACCTGAGGTGCCTCCGTCAGATGGCACTGCAGGCGCTGCGCTTGACCGCAAGAAACCACCGTTCGTGTTGGGGAACATGGTCTTAAGCTTACGCTTAGGTTTACAGAGAGGCGCATGGTTTTTGACACCATTGTGCATTGGTGCAGGCATTTATCTATTGGTTCTTTTTGGCGGCGATGGCCTGCTCAAAGATCCCGACACGTTGTGGCACATCAAAGTGGGCCAATGGATTCTTGATCACCACGAGCTTCCTTATACAGACATCTATTCCTTCACGCGACTCGGCCAACCCTGGATCTCCACGGCATGGCTTTCACAAGTGCTGTTT
>WQZB01000023.1 GCA_009780955.1 Polyangiaceae bacterium | reverse complement strand
TGCACTCGTCGATTGGGTGTCATGCAACGTCAACCCACCCTTCGAGCTCAGTTGGTTCCCTCAGCCCGTCACCGCCTACACGAGCCCGAACACAGGGCATGCGATGGCCGTGCTCTTCTCCGGACCATACACCACCCCTGCAAACCAAATCGCCGTCATCGATCTGACGCTGATGCTCAACCCGTCCATCGTTCCGAGAACAGGCCTCGGCCACGCATGCGAAGACGGCACGCTACCATCCTCGGTCTGGCACACCGTCGCGGTGCCGTAGGGGCACCATTCATGGCGCCTGACCGCGGCATTTCCACGTATTGGTGATCCGAGGGCGCGATGAATCGCGCCCCTACAACGAATAAAAACGCATATTCGTAGGGGCGTATGGCCATACGCCCCTACACGCAATCACCAACAAAACGCGTATTTATAGGGGCGCAGCATGCTGCGCCCTCATCGCGGATGCTGCGAGCGCCACGTGTTCGCGACCGTCTGCACGATCGGAATGCGGGTAAGCGGGTTTGGGTGCGTTTTGAGAAACTGCACCGGGCTGAGAAGGCTCATCGGCCCGCCCCCGCCGCCGAGACGCTCGATATCGGCAAAGTACTGCAAAAGAAAAATGCCTCCGCGCTCTGTCCACACATATTGCGGACGGCGCGCGCGACCTGCATCGAGGGCGTTGAAAATTCCCGCTGAGTCGGCAGCGGCTTCCGCGAACTGATTGAAAATCGGCACGGTCGTGAGCGCTCTTCCAAGCCGCGCGGGATCGGGCCCCGCGCCCATTGCCTGCCCTTTCGCGCACCCGGTATGACCAAGGTAATGGTGCGCGAGCTCGTGGCCAAAGGTAAATGCGAGGATCTCGTCGTACAGTTCGTGCGCACGTGACCAGCGGCGAGGATCAGGACCGAGGTTCGACGGAATGATTCCCATAGGCAATGTTGCGCGTGCCGAGTCGCTCTTTGACAGCGCCGGAAGGACAGAATTCGCATAAGCATCGTAGGTGCGCGTGCCGAAAAGCTCGTCGGTCGCCTTCGTTTGCGCGATGGCGTCAATGGCATCGAGAATGCCATTTGTGGCTGCAAGAAACGGTGTGCCCTGCTCGTCGCACCCGGCATAGGCATTGACCTCGCTCGTGGACTGAAACACGAGTGGGATCCCTCGCACGAGCGCCTGGTTCGATGGCATCAGGGCATTCACAAGTTCGCCAAGAACACCGCGAAGCTCTTGTTGTTGCGCCGCGATGCCGATGAGCGGCGCGAGCAGCGGTGTCGCGATTGGCGGAGGTGCAGGCGAAGGCTGCCACGGCTGCGCGGGTGGCGGATAATTCGGTCCCTGCTGCGGATACGGTTGTTGTGGATATGGCTGCTGCGGATAGGGCTGTTGTGGATACGGTTGCTGCGGATAGGTTTGCGCCGGCGGATAGTTCCCCGTTTGTGCTGTCTGCGCCGGCTGCTGCGGCGCTGAAGAGCGGCAGGCTAGGATTGAAAGAGCGGCAAGAGCAAGAGTTGTGGTCACGCCACTGCGTATAAGCTTCACGCTGGCTTTCTTAGCACACGCCGTCGCACCGCGAAGTCAGGTGCGTGTGTGGTAGATCGACGAGGCTTCAGAAGCTGACCGCGCATTGGCTTCAACACCGCGAATCGCTGTAAGCAGCGTGCGCGCGTCCTTCCAGCGATCATCGGGGTTCTTCGCAAGCGCTTGCTCGACAATCATACGCCAGCGCGCCGGAATTTCCTCGGTCTCCGCCGTCCCCATCGTCTCCGCCGTCGTCGTAGGGCGCGCGTCATCCGCGCTCGCGTGCCATCGAGAGGCGGCTCGGACACCCGAGTCTGCGTGCCATGGCGAACGAGCCATTGGGCCATCGCGACCGTCGCGATCGGCGCCAGACACGTTGCGGCGATCTGCAAAAGCTCGGATCCCCGTGCCTGAATGTGGCCGTTTGCTGGACATCCACATGGCATCGGGCGACGATGGCGGAAGCTCGCCAACAAGGCATTCGTAAAGAAGCGCGCCGACAGCGAAGATGTCGCTCCGCGCGTCGACATCAGCCCCACGCTGTTGCTCGGGCGACATGTACCCAGGTGTACCGAGCGGCGCGCCCGTGTTGGTAATGCGCATTTCTTCCCATTCAACGCGTGCAATGCCAAAGTCTAAGATTTTTACTTTTTGCCACCCGTCTACATCATCGTGCGCGAGATAGATATTCGACGGATTCAAATCGCGATGCACAACGCCGGCCGCATGAATGGCGACCAAGGCGTAGGCGAGTTCAACGGCAATTGGGTAAAGTTCTGTTGGACTGAGGCGTCCTTTGTCCGCCAGGCGTTTTGCCAGCGACTCACCGCGAAGTAACTCCATAACGAGGTACGCAGTGCCGTCGGTGAGGGAACCGTGGTCAATGACCTCGACAACGTTCGGGTGCCGTGACAGACCAAGCGCCTCGGCCTCACGACGGAGCCGGTCGGAAGCCACGACATCGTGCGCAGCCGCTGCGCGCAGCAGCTTGATAGCCACTGGCATTCCGTCGGTGATGCGCACGGCTTCATAAATGACGCCACTGGCGCCCGAACCCATTTGCGCTCCGATTCGGTACTGGCCGGCAACGACTGTGCCTTCCACATCGCCGTCGTCCAATCGGCGTTCACGCACGACAAGACTTCGCTCGAGAGCGGCCATGCGCATCGCTTGCGCATTCGCTTCAACGTTGACGATGCGCCGGTGCGACCACATGAGCCCGATGCCTCCGACAACGAGCGGACCGGCGAGCGCGGCAAGCAAACCAAATGTTGAGTGCGCCCCGACGAGCGTCGCGGCCCCAACAACAACACCTGCAACGCTGCCAACCGCAACGCCTTGCAACGGGTGCGGATAGGCCCAGCGCACTTCGAACTCCTGCACGTTGTCTTCGAACGCATGCATCGTAACGGTGCCGCGCGGCAGGCCAAAAAGCATTGGCACGACCGAAAGGTGCATCGCACGTTCATACGCAAGAAGACCGTCTTGTTCGAGCGCGGGATCGTGTGCAATCACCACACGGCCTTTCCAGAAGCCCGGACCCGACTGGGTGGTTTCCCACCTCGTCGTAGGTTCATTCTCGTACCCCCAGGCATCAAATGCATCGAGTGCGTCGAGCCGTGCAAAGGCCTGTTCGGGCGCGCATGTTCCACGTAAAACATGCACCCAAACGGCAAGGTTGTCTTGCGCGACAAGGTACGGAATAGCCACGTCCAGCGAGCTTGGCAGCTCTTCGAGAAACGCGCCGATGGCTGCGTGAAGAGCCTCCAGCGGCAGCAGCCGCGTTTCGTTGTCGAGGTCGGCACGAGTCAGTCGTGCCTTGCTGAGCCACGCGCTGCCAACATGACTGCCCTTGTTTGCCTCGAGGCACAAAAACATCCCTTTGAGCCTTGATGCGCTTGTCTTCCCGACGGGAAAGATAGGAGACACTTTCACGTTTGCGATAAGCCTACGCTAGGCCAAGCTGCACGTCACCGGCTGTTCCGCGCGCAAACTCCAATCGAAAGCGGTATGGCGCGCTATCATCTTCAAGGTGTGTGCTCCAAAGGCGACATCCGCGACATCGCGAGTCACTGCCCGTGCGAGCGCGGCAACCGATGCGACCGAAACCGTGCGCGCCGAGCTCACACGAGCCCTGGTCAAGGCACGAAAAAAGATCGAACGGCGGCGTCAAGCGGTGCGCGGCGATCTGCAGAAGATTGCAGAAGCCAATGAAATCGCTTCACGCGCAAGCTGGCTCGTTGCCGAAGCAAAGCGCACTGCCCGCGGTAGAACCAAGCTCGTTGCCACCGACTGGTCGACCGGCAAGCCCATTGAGATGTCGCTCGACCCCGCGAAAAGCGCGAGCGAACAAGTCGAGGAGATGTTCAAGCGAGCCAAGCGACTTCGCCTTGGCATGCCAATCGCTCAAAGTCGCCTGGCGCAGACGGAAAGCCAACTCACTGCCATCGCCCACGCCATGGTGCAGGTTGCCGAGGCATCTGAGCTCGATGCCATGAACGAAGCCGCGGCGCAGGCGAAGAAAGCAGCGCCACGCGACGTTGCATTGCCGGGCGCAAAGGCCACGCGAACCACACAAGACGGCAAGGCCCGAGGAGCCGCGAGCAGGCACGCAGGCTTTCCAAGCTTAGGGAAACGAACGCCCTATCGCACCTTCTTTGCCCGCAGCGGGCGGGCGCTTTTGGTTGGCAAGGGAGCCGCTGACAACGACGCTTTGACGCTACGAGTGGCGCGGCCGCACGATCTCTGGCTCCACGCCAAAGATCGTAAGGGTGCTCACGTCGTCGTGGGGCTCAACAAGGGGCAGGCGTGTCCGCCCGAGGATCTCGTTGACGCGGCCCACCTTGCCGCGCACTTCTCGGGCGCCCGCCACGAGACGACCGTTGATGTGCAATACACGCATCGAAAGTACATCCACAAGCCGAAAGGCGCTTGCCCCGGGCTGGTGGTGGCCCTTCGGGAAAAGGTGCTCGCCCTTCGAGTCAGCCCCGATATCCTTCGCGATCTGCTTTCGCGTGAAGACGAGGCAAGCTAGTTCGATTTCGATAAACTGTCCGCTATGCGTCTTGCAGAGACCATTGCAGCCTGGTTCGGGCGCGTCGAAATTGTGCTCGCTGGCGTCGAAGGGCAGCTGCGCGACGGCGAAGAAGCCCTGGTGCGCGGCGACGCAATGCGCGCGCGCAGACATGCCAAAGCAATCCTCGCGCGTGTCCCGCACTCGCCGGTGGGCCTGGCCCTGCTCGCTGACGCATGCGAAGCCGGTCACCTTGACGCCGAGCTCGCACTGACACTCGAAGAGCTCGCCGGGCGCGTGCCTTCGCGCGGCGAAATCTGGGTGCGCCTCGGTCGCGCGCGCGAGCGAGTCAATTGCCCTATCGATGAAACGAGCGACGCATTCCTCCGCGCTCTGGCCGTGGCCGAAGCGGGTAGCGAAGCAAGACGCGAAGCATTGCTTTGGCTCGCTGATCTGGACCTGTCGCGCGGCGATGGGGCGCGCGCCGAGCTATGGCTCGAGCGCCTTGCCAATCGCACGCACCCCGAGGTGGCTGGGCGGCGCGCCGAAGCTCGCCTTTTGCAAAACGACATCGATGGGGCGCGCGAGGCACTCGATGGCATCGAGCTCGATCCAGCCGATGGGCGCGCAGCCCTGCTTCGCGGACGCATTTTGGCGCTTGCCAACGACGAGGCCTCGTTTCCGCTTTTGCTTCGCGCCATGGTCCTTGACGTCCCCAATGCAAGCGAGACGCTTGCATCCGCGCTCGCCACGATTCCAACGGACAACGCCATGCGCGCGAAAATCCGCACGGTCGTCCATGCCCGAGGGGAAGTCGATCGAGCAAGGTGGCGGGCGGCATTCGCACGCGCCGAGGGCCGGCGCGACGAAGCACGTGCGGCACTCGTTTTGGCAGTACGCGCGGGTGACATGTCGGCGGCACGCCCGCTCTTCGACACATCCATCGAAGATCAGGATTTCGCCTCGCTCGCCGTCGCGCTCTCGGTGCTTGGGCACACCGATGCCGACGTCCGGGACGCGCGCAAGCTTCCCTCGCCCGCACGCTTGCGTGATCCCGGCGAGGCCGCGGCGATTCTGGATGATCTCGGTTCCATCGGCACGGCCCGCGTCAAGCCGTGGGCCGACAGCGTCAGGCGGCAAGCCATCGAAGCGTGGATCCCGCCGTCGGGCACGCCTAGCCGCTGGACCGAGCTACTCACACGACTCGACAGCCACGCGCGCGGTCTGCACGCAATCGCCGCGATCGCAAAAATCGCCGAGCTTGCCGTTGAGCGCTCTCGCCCAGTACGCCTCGCGGTCGTCGGCGAATTCAACGCAGGCAAAAGCACTTTCATCAATGCCGTCATGGGCGCTGACGTGGCGCCTACCGGTGTTTTGCCGACCACCGCAACGTTGCATCACTTGCGCTATGCACCCGATCCGTTTGCGCGCATCCAATTCTTTCTTGAACCTGAAGCTGAAACCCACACGGCAACCAGGACACGCGAGCGCATCGTGCCTTCGAGCGAGCTTCGCGCAGCGCTCAAAACCATTGACGTTACCACGGTCGAGCGCGTCGAAATCTTGATGCCCATCGCGTCGCTCACGCGCGTCGAGATCCTTGACACGCCGGGCTTCAACGCGCCTTGCCCGAAGCACAACGAAGCCGCTCGCTCGGCGTTCGAGCAGGCTGACGCGCTCGTGTGGCTGCTCGACGCTGCCCAACCGCTCAAGCAATCCGAACGGCTCATCCTCGAAGAGGCCAAAGCACAAAAGCTGCCCGTGCAGATCCTCGTCAACAAAGCCGACCGCCTCGACCGCGCAGAGCTTTCGCACGTGATGCACTCTGTCGCGGCGTCGCTCGACGCGGTCGGCCTTCGCTCCTGGTCACCGCCCATTGCTCTGAGCGCGCGGCTCGCGCTCAAAGGCAAACTCGGTGACGCCGCATCGCTCGAGCAAAGCGGCTGGGCAGCAGTGCAAGTGCTGCTCGACGAACAAATCATCGGGCGCAGCAGCGAGCTCAAAGAGCGCGGGCAGCGGCGCAGGGCAGCGCGCGTGACCGGCGAGCTCGAGGCGCGCGCCCGCGAGCTTGCCGACAGAGAGCGAACGAGCGCCATCATCTCGAAACGCCGTGCCCATGATCTCGCGGCGCGCGCTGGCGAGCTCGAACGCCAAGCCGATGACACGGCGCAGGAAATTGCCGGTGCGCTCACAGCCGCGGCGACCGAATGGAAAAGCGATCTCGATGTCGTTGTTACGGGGCGCGATCGGCAGCAGGCCGAAAGCGATCCAGTCCTTATGCGCTACCAAGTCGAACGCGCGGTTACACGCATGGCTGGGCCGCTCGCGCACGTTCTCGCATCAGTGGCCCGCCAAGGATCGACCGAGAACCTCGTCGCGTCAGCCGCGTCGGAGAGCGACCTGTTACCACTGAGTAGGGTTCTGGTGAGAACATTCGCAGGAGCGGGCGGCCGGCCCGAGGCAATCGTACGGCTCGGAAGCAGTGCGGTTGCATCGCTCAGCGAACATTTGCTCGACAAGGCAGCCTTGCCACCACCTGCAGGCATCGCGGCAATGCGCGTTGCCGAGCTTTCAGCTACAAAAGAAGCTCTGAACGATGAGATGGTGGACCGTGTCGACGAAAACGCCGCTGCGCAGCACGCGTCGTGACGCGCTTGCCGGACTCGCTGGCGGAGCGGTTCTCGCGCTACTTTTGACGTCGTTCTGCCCGCACGAGGCAGCGGCCGATCCGCTCCTCGACGTGGGCAAGGGCGACGTGAACGTGCAAGCCGAAAAACTCGAAGTCGACGTTGCCACGGGCAACGCGATTCTTACCGGACAGGTGCTGCTGCAAAAAGGCGAGCTCGTCGTGCACTGCCCGCGCATCGAATTGAAGTTCGATACCTCGCCGCATTTGCATTGGGCAAAAGGTTCGGGTGGTGTCGTGGCTGATGTGCGCGGCGTGCATGGTGAGGCACCGGAAGTCGAGCTCGATCTCAAAAGCCAGATTCTCGAGCTTCGCGGCGGCGTGAAGCTCTCACGAGGCCAAGCCTGGATTCAGGCGGACAAGGCAACAATCGAGCTCGCAACGGCGCGCGTCACAGCAACCCAGGTAAAAGGCGCAATCCCCGTGCCGCAATTACCGAAACCGAAGCCGTGACACCATGGCGTAGGGGCGTATGGCCATACGCCCCTACAGTGCGGCAGCCAACGATGAAATTGCAGCCAATCGAAAACGGTCCAGCCGCCATTGAGGCGCGCGAGATCGGCGTAACCTACGGCAACAAAGCGATTTTGCGAGGCGTAACCGTACGCGCGACACCGGGCGAGGTGCTCGGTGTTCTCGGCCCATCGGGCGCGGGCAAGTCGACGTTGTTTCGAGCGCTGGTCGGCGATATCCCTGTAACGTTCGGCGAGGTTTTGCTCTTTGACAAGCTCGTTACCCACATACCAATGTGGGGGCGCGCGAGGCATGGGGTGGCTTATTTGCCGCAGACGCCAAGCGTGCTCTGGGACCTAACGGTGCACGATAACCTCCGGACTTACCACCGCATTGTTTATGGGAATGGGGGGGGCAGCTGGCTCGATGTGCTCACACGGAGAGGCGCCAAAGGAGACAGCGAGCGGCACGAAAGCGCATCCATCGCTTCTATCGCCAAACGGGTGGCACTCGAAGACAAGATGAACGTGAAAGCCGGGGCGCTCTCTGGCGGCGAACGCCGGCGGCTCGAACTTGCCAGAGCGCTTGTTCGCCCGCCGAAAGTGCTGATCTGCGATGAGCCGTTCGCAGGCGTCGATCCGCAGCAAGCAAGCCGGCTCGGCGACATGCTGCGATCGCTTGCGCATGAAAGCGGGGTTGCGGTCTTGCTGGCCGATCATCACGTGGCTGAAGCACTTTGCATTTGCTCGCGCGTGATGCTCTTGGTTGACGGCCAGGTGGCGATGGAGGGCTCGCCGCGCGAGTTTCAAGAGCACCCTGTTGTGGTTGACCGTTATCTCAGAGGGCGGCCACAGGGGGCCGCCCCTACGAGCACGTTTTGAAAGCGATCTATTTTTAGCAAGATGGATCGCTTGTCCCGCATAATTGTCCCGCTGGCATCCTTTTCGCTTCCGTGACCCTCCCACCGGTGTAAGCTTCTCTTGGCGGAACTTTACCGATGGAAATCAAACAGCAGCTAAAGCTCTCCCAACAGCTTGTGATGACGCCGCAGCTCCAGCAGGCGATTCGCTTGCTGCAGCTTTCCCGTCTCGAACTTATCGAAGAAATCCGCAAAGAATGCGACGCGAACCCGGTGCTGGCAGATGAAGAGTTTGAGCCCCGGCCGCGAACGAACACCGATGGATCAGACGCAGGAGTCATTGGAACGCCGCCCGAGCAGGGCGAAGCCCGGATGGAACGTCTCGATGAGCGCAGGCGGACCGAAACAGGCAGCGCCGAAAAAACAGATGCGAAGCAGGTAAACGAGATTGATTGGGAGCAATTTCTCGAAAACCGCACCCTGCAGCAGCCCTTGCCCACCAGTCGCGGCGGCTTCGAAGAGCTGCCGCCCATTGAACAGAACCTTACGAAGGCTGCCTCGCTCGTCGACCACCTGCGATGGCAGCTACAAATGAGCGATTTCAACGAGGCGGAGAAGCGCTTCGCCGAACTCGTACTCGGCAATCTCGATGACAATGGGTTTCTTGACCTCAAGGGTGTCGAGCGCCCCGACGGCACGCGCACGCCCGACATAACCGTTGAGGAGCTTGCCGAAGAGGCTGGGCTCAATCCGGAGGACGCCCCTGAGGTCTTGCGCATGATGCAAGAATGGGACCCGGTTGGCGTTTGCTCACGCGATTTGCGCGAGTGCCTGCTTATTCAGGCCGAGGTTTTCGGCTCGCTCGATCTCGATGTGACGATTATCGATAAGCACTTGCATAACCTTGAAAAGCACAACTATCAGGCGATCGCACGCGATCTGAAAGTGCCCGTTGAAGAGGTTTATGAGGCAGTCAAAGAAATCCAAAAGCTCGAAAGTCGCCCTGCTCGCAACTTCAGCGAAACAGACGACAAGCAAATCGCCATTACCCCTGACGTTTACGTTGTCAAAGATTCCGACAAATGGATCGTCACAGACAACGATCGCGGCGTGCAGCGCCTTTACATCAACGAGGCGCTCACCAAACAATTGCTCAAAGACCCGAGCGCGAAAGAATTCATTGGCGAGAAACTCCGCAACGCGCAGTGGCTCATTCGCGCGATCGAACAGCGGCGTAAGACGATTATCCGCGTGACCGAGTGCATCGTTGAAAAGCAACGCGAATTTTTCGAACGCGGCGTTGCGTACCTCAAGCCGATGATCTTGCGTGATGTTGCGGAAGCCGTTGGCATGCACGAATCGACCATCTCACGCGTCACCACGAACAAGTACGTCCACACGCCGCAGGGGCTCTTTGAACTTAAATACTTCTTTAACTCGTCGATTCGCCGTGTGGCTGAAGAGGACATTGCATCGGAAAGTGTCAAGCAAGCGATTCGGAAGATCATCGAGGACGAAGACAAGCAAAACCCCCTTAGCGATCAGGCCATCGTCGAAATTCTCGCCAAACAAGACGGCATTCAGATCGCCAGACGCACCGTGGCGAAATACCGAGAGATGCTTGGGATCCTCGCGTCAAGCAAGCGCAAAAAGCTTTTCTGACCTCTGCCGCAAAAGCCTTGCCCACATCCACAAATAGCGTCAGGCTTAATGAGAAAGCTATGCGATGATTTCCGGGTTAGTTGAACAAGACGGAGGAGTCACGGAATGAACATCTCCATCACCTTCCGACAAATGGACGGCTCGGATGCCGTCAAGGGTTACGCAACGGACAAGGTCGGCAAACTTCAGAAGTTTCTGAGACAGCCGCTGCATGGACAGGTGACGCTGAGCTGCCAGAAAACACTCCACCTAGCCGAAGTCGACATCCACGCGGGTAGCCAGCACTTCCACGCGCGCGAAGAATCGGAAGACATGTACGCCTCAATCGATAGGGTCGTCGATAAGCTTGAACGCCAGATCCGCGGCGTTCACGGTGCGGCGAAGAAGAAAGGTGCCGATCGCGCATCGGAACACCTTCTGCCCGACGATTCCGAGGAGTAGTACGGAAGGTGGCGATATCGATATCGCCACAACCACTACCTCTCAGCCCGAAATCCCCTGGGCATCGTAAATCATGCGTCTCACGGACATACTCTCGCCGGAGCGCGTTATCATCAGGCGCAACCGAGCAAGCGATCAATTCGACAAAGAGCACGCGATCGGTCTGCTCGCGTCCATGCTGGGCAATCACGACGGCACGACGACAGCGGAGATCGAGCACATTCTGCTCGAACGCGAAGCTTTGCAATCTACAGGGATTGGCGAAGGAGTTGCCATCCCGCACGGGGCACTGCCACAGCTCAAAGAGCAGGTGGCAGCGCTGCTCATCGTCCCCGAAGGGGTAGAGTTTCAGGCCATCGACGATGCCCTGGTCTCGATTCTCTTCGGGGTCATCGGACCAAAGCGTGCAACGGGTGAGCACTTGAAAACGCTCGCCCGGGTGTCGCGGCTCTTGCGCAGCAAAGACTTCCGCGCGCGCCTGCTCAACGCGGCGACTCCCGTTGAAGCCTTCGACCTTATCGGCGCAGAAGAAACAGAAAAAAAGGGGGCCGTGTGACTTCGACATACCCCACGCCGCCGCCCATGGCCGAAATCACCGTGGGTGAGCTCGTCACCGATCCGCGTCTCGCCACATTTCTGACACTCCTGGCAGGCGAAAGCGGCATGAGCCGCCCTATCCGCCACCCGCGCGTGCAAAAAAGTGGGCTGGCGCTCGTGGGCCACTACTACGGCGTCGTTCCAACGCGCGTGCAGGTCCTCGGCGAAACCGAAGTCTCGTACCTCGAGTCGATCGATGCCGAGGCTCGCTCAGCGGCCGCGCGCGGTCTCTTTTCCCTTGGCTTGTCGTGCGTCGTGCTCACCCGCCATGGCGAGGCTCTCCCCTCCATCCAAAAAGCCGCCGAGGCAACGAGCACTCCCCTTTTTGCAAGCCGCGCGCGGTCTAACCGCATCATCAATGAGATTCACGCGCTGCTCGACGAAAAGCTCGCGCCAACCACCACGCTGCACGGCGTTCTCGTCGATGTTTTCGGCATCGGTCTGCTTTTGCTCGGCAAAAGCGGCATTGGCAAAAGTGAGTGTGCCGTCGAGTTGGTGCTCCGCGGTCATCGGCTCGTTGCCGACGACGTCGTCAAGTGCGAGTGGAGACCGCCCGGCATGGTTTTCGGCGCGCCAGCCGATATGCTTCGCCACCATGTCGAAGTGCGCGGCCTGGGCGTGCTCAACATCCAAGACTTGTTCGGCGTCACGGCCGTGCGAGAAAGCAAGCGCATCGACATGATCGTTCAACTCGACGAGTGGAACGAGACAACCGATTACGATCGCCTTGGCGTCGACGATCGCTTCCTCGACATCCTGAGTACGCCCATTCGGCTCGTCACCGTGCCCGTGCGACCTGGACGAGACATGGGTGCAATGCTCGAAATGGCAGCGCGCAACGAGCTATTGCGACGCGCGGGACGACACAGCGCGCGCGAGCTGCTCTCACGCATTGAAGAAAACGTCGGTGTTGCCCCAGGAGTCTCGCGCGAAGAGCAGCCGGAAAGTCTGGCTGGTACGCCCGTGACAGTGGTTCCACCAGCGCCGAACAGCGGCAGCGAACGGGCCGACAACGAGAGCTTGGCTTTCATTCCCTCTGTCCGCCCAAGAGGCAACGACTAATGGAAGGCGCACCAAGCCACGCTATCCGAAAGCCAATGGTAGTAGTCGTGACCGGCCTGTCTGGCGCCGGGCGAACCACAACGCTGCATGCGCTAGAAGATCTCGACTTCTTTTGCATCGACAACTTGCCCACAGCTCTTGCTCCCGATGCCGTTGCCCTTTGCGAAAAGGGCAACATGACGCGCGTTGCCTTGGGAATCGACGTGCGGGTTCGCGTGTTTCTAGGGGGCGTCGATCGCGTCTTGTCGCTGCTCGACGATTCCGGGCGACGAGATTTGCATGTATTGTTTCTCGACGCGTCGGACGAGATGCTTTTGCGTCGTTTCAGTGAAACGCGTCGCCCTCATGCACTTGCCATGTCCGCGGCCGCGGGCCAGGCGGCTTCCGTTCTCGAAGGCGTTGGCCTCGAGCGTGAACGCCTCGCGCCCTTGCGCGCGCGGGCAACACGCGTCATCGATACGACGAGCCTCAGTGTTCACGAACTTCGCCGCGCCATCCTTGGGCAGTTCGGCCCGGCTTCGGGAGCCGCCGAGCGCATGGCGGTTCGCGTTGTCTCGTTCGGTTACAAATATGGAATCCCCGTAGACGCTGATCTCGTATTCGATGTGCGCTTTCTGAAAAACCCATACTTTTTGCCCGAGCTGAAAGAGCTGCCAGGCACCGATGCGCGCGTGCGTAACTACATTCTTGGCTTTGCGGAAACAACCGAGCTCGTGGACAAGACACTCAAGCTTTTGCAATACGTAATTCCAAAATACGAACGCGAAGGAAAAAGCTATCTCACGATTGCATTCGGTTGCACGGGCGGTATGCACCGAAGCGTCGTGGTCGCCGAGCACATCACCACACTGCTCGAGCAAACCTTGCGCGCATCGTCGTCCGCCACGTCGCACATCGACGTAACAGTCGCTCATCGCGACGTCCACCGCCGCAAGCTCGCTCTGCAGCTGGCGCGGGAAAGCAAGGAAGGCGGCAAGCGAGCAGGGCTGACCCCAGACGCGATCGAAACGCGAGGTCCGCCATGAGTGATCGCAGCGAACGGAGCGCCCGCGCCTCGAGCAAGTTCACCATCATCAACGATCTCGGCCTTCATGCTCGAGCCGCGACGAAGCTCGTGCAGCTTGCATCCAAGTACCCGTGCGAGGTGCAGCTCGCCTACCAAGGTCAAACGGCGAACGCGAAAAGCGTCATGGGCGTGCTGCTGCTCTGCGGTTCAAAGGGAACGGTCGTGGACGTCATCGCATCGGGCCCGCGCGCTTCCGAATGCGTCCAAGCCATTGGCGAACTCATCGCGAATCGATTCGGGGAGGCTAGCTAATGGCCAACCGGCGCACCGGCGGCCCTTCGAAGAGCCAACCGAGTCGGCCTGGCTCAGCGCGCGTGCGTTCACCGTCGTTCGGAGATGTGCCACCTGCGCCTGCTTCCTCCAGTGCACCTCCGAGCTCGCTCGATGTCGCGCCGCACGAGGCCGTCACCCTCAAGGGCATTGCCGGCTCGCCGGGCGTGGCCGTTGGACCCGCCATGGTCATCGGCGATGCGCGAGCCTCGTTTGCCCGCCGGCACGTGCGCACGAGTCAAATCCCGGCCGAACTCGAACGCATCAAGCAAGCCGTCAGCGCAGCGCAAAAAACACTGCGAGAGGTCGATACGCGCATGCCTCCGGCCATGCGCGAAGCTTCCGCCATTCTCGACGCCTACCAGATGATGCTCGCGGATCCGACCCTTCACGAGCGCATTGCCCACAAGCTCAAAGTCGAGAAAAAGTGCGCGGAATGGGCCGTGTCCGAAGCGGGTGAAGAGATCGTCGCCCTGTTCGATGGCGCGGGTGAGCGCGACATCTACATCCTCGAGCGACGACGCGACATCGAGTTCGTTTGCGATCGCCTTCTTCGTGCGCTGCTCGGCAACGAAACACGGCGTACGGTGCGCCTCGATGAGCCCATGATCGTGGTCGCACGCGATCTGTCCCCAGCCGACACGGCAAGCATGGTGCGTGAGCCAGCGCTCGCCTTCGTCACATGCGTTGGCACGCGCACAAGTCATACTTCGATCATGGCGCGCGCCCTCGAGATCCCCGCGGTGGTCGGCGTTGCCGACGCCATTGAGCGAATTCGCACGGGTGACACGCTCGTCGTCGACGGGCTCACCGGTCAAGTCTTCGTTCATCCAAGCGAGGAGATGATTCGTGACGCGCGTAATCGCTCCGAGCAACACCTTGCATTCGCAAGGCGGCTCTTGTCGGCGCGTCACAAGCCGTGTGTTACCGCCGACGGCATCCGAGTCGAACTCAAGGCCAACGTCGAACTCCCAGCCGAGGCTATTTTAGCCGTTGATCACGGCGCGCAAGGCATAGGCCTTTACCGCACCGAATTCCTGTACATCGACCGAACCACGCAACCCGGCGAAGACGAGCAGTACGAAGTTTACCGCGCCATCGTCGAAGCCGTAAGCCCCCAGCCGGTCACGCTGCGCACCTTCGACATTGGCGGCGACAAGTTCGCAAGCACCTTCCAGTTGCCCGCCGAAATGAATCCAGCGCTCGGTCTGCGTGCCGTGCGCCTTGCACTCAAGCAGCCGGAGGTCTTCCTCACGCAATTGCGTGCCATGGTCCGAGCCAGCGCCCACGGCGACGTGCGCATCATGATCCCGATGGTCGCAACCGTGCACGAGATGCGCGAGGCTCGCCGCCTGCTCGGCCAGGCCACAGAGCAGGTCAAGGCGCGCGGACAGGCCTTCGAAGAGCACATCCCGCTCGGCATGATGATCGAAGTACCCGCTGCCGCCGTGATGGCCGATGTCTTCGCGCGCGAGGCAGAGTTTTTCAGCCTGGGCACCAACGATCTCGTGCAATACGCACTAGCGATCGACAGAGCGAGCCAGTCGCTTGCGGCACAAGCTTCGCCGTTCGATCCGGCAATCTTACGGCTTATCAAATTCGTCACCGACGCGGGCAACAAGTCCGGTTGCCCTGTGGCGCTTTGCGGTGCCATGGCATCCGATCCACTGGCCGCGTGCCTGCTCGTGGGCCTCGGCTTGCGCGAGCTATCGATGGAGGCCGCCGCCATTCCGGAGATCAAAGAGGCAGTCCGTCGGCTTACGTCGGCCGAGGCCGAGGCCGTTGCACAGCGCGCACTTGCGTGCGACAGCGCCGACGCGGTCGAAGAGCTTCTTGCCCGCGAGCTTGCGCCGCGTCTCATCGATTTGCTTGCCGGTCTTGCCGACGAAGCGGTGTAGCTGAGGGTTGGTGTGCTAGGGGATCCTATCCATGGCAGAGAGCGTCGTTGAAAAATTAGGGCGCGAGCTTGAAGCAATCGATGGCGAATACGCCAGAGACTTCGCCGGGCATTCGCGCGCCACACGCGACCTTGTGCAGATCGATCGAATGATCGAGCGTGCCACTGCCATTTTAGCGGAGGTCGATGAAATCCCAGTTGCCGCACGCAGCCAGGAACTCGGCGGCATTCGCGACACCGCAACACAAACCCTATCGCTCTTCCGAACAGAGCGCGAAGCCATCGAGCGAGCTCGAAACGCGGGCGCAAGCTTTGACAAGTTCGCAGCGGAAGGGAATAGCGCAAACCTTATTTTCGCGCGCTATGCTCGTCACTTCGCCGGAAAAGATCGCTCGTCGCGTGATTTGGCCATGCTTGGCGAGCTTGTGGAGGATCTCAAGCAAATCGACAAGCGCATGTCATCGATTCTGCTCGAAGGGAAAGGCCGGAAAAACGCCGACTTCGAGCGTGATCGCCAGACGGTGCGCGACAACCTCGCGCAGTATCAACGCGAAATCGATCTCATCGAAAAGGCGCAAGCCGGCTCGAACCCCGAAGAAAGCGCCGGCATTCTCGCGGGTCTTGCGAACACCCAGTTTGCCGTTTACCAGGTGCATTTTGCTGGCGAGCCGCGTGTTTCGCGGCGGCCTGCTCTTCTCATGCGCGTCGTTGCATCGCTCAAAAAAGTGCTCTTTCGCATGACGGCGCTGCGCGAAAAAGGCCTTGTCGCCGAGTTTCACACGAAGAATATCGATATCGTTACAGACCGATTGAAGACCTACGAGAACGAGCTCGCCGAGGTGCGCAAGATTCGCCAAGGTACGGCCATGACCACCATCATGGGAGACCTTGGCACTGCTGCCAACAAACTCTTCGAAGAGTACCGTGCGAACTTCGCCGACAAGCCACGCACCAACGTCGAGCCCGAAAGGCTCGGCAACATCTGCGACAAGCTCGGAGAAATCCGCCGTCAAATGATCGAAATGTCGTGGGCCGAGGACAACGAGATGAATGCGAAAAACCTCGACATCGTGAACAATCAGCTTTCCATGTTCGAAAGCGAGTACGAAGCCGTCGTACGTGCGCACACCGCGAACGCGGCGAATGCTTGATGCGCCCTCATGGTTGTCCATGTGTCCATTCACGATGTGTCGCCTGCGTGGGAGCGCGAGGTTGAAGCGGCGTTAGCCTTAGCCCACGACTTCGGAGTGCGCCCTGCCCTTCTCGTTGTACCCAACTTCCATGGGCAGGCGCCGCTGCTCGAGCATCCGCCCTTCTGCGAGAGGCTACGCACGCTCGCACGCCATGGCCATGAAATTTACCTTCATGGCTACTACCACGAGGCGAGAAGTTGGGCCGACCATGCCGTGGCGGCCGTGGCGCAAGAGCAGCACGGTCGCGTGGACGGCGTGGCAAAACGGATCGAATACGCCTTTGCCCAGCACATCGTGTCCAATAGCGAAGCCGAGTTCCATGACGTGTCGCCAAGCGAGGCCATCGCGCGTCTCGACGCCGGCGAGCGCGTACTCAAAGAGGCTGGTCTCGATGTCCGTGGGTTCGTGGCGCCCGCGTGGTCTCTGCCGCGTTCGGTCCACACACTGCTCCGCAAGCGAGGCTACACGTTCACCGAAGATCATACCCATGTGTATGATCCAGCAAGCCAGCTGTCGCGCGCGAGCCTCGTGCTCAATTTCGCGAGCCGCACGCCCGCGCGGCTCATCTCGAGTGTGGCATACTGCCGAGCAGTGCGGCCACTGCGCATGCTTCTCCCAACACGCATTGCGATTCACCCAGCCGACATGCGCTACGTCCTGCTCCGCAGTGAGATTCGGTCGCTGCTCGCGTGGGCGCGTGGCAATGTGGTCGATACGGGCAGCGAGCTTTTCGACCGCTTTCGATTTGACGCGATCTCTTCGTTGGCGGCTCCGGTGCGGTCCTCAAAGCCGAAGCAGGCTGTTCCGGTCCGCTCCTCGCCGCCGCCTTGACCTCGCGTCAACTTGAAAGCGGTCCTCGCATTTGGCCCACTCTGGCGCATGATGGTATGGCCTGCTCAAGGGGCACGTTGTCGAGATGGCATTGCTCGATTCTCTCGCTCTGTTCGATCTGCTCGCAAGCGTTTCGCATGATTTGCGCAATCCGCTCAACACCCTTGTCATGAGCACGGGGCTGCTTCGCGACGATCTCGAATGCGATAGCGTTGATGTGAACCGCGCGCTCGACCTAGTCGCTCGAATGGAACGCGCAACAACCCGCATGCAGGCTTTGATCGATGATTTGCTTGAAGCAAGCCGCATCGCATCCGGCAACGTGGAGTTGCGTCGTAGCCACGAACCTGCCTTGCCACTCGTACGCTTTGCTGTGGCCGCCGCGCAAGGCGCAGTAGGTGATTGTGCGCTCGACGAGCAGGCATGCATCCTTGTCGATCGCGCAAGAATGCTCGAGGCACTCGGCAAGGTGCTCGCCTTTTCCGCAAGGATCGCTGGAGAAGCTGGCACGGTGAGCGTTGGCGCCCTCGGTACGAAAGACGAAGTCGTATTGACTGCACGCGCGCAACATGCCCGCGGCCCACACGCACCGGTCATCAACGAGGGAAGCGGAGGCATGAGCCTTCTGGTAGCGCGTAGGCTTATCGAGCTGCAGGGCGGCACATTCCGGCTCGACACGAAGGGCACATCGCTCGTCATAACCATGACATTTCCGCTTTCGATTTGACGCGAGCGATCGAACGTCACGCCCCAAGTGGAGCAATCCGCAACGGATGCGAGAAGGCTTTGGGCACACTATTAATACCGCGAGCCTCCCTTGCAGCATCTCGGAACGCAGTTCTTGCAACGTCTCGCACACGACATCGCCTCGCCCACCGGTGTGGCAATCACAGTTCTCGAAGAACTCGCCACATCGCACGAACCACGCCCCGAGCTCGTGGCGATGGCCCGCCGAAGCCTCAAGCGGCTCATCCGCCTCGCTGAGCATCTGGCAGTCGTGTCGGAACTCGAGGACCAGACCATCGAACTCGGAACGATGTCTTTGGATTTATGTGCGTTATGCACGCAAGCGTTTGACAGTGCCCTTGCCGTCGACGGTCGCAAGGATGTGGTGACCAGTTCCGAGTTGCCCACTCTGCCCGCGCACGTCAAAGCCGATCCACGCTTGCTACATCTCGTCATTCGCGAGATCGTCGGTAATGCTCTGAGGCTCGCGTCGTCTCGGGTTGGTCTCGTCGTCGAGATCGCGGACGCTTCGGTCTTGATCCGCGTCCAAGACGATGGTCCCGGTTTTTCTGAAGAAGCTCGCGCAACGCTTGGCCAGCGCTTCGTACGGCGATCGGCACAACAAGGGCTTGGTTTATCGATGTCGATGGCCCTCGAGATCGTCCGGATTCACGGCGGCACGCTCAACCTCGAAGATAGCCTGCTGCCGCCCGGACGCGGTGAAACGCGCGGCAGCGCCGTGATCGTTACGTTGCCCCTAACACTACTGCCGGAACTTCGTTCCGGGCTGCGCGTTTCGCTTCGCGGAAACCAGTAGTGTTCCCTTGTCTCAAGGGGGCGCGGCGCCCCCTCTTGCCCACTTTCGCGGGCAATTCACCCCTCCGAAACGCCGCTCCCGCGGCTTTGCTAGCACTACTGTCGGAATACTTCCGGCAGTAGTGCTAACTTGAAAGCGGTCGAGATGCACTATGCATGCGTCGGGCGCGCAGCGTACGGCGCGCAAGCATCGCGACGTCGTCCATGTCGACCGGTTTGACGAGGAAGCCGTCAGCCCCAAGTTTAGAAAGTTTGCGCCACTCGCGGGGCCCACCCGCGGCCGTGATGATGATGATCGTCGTCTGCTCCGCGGCCAGAAGAGCGCGAAGATGGGCAGTAAGCTTTAGACCGTCGAGGCGCGGCATGACAAGATCCGCAAGCACGACCGAATGCAGCCCGCGCTCGAACGCCACGAGCGCTTCGGCGCCATCTTTCACCGTATCGATGCGCGCTTCAGGGAAGCGCGCCGCCAACGCAGCATGCATCAGCGTTCGCCAATCGGAATCGTCGTCCGCAACAAGAATGCTATCCGGATGGATGTAGGCCTTGTGTGCGCGCAGGATAGCCGTCCGAAATGCGTCTACCGAGTCGAAACGCCGATTCGGATCTTTGTCGAGCGCACGAAGAATGACCGCGTCGTAGCTGTGCGCAAGCCCCATGCACGCACTTGACGGTGGCTCGGGCACTTCGAGCACGTGCTGCGCAAGAACGCTGGTCTCCGCGGACCCAGAAAATGGCGGGTGTCCCGTCAGAAGCTCGTACGCGATGCACCCGAGCGCGTAGACGTCGCGCATGCGTGCGAGCTCCGTCTTCGTATCGTCGCCGAGAGCCGCTTCAGGGGCCATGTAGGACGGGGTTCCAACGAGCGCGCCCGAACGTAAGGGTCCTTTTTCCTCGAGAAAATCGAGAATTTGCGCGACGCCAAGATCGCTCACGACAACGTGATAACCAAGCGTGTCACCTGTAGAAAGCCCCACCGTTTCCGCATCTGCAAAATCGCTCGGCGTGGTCCGCTGCGTGTTCGCTGCCATGAGCAAATTCGAGGGCTTCAGATCGCGATGCACCGCGTTTGCGGCGTGAATCGCTGACACGCCGAGACACGCCTGGTCAAAAATACCGAGCACCTCGTCGAGATCGGCTCCCCCGAAGCGCAGTCGCATGGCGAGCCATTGCTCGACGCTTGGCCCGTCAACGTACTCCATGACGAAATATGGAATTTTGTCATGCTCGCCAAACGAGTGCACGGTGAGCACGTTCGGGTGGGTGACACGCGCCATGGCACGCGCCTCGTTCCAGAAGAATGCACGCAGATCTTCGTGCTCGAAGAACGCGGGCCGAATGAATTTGATCGCAACGTGACGGTCGAGCACCTCGTCATGTGCGAGCGCGACAAGCCCCATTCCACCGGCGCCGAGCCTGCGCACGATACGGTATGCGTCGCCGATGCGTGTTCCCTCCTCCAAACCGAGCTCCTCCATCGTCGCGTCGTCGGCACCACGCACGCTTGGCGCTGTTTCGCGCAGCACCTCCTCGTCGACAGAGCTCGCCGCCACGGGCGTTGCCCAATCGAGATTGTGCGATGTACATGTCTTGCCGAAGCGCCACATGCGATCGTTCCATACGGCTGCACGCCGCGTGCCCCTGGGCCGCTTCAAGTTGCCGCGATCTCTTCGTTGGCGGCTGCGGTGCGGTCCTCAAAGCCGAAGCAGGCTGTTCCGGTCCGCTCCTCGCCGACCGCCTCGACCTCACGGCAACTTGAAGCGGCCTATCTGCGATTTGGAAGCGGTCTTCTACGATGCGGTGGGGGCTGGGGGTTCACTCTTTTCGGCCACAGCGCCATCCGCGCCATAACGTTCAAGCTTGCGGTAGAGCGTGCGCCGGTCGAAGCCAAGAACCTGCGCGGCGCGCGACTTGTTGCCGCCGACAAGCGACAAAACACGCAGAATGTAGCGCCGTTCGAGTTCGTCCATGGTCACGATCTCGGTAGGATCGTTGGCAGCAACGACGAAGCGCTCGGCCCGGTAGGCGCGAATCTTTTCGGGCAAGTCTTCAACCGTGATTTGATCGAAGCGTGCAAGCGCCACCGCGTGCTCCATGCAGTTCTCGAGTTCACGCACGTTGCCTGGCCAGTTGTACGCCATGAGCTTTTCGGCAGCGGTAGTCGACAACTCGAGTGTCGGCTTTGCGTTGCGCTCGGCAAACTGCTTGAGGAAATGCTGGGCGAGATGAAGAACATCGCCGCCTCGTTCACGAAGTGGCGGCACGTCGATCTTCACGACGTTGATGCGGTAGTAAAGGTCCTCTCGAAAGCGCTTTTCGTAGACTTCGTCTTCGAGGTTGCGATTCGTCGCAGCCACGATGCGCGCATCAAACGAAATTTCGTGGTTTGCGCCCACTGGGCGCACCTTTCTTTCTTGAAGTGCGCGAAGAAGCTTGGGTTGAACATCGAGCGGCAGTTCGCCGATTTCGTCGAGAAAAAGCGTACCGCCGCTTGCCTGGACGAATAACCCAGTACGCTGGGCTTTCGCGTCGGTAAAGGCACCTCGCGCGTGTCCAAAGAGTTCGCTTTCGAGCAGCGAGTGAGGAACAGCCGCACAATTGATGGCAACGAAGGGTCCGAGTTTGCGACGGCTGCGCACGTGAATTCCCCGCGCGATGAGTTCTTTGCCAGTGCCGGTTTCGCCGTGGATGAGCACCGACGCGTCGCTCTCGCCAACGCGGCTGATAAGCTCGTAAACGCGGCGCATCGCCGAGCTTTGACCGACGATCTGCCCCTCGGCGTCGCCTTCGGCAACGGCTTGGCGCAAGCGCTTCACCTCGTCTTGCAATCGACGATGCTGTACAGCACGCGAAACGCTGAGGAAAAGGAGCTTCGAATCAACGGGCTTGGTGATGAAGTCATAGGCGCCAACACGAATGGCACCAATGGCGGTTTCGAGGCTTCCCTGCCCCGTAATCACAACCACGGGTATGGTCGGTTGGGTTCCTAACACACGTTCGCAAAGGTCGAGGCCGCTCATCTCGGGCATGCTGAGATCGGTAAGAACCACATCGAAATCTTGCCCAGCAACGAGATCGAGCGCCCGTTGCGCATTCGTTGAAGTCGTTACCTTGAACCCGTGCCGCACCAGCGCCATCTCGAGCAGATCGCAAGTTTCTTGTTCATCGTCAACGACCAGAACCTGACCTTTCATGCTCATTACCTCGAGATCTGCGTCACGCGCGGTCGAACGACGGGGGACCCGAAAGTCAAGAGGACGAGAGTGTCAGGTCGCTGGCAGCTCGTGCGTGACACAAGCGTCATGGCGAGAGCATTGCCCGTACCAGGGCGCCAAGCCGCAAAAGTCCCGTGCCTTTTGCTAGCGCGACGACGAGAGCCGCTCTGGATTCGTGGCAAGATGCCACGCACGTGTCATAGAGCCTCGAGTGGGACACGGCTTTTTTTGCGTCAAATCGAAAGCGGTCGCTCACGCGTCAACTGATGCGCGCCGACGCATCAGAAACGCGACTGCGGCCCCAACGTCGGCGCGCGCCGTGACGAGGAGAACCTGCGTACCAACCGCAAACCTAGAACCACCGCGGGCCGGTTGCACGGCGCCTTCGAGACTCATGCCAGCAATCACGCACGAGCGAGGGAATGTCGGCTGAGCGGCAACTTCGCCCACTGTGCGCCCGACGACCCACGCGCCTTCGGGCACAACGATTTCGAACGCGATGGCCTCGCCGTTGCCAAGCACCATCGAGTGTCGGACCGCTTCGTGCTCGATGGCCGTAGCAAGCGCACCGACGAGCACCTCGGTTTCGGAAATGATTTGGTTGACGCCTGCAGCCTCGTAAACGGGGCGATACTCGGGATCTCGCATGCGCACCATGACCCTGCGCGCGCCAAGGCTTCGCGCGAGCATGATCACTGCGAGGTTGTACGCGTCGCGGTGGAGCATGGAAAGCACGGCATCGGCGCGCCCGACCTCGGCATGAGTGAGAAGCGCAACATCGGTAGCATCGCCGACGAGTGCGACAATGCCATTTTCTTCGAACGCGCGACGGGTCACGAGCGGATCGCGATCGAGAACGGTTACAACATGCCCAAGGCCCTGCAAGTGGATGGCAATGCTAAGTCCGCCACGGCCCGCGCCGGCAATGACGATGCGCATTAGTCTTTGTCTCCTTCAGCAACTTCAGTAGCGGTGTTGTGATGCCCTGCCGATAGCCGCATGAGCCGGCCATCGAGAAGCGCGATCTCGCGCTCGGCCGTATCATCACCGACGAGACCACGGCGCGCAGCATCGATCAGAGCGGCTTTCTGCGCACTCAAGATGGCGCCGTCGATGACGGCGTCGTCACCGCCCTCGGCATGCGGCGAGCGAAGGATTGCTTCAACGGCAATGATCGTGCGTTGGAAGGCGGCGCTGCGCTCGGCATGGTCACGCCGAGAGACAAGCCCAGAGGCAAGCAGATCGTCGAGCTCCGCTTGCCCACGCCGAGCAAGAATGAGACGCGCGCGCGCCTCTTCCAAGGCGTTGCCATGATCGGAAATGCCGATGCCAATCGCGCGCAGGAAGCGACGGAAAGGCAGCGCCTGCGTCATCAGCGTGACGAAGGTAACGCCGAAGACGATCGTGACGAGCCGCTGCTTGTTGGGGAAATCGATCGGCAACGCGAGAACGGCGGCCATGGAAAGCGCACCCTTGATGTTGCCGAAGACCATGACGTGCTGCCAGCGCAAGGGGACCTTTTGCTTCGAGGTGAGGCCGAGCAGCGCGAAGCACCCATAGACGGCAATGGCCCTGCCAACGTGCAGCGCGACGACCGCAAGGGCGATGGATCCTGCTTCGTCGGCGAGCAATCCCGTGTCGATCTGCATGCCAACGAGCAGAAACAAAATGACGTTGAGTGCGAACCCTGCGGTTTCCCAGAAGCCATGCAGCGCGAGAACATGCGACGGCTCGAGCACTCCGCGTGCAGCGCGCCCCACGACGAGCCCCGCAACTACGACAGCAATGATTGGCGAAGCGTGCACATGCTCAGCGGTCAACGAGGCCGCGAAAACGAGGACTATCGAGGCGAGGATTGCGGTCAGATGATCGGGCGTGCGGCGAAGGACAGCGGCGCCGATGGCGCCGATTGCAAAGCCAAGCATCAAACCGCCCGCAATGGCCACGGCCAGCGCGCGCGCGGTGGGGAGCAGGTCGAAGGTTCCACGGGATGCCGCGGTCGCCGTAACGCTGACGAGAACGAGCGCCGTGCCGTCGTTGAAAAGGCTTTCGCCTTCCATGAT
The DNA here is from genome assembly GCA_009780955.1 of Polyangiaceae bacterium. Classification (GTDB taxonomy): domain Bacteria; phylum Myxococcota_A; class Polyangia; order Polyangiales; family Polyangiaceae; genus Labilithrix. The sequence goes on along the minus strand of WQZB01000023.1, from coordinate 32,690 downwards.
GGCCGCAAGACGATGCGGAACACGCGTGCTTCGGAATGCGAGAAGCACGGAAACCGTGTCGGTAATGGCGAGCAGCGCGCCGAGCAAAAGCGCGGACGGAACGGTTAGCCCGAGCGCCACGGTTGCAATGCCGGCCGTGCCGAGGAGTGAGATGACGACACCCGGCGCGGCAAGGGCCAAAATGGGCTGCCGTGCGCGGTTGAGGGCGTCGGCATCGGCAACGAGCGCGCCTTCGAAGATGAGAACAGGCAGAACGGCGACGAGCACGACATCGGGATCGAGTGGTGCATGAGGGAAAACGTCGACGAGCACGAGCACCAAACCGACAACGACGAGCGCCACGTTGTACGGAATGCCGACGCGCTTGGCGCCAATGGCAACCGCGGAACCAACCGCAAGAACCATCAGGAAGCTTTCGAGCCGTTCGCCAAGACTCACGCGCTCACCATATACCTTGCCAAACGCCAACGCGCCTAGTGACGAAGGCCTCTTGCATCGTCGTTGTGGCTACGGCTACATCGTGAGAATGCGATGCGGCAGCGCGTATTGACTCTGCTCCAGTGGTCGTGGCTTGGTGCCATCGTGGGAATCGCATGCGGCGGCGCGTCAGCCTTGTTTCTCGTGCTGCTCGAGCGAGTCACCACGTATCGCGGGAATCACGAACGGATCGTTTACCTGCTGCCTGTGGCAGGTCTTTTCGTTGGCGCCATATACGATCGTTGGGGAGCCTCGATCCAAGGTGGCAACAGCCTCGTCATCGACACCATCCATGAGCCTCGCGCGAAGCTTCCTCTGCGCATGGCGCCGATGGTGCTCCTTGGCACCGTGCTCACGCACCTGTTTGGTGGCAGCGCAGGCCGCGAAGGTACGGCCGTGCAAATGGGCGCAAGTTTAGCCGACGCCATCGCGCACCGCTTGCATGTCTCACCGGAAATGCGTCGTAAGCTCCTTGCAGCCGGCATGGCAGGAGGTTTCGGATCGGTCTTCGGCACCCCCATCGCCGGCACGTTCTTCGGGCTCGAGGTCCTTGCGGTGGGACGCGTCGAGTACGACGCGCTCGTGCCGGCACTCGTTGCGAGCACGGTCGGCGACTACGTCACGCGGCAGCTCGGCATCTTGCACACGGCATACCCTGCGGTGCCCTACGTTCCGATGACGCCTCTTTTGCTGGCCAAGCTCGCCATCGTGGGCGTTGCCATGGCGCTCGCGACCATCGCTTTCGTGGAGCTGACCCACCGCACCAAGCGCCTTGCCGACCGCATCGTGCGATTGCCGCTGCGCATGTTCGCGGGCGGCGTCATCCTCGTTGTTATGTGGAAGGCCGTAGGAACGAGCGACTACCTCGGTCTTGGCGTGCCAACCATTGTGAGCGCGTTTCGCGATCCGCACGTGCCGGCGATTGCCTTCGCGCTAAAAATTGCTTTCACGGCAGTGACTCTTGCGAGCGGTTTTCTTGGCGGCGAGGTCACTCCTCTCTTTTTCGTCGGAGCCACACTCGGAAGCGTCGTTGCGCGCACCGCCCACTTGCCACTCGAGCTCGGCGCAGGCGTTGGTCTCGCCGCCGTATTCGGTGCCGCGGCGAACACTCCCATTGCGTTGTCGATCATGGCCGTCGAACTGATCGGTGCCCATGCTCTTCCCCATGTCGTCATCGTTACGGTGACGGCCTACTTGCTCTCGGGGCACCGTGGCATCTATCCCGCGCAGCGCCTCTGGCGGCGGAAGCATGGCGGCGAGTTGTTGGCGCATCCAGTTGCCCTGCGCAACTATCGCTCGGAAGTGCCCCCAAAGACGGAAGGAGGTCAACGATGATCACCTGGTGGATGTTTGCACTTTTGTCGGCCGCATTCGCTGGAGCGACGGCCATCCTTGCCAAAGTCGGAGTGATGGGGATCTCGTCAAACCTCGCCACAGCCGTTCGCACGTGCGTTGTCCTCGTTTTTGCGTGGGGAATCGTGATCGCGAACGGCGAGCAGCGCGGGCTGAGCAAGGTAGGCGGGCGCACGCTCGTCTTTCTGATTCTCTCGGGCATCGCAACGGGCGCGTCGTGGCTCGCCTACTTCCGCGCGCTGCAGCTCGGGCCGGCTTCGAAGGTCGCGCCGATCGACAAAACGAGCCTTGCTTTCACGCTGACTCTCGCCGTCTTGTTCCTCAAAGAGCCGCTCACCTGGAAGCTGGTGCTCGGCGTGGTGCTCATGATAGCAGGCGCACTCGTTACGATAACTTGATTTGGGGCACTTCGGGGCCGATTCGAGACGATTGTGGCGCAGCAGTGCCTATCGTTTTGCGCGTTACGTGCCTGGCATGCTTTAAGTACCCCGTCGCGGATCGCAGAGCGACATGGGTTGATCTCGCCCGAGCCATTGGATCGAACTCGTTGAGAAAGGGAATTGCCAATGACACAGACTCGAGTGCACGCAGAAGAGCTCCGTCAACGCATTATGACCGCGGAGCAAGCGGCGGCCTTCATTGAAAATGACATGACCGTGGGCATGAGTGGATTCACGGGAGCCGGCTATCCCAAAGCCGTTCCCCAGGCATTGGCCAAGCGCATCGAAGCCGCGCATGCCGAAAACAAACCTTTTCAGATTCGCGTGCTCACGGGCGCCTCGACGGCTCCGGAGCTCGATGGCGTGCTGGCGCGTGTCGACGGCATCGGCATGCGCACGCCATACCAGTCCGATCCCATATTGCGTGATCGCATCAACGCTGGCTCCCTAGACTATTTCGACATGCACCTTAGCCACGTAGCGCAACACACGTGGTTTGGGTTCTACGGCGAAGTCGACATCGCGTTGATCGAGGTCGCTGGCATTCTGCCTGATGGACGGCTCATGCCTTCGTCGTCGGTGGGCAACAACAAGACGTGGATCGACCAAGCCAAAAAAGTCATCGTCGAAGTTAATTCGTGGCAGCCCGAACAACTCTACGGCATGCACGACATTTATTACGGCACAGCGCTGCCGCCCAATCGCAAACCGATTCCACTCGTGCGCCCCGATGACCGCTTCGGCGAGAAGGCTTTCTTCTGCGATCCAAAGAAAATCGTAGCCATTGTCGAAACCGACGCTCCTGACCGCAACACGCCCTTCTCGCCGCTGGATGCCGATTCGAAGCGTATCGCAGAACATGTGATCGATTTTCTGAACAACGAAGTGTCTGCAGGGCGTTTGCCCAAAAACCTTTTGCCGCTGCAATCGGGCGTCGGCAACATTGCGAACGCGGTTCTTGCAGGCTTGGGCAACAGCCAATTCCGAGGTCTGACAGCGTTCACCGAAGTGATCCAAGACGGAATGTTGGAGCTTCTCAAGAGCGGCGTGCTGCGTATGGCTTCCGGCACATCCTTCTCGCTGAGTCCCGATGGAATACAGGAGTTTATCGACAACATCGCCTTTTACCGCGAGCGCATCGTGTTGCGACCGCAGGAGATGTCCAACCACCCTGAGCTAATCCGGCGCCTTGGTTGCCTTTCCATGAACGGAATGATTGAGGCCGACATTTACGGCAACGTCAATTCCACACACCTGATGGCCAGCCGCATTCAAAACGGCATCGGTGGATCAGGCGATTTTGCACGCAATGCGTACATCTCGATGTTCGTCACACCAAGCATGGCCAAGAAAGGCCAAATTAGTTGCATTGTGCCAATGGTGAGCCACGTCGACCACACCGAGCACGACGTAGCGGTGATCATAACCGAGCAAGGTTTGGCCGATTTGCGCGGCCTAAGCCCGAAGCAGCGCGCGCGCAAGATCATCGACAAGTGTGTGCACCCAAGCTACAGGGACATGTTGACCGATTACTTCGAGCGCGCGTGTCGCGATAGCTTTGGCAAGCACACACCGCATTTGCTTACCGAAGTTTTTTCCTGGCACCAGCGCTATATTGAAACTGGCACCATGCAAAAGGCATAGACTGCGTGTAGGGGCGTATGGCCATACGCCCCTACGGATATGCGTGGTTAGGCCCTAGTGCATGTAGGGGCACCCCTTGTGGGTGCCCTATATGGGGCGCGTCGGATGATTCAAATCAAGAACCTCGTCAAGCAATTTGGCTCGAAAACGGTTCTCGACGATGTGTCGTTCGACGTGCCCAAAGGGAAAGTATTTTTCATCATTGGCGTGTCCGGCGTCGGCAAAAGTGTACTTATCAAGCACCTTGTTGGCTTGCTTTACCCTGATCGTGGTGAAATCTGGCTCGACGGCGAAGACGTATCGAAGTTCGACGAAAAGCGAATGGGGCCGGTGCGAAAGAAGTGCGCAATGGTCTTTCAACATTCGACGCTTTTCGACTCGATGACGTGCGCCGAGAACGTGGCGCTTCCCCTGCGCAAGCACAAACACCTCAACACGAACGCAGCTCTGCACGAAGCACGGCACCGTCTCGAGATGGTCCATATTCGCGAGTTCGCCGATCGCTACCCGCCCGAGCTCGGAGACGGCGTGCGAAAACGTGTGGCCATTGCGCGCGCTCTTGCGCTCGACCCCAAATACGTTCTTTTCGACGAGCCAACCACGTCGCTCGACCCCGTGAACGCGCGGCGCGTCGACGTGCTGATCCACGAGCTATCGTCCAAGCTTGGTGTTACTTCGATTGTCGTCAGCCACGATCTGGTGAGCACCTTCAGCATTGCTCACCAGATCGTCATGCTTTACCAAGGCAAGGTTCGCATGCTTGGCACCCCGGACGAATTTCGCACAACGCAAGATGCGGTTGTGCAGCAGTTCATTCATGGGAGCGCCACAGGCCCCATCGAGCTCTGACCGCTTTCGATTTGAGGGGCGGCCACGGAGGGCCGCCCCTACGAATATGCGTTCTGTTGGCTGTAGGGGCAGACTCCGTGTCTGCCCCGCCTCGACTTTAGCGATTGGACGCGAGTGCGTTCCGCGGTAGCGTGGGAAAGTTTTATGGCTCAAGAGAAATCGATCGAAGTCAAGGTCGGTGCCCTTGTCCTTGTGTCGCTCGGCATTCTTGCCGGCTTCGTCCTCATCATGGGCGGCCTGTCGTTCGAGAAAACGTACACGCTCTATATCGATTTTGATGACCCTGGTGGCCTACAAATGGGCGCGCCCGTGCTTCTTTCCGGCGTGAAGGTTGGCAAGGTTACGGAAATTAAGTTCATGGGCGGGAAGATGGATCCGCAGTTGCATCGTCGCGTGCTCGTGCGTGCGAAAGCGGCGGTTGAGCAACGCGTCAAAGACGCCATCCACGACGACGCAGACTTTTACGTCACCACGCAGGGTATCCTTGGCGAAAAGTTTTTGGCTATCGATCCCGGTTCTTTGGAAAAACCAGTGCTTGCCGACAACAGCATTGTCAAAGGCATCGATCCGCCGCGACTCGACCTGTTTTTCGCGAGAACCTACGAGCTCTTGGACACGATGATGACGGCCATCCGCAACAACCGAGAGCTTATCAACGACATGGTCACCAACACCGCAGGCATCCTAAAAGGCCTGAACACGATGCTGAACGAAAATCGTGACCGCATCAACCGAACCATTTCAAACCTCGAATTGCTATCGCAAGAAGCCGTCACACTGACCGCACATGTGCGCGAGCAATACGTCGACAACCCAAAGATTCAGCGAACGATTGACAACGTAGATCGCCTCTCCACCGACCTTCAGAAAGACAGCGCGCCAATGCTCAAAGACGCGCGCGAAGCGCTCGCCAACCTCAATCGAGCATCGAAAATCGTTGGCGGCGAAGAAGAGCAAAAGCAGCTAAAAAAAATGTTCGAAAATGTCGCGGAGCTCGCTGCCCACGCCAACGCCACGGCAGCCGACGCACAGGCCATTGTTTCGCACATCAAGAAGGGCAACGGCACAATAGGCGCATTCGTGATGGACGAATCCATTTACGATGACATGCAAGAAATGCTGCGTGATCTGAAACACAATCCCTGGAAGCTTTTCTGGCGCGAGTAGGGGCGCGATTCATCGCGCCCTACGCGGCGTTTTGGAACCCATGCGAGGGCGCCATAAATGGCGCCCCTACGACCAACAAAACGCATTTTCGTAGGGGCAACACCTTGTGGGTGCCCAACACATGGCAGGCACGAGGCCTGCCCCTAAGCAATCGTGAGAAGCGTGTCGCCCTGGCTTACCGACTGCCCTTCGGTCGCCGAAATGGTTTCGACTGTGCCCGACACAGGTGTCTCAACAGGCAGTTCCATCTTCATCGACTCGAGGATGACGCAAGTTTGTCCCTCGGAAACGACTTGGCCAACGGTCACTTCAATCTTCCACACCGTGCCGGTAATGTGCGCACTTACTTTGGTCGCCATGGTTCGCCATGGTGAGGGAGGTCGTGGGCGTAGTGCAAGTACGACCGCTTTCGACGCAATGTTGTGGTGATGTTGCGTGGCATTTCATCTCTTCGTAGCTGCCATCGCACTTCGCCGTACGCCCGTAATTCCGTTTGCGAAAGTAGTCTCGCGCGGGTAACTTCGATCACATCAAGTCGCCGTGGAAACTTCGATGCTACGGAGACAAATTCCTGTTCTACCCTTTGCCAAGTCGAGTGGCATGCTGAACCAAAGCACGAGAAACGCGATGGCGGACCAGAAAGAGAGTTCCGTTCTCTTCTCCCTCAAGGAACTTATGAGCCTCGAGGAAGATCGAATCAAACAAGAGGACGACAATCGGAAGCGCAAACAAGCTGCCGAGCTGCAAGCTCGCACCGACGCCGAGCGCCGCGCACGCGAGGCCGAGGAAGCACAAATCGCTGCAGAAAGTGAGCGTCGTCGTCAAGAAACCCAGCGCCAGCGTGAAGAGCAGGCGCGCGTTGAAGCAATCCGGCAGGCCGAAGTCGAGCGCGTTCGCACGAACGCCGAAAGTGAAGCTCGCCTGCGCGAAACGCAGCAGAAGCAAGAGCACGAGCGAAAGCTTGTTGCGCTCGCGCAAGACAAGAAGAAAAAGCACTTAACTTATATCAGCGTTGGCATCGGCACATTGCTCATCGCCGGTGCCGTTGGCGCCGCGGTGGTCTACAGAGCGAGCGTGACGAGGCAGCAAGAGCTGCAGGCGGAACAGGAACGCACGAAGAAAGCGCTCGCCGAGAAAGAAGCAACCATTAAGAAGCTCCAAAATGACTTCAAAGCCGCAACCGACGCAATTGCAGCCGCCGAAGAAAAAGCAAGAAAAGCAACGAACGACGAGGAACGCAGAGCGGCCGAAGCCGAACGCGAGGGGGCCGTCGCCGCGCAAAGACGCGCAAGAACGAGCATGGCTGCGGTTGGCGGCAGCGGGGCCAAGCCAACGTCGGCAACACCAACACCTGCATGCACGTGCCAAAAAGGCGATCCAATGTGCTCCTGCCTCTAGATCGCGTTGCGTACTACACCTAACACGACACATCCCGCGCCGATCGTATTTGCCCTTGATTTCGAACGGCGCGCCGATGCTCTCGAAGCTGCGCGCGAGGTTGCACCTGCCATCGGCATGGTGAAAATCGGGCTTGAGCTTTTCGTTAGCCACGGCCCCGGTGTCGTGTCGATCGGGCGCGAGGTCAGTGAGGCCAACGGGGTTGGCCTACCGGTCTTTCTCGATCTGAAGCTCCACGACATCCCTGAAACCGTAGAACGCGCAGTGGCTCAAGCCGCAAAGCTGGGAGCACGCGTTGTCACGGTTCACGCAAGCGGTGGCCGTACCATGCTTCGGCGTGCTGCCCTTCGCGCCAAAGACACTGGGCTCGACATCTGTGCCGTTACGGTGCTCACCTCGCTCGATGACGGCGATCTGAACGACATCGGCGTGCATATTACACCTAGTGCACATGACTCATCGCGCTCACTCGCTAGCCTTGCTGCCGAGCGCCTCGCATGCATGGCGTGGGAACAAGGCGTGCGTTGGTTCGTCTGTTCGCCTGCCGAGGTACGTGTATTACGCACGGTGTTGGGCCGCGAAGCCGTTCTCGTCACACCCGGCGTGCGCCCCGCGGCAACGGGAAAAGGCGGAAAAGCCGAAAGGAATGACGATCAAAAGCGCGTTGCAACCGCCGAGCAAGCCATCCGCGATGGCGCAAGCTGGATTGTCGTTGGCCGCCCCATTCGTGACGCGAAAAACAGACTCGCTGCCGCCCGCGAGATCGCTGAAGCCATCGCTCGCGTTACTCGCGTTAGCCCGGCATGAGGCTTATCGCTGGATTGAACCCTGTGCGCGAAGCCATTCGCGTGCATGGTGACAAGCTCGCGCGCGTTCTCGTTGAAACTCGCGGTGGCCCGCAAATCGAAGCTGTCGCACGCTTTGCCGTCGATCACGGCGCGAAAGTCGAGCATGTCACGCGCGCAGATCTCGATCGCGCTTGCAAAGGTGCTCGCCATCAAGGTGCGATTGCCTACGCACCCGATCTGGTGCTCGGCTCGCTCGATGATCTCATCGCGAAACTCGACGACAAGGCTCTCATCGTTGCACTCGACGAGCTCGAAGATCCGCAAAACTTCGGCGCCATCGTCCGATCGGCTGTGGCCCTTGGCGCGACCGCAATTCTCTGGCCCGAGCACCACGCGGCGCCCCTTTCGCCTGCCACGTTTCGCGCGTCCGCAGGCGCCATCGAACACGCCGCGCTCTATCGCGTCAAATCATTGCATGTTGCACTCAATCAACTGCACGAGGCTGGCGCGTTCGTTGTGGGCCTCGACGCGAACGCCGATGATGCATTGTCCGCGGCAGCCGTCGACGCCGCAAAAGGCCCAGTCGTGCTGGTCATTGGCGCCGAAGGCAAGGGCTTGCGCAAACCGGTCAAGCGCGCGTGCACTTGCCTCGTGCGCTTGCCTATGAGCGGCCGCCTCGATTCGCTCAACGCTTCGGTAGCCGCCGGCATTGCCATCTACGAAATCATGCGACACCGTCACGTGTACTCCGCCAAGTAGTACAATTGCTCAACGTAACTCCGCGACTTGTGCGCCGAAGATGCGCTCGAGCCCCGAGAGAAGCTCGTCGCTCACTTCCACGCGGAAGTTTTGGCCAAGCCCTAAAACGGCTTCGGCGCCATCGCTCATCTTAAAGGTAAGCGTGATGGGGCACGCGCCTTTCGACTTCGCGAGCACCTCGGCCATTTTGCGTAGATCATCGTCGTGCGTGGCTTCGGCACGAAGGCGAATAATGACTCGCTTGGTGTCGCTACGCACCGCATCGGCGAGGCGCACGGCATCGCTCACGAGAATCGTTGGCTCACGCGCCCCTTCTTCGTGTTCTTCGGCATCCGCCTCGCGCTGCGGGAAGCTCACTTTGCCGGTGACAAGCACGGGGTCGCCGGCCGTGATCACCGTGCTGTACGCATCCATTTCACCCGCTCGCATTTTGCACGTAACGCGCCCGGTAAGATCTTCGAGATCGAAGAATGCAATCTTGCCGCCGCCGTCTTTGAAGACGCGTTCGCGGTAGCCTTCGACCATGCCCGCGATTTTGACGATGGCCCAGTCTTTTGCGTTCGGTAGCGCCGCGGTGGGTACAATTTCGAGTTTCGACAGCGCGCCGCCACCGCGTAAGTATCGTTCGAGCGGGTGCCCTGAAACGTAGAAGCCGAGCGCCTGCCGTTCGCGCACGAGCATCTCGCGCCGATCCCAAGGCGAGACCTTTGCATCGCTCACGTAATCACCTGCCGATGCTCCCACGTCTGCCGCGGTCTTCGCCGATTTGAGACCGGCGTCGAGGAGCCCAAACAGATTCGTTTGCCCGCGCTCGCGATCACGATGTGCTGCGCGACTTCGTTCAACGGCCGTTTCGATCGACGCAAAAGCCCGCGCGCGTGTCACGCCGTCTTTTTTGAGTGTGGTGTCGAACGCCCCGCATTGCACGAGCGCTTCGAAAACGCCTTTGTTGACCCGTTTCGCGTCGACGCGCGAGGCGAAATCGAACAAATCATGGAAGGGGCCGCCATCCTTCCTAGCTTCGAGCAGCGCTTCGAGAGCCGCTTCGCCCACACCTCGCACAGCACCAAGACCGAAGCGGATCTGCGGGCCACACGGATCGCTGGGGCCAGCTCCGCGTCGGCCTTTTCCATCGCGGCAGGTATCGCGACTGGCCTCGGGATGCACGTAGATCACCTTGAAGTCGATGTCGCTTTCGTTCACGTCCGGCGGAAGTACCGTGACGCCCATGGCGCGTGCGTCAGCAATCGTGCGAACTACCTTGTCGATTTTTTCTTTGTCGCTCGTCATGATTGCGCAAAGAAGCTCGACGGGATAATGCGCTTTGAGGTATGCAGTTTGATAGGTAATGAGTGCGTACGCTGCCGAGTGTGATTTATTGAATCCATAACCGGCGAAGTATTCAAGCAATCCAAAAATGCGTTCCGCATCCGCTTCGTCGACGCCTTGGTTCTTCGCGCCTTCTACGAAAATCCCTTTTTGCTTCGCCATTTCTTCGGGTTTCTTTTTGCCCATGGCGCGCCTCAGCAAATCGGCGCCACCAAGCGAGTAGCCCGCAAGCACCTGGGCGATTTGCATGACCTGCTCTTGGTAAACGATGACGCCGTAGGTGGGCTCGAGCAGGTGGTCGACCTTGTCATGCATTTTAGCAATGGGTTTGCGACCGTTCTTGCAGTCCACGAAATCTTTCACCATGCCCGTGCCGAGCGGTCCCGGGCGGTACAGCGCCACGGCCGCGACGATGTCCTCGAAGTTGTCGGGATGCAAATCTTTGAAGAGCTGTTGCATGCCGGTCGATTCAAGCTGGAAAACCCCTTTCGTTTCCCCTGATGCCATCAGTTGATAGGCATTCTTGTCGTCGAGAGGCAGCTTTGAAACATCAAGTTTCTTGCCTTCGCGCAAGAAATCGGGGCGGGCATTGATGAGGCGCTCGGCAATATCAATGACCGTAAGCGTTTTAAGGCCCAAAAAGTCGAACTTGACAAGGCCCGCCGCCTCCACGTCGTCTTTGTAATACTGCGTAATGTAGCCATCGAACTTGCCGTCTTTGAAGACCGGAACGTGATCCCAAAGCGGGCCTTCGCTGATCACGACGCCTGCCGCGTGCTTGCCGGCGTGACGTGTCAACCCTTCGAGCTTGATCGCCTGGGTAAGGAGCTCTTTGACCCTCGGCTCGGTGTCGAATCGCGCCTTGAGCTTTGGTTCGACCGTGAGACTTTCGGTGATCGTATAGGTTTCTGCAGGCGTTTTGCTTGGGATAAGATTCGCGATCTGCTGCGCCTCGACGGGTGAAAACTGCAAACATCGGGCAACGTCTTTGATGACGCTTTTCGCCTTGAGTTCGGCGAATGTGGCAATCTGACCAACGCTAGAGTCGCCATATTTTTTCTGCACATATTGAATTACGCGATCGCGACGATCCATGCAAAAGTCGATATCGAAGTCGGGCATGCTGACGCGCTCCGGATTGAGAAAGCGCTCAAAAAGCAAGCCATAGGGAAGTGGATCGAGATTCGTAATGTGCAGCGAGTAGGCGACGAGCGATCCCGCGCCAGAGCCGCGGCCCGGGCCGACAGGCACGCCACTTTCTTTTGCGTAGCGAATGAAGTCCCAAACAATTAAGAAATATCCTGGGAACTTCATGCTGCAGATCACATCGAGTTCCCATTGCAGCCGCGTTCGGTATGCGTCGCGATCGACCTTTTTGCCGACGCTTTCGAATTCGGCGAAGCGCCCTTCGAGGCCTTCGCGGGCAACGTGCCGGAAGTAGGTGTCGGTGTCGTAACCCTCCGGAATGGGGAATGTTGGAAGCATCGACTGACCGAGCCTGAGTTTCAGCTCGCACTTCTCTGCGATTTCGAGCGTGCTTTTGATAGCTTCCGGGCTGTCTTTGAAGAGGGCCATCATTTCCTTGGCACTCTTCAAATACATTTCGTAAGAGCCATGGCTTGCCGCTTTCGCCTCGGTGTAATGGCGCCCGCTTTTGATGCATGAAAGATAGAGATGGGCCTCGGCGTCGTCCTTTTTGCCGTAATGCACGTCGTTGGTGGCCACGATTGGCAATTCGTAGCGCTTGGCAAGCTCTTTGAGAATGCCATTGAGGATGGGCTGCTCGGGCAAGCCGTGATCTTGCAATTCAATGTAGAGCGAGCCAGGCTCGAAAAGCTCGCGTAGCGTAATCATAGCTTTCTCGCCCGCCGATGGCCCCTCTTCGAGGATGCGTTGGGCAACGAAGCCACCCATGCATCCTGTGAGCGCAACGAGCCCCTTGGTGCGCCCCTCGAGCGCGGAGAGCGAAATACACGGAACGGTCGCAGGGCCGTTTGCGTCGGGCTCGACATAACCGCGAGAGACGAGCCAAATCAGATTTTTGTAGCCCTCCTCGGTTGCGGCGAGCAATGGCAAGTGATGGCTATGATGACCTGTGATGACTTCGAGCTCGGCGCCGACAATGGCTTTAATGTTAGATTCCTTTGCCGCCTTGTAGAATGAAATGGCGCCGAACATGTTGCCATGGTCCGTAAGCGCCACGGCATTCATGCCCTGCTTTTCGACCTGCTTGACGAGATCTTTTACCTTCAAGCCGCTGTCCAGCATGGAGTACTGCGAGTGGACATGCAGGTGAACAAAATGAGGCATTGCGTAACCCCATTAGCATAGCTGCCACCAGGGCTTCTGGCGGTCGTGATACCGCAAAGCGTCAATTGACGGACAGCCCCTCAGCGCAGCATTGAATTTTTTTGAGAGCGTTATGCCGCAAGAGCGCTAACGTCACACGTTCTGGCTAGTGTATCGTGCGTGTTTTGCGGTGCTGAGTTGCAGCGCAGCCCACGTTTGAGGAGACAATACAATGAAGCTTTTCTCATCGTTCCTTGGTGTTGGTCTCGTTGCCATCGCTGTCGCCTGCGGCAGCTCGAGCTCGAATGACAGCCCCTCACAGCCGTCCACCACGCAATCTGGTCAGCCGCCAGCGTCCCCCTCGGGCGCAGCCCCAGCCGACACGACCGACGTGCGCACGTTCGCCTTCACCGACATTTTCTTAGGCGACACCGATCGCGCGGCGTCGGCCGACGTGGCCACGCCAGACTCAAACGCCTGGAAAACCTATGGCTACAACCTCGACGGACTCGTTACAGACGCCAACTCGACGGACGTTTGCGCCCCCAACGGGAACAATACCACCGTTGTCGACGGTAACAATGGCATCGACAATAGCTTTGGCAAAACGATTCTGCCACTGATCAAAGACTACACGCCGACCCCGTCGGCAACGCTTTCTGACATGATCAAACAGTCCGGCTCCTTCACGATCTTGGCAACCATCAAGGGGCTTTCCGACGATCCGAATCAGTCTGCCACCGGGCTGTCGGGCGACATACGCGCGGGCGCCGACCTTGGGCAGACGCCAACTTTCACGACGAACGACAGCTGGCCGTACTACGCAACCCCCATCGTTCCCTTTGCAGGCGCGTACATCAACAACGGCACCTTCGTTTATGGCGACGGCAACATCACGGTCCCAATCACCGTTGTCATCGGCGGGCAAAGCGTTGCCATCAACATCAACCACGCAGTCATCACGTTCGACCACACGTCCCCGGGCGAGCTCGCCAACGGCACCATCGCCGGTGTTATCAACACCGAAGATCTCGTGGCCGCCATTCAGAAGGTTGCGGGCAACATCAGCACGAGCTTCTGCGATGCCACAATATTACAACCTATCCTCGACAAGATTCGATCGGCCAGCGACATTCTTTCCAACGGCACCAACGCGTCAGGCGTTTCTTGCGATGCCATATCGATCGGCGTTGGCTTCATTGCCAAGCGCGTCGGTCCGCCCGGCGCTTCGGTACCGGACGCAACAGCCACGCCCGATCCCTGCGCCACCGCCCAATAAATAAACGATAAACGACACGGCGAGCGGTTGGCAAACGAGCTGCGGCACTGCCATGCATGTTTTTGGACTCACCGGTGGAATCGCTTCAGGCAAAAGCACGGTCGCCGCGCACCTCGTGGCGCGCGGCGTGCCCGTCATCGACGCCGACAAGCTTGCGCGCGAGGTCGTCGCAAAAGGCACCTCGGGCCTCGTCGAAATCGTCCGCACATTCGGGCAGCACGTGCTCGCGAGCGACGGCACGCTCGACCGAAAAAAGCTCGCCCACGCCGTCTTTGGCGACGACGCAAAGCGCGCCGCTCTCAATGCCATCGTTCACCCACGAATCGCCGCGCGAAGCTTCGAGTGCGCGCAAGAGCTGAGCGAAAGTGGACATCCCCTGGCTTGCTACGAAGCGGCGCTTCTCGTCGAAAACGGCCGCGCCGACACGCTGCGGCCTCTGGTCGTCGTTTGCGCAACCGAAAGCGTGCAAATTGCACGCGCTTGCTCACGCGACGGCGCAACCGTAGAGGACATCATGGCGCGGATCCGTGCGCAGCTGCCTCTTGCCGAGAAAGTCAAAGTTGCCGACTTCGTGATCGACAACAACGGTTCGCTCGACCTTCTCAAAGCGCGCACCGACGATGTGCTCGATGCAATATGCAAGCAACTCGGCGTGGATCCAAAACGTTACCCACACGGCTAGCCACGTTCGAGTTGAGGCGAGTTTGAGCCAAAATCGCCTCAACTTACCGTTCTGGTGGTAGGTCGCCGGCGATGCGCAGCTGCCCGTTCTCACTGCGAAGAAGCAAGACGAACCACCCGATGTCTGCCGAAGCGTTGTCAATCAATCGGCTACTGGGCACGCGAACGTACAAATCTCCTGGCCGCATGGAAGCGGGGCGTGCGCGATCGCCCATGCTTTCAACCGTATCGTAGGTGTACGTTTCGATCGGCGCGAGCTTGAAGTGCAGCCGCGTCGTTGCGCCATCAAAGCTACGCATCCACTTGATGCGCGCCGCCCACATCTCGACAATCTGCGCCCGGCCTGCTCCAAGCTGCCCCAAGGGAGCCGCGTCGCGCGTGAGCATTTGCACGAGACCCGCCATGTCTGCGCGTTCGAGACCGTGAAGGTACGCGCCAACGACATTCTCGATTTCTTTGTCTGTTGGCGGTACGCGCAACGCGACGATGCCGCTCGCCAAGACACGGTTGACCGGAACAGGCAGCGCGGAGGGCACCTCGAGCGCGACACCATCAGGGCGACGAGGCGCTTTCGACATTTCGGTTGCCGTCGCAGGCGAGACGAGCGAGCCCGAGCCAGCACACGCGATCGCGTGAAACACGATCGCAAGGCTCGCGATACTCGCAACGCACGAATGACGTCCCGTGCGAGACTCACAGTGCTTCGATGTACGGATCGCTCTCACGCTCGAGGGTGACAATGGCACGATCGGAAACGGCCTTCCAGCGTGAGGCCGAGGCAGGCAAAGATGCAGGCCCCGATGCCGCAAAGACGCCGCCGTCGTCGAAGTCGCTCGCGATCAGTGTAAAGCGCATCTGGTCGAGCACTGGAGCCTTTCGGCGAAGCGCGAAATCGTCATGCATGAGCGGCAAGAGCGCCTCGGCATCGGCCTTGCCTCGAAATAGCCGATAGCCCATTGGTTCGCCTGCGTGCACCGCAAAAACATGCTCGCCATTGGACACGACAAGGTTCAAATTCGCCCGCTCATGCGACACGTCTGCGCCCATTGCCGTGACGACCGCAAGGCTCGAACGAAGGGCGTCGCGCACACAGGCGACGCTCACGAGACGATCGTGAAGGCTTCCATTTTGGTGCAAAAACGACAGAAAAATAGCAAAGAGGATTTCTGCATCGGTTTCGCCGCGAACAGCTGATTTTAGAAAAATGGGAAGACGCGTAACGAGCCGCTCGCGAATCGAAGGAAACGACGGCACGCTGCCCGCCTGCGCATAAAGCCATTGGCGATAGCGAAATGGGGGCGTGTTTTCGGTGTGTAGCGTGAGCCGCGTGCCCGCCGCCGCGCTTTGAACCTGCCCTATCATCATGTCCGCGTTCACATCGCCCGCAAGCTTGGCAACCTCGATGGTCTCGCTCTCGTCAATGGGCCGGCGACGCATGAGCACTTCGCCGCCCTGATAGAAACCAACGCCCCAACCAAGCGCCGTGCCTTTGGAGTGAACACGTAACGCATCCGCTTCAGAGCCGAGCACGCGACCGCCAAGGTCAGCGCGGTTTCCAATCAAGCCAAATAAACGTGCCATCTATGTCGTCTCCCCCGGACATGCATGATGCAGCGATCACACCAGGCATACCAGGCATAACATGGCGGTCGAGGGTTACTTCGACGCAGGCGGAACAACGAACGGTACCACGTGCTCTCGTGCCTCAAAGCTTGATCGGTAAGCCGACGCGGTGAGCTGCGAGGCGAACGGACCAATCCTGACTCGATACCACGTGCCGCGATCTGCAACGTGCACCTCGGCAACGTAGGCCTTGTGACCGCGTGCTCGCAGCTGTAGGGCAAATTTGTCGGCCTCAGCAAGTGTTCGAAACGAACTCACTTGAAGCTGGTAGCCTCCTTCACGGCCTCGAGGAGCGGCAGGCTCGGCAGGCGAAGTGATCTGCGCCGCGTCGTTTGCGGCCCGTGTGAGCGAATCGCGCGGTCGCGTAACGACGGGAGATGCATCGAGCACGTGCTGCGCAGGAAGCGGGACCAGCGGCGGGGCCAGAGAAACGGGGTTGTTTGCCACCGCAGCCGCCGAATTGGCCGACGCAGCGCTCGACAACGGCGTTGCCTTCGAGGTTGACTGCGAGCCGCCCTTGACCGCTGCGAGAGCCGTGGTTGGCGAGCCGTCGTCACTCAAAATCCCGGGGAAGGTTACGTCGCGCGCGCTGAGATCCGTTGCCTTTGGTGTCGTGCTCTGATCCTTGCGCAACTCGCGCGCCTCGCGCGCATCACGCGAAAGCAGATCGCCACGTGGATTGATCGCTTGGGTTGCGACCGACGAGCGACGCCCACCGAGCGCGAATCCAGCGAAGACGATGCATGCGCCGCCAAACGCTATGAACAGAAGGGTCACGCCACGCGGAATGCGCGACTCGCCATCATTGTCGGAGACAGGCTCGTCGTACTTCGCGTCGCCCACGCGTTGTGAGCTATCGCGCCGTTCGACGTGCGGCCAACTTTCCTGGCAACATGGTAGGAGCCAATCGCGTGCACACCACACCTCGTTTTCAATTCACATCGGTTGTGGCCATGGTTACTTGGCTCACCGGCATTGCATGCTCGAAGGCTCCCAGTGGCACCATCAACATCACCACCGGAGGCGAAGTCGACGCATTGACGCGCGAGCCCGCGCCCGTTGCCCTTGTTGTCGACAGCATCGCGATCGATGGAACCGCAAAGGAGATCTCGCGCACCGCGCTGCCTGCAAGCGAGCTCGATCTCGGCAGCGTGAGCCAAACCGATGTTGGCGCGCTCCGCGTCAGCGCCATCGACGCATCAGGCACTGTGCTTCTGCAAGGGGAGTCGCTCCCCATCGAGTTTGGCCTGCTCGCCAACACACAGATGAGTGTCTTCGTTCAGCGCATGGGCGAGTTCGCGCGGCTTCCGCAGACGCCGTCCTATGCGCTCGCCTCGCCCATCGTCGGCATCGCAAACGGTCGCTACATTTTCTGGGCGAGCGGAACGTCAACCGGGCTCTACGATCTGTTCTTGCTCGCACCAACGACATCAGCGCCCGTGCTAAGCCGCGCCGCCAAGTCGATGGCGATCTTCGGCACAACAGTTCTTGTCATCGACGACAGCGGCGCAACCACGCTCGATCTCACCACGGGATCTACTTCGGACATCGCGGCACCAACAGGGGGCAACTTCGGTGACGTCGCAGGTGGCGCCGCGGTCTATGCGCCCGATGGATCGCTTGCCATCGTGGGCGCAACACGCGAAGCCAACGCGACATCTGCGACGTCACGTGTACTTCGCATTGATGCAAGCGGCACGGCAACGTTCGTCAATCTTGCAACGCCACGCGCAGGCGCATGCGCTGCGTGGGTAGAAGGCCATGGGCTCGTCGTTTATGGAGGCAGCAGCGACTTCGCTGGTGCTGAAGTCCTCGACGCTACCGCCACAACCGCCTCGCCGCTCGCATTCCCGCCTGATCCGGTGATCGGGTGTGGCGCAACGGCGCTCGATGGCCATCGCGTGATCATCGCAGGCGGCCAAGGATCCACGAGCGATCCCAACGCATTTTCTCCTGCACGCGTCATCGACGTGGCGTGCGCATCGAACTGCGTGCCAGCGCCCGCGACTGGCGCAGCCGAAGTTCCACTTGCCCGCGCGCAGGCGTCAACGGTTGGCTCCGACGTGGCGCTCGTCGTGGGCGATGACGCAAACGGCCAAACCCGCGCATACCGCGTGACACCAACAGACATTCGCGAAATTGCGCTCAAGGTGCCTCGTAGCGGCGGCCGCCTGGTGACAATGCCAACCGGTGGCGCCGCAGTGGTGGGTGGGGCGCCTGAAATCGAGCAGTACCGCGAGTAGGGGCACAGCATGCTGCCTTACCGACAATCGCGTTATTTGCGTTTTGTCGGTTGTAGGGGCGCGATTCGTTGCCCCCTCGGAATCAGCCAATGTATGGATTCCAAAATGCCGCAGTTGGACGCCATGAATGGCGCCCCTGCGAAGAATGCATCCTGAAAGCGGTGTTGTGCCGCAGATAACTGATGGCAGGGACAATCAATTCAAGCAATGTAGGTTTTAGTCGCACCTTTTTTGCGACCAAGGTCGATTTGGATTCACGGCCTCCGGAGTGCAACGGTATTCCTTAATGGAGTTCTTCTACTGCTAGAAAATTGCGCTACCAATGGAACTTCCCAGGGGGAAATTGGCGGAGGTCGATGGAGTGACGAAGAAAACCCAGATGGCTTGGCGTATCACCGCGACGCATGGCGCAATTGCCACGTTCGGCGCGCTCAGCGCGTGCGCAGTGGTGATTTTTGGTATGGCGGTGCATGCTCGCCTCAACCAAAAGCCGTTTCGCGAGCAGCTCAGTGCACGCCACGCGCTCCACAATGGTTCACTTCCTCAGCCTATTTTGGCTGAAGTCACTGCCGTGTCGATTGCTGCGAACACCGCGAATCATGACACGTTCGAGTCTTCTGCCAAGGATGACGCGCCAGCCTTCGAGTTTCCTGTCAATGCCAATCACCTGAATCATGGGCTTTGCCCAGATGATATGGCAAGTATCGACAATCGCTTCTGCGTTGACATTTACGAGGCTTCGCTCGTCGAAATTCTGCCTAACGGTCACGAACAGGCCTGGCCCTACACCATGCCGGTCAGTGGGCACGTTGTCCGCGCAATCAGCGAGAAAAGTGCCTATCCGCAGGCCTACATCAGCGAAAAGGAGGCCCTTTTGGCTTGCAGTCATTCAGGCAAGCGGCTTTGCAAATCAGCCGAGTGGACGAAAGCCTGCCAAGGACCAGAAAATGCCAGGTTCGGTTACGGCAACGAGCGCAAGGCGGGGGTGTGCAACGACAACGGCCGCAGCCCGGTGCTCTTTTATTACGCTGCCACCACTACGCCAGCCACGGGGTGGACTTGGGACAAGCTAAACGATCCGCAGTTGAACCAGCTCGCAGGAACGCTCGCAGAAACAGGATCCCACGAAGGCTGCACGAACGGCTACGGCGTATACGACATGGTTGGCAACCTACACGAGTGGGTTGACGATCCTGCCGGAACGTTCCAAGGCGGCTACTACCTCGACGTCACCCAGAACGGTGAAGGCTGCAGCTACCGCACGCATGCACACGACGCAGCCTACCACGATTATTCGACTGGCTTTCGCTGCTGCTCCGACATAAACCAGTAGGCTGACATGAGCCAGTAGACCGCGTTGAGGCAACCGGTCATCGGAGGGTCGAATGCGTCACGTCCATGGGATTGTTCTTGCCGCACTGCTCGTCGTGGGGTGCACCGGGGTCGACGCTCCACCGATGGACACGAATGCAGGGGACGCAGAGCCCGCTGACCACGGACCAACACCAACGTCCTTTTCGTTCGATATGGGCGCGGCGACGACGCGTGTCGTGCAAGGAACGACCACGAAAGTCCCCATCTCGATCGCGCGAAGCGAAACTTCTGCGAGCGATATTCAAATCATTCTGACGAATGCACCGTCAGGGATCACCGCGGGCTCGCTCACGATTCCATCTTCGGCAAGCCGCGGAGAACTCGAAATCGCCGTTAACTCTGCGATTTCTCAAGGCCCCGTTACCGTAACCATTGAAGGGCATGCGGTCGATGTGAGCGACGCCCAAGCGACAACGAGCGCGAACCTGCAACTTTTCGTGCGCGGTCCAGCAGGCTCGCTCGATACAACCTTTGCAACCGATGGCTGGCTCATCAATCTGCTCGGAGGAACGCTGTCGCCCATCGACGCCTTCGTGTCGGCTGACGATTCCATTTTGCTGCTAAGCGATTGTACCGTGGGGGGCAGCTACGCAACCCCCACGGGAACATGCGTTGCACGGCTTACCCCCGATGGCGTGCTCGATCCATCGTATGGCGATAGCGGCGTTGCCATGCTGGATGACCTGTCGTCGGGGGATGCGGTGATCCTTTCGGACGGCAGCATGGTCGTTGGCGGCTCGGTAAACGATATAGCAGCCTATGGCATCATCGACACAAATGGGAAAAGTAGCACAATAACGAATTTCCCTGCCACCACGGCACTTGGAACCACGGCTGGCGGCGTGATTCAAACGGCTCTTGCTCCAAACGACAATGTGGTCATGCTTTTCCCAGTTACGGATGTGAATGGCAATTCCGTCACGGGAATTGCCAAAGTCAATGCCAACGAATTCGACACGACGTTTGGCACAGACGGCTTCGCGAATGGCAACCTCGCAGATATCTTTTCGGATGTGACGAATGCCACTGTGCAGTTGTCAATGGCCCCCCATGTTGCCGTGCGGCCGAATGGCAAGATTGTGATCATGAGCACCGGATTAACTGGAGTCGACGGAGGTAATCCGCCCCTATGTACTTATCTTGGCTTTTTGCAACTCGAGAGCAACGGTGCACATGACACGTCCTTTGGCCCCGATGGGCAGACGGCGTTCAACGCGTTTGGGGATGCGCACTTGGTATTGCCAATGATACTTCCTGACGGTCGAATTCTATCGATAATACAAGCCTTCGCTGACCATTTTATCTCAGTCTTCAAAGCAGATGGAACGGATTTCGATAGAACATTTGGTGACAATGGCTCCTTGTCCATGCCGGGGAACTTCTACGGGTTTTGGTTGTTTGTTGCCGTCGACGATCAAAACCGCCTCATCGCGGCCAGTGGGAACATCCCCGCGTTGGAATACGTTTGGCGCTACACGAACGACGGCAAGCCGGACACCTCATTTGGCTTAAACGGGCAGGCCATAACCCCTTCTCTTGCAGAATTCACGTATGGGCATTCCTTTGCAGCGCGCGTGCAAAAGGACGGACGAATTGTCGTTGCAACATGGGCGCACTCAGCGACGACGAGCCAGGACATCTTTGTGATCTCGCGACTTTGGGACTGATCGCGCCCAAATGCACGATACTCGGAGCAACGAGCCTTTTCTCGGCACGCGGCGCGAAAGACGTCCCGTAGCAGATAGCCATGAGGCAGGCCGAGAGGTGCGCGCCGCGCACGACTCCTTTCGGTCTACTCGTCCGAAATATGACCTCCGGTAACGACGGCGCTTTCGACCTGCTGCAGATCTTCGACGTCACCTCGCAGGTCGACCAGTGCTCGAATCCCTAAGCATGACGCCAAAGCAGCGTATGGCCAGGGCAGCATGCGGGCGCAGCATGCTGCGCCCTCGAACGCGTGACCCACGCGCGACGTCACGAATCGAGCTTGAACAGCTCTTCCAGATCGCCCTTGGTAAGCTTCTTTGCGCCGCCGATGTCTTCGCTCAGCACGGCGCCAACGAGTTCGCGTTTTTTGCTGCCAAGCTCGAGAATCTTTTCTTCAATCGTGCCTTTGGCAATCAGGCGATACGTGGTGACAACCTTCGTTTGACCAATGCGATGTGCGCGGTCGGTTGCCTGATCTTCCACCGCAGGGTTCCACCATGGGTCGAAGTGAATGACCGTATCCGCCGCGGTAAGGTTGAGACCCGCGCCTCCAGCCTTGAGCGAGATGAGGAATACGGGCGGGCCGTCGTCTTTCTGGAAGTTTTCGACGTGCACCATGCGGTCTTTCGTTGAGCCGTCGAGGTACTCGTAAAGAACGCCGTCTTCCTCCATCGCTTTGCGAATGATGGCAAGCATGGAGACGAACTGGCTGAAGACGAGAACGCGGTGGCCGCCAGCCACCGAAGTTTGAATGAGCTCGCGAAGCGCAACGAGCTTGCCGGAATCTTCGTCACCGAACTGACGCGGAAGGCCCAAAAGACGCGGATCGCATGCGGCCTGACGAAGACGCGTGAGCCCGGCAAGGATCTGAATGTGGCTTCGGGCCATGCCTTGGCGCTCGACTTCGCCCATGACTTGCGCGCGCACTTCTTTGAGCACAGCGCCATAAAGAGACGCTTGCTCGCCGGTGAACTCGCAGAATTGGTCGGTTTCGATCTTCTCGGGCAGATCTTTTGCGACCTCGGATTTCGTGCGACGAAGAATGAATGGGTGAATCGTCGATCGAAGGCGCTTTTGCGCTTTGGCATCGCCTTGATCGATGGGCCGCGCGTAGCGCTCTTCGAACTTGTCGAGCGGACCGAGCAGGCCCGGACTGACGTAGTCGAAGATCGACCAGATTTCCGTCAAACGATTTTCGATCGGTGTGCCTGTGAGCGCGAGGCGCCTATCGGCCTTCAAGCGCTTTGCTGCGCGCGCAGTGGCACTCAGCGGATTTTTGATGTTCTGCGCCTCGTCGAGAATTGCATACTTCAAATCGAGCCCGGCAAGCATGGCTTCATCGCGCCGCAGAAGTGCATAACTCGTGATGACGATGTCGGCATCTTCGAGTTCGTCGGTGCGTTCTTTCCGATCGCCGCCATGCCACACCATGTGCCTCATCGATGGCGCAAACTTGTCGAGCTCGCGCTCCCAATTCGTCACCACGCTCGTGGGTGCAACGATGAGCGTTTTGAATACCTTCTTGCCTTTGCCTTCGCCTTCGGCACGGATCGCGTGCGCATCTTTCTCGACCGAAGCTTTGACCGCTAGCAAAAGCGCGATCGTTTGCACGGTTTTGCCAAGCCCCATGTCGTCCGCGAGAATGCCGCCAGAGCCAATTTCGTGGAGGAACCAAAGCCACTGAAAGCCTTGCTCTTGGTACGGCCGCAAGGCCGCCTTCAAGTTACGAGGTTTTTTGACAACTTTGATTTCGTCTACATTTCGAAGTTTGCTGAAAAGGTCTTTCGCGCCATCGGAAACGTGCGCCTTGCCCACAGCCTCGAGCAACTCTTGAATGCGCCCAGCCTGCGAAAGCGGCAGGTGGCTTCCCTGCCCTCCACCCGTTGCAAGGATCTCGGCTTGACGGAGAAGCACCTCTTTGACCTTCTCGGCATCGACGTGCGCGAACGATCCGTCTTGCAGGCGGACATAGCGACGGCCTTCGGCGAGACAGCGGCCTAGTTCTTCTTGCGTAACGGCAATTCCCTCGGACTCGAACGACAGACGTAGCGAGAGCCAATCGACGCCGCTCGACACACGCGCGTTTGCGGTGAGCGCGCTCGTGCGCACCTGAACATCCACGAGATCATCGGGGAGGAAGAGATCCCAATCTTCGGGGAGCGACCCAACGGCCTCTGTCCAGAACTGAATCGCGTCGTCACCGCGTGCAACAAAGCCCATGCCGTCTTCGTCGGTGGACAGGCCAAGAGCTCGAAGGGCTTTCGCTGCTTCCTGTTGGGAGACAATGTCACAACGAATGACCGTGGCACGCTTCGACGCCGGAACGCGACGGGGACCAGGGCCAGGGCTAGGACCTGGGCCCGCACCTGCGCCAGCCGTAACTTCTTCATGCTCGCCGTCAGCCGTGCGCGCTGCGTGCGGCGGCTTGACGATGACCGGCGGAGTCATACCGTCGGCGCGAACGTCAATCTCGACATCGTCGTACGCGGCGCGGAGCGAAACATGCGCCTCGGTCAGCGTGCCGCCCGCACGAAGACGGAACGTTGGATGAACGTCGAGGACATCGGCGACCTGCGAAAGGTCTGGCAGCTCGGCACCCACTTCGAGCGCAACGCGCGGCAACCCCTGCGCGATGAGCACCGGCAAGTTGTCGATGGACTCGGCAATGACGGGCGTGCGCGATAGGCGCCGGATCCCCGCGGGTGACAGCCGCCTGTCGACGGGACGCGCCCAACCTTCCTGCGCGTCGACATGCCAGGCCGGGCTTCCTTCGAACCAGCCGCCCTGAGCAAGGGTAAATTTTCGCGGATCGCCGGCGCGCATGAAAGTCGTTTTCACGAGCACCTGTTGACCGTCTGGGCTCAGGTCGAGATCGAACCGAGGACGCAGCGGCTCATCGCCGAAACGTAGCTCCATCATCTGAGGCTCGAGAATGACGCGACGCCCCTTGAGCAAAGGAAGAAGATCCGCGGCGTCTTCTCCGCGAACCTCGATGCCAACGCGACGAGGGCTTTCGTTCTCGAGGCGCGCAAGCAGGCGGAGCGCTTCGCGATCGGCGGTTGGCTTCTGCAATTGAAATTGCAAAAGCGCATTCGCCAAAAGAGGCATGCGCGCGTCGGCATCGAGGAGCGAAATCGTAAGAACGCCGGCACGCACTTGCATGCGATACTCAATCGTTTTCGGCGCCGGCGGCATGGGCTCGGGAAGCCAAAGTTCAACGCCGGTGGCATGACGCTCGAAGCCAACAGAAGCGATCGATCGATTCGGCACAGCACTGCTCTGACCGCCGCCGTGACCGCCGCCGGCACCAGCACCCATCGCGCCCGATCGCTGCGCCGCAAGCTTGCGAGCACGACGCCGCGCACGACGACTGCTTCCGCCGCCTGGCTCCAAGTCGCTACCGCCTCGGTCTTGGCGATCCTGACGATCTTGACGGTCCTGACCGGCGTGCGCGTAACCACTGCCGGTCATCGCGTTCGTTGGCGCGTTCATTGGGCCGTTAGGTCCGCCTGCAGGTCCGCTTCCAGGTCCGCTTCCAGGTCCATTGGCAAGCCCGTTCGGAGTACCGTTTACGGCTCCGCCGCTGGCAGCCGGGAGCGCGAACTCCGACCGCGGTTGCTTCGGTCGAACCTGATCGCGAAGCGAGATAAGGAGAGCCGCGACATGCTTGCAATGCCCGTTGATTTTCGGGAACGCCGGACACGAGCAATCACTCGTGAAGCCCGTTGGCGTTACTTGCAGTTTCACCGAATAAGGCTCTTGCTCGGTGCCGCGAACGTTGGCGTGTGCCGAAAGGTCTTCCATCTGGACGTTGGAAACGGCCTGACGGCGGACGTAGTCGTAACCACGCAAAAAAGCTCGTGCTCCGAGCAACCTGCGAAGGGCTCGGTCATTGAGCTGGCTCAGCGCATCCGTGAACGGAGTCGACAATCGATGCTCTTGTCGCGCCCCCCATGGGACGCGCCTTTCCTTGGGATCGGACGACGGGAAAGAGCTCGCGGTTTACGGGGCCGAAAAGACCTCACCGTCACGCGGGCGCTGCCAGTTACCATCGGCCTCTCACAATAGCAACATTTCTTGCACGATTCGGAGCAAAGAGCGACCGAAAGCCGTCTGCTAGCCCGTCGCAGCATGGTATACAAGCCCGAATGCATAGGCTTGCGCGCACCTTTCTCGCACTCGTCGCTTGCGTTGCTCTTGCCAACGCCGGTTGCGCCGTGGCTGTGGCAGGCGGGCTCGATGAGGGAGATGCGAACCGCGTCGTCGTTGCGCTCGACCAAGCCGGCATCGACGCCACGAAAGAAGTCGACCCAACAGTCGAAGGAAAATTCCGAGTCACGGTCTTGAGGGACGACGCCGCACGTGCTCTCGGCACCATGGCCGACGATCAGCTCCCGCGGCCCAAGGTCCGCGGCGTACTCGAAGCAGCCGACCGCGGCCAACTCGTGCCGAGTCAGGCTGCCGAGCATGCGCAGCTTGTCGCGGGCTTGTCCGGCGAGCTTGAGCGCACGCTCAGCAACGTCGACGGCGTGCTGTCGGCGCGCGTTCATTTGAACCTTCCGCCAAGCGATGGTCTGCGCGAAGGCCCACCTCCAAAAACAACGGCAAGCGTGCTTCTCGAGCACCGAGGCACAACCCCGCCGCTGACGGCCGACGCGATCCAGCGTCTCGTTGCCGGTGGCGCACCAGCGCTCGCCCCCGCAGACGTCGCAGTCGTCTTTCTTCCGCGTGCGACACGCCCGGCTCAAGGGCGTTCCGAACTCGCGCACGTCGGACCCATCGTTGTTGCGCGTACTTCGAGTAACACTCTCAAGATCGCTTTGGCGTGCCTAGTACTTGCCGTGGTCGGATTCGCCACACTCAGCCTCGTGCTTTACGCGAAGCTCGCTCGCTCCAGGCGCGAACGCGAGGAAGATGCCGCCCAGGCAGCGCGCGGCATTGCGCCTCGCGGCCCGTCCGTCGGTCCGCCCGGTCCAGTAGGCATCCGGTAAGCGGTCTTGACCTCATGATCGCAATCAGCGACGTCTCCAAGTCCTTTCGTTCTGGCAAAGGCGGACGTCCAAATCACGTTCTTCGCTCGGTTTCGGTGACGATCCCGCGCGGCTGCCTTTACGGACTCATTGGTCCTGGCGCATCTGGCAAAAGCATCCTGCTCAAGACAATGGCCGGCTTGATGAAACCCGATCTTGGGAGCATCGTCGTCGACGGGCAAGACGTGACGGCCGCCACCGAGCTCGATCTTGCACGATTGCGGCGCAAGTTCGGCATGCTTTTTCAGAATAATGCGCTGTTCGATTATCTCACCGTGGGCGACAACGTCGCCTTCCCGTTACGTCGCCTCACCAAGTTGACCGAACGTGAAGTCCAGGCGCGCGTCAACGAGCAGCTCGATTGTGTTGCGCTCTCCGGCTTCAACATGCGCATGCCCGCTGGTCTGTCGGGTGGGCAGAAAAAACGGGTTGGCGTGGCGCGCGCCACGATCACTCGCGCACCCATCGTGCTCTACGACGAGCCTGCGGCTGGTCTCGATCCAGTAACGTCACAGAAGATCTTCGATCTTCTCCGCACAGAGCAGCGCGCGACGAATGCTACGGTGGTGATGGTTTCAAGCGATCTCGATCGCCTGCTCACCGTGACCGATCGCGTTGGAATGATGGTCGGCGGAGAACTCATTTTCGACGGCACAACCGAACAGGCCAAAGCGAGCCACGAGCCGCGCGTGCGCCAGTTCGTACACGGCCTAACCGAAGGCCCACTCTGAAAGATGGCGGCTCACGCACTCGCACCCTCGAACAGAAAGGAGCCGGGCCGCATCGCAACGCTCATCGGCGCGGCAGGTGCTGTGTTTCTGAACACCGCGGCCACTGCCGGCGGCATGACGATACTGTTCGGGCGCGTGGTTAAGCGTTTGATTCCGCCGCGCATCGATGTTCGTGAACTCGAAAACAATCTCTACAAGATGGCGTTCAAATCGCTACCCATCGTCGTAGTCACGGCGCTGTTCACGGGTGCCATCATGGTCATCCAAGCCGCGCCCATCGTGAAGCGCTACGGTGCCGAGGGACAGTTGGGTTGGGGCGCAGGCTTCGGCACGCTACGCGAGATCGCGCCACTTTTGACCGCGCTCATGCTCTCGGGCCGTGTCGGCGCAAACAACACCGCGGAGCTCGGCACAATGGTCGTGACCGACCAGTTCGACGCTTTGCGCGTGCTTGCGATCGACCCCATCGCGTTCCTCATTGCGCCGCGCTTCATCGGCATTGTCGCTACGCTTTTCATGATGACGCTCTTCGCCGATGTGCTCGCACTTTTCGGCGCTGCATTCACGGGCCAAGCTTTGCTCGGCGTTTCGCCGCAAATTTTTTACAACGGCGTTACTTCGAGCATGGTGAGCAGGCTCGGCTTCGGTGACGTCGCCAACGGCCTGGTCAAAAGCATCTTGTTCGGCCTCATCATCGCACTCTCGAGTTGCCATTTTGGCCTATCCACCACGGGTGGCGCGCCCGGCGTGGGCCGCGCGGTCAACGCCACAGTCGTTGCAAGCGCCGCGGGGATCTTCCTTATCGACTACCTCGTTAGCTTTGCATGGGGCGGGTGAAGCATGAGCGACCAGGCCGTAGACATCGACAAACCGTACGAGGATGAACCCTACGAGCTCGGACCTGTGGGCCTGCTTGGCGCGGCCGTGGTCGATTTGATGATTGGCGGCCGCGAGGTTTATTCGGTTTTCGTCCGCACGCTTTATTTCACGGTGCGCGGCCGCCGTGAAAAGGGCGCCATTGCCACGCAGCTCTTCGAGATTGGCAATCGATCTCTTTTCTTTTTGTCGATTACCATGGGTTTCCTCGGGATGATTCTGTCCTACGAGGCAGGTATCCAAACGAGACGGGTTTTGCCCGACTACCAGATGCTAGGCGCGGCGCTCCTTCAGCTGTTCGTGCGTGACTTGGCTCCGTCGCTCGGCGCGCTTTTGCTTGCCACGCGTGTTGGAGCTGGCATTGCAGCGGAAATCGGCTCGATGGTGGTCACCGAGCAAATCGATGCACTTCGCATGTGCGCGGCCGACCCAGTCGATTTTTTGATTGTACCCCGTTTCGTCGCAAGCGTCGTGATGACGAGCGCGCTCATCATCTTTGCAGGCACGGTTGCCTACATCACGGGCGGGCTTACGGCCTACATCGCCTTCGAGGTGCCTCTGCAGACCTTTTTCAATACATCGCTCGTCGACACGGGCGATGTCATCGTTGGCATGACGAAATGCGTAGCTTACGGCGCTGCCATTCCCATCGTCAGCGGGTATTGCGGACTGACGACATTTGGCGGTTCGGAAGGTGTTGGGTGGGCAACTACACGCGCGGTGGTCAATGCGTCGCTTGCCGTCATCATTCTGAATTTCTTCATTTCAGGCGCGGGTTATCTCGTTTTCCCGGGCTTATAGATTGAGTAGACCGCTTTTAGCACGACTGCCGGGAATTCCCCGGCAAGTAGCGCTAAAGCGGGCAAGAAGGGGCTCCGAGCCCCCTCGAGATAAGGGACCACTACTGGTTTCCGCAAAGCGGAAACGCGCCAGCGCGGGACGAAGTTCCGGCAGTAATGTTAGGTATCCACAAAATCAGGGCAAGACCAATCAATCGTTCTTCTTTGGCCCGAAGCCAACGGATGCAAGGCAAGCCGGTTTCCGCTCCTTGAACCCGAACGTCAAGCTTCCCCACGGCATATCTTGGGCGTAGACGGTTTGTTCCTCGAGTGAATGGCCGTGTGGAATGCCGACGAGTTGGAGATATTTATATCTGGCTTCAAGTTGTTCCCTGGTGATGCAAGTTCCGTCAATCTTCAAACCCAAGTCCCCTGGGTCCTTGCCCACGCGTTTGATACGCAGGTCGATGGTTGAAATGATGACGCCGTCGGCTAGCTTAACAGGTTGGCTTTTGTAGGAGTGAAGCTGATCATTGGCCGTGTTGTCCGTTTCAAACACTTGCGCCTTAAGCACGGTCTCGACCTTTTGTTTGGAAAATGGAATCTGCAGCGCCAAAGCAACGATGATTTTCCACAGGGTCATGTTGAGATGTGTCATGGTGTCTGTCCTTGATTTGATGTTGCACACTTGAGAAGACTTTGTGAGACGACGTTAGGCGTGGGCTTGGACTAGGGCGAGCACGCTTGGCGACTTGACTGCCAGCTTGTCTACTGCTTCTCCAAGACCCGTCGGTTGGATGAGCACCTTGTTGGCGATGGTAGCGACCACTCCGGCGTGACTCACGCCTTTCGCCATGGCGCCCGTGGCGGCTAACGGTGCTGCAGCGGCTGACGGTGCTCCGGCTGCCTTTGCGTTCGCCGTGGAATTTTTCACAAACTCCGCAACATCGGCGGAGTATTGGTCGTCCAACGCCTGCGATGGTTCGGGCCAGTGAGTAACCGAGGGGCCTGCTTCTTTGGCCTTTGAAGTAGCGGCACCGGCTTCCTTTTTTTGACCGTTGAAACGGCTTTTGGGTCTCCTTCTTCAGCTTGGTTAAGGTTGAAGGGGTTACGAGGACGGGGTGAGATACCTTCTGTTGCCATAAAGGCCCTGTCGGCCATTTTCGGCCGCAGGTTGCGTCGATGGGGGAACAAGCCGAAAATAAATTTGGAGTCTCGGCGATCCTCACGAAAATTCAGGGCGAATCGTCCACGAGCGCCTGTCGCCGACAGATCTTTGCCTGTCGCGGACAGATCGGTCGGCGGCGATGGGCAGACACGAGACCTGCCCCAAGTCAACGACAAGGAGGTCGATATTTGAAGACCAATGCCTCGTGTTCGGCCAGCGAAAGCATGGCCCGAGCGTGGTGTACAGTTGAGACGCCAACTACGTATTCCACTTTGTCGGCTGGCAGATCGAAAAGACGTACGCATGCGGCGATGAAACGCCGTCCGACTGCGCCGGGGGTGACGCCACCGGATAAGCTGACCGAACAGTGGTGCACGAAGCAGTCGTTTTCCTTTGTGATGGTGTAGAGAACGCCAATGCCGGCGCTGGTGAGAAACGCGCGCGGATCGTTTGGGCCGTAGGGTGGGTAGTCCAACAGATCAAGTGCGGCCGTTCTTAGCCGTGGAGCTGCTGAGGCAAGCTCCATCAGATGTGGGTCTGAGAACACTCGTCGATAGACGATCCAGCGCGATACAACCCTCCAGGCGAGCAAGGACAAAACTGCGCTCAAAAACCAAATCATGGTGTTACGCTACGGTATGGGTCCGATTGGCGGGCGAAAACTCGTTCCAAACTCCGATATTAATGACAATATCGAGTATCCCAACATATCGAAGTTGGGCTTGTTCCAACGCAGCGGCTCGGACGCGCACAACTCCTTCACGCTGCAATCCAGCCAGAGATTCTAGACTGTCTCATTGAGGGGCAAGATATTGACGATAATCATCTATCTTCAAAGCCAGTCGCCTTGCCGCATAAAAATGGCAACCACCAAGCGCATCGAGGATCGTCTTGGATTCCTGAAGGTAGGCCAATATTTTCTCGGTCTTCCAGAATTCTGGAGGACGTTGAAGATTGGTAATTCGATCGCACAACTTGACGAGCGCGACCTCCTTGCTGGCACCCTTTAGCCGATCGATATACTCAGCAAAAGAGAATTTTTGACCGTTGCACTTCTTGCTCAAGAGCGCCACACCGTCGACAACAGGCTGTTCGAAATGCAAAGAAAGCTCTTGCACTGTCGTCGGAGTATCTTCCAACACATCGTGGAGCAGCGCCATTTGGAGGATAACATCCAAATTTTCGACATCTTCTTCTTGATTGGCAAAAATCACCTCGTTAGTTACCATCGCAAGGTGAACTACGTAAGGCAGTTTTGTACCAGGGAATAGCTGCCCTTGATGCGCTTTTGCGGCATACAAGAGAGTGCGATTGTATACTTCTTGCGCGTATGCGTTACCAGCGATCATCTGGCCATCCTATTTGATCCCAAAGCGCAACCCATTTTTGAACATCGTCCCAGGAAAGAGTATCGTCTTCTGTCAAATCACCACACAAATATGCGTTGTGAGCTGCCCTGCAGGCATCGTCCTGCTTCCACTCATAACCTTTTGAAAGGTGTTCAAGCTGGAGCATGCGTCGCCCAAACGAAACGCCTTGCTGATCTGGGATTCTAAAAATGCGATACACAACGCCAGGCTTAGAGTTAACGTATATATAAATCCAGTTTTGCATCGAAATTACCTTCTGAAGTTAGGAATGTCGTTCTGTATATTTTTTGGAACCGGTACCCTGTTCGAATTTTGGATCATCCGGTCGGAAATAGCTTCTCGCCCTGGATCTCCGGCAGGCAACATTCGCCCTTGCTCGTATAGCGAGTGATTAACATTTTGCTTGATGTCGAAACTCTCTGGCGTATGGAACTGCACTTCAAACCTTGTGCCGGAAGGAGTTTCCCATACGGTGTTGATCCCTTTGTACGGCACTCCATCCTGGAAGGTATTGTTCACCGCTACTTTTTTGTAACCGTTGTTTTCCATGGATGCCATAACATTTTTGGCTCCTGCTCCAAGATTTTTTGACTCATAAATCTGTGTGTACCGAAGGGCGTCGTTTACTGGTTTGCCTGGCTCGTCTGCTAGTTTGCGAGAGAGCGATTCATGAGACTTGAGTCGATAGTCTAGCCCCTCCATCTTTCCACCATTTTCCTTTGCCAACTGGGAGAGCTCTTTGGTTACCTGAGGTTCCACCTGTTGTACTTTGGCTAGGAGTTCCTTGGCTCTTACTTGCGACAAAACCTCGTTACCATGACGAGCAGCTGCTCGCTCCGCAGCGCCTTCCGCTCCTTCTGCCAGGCTTGCTCCTTTCGCTACGCCCACGCCTTTCGCCAGCCCTCTCGCACCCTCGACAACGGCCACGGCGTTGGCGACGGCAACAACGGTGTGCGTGACTTCGGCGCCGGCTTTATGCGCGTCCTTGTCTGCAATGGCATCGGCTGCATTCCAGCCGTGTTCTACGACTCCAACAAATGGATTCCATTGCCTATTTACAGCGTCAAACCAACCCCACGCGGTATTGCCTTGCTCAGCTGCTCGGGCGCGAACCTCCGAAATACCTTTTATTGTTGAAATTAGTGCGGGAGCGACGATGTTGCCCGCCGTAAGGAGCTGCTGGTGAGTACGAGATTCATCAGACACCTTGGAGGAGCGATCGCCGGCTCCATCCGCAAGCCCTTTCGCCTTATCGCCCGCAGCCTCGTGGGCTTTGGAGAGCTGCTTAGCAGCGGCGACAATTGGGACGCTACTCACAATCCCTTTCGCAATGTCA
>WQZB01000022.1 GCA_009780955.1 Polyangiaceae bacterium | reverse complement strand
TTTGCGCATTGGCGTCTCGGTGCGAAGCCTGCGGCCGGGATTGGAGGAGCCGGATGAGGCGAGAGTCTCACGTCCGGTTCTGGGAGGGCCCGAGGGTGAAATCCCCTCGGGCTACTCGACCAGGGTCTTCCCGTGGCGATGATCGAGACGATGTCTACGAGCTTCGTTTTGCCAGTGCCTTTCGTCGAGGCCGCGATCATGAACATCGGCTCGACACCGGAGATTGCATCGCGACCCACGAGTGAGAGGAGCAGCGCGATGGGAACGAAGCGATCGGCGTCGCTTCGGAATGGGAAGTCGACGAAGAGATCGAAGAGCTCACGAAGCGCCGAGCGCGCGTCGTCGCGTGACGGACGATCGGCTACACGCTCAAAGCTCTCCACATCAAAGTCGGCGTAGGTTTGCGATGCCGCGTCGTATCCGGGAGTCTGGCGTACGGAACCGTCCACACGGAGGAACGGAGCGTACACGATGCGTCGAAGCGCGCGGAGGTTCGGCCACACACCGCGCTCTTTGAGTGTTGCGCATTCGACATTAGGTGGACGACTCCAGATCTTGACGTCCTTGCCGGATTTGTCCCTGCTCCACCGGAAGAATCTCGCACATCGATCGAGGCGCTCTTGGAGCGATACGAATGGGAGGGCTCGCCAACCAAGCGGGGCGCCCGGGGCACGCGACAGCGATCCGATCGCGTTCTCGCGGATGTAGACGTCTTTGTCTCGTTCGAGAGCCACGGCCATCGCGTCGACGATGGGAGTGATCTCCATGACGAGCTCGATCTCCGGACGATCGTCGATCGTCTCATCGTTGGCGGGGTGGGGTTCGTTCTGGAGCTTGGATAACGGTACGAGTTGCTCGAGCGAGCCTCCTGCCTCAAGCAGTGCGGTGACGTCCTTGTGTGGGGCAGGGGCTTCGACAACACGAACCGATGCAGCAACGCCTTCTAGCGATCGGCGGACGTCTTCGGCATGCTTTCGCCCCGGAGCATCTGCATCGGCAATGATGACGATGTCGCGACCCTCGAGCACTTTGCACGCCTGTTCGGACACATAATGCCACTTGCCAGCGCCGCCGGGGTTGCACGTTGCGGTGTGTCCGGCTCCAACTAGCGTGTCGACGTCCTTCTCGCCTTCGACGATGTAGACGGGACGATCGCCGTCGTCGTTGAGAAGCTCCGGAAGCTTGTAGAGCACACGCGATATACCTTCGAGCTTGTAGATCCAGCCTCCAACTCCGTTCGGTCGACGCTGAAGGAAACGTTTCCCAAACTTGCGTACGACCTGAAAGACGAGGGTTCCGTGCTCGTTGCGGTAGTCATAGACGGCCTCGAAGTCGTCGGATGCGTCGGCGGTGCGGTCCTCCGCGTGATGCGTCTGACCGCACTTGCATGGCCCGTGCATTTTATGGGCGAAGCCTCCGTGTGTACCCTGTTCGATTTCTCCAGCAAGGTCTTCGCGTGAGCAATACACATATCTGCCATCAGGGTCCGTCCATCCGAAACAGCGCTTGCCCTTGCCGCGCTGATCTCCATCGGCGCCGTCGCAGATCGGACAGCGATGCGCTCGCGTATGGCGCTGCTGAGGGGAGACGGCCGCCGCCATTACCGAACCTCCCATCGGGAGGTCTCGAATGCGATCGCCGAGGCCAGGGAATCGAAGAGACGAGCCTCCGCACTGGGGCGACGCATCATGCTGTCCTCCGGAGTCCGAGCTTTGCGAGCACTGCGTCGGCGGTCTCGGGCTGCTCATCGCAGCGAAGTCCAGCGTCGTCATGCACGTCGGACTCCGTGTGCGGAGACGACTGCAGCGTGAGCGATCGTAGCAGCGCGCGAAGGTCGTCGAGCTCGACGACAACGAGCTTGCCGACTCGCGATCGTGCGCACTCGGGGTGCTCACGGAGTAGGTCGAGATAGCGTCGTCCGTCGATGCCGACGATGGGTTCGACCGTGAGCTGCGAGACCGACATCGGCGTAGGCGTGATGGGGGCTCGCGGTCGTAGCTTGCGTTTGACGATGTCCCTGGCGACGCGGCCACGGACAGGCAGGCCGACGACGCGGCGAAGAACGCTGCGTTCATGGGCGCGAGCAGCCTCTGCTACGTCACGGAGTTCTGTGTCGGAGATGATAGGTGCGTGGCGCGTCGTGCTCATGCACCGAGATTGCAGCCGGCGGCACAATCAAAGGAGAGGACACGCGATGTCCCCCCATTTCATTTGCTTCATTCGCGAGTCTTTTTTCGGCGTTGCTTCGCTTTTTTGAGCGTGTCGATTCCTGCATCGAAGCCGATCGCGCTCATCAATGCTTCGACCGCATCGCTCGAAGTAGGGTGGCCCTTCGGCTGCCCCTTTCGGCGTCCAGGCTGCATCGCCTTGATCGCGTTGACGACGAGCGACATACGCGCCCCCATGCGCTTGGCGACGTCCGGCCACGCCTTCGCAATGACCTCGACGACACCTTCGGCAACTTTGGTCAGAAAGTCAGAACCGATGCTCTTGGCGCCGCCCATGAACGCGCCAACATCCCCGACGATCTCCGCGCCGTACTTCACGGCCTCGAAGACCGCCGTGCGCTGCTCGATGAAATCCATACGCTGCCTCTGGAGCGCGGTCTCCACACGCTTCGAGAAGAGATCGATCGACTGCTTTTCGATCCTTTGCAGTGTGGCACGCGTGAGTTCGTCGGGGGGCGTCGGACCTATTTCTCCTGCGCGTGCGCGCCTCTTCGTCTCCGTCCATCGCTCCTTCGCCCGCTGTTCTTCTTCGGTGCACCGATCCAGCGGTGGAGTGCGGCCCGCAACTTCGAGCATCGCCGTCAATTGATGGATCGCGGCGGTGAGGCGCTCGACTGTCGGATCGGCAGTCATTGCGACCATCATCGCATTCTCGTCTTCAGAGCAGAGCGCTCATCGCACACCTCGCTTGCTATCGAGGCTGACGACATTGCCTGCTTGCACAAGCCGACGGGCCTCGAGCTCCCTGGCGAGCTGTGCTACGATGTCCCAACGCTGTGCTTGTGTCGCGCCGGTGAGCGCCTCGGCCAAGGCGACTTCAATCGCATCAGAATACCCCTCGTACCGCCCCACGGCTGCCCCATGAGGGGGACTCTCGGTGCTACTCGGATCGTCGTCAGACCTATTTTTCCCAGGTGACGTAATTGCCAGATCGGCCAATCGCTCTCTTAATCCATTGGTTTCGGGTTCAAGTCCCGGTTGGCCCACCATCTGCAGCCGCTCGCGAACTTCGCAGCGCGGTGTGCTTAACAGAGCCCCAAGGTGCATGCGTTGGGGGCTTGGCTGTTTCCGCTCTGATTTTCCGACGGTTTGCGCTCGTGCGGCCGTTACGCGCGCCGGGACGGCGTTTCGTGTTCCCCATCTGTCCCGTTGGGGAGAGAGGAATGGAGAGCGTTTAAGAGGAGCCCGGACGGGGGCCCCAGTGGTTAAGAGCAACGCGCCGTCGGGACGTCGGCGTCGCGGCGAGCGCTGTTGATCGCCAGGTCATGGCTCGCAGGGGGATTTGAATGGGTGCCCACGTTGCGTGATCGATGCTTGGATGTCCCACCAATGCGACGATGTTCTGATCTCCCTGTACAGTGGGGACATGAGACACGTGGCCAGATCTCTGGCGGGAGCTTTCTTGATCGCTTGTTCGGACGGCAGTTCGTGCGGACAACACCCAGCAACCTCTACTGCCTCCGTCCCTCCTTCGAGCACGGAAAGGAAGAGCATCGCCATGAGCACCGACAAGGGCACGTTCGTCGATCTCGTCTTGAATCTTCCATCCGGTTTCACGCTCGACGACGATACCCGCGACGAGGAGCTGTCGAATTTTGGTACGCGCTCGGTGGAGCACTTCAGGAGCTACAACGACGCGGGCGGACAAAGGCTCCTCTTCTTTGCCTGGGACGGTATGCCATTACACGACCGTGGCCCCATGGTAGCGGCTGAAAAATGGAAGGTCCGGATCGACTCGGTGGAGGCGAACGTGAGCCGTACCAGCCTCTTCTTCGGCCGAAAACAAGAGGTGCTCGTCGCCCACTTCAAAGGGCCGTCACCCGCCCGGCGGCAGTACATGATCTATACGACTCGTGTTGACAAGGCTGCGTTCGACGCGTTGCTCGCTGGCATCCGGTTCTCGCCGACGGATTGACCTTCTTAGCAACTCCGAAAACGTCGATTTCATATGTATTTTCAATTACTTGGAATAGTTTCGAAGTTCTGCGGAGATATGGGCGTGGCGTAGAAAGCGATTCACGCCGTTTTCTTATCATGCATTTCCTGGATATCGCTCTTGATGGCAACGAGCGTAGTGTCGATCTTCGTCATGGCTTCGGTCTGCGCGCGACCCGTTTCTTCTTCTCCGCGCCTTCCTCGAGGCTCGCATAGGCGCGGAAGCGAGCCATCGAGTGCGGCGGATCGAACACCACGACGTGTTGTCCTAGGCCCGCACACCATCCTTTTCACATTGAGACGGATGCGCGCCTCGTCGTCGTCGACGACATCGAGTGTGTATCGACCAAGGAAGTTGTCATCGATACGCCATACGGCGAGGAGCCCATGGCCGCGCACGGTAAACTCGGTGACGGAATGTGCGGGCGCCGAGGTCGGCGTGATCGACGTGATCGCGATGGCACTCTTCGCGTGCGTGGAGCCGTCGCGGAGCTGTTGTCCTCGGTGAAGTGGTCGCGCAGCTCCGCATCGATCTCGTCGAGTGCCGCCTGCACCGTCGCGGCAAGCGGTTGGAGAATGCTCCACGCGCCCGTCACAACCGATACCGACGAGCCTTGCGCGAAGATGAAGGCTTGGCGGCGCGAGATGTCGATGTCCGTGGCGAAGATCTGCGTCTGCCCCGGACGACGGTGCACGTCGCAGATGAGCAACTCGTCGGCCTGCAGCGCTGGCTTTGGGGCGACGCCGATGGCACCCTCGGGTGCCTGGCGCACGACGAGTTCGAACGACATCTAAGCAAAGCTTGCGATCGGGGTTCGGCTTGGCGGGGTCATGGGCCTGTGGGGAAGAATGGTTCAGTGGCCAAGGCGACGTGCTGCGGGGCGTTCACATCCACCATGACGCGAAGCCTAACTCCAGGCTGAATACGCACTGCTTGCATGATGGGCAGACGGGCCTCGAACGTCACTCGATACGGAGCCCCACCATCGCGATGAACCTCGGCCTCGATCCGCGGACACAAATCACCGCTATCAGGAAACCATGAGCACTTGCCGTCACTCGTACCCAGTACGGTGGCGGTAGCTTGTTCCGCCTTCTCGATGCGTGTTGAACAGGCGACGGAGGCACACAGGACGGCTGCCATCAGCAACGAGAACGAGAAATCGAAGCGCGTCATCGAAAGTATCTTTTCACAATGCACCTCCGGCGATTGCATCGAAGCAGGCGACGATGCCATTGGGTGGTTCGGCACAGCGATGTCGAAGATATTAGCATCGAAAAGAACAGGCACGTCCACAGCACCAACGAGCGAATCCGATCGCGAACGGAGCGAGCGGCGCCAACGCGAGTGGGAGGAGCAGGAGGCGCGTAACCGTCGCATCGAGGCTCAAGAGCGCGATGAGGCTCCGGTTTGGAGACCTTACGACCACGCGTCCGGAGTCGAACCGCTGGGTTATCTCGTTGCGCTCGCCATCTCGAACGGAGAAGACGGCGAGCTTTCTTTCGCTACCGGTGCGCTCGACGTGTTCGGCGATGACGTGGATGTACTCCGTCTCGCGCTTCTCGCAGACGGCGATGTTCGACCGAATTCTCGGGCGTGCACTCGCACGATCCCGCCTGCAAAGCTATGAATTATCGTGGTCTTGGCCAACTGTTCCGACGTCGGAACAGTTGGAGTCCTGGGGAAGTTCGCAGATGCCACCAGCCTGAGCAGCAGCGAAGAGATCAGGGGAGAGCAGCACGTCGTCGATCTTGTTGCTCTTCGCACCGTTAGCGTAGGTGCCTGGGCGAGTTCCTGCTGCGCCGTCGTCGAAGTTCTTGTGTTCGCTGATGTCACGCAGATCCGTCTGCTGAATCAACGGGGCTAGTGCATCGCTGTCGGGCGTATCGTTGAAGTCTCCTACGACGACAACACGTGTTTGTCGGCTCGCCACGAGGCCCTCGTAGATTTCCTTCACGCGCGCCGCTTGCCTCTGCCGCTTCTTATTGCTGCTCGCCTGACTGCCGTAGCCCTTGCTCTGCCCGCACGGGTCATGATGCCGACGTCGATCCCGCGCTCATCATTGCCGTCGATCAGCATCACGTGGGAGTACGACGGCCCCGCGACTGCGGTTTCGATCACTCCCTTGAACTCTTGTGTGAGAGCGACGGGATCGCGCTCTGGCATCCTCGTTTGCCTGCGCTCGAACGTAGCGTGGATAGCGGACGCGAGAAGCGGGCCGTCAAACTCGAAGCCGCAGGCAAGGAACCAGATATCGAAGAAGTCCTTCATGCGGCTGTTCGCCATGCCGCAATGGACCATCGCTTCGAGCTTCTCTGCTATCACCGTCTCTCTTGGATAGATCCGCAGCCGTGGAGCCGGCGCGGGCAGCAGCGTTGGAAAGTCGACGACCTGAAGGCCAGGCGTCACCGCGTCGCCAAACCCAATGTCGACTTGAAGGGGGACAACCGCGGTTCCAATCGTTGCTGCGAACGTGACGCGAACACCTTCGTAGTCAGCGTCCTCTTTGATGCGGGTAGTCTCGACGGTATTCGGATCAAACGTGACGCCATCGTCGTTGACATCGACGATGCACACTTCGCGTGCAATCTGCTCGAGTCGGCGCAGATCTGGTGCTCCTCGACCGAGAAGGTCGATGTCTTTCGTCGCGCGATGAGGATGGCCAGACCAGATCGTGAAGAGAATGGCTCCTTTGAGCACGAAGGCAGGCTCGTGCCGCGACATCGCCAGCCGGTACAGGAACCGCTCCATCGCATACCGCGTGAGGACAAAGTTGAAGTCTTCTTGGTTCGTTCGCGCGTGCTGAAGAAGGCGAGCTCGAACGGAGGCCGCATCGCATCAGAATACCCCTCGTACCTTTGAATGGGTGTCAAATCCACGCCTTCCTGAGAAGCGTCACCTTCACCCACTGAGTGAGCAGGCAATAGAGGAAGAGCGTCGCGAGCAGGAGCGGCCAGAACAGGCCGGGCAGTATCGCGAACCCCAAGGCCTTGGCGAACGGAGAGAATGGCAGCCAGATGCCGATTGCCATGATCGCCAAACTCGTGAGCATCAGCGGCCAGCTCGCCCGGCTCTGGATGAAGGGCACCTTATTGGTCCGAATGATGTGGATGATCAGTGTCTGAGTGAGCAGCGACTCTACGAACCAGCCGGTCTGGAAGAGCGCGGCGTGCCCGATCGCATTCGCTTTGAAGATGAACCACATCATCAGGTACGTGGTGTAGTCGAAGATCGAACTGCACGGTCCGATGAAGAGGATGAACTTCGTGATCTCCTTCATCGACCACGGCCTGGGACGGGCGATCTGCTCTGGGTCGACGTCGTCGGAAGGGATTGGGATCTGCGATACGTCGTAGAGCAGGTTGTTGGTTAGGATCTGCAGCGGCGCCATCGGCAAGAAGGGCAGGAACGCACTCGCCCCGAGCACGCTGAACATGTTGCCGAAGTTCGAACTCGCACCCATGCGGATGTACTTGAGGATGTTCGCAAAGACCTTTCGGCCCTCGAGCAGTCCCTCCTCTAGAACCATCAGGCTCTTCTCGAGCAGGATGAGATCTGCCGACTCTTTTGCGATGTCGGCGGCTGTGTCGACCGAGATTCCTACGTCAGCGGCTCGAAGCGCGGGCCCATCGTTGATCCCGTCGCCCAGGAATCCGACGACGTGGCCTTTGCTCTGCAACGCAGCGACGACCCGCTGCTTGTGGTTCGGCGCCAGGCGGGCAAACAGGGGCGTCTCCTCCGCCACCTCGGCCAGCTCCGCGTCCGACATCGTTTCCACCTGACTGCCGAGCAGAACCTTGTCGACGGGAATGCCCACGTCGCGAGCGATCTTGCGCGTCACCGCTTCGTTGTCGCCGGTGAGCACCTTGACCGCCACGCCGTGCTCGTGCAACGCCTTGATCGCGGGCCGCGTGCTGTCCTTGGGGGGATCGAAGAACGCGACGTATCCGCGGAGCACGAGATCCGCCTCGTCTTCCTTGGAGTAGGTCTCCTTCGGCGTGAAATCCCGATAGCCAATGGCCAGGACGCGGAACCCGTCGACGCTCAGGCGATCATACTCGATCCGAAGATCCTCCATCAACATCGGCTCCATCGGAAGCCGCTCGTCATCCAACTCGAAGCTCGTACAGCGGCTGAAGATCGCCTCTGGCGCGCCTTTGCAGATGAGGCGATGGCTTCCATCGAGTTGCTTCACGACCACGGACATGAGCCGGCGGCTAAAGTCGAACGGGATCTCGTCCACCTTGGAGAGCTCGGGAACCCGGAATTGCTCGTGGATCTCCGGATGCGCGAGGATCGCCCGGTCGAGGACGTTCTTGAGCCCAGTCTGGAAGTGGCTGTTGAGATATGCCATGGCCAGCACTTCGTCGTCTTCTTCGAGTTGGACGTCGCAATGTCTCTCGAGGACGACCTGATCTGCAGTGAGGGTCCCGGTCTTGTCGGTGCATAGTACATCCATCGCGCCGATGTTCTGGATGGAGTGGAGCCGCTTGACGATGACCTTCTTGCTCGCCATGAGCATCGCGCCCTTGGTGAGGCAGACGGTGACGATCATCGGGAGCATCTCAGGCGTCAGGCCCACCGCGACTGCGACCGCGAAGAAGAAGGCCTCACTCCAATTGCCCTTCGTGAGTCCGTTGATGAGGAAGACGAGCGGCACCATGACGACGATGAAGCGGATCATCAGCCAGGTGAATTTGCCGACTCCCTTGTCAAAGGCAGTCTGGACCTGCTGGCCGACGATGGATCGGGCGATCGAGCCCAAGTAGGTGCGCTCGCCGGTGGAGACGACGACGGCCGTCGCGCTGCCGCTCTCAACGCTGGTCCCGAGGAAACAGAGGTTGCTCGCCTCCAGCGCGGAGGCCTTGCCCGATGTATCTGGGATCGCGAACTTCTCGACCGGCATCGCTTCACCGGTGAGGCTCGCCTGGACGATGAAGAGATCCTTTGCCGCCACCAGGCGCACGTCGGCGGGGATCATGTCCCCCGAGGCGAGCTGGATCACGTCCCCGGGGACGAGCTCCGCGAGCGGCACCTCGATCGCAACTCCGTCCCGGACGGTCGTTGCGGTCACCTTGATCATCGCCTGGAGCTTCTTGGCCGCGGAGTCCGCGCGCGCCTCTTGAACGAATCGCAGGACGACGCCGAGAAGCACCATCGTCGTCATCACGGTCCCTGCCTCCACGTCCCCGGTCGCGAACGAGATGGTGGCCAGGATCGAAAGAAGGATGACCAGAGGGTTGAACAAAGCCCTGAGAAAGAGCTTGAGCCGAGTGTGGCCTTCGCCCTTGGCGACCGCGTTGGGTCCGTATTTCTCCAGCCGCTCCTCGACCTCGGTTGAGGTCAGGCCCGTGGGGCGGGTGTTCAGAGCCTCCATGACTGCCGATGAATCCTCACGGACGACGCCGAGAAGCTGCTCCGACAGGTTTTGCATTTTGCCGGCGTTTCGACCGGCATCTCGAGCGACCCCAAGTCGTTTGGGAAGAATGTTGGCGATCGGTCTCATGGCATTCCTTGAGGCTGGCATCTTCGTCAACGAAGAGATCGCATGATCTTCGCGTGAGACCCTAACACTCACGGTCGTGGGTTCACGTCCGCGACGATCTCGCGTATGTCGTGACCGAGAGTCCGGAACACGGGGCTTCCTCGCCGCGCTGACGCTCAGCTTCGGCCATGGTTGTAGTACCTGCCCCTTTCGTGTCACATCCGCGTTGGATG
Organism: Polyangiaceae bacterium; assembly: GCA_009780955.1. Classification (GTDB taxonomy): domain Bacteria; phylum Myxococcota_A; class Polyangia; order Polyangiales; family Polyangiaceae; genus Labilithrix. The sequence goes on along the minus strand of WQZB01000022.1, from coordinate 48,070 downwards.
GCAGCTTTCAAATCGAAAGCGGTCTTGACGAATTGCGGCGACCTTCGTACGCTGCTGCCCCCTTGCCGCCTGTGTGCGGCATATTTTCTGAAATCATCGAGGAAACGTCATGGCAACGCCCGAGGCCGCCGTCGAAAAGCCCACCTTCAAAGTGCGTCGTAATCCGAACAAAGGCTTTGTGATCACGAAGGAAGAGGCCGCTGCCAGCCGTTCGTGGTGGGTTGTCGATGCCACGGGCCAGTCGCTCGGTCGTGTGGCCAGCGCCGTCGCGCATGTCATTCGCGGCAAGCACAAGCCAACGTTTTCTCCGCACGTCGACGTCGGCGACTTCGTCATTGTCGTAAACGCCGACAAGGTCAAACTCACGGGCAACAAGCTCGATCAGAAGTTCTACTCGCGTCATTCGGGCATTCCGGGCGGCCTCAAGCAGGAAAGCTATCGCCGCCTCATGGCGCGCAAGCCCGAGTTCCCGGTAGAAAAAGCTGTCAAAGGCATGCTCCCGAAAAATGTTCTCGGCCGCGCCATGTTCACCAAGCTTAAAGTCTACGCGACCCCCGATCATCCGCACGCAGCACAAAAGCCCAAGCTGCTCGAGATCAAGTAAGAAGGGTTCAACGCGACGAACGACGAGACAGCGAGTCTAACGAGACAAGAACCGAGAAGGCAGAACCAAAAGATGACCACCGCGACCAACCGCACGTACGCGACCGGCAAGCGCAAAACGGCCATTGCCCGTGTCTGGGTTTCCCCCGGCACCGGTCAGGTCACTGTGAATAGCAAGCCTGCAGACCAGTACTTTGAGCGTGAAACTTCAATCATGGTCATGAAGCAGTCGCTCGAGCTTCTCGAAGCAACTGACCAATTCGACGTGTGGGCAACGGTCAAGGGTGGCGGTCACTCGGCTCAGGCCGAAGCCATGCGCCATGGCATCTCGCGCGCTTTGATCGCGATGGATCCTGAGCGTCGTGCGGTCATTAAACGTGCAGGTTTTCTCACACGCGACGCGCGCAAAAAAGAGCGCAAGAAGTACGGCCAGCCGGGCGCTCGCAAGCGCTTCCAATACAGCAAGCGCTAGCCCGCTTTCGATTTGCCGCGATCTCTTCGTTGGCGGCTCCGGTCCGGTCCGGTCCTCAAAGCCAGAGAGGCTGTTTCGGTCCGGTCCTCGCTGCCGCCTCGACCTCGCGTCAACTTGAAAGCGGTCTTCTCGTTGATTTGTGCGTGGAATCGGTTCCGATCCTACGGCGTTTTTGCCTAGTGTCACTTGGCAAAAAGTTCGACAGGATTTGGAGAGCCCATATGAATCGACGCGCGGCTTTCGCGTTAGCAGGACTTGTCACCATCATCACGGTTGGCTACGGATGCCGTAGCCCCGAGGCGCCTCCTGTTGGCATCGAGGCAACTTCGCAAGGAACGCTGCTGTTTCCTCCGCCGGACGACGACTGGTCCGATCGCGCGCCGCTTCCTTCTGAAGACTCCGATGTGCGACGTCGCAACGATGTCGTCACCGTGTCGAGCCCGCAAATCAACGACAAAAACCATTTCGAGTTCGAAGGCTCAACGCTGAGCATACGTTTTTCCGAGACTCTCTTTTCTAATGACGATTTGAAGAAAGCACCGAATCTCCAAATCACTCCCGCCGTAAAGGGCCGGACCACTTGGCAATTTGGCTGGGGGGTTGAGTTTGATGCCGAGCACCCATTCGACCCCGACGTCGAATACACAGTCACGCTTCCAGCCATGACAAGCCCGTTGGGGCATATGTTCGCAGGCCTCAACGCAACGTTCAAGGCAACACCAACCATCGAAATCGCGGGCAAAACAATTCACTATTTACCGAAGCCTGGTGAGGCTCGCGCCATTTTCATCTCTCCGCGCGCAGAAAAAATCGGCGGTTCTCAAGAAATCACAATTATCTACGATCAGCCCATCGACCTTGCGCTCGCCTCGCGTCTCGTCACGCTCACCGGCAGCGGTAACACACCAATTGCCACGAGCGTTGCGCACCTGCGCACGAATACCTTCGATGGCGTGAAGGTTGACCGGCGAATGGTCGTTGTCGTGACTCCCAAAGTACTCCAAGCTCCGGGCACGAAAGTTCAAATCGCCGCAGCCGCGCAAAAGCCCGAAGACGAAAAAAAAACGCTCACGGACAACTACGAAGTCGCGAAACCCCCAACCATCGAGAGCCTTGATTGCGGAGGCTACTTCTACCGAGAAGCCGATCGGCAAGCCGATTGCGAGGTGCAGGGCACAAAATTTTTGAAAATGCCATTTACCGCGAACATCCAAGTGAAATATTCAAACCGGCTCTTGGATCTCCAGGACGATGCCACGGTGGGTAGGGTGCACATCACGCCAACGCCGGAGAATCGCTACGTACGCGCGTCTTCTTCCGAAGGGCTGGTAATCGGTGGCCACTTTTTGCCGTCGACGAAGTACACGGTGCGCGTCGATGCCATGCGCGACGCGTTCGGTGGCATGGCGGCACCCGCCTCGTTCACGTTTCAGACGCGCCCCTTGCCCACGAGTGCAACCCTGTCCGAGGGGATCATTGTTCTCGATGGCGCGGCGATCAAAGCATTCCCCGTTACAACGCGAAACGTGGTGAAAGCGGATCTCCTTTTATGGCCATTGCCCAAAGGCGATACCGCGGCTTTTGCGCACGCCGTGACCGAAGCAAAAGCGTCGAGGGTACCTGACGCTTCGCCCGTTACTATCCCGCTGTTGCCAGCCATGAAGCGCGACAAGCTCGTGGAGAGCTTGATCGACGTCAGCGCGCAACTTGAAGTTGGGCGTGCTTACGTTGCCAAGCTTCAAGTTACCGAGCCTCTGACGGACGCGCGGCCGCTCACATATCCCGAGGGCAGCAGGGCAAGCCAGCCGCCCGTTGCGGTGCTTTTCGCGGCGGGTCCCAATGCGCTCGGCGCGCACATTCATCGTGCTGGCAGCAAAGCGGCCGTGCAAGTTTTCCGTCTTGCGAGCGGCGAGCCTGTTCCCGGCGCGAAGGTGGCATGCGAGGGCTCGCAAGGAGCGACCGACGACGCTGGCTTGGCGTTGATTGCCGTCCCAACCGCAACCAACGCAGCTGCCCTTGCAGCAGGTGGCGACGACAATGTCATGGCAGCCAGTGCAGCCAACGCGGTTGTGGCCATATCGACGAACGACGCCGAACTCATGGTGCCCGTGTCGGGGAAACCAGTCGTTCGTTCGTCAGAGCTTTTTTCCGATCTTTCTTCGGGCGAGGGCAGCGCGGCGGGCGACGTCATCGGCATGCTCGTGACCGATCGCGGGGTCTATCGGCCAGGCTCGAAAATGTTTCTCAAAGCGTTCACACGCAAGCTCGAAGACGTTCGCATCAGCCCCCTTGCTCATGCCAAGGTTCGCCTTCGCATTGTCGATCCAACCGACAACGCCGTTGTTGACGACGCCTTCGAAACCGGAGAGCGCGGGTGGACAAGCCGCGAGATCGCGTTCGATAAAACGTGGCATACCGGGCGATACGCCGTAAAATTGGAGCTTGACGACACGACTCACACGGTCATCGCCCAAAGCAACATTCGCGTTGCCGAGTTCGTAGCTCCGAAGTTTAAGGTCGATGTCGAGCCGCGTGGCAACGCAGCAGCCGACAAGAAGGTCGAAGTTCTTGTCCGCGGTCGCTATCTTTTTGGTGCGCCGATGGAAGGAGCCCACGTGGCGTGGGTTGTCTCGAAAGAGCCCGCGCCCATTTCTGGCGGTGCGCTCGCCGAAGCAGGGCTCGTGTTCGGCCAGCCGACGTGGGAACGGCCCGTGTCCGGTGACGCGCTGCAACCTGTCACCGGCGGCGGCACGCTCGAAAAGGACGGCACATTGGCTATCAGTTCGCCGCTCGGCGCGCTCGCAGGAGGAGGCCCCACGGAGATCACCGTGGAGGCCGATGTGTATGATGCATCAAATCGGCATGTTGCCGGCCAGTACCACACCGTGGTCGATCCCTTTGAGCGCCATGCCGGCCTCAAGCTACCGAGTTCCTTTGGCGATGCGAACAAACCCTTGCGTGTCGAGCTCGGCGTCGTCGACTCCAAAGGCAATGCAATAACCGGCGCCAAGGTCAAAGCCCGCATCGATCGGCTTACCTGGACGCGCACGGCCGGCAAAGCCGAAAGCGGCGCAACCATCGAGCAATGGAAAAACGTTGCGAGCACCATTGGCGCATGCGAAGTCGTAAGCGCGATAACACCAACGTCTTGCGAGCTGCCCGTGGGCAAGGGTGGCAGTTACCGCATCACGACGAGCATCGATGGTCGTGACGGTGCATCGTCATGGTACTGGGCCGCGGGCCCATGGGACGAGACGGAACCGAGCGGCGTGCCGTCGGCTGGAAAAACCGTGCAGCTCGTGCTCGACCGCGCGAAGTACAAAAGCGGCGACGTTGCGAAAATCTTCGTGCCGAGTCCGTACTCGAAAGCGACCGCGCTACTCACCGTTGAGCAGGGCGGGATCTTGCGGCAAGAGAGCAAGCGCTTCGAAGGCCGAAGCGTCACTTTCGACATCCCCTTGAGCGCGGCGAACGCCCCATGGACGCACGCTGTGGTCACGCTGCTCCCCATCGGCGAAACCGAGGCCGACTATCGCGTAGGAGCCGTGCGCATCCCCGTTTCTGCTGCGGACGAGAAACTCGATGTGCTCGTTTCTAGTGCGAAAAAGCAATACGAAGCGAAAGATGACGCCGAGATCAGCATTGAGGTCACCAAGGGCGGCGCGCCGGTAAAGAACGCGGACGTCACGCTCGCCGTGGTCGACGAAGGTGTTCTGCGAATGACCTCGTTTCATGCCATCGATCCGTCAACCGAGCTTCGAAAAGGACGCGCACTCGATTTCTTCATCACCGACAGCCGCGGTTTCATGATCACGCGTCGTGACAAGGCGCATGTTGCAGGTGGTGGCGGCCCGATGGAGCCAGACACGGTCGACGTGCGAAAGAACTTCGTTGAAACGGCCGCGTGGCTTCCCAACCTTACGACTGACGAGAGTGGGCGTGTGTCGGCGAAGGTAAAACTTCCCGACAACCTCACCGAGTTTCGCATGATGGCCGTTGTCCTTGACGATCTCGGGCGTGGAGGTTCGGCGGAATCGAGCTTCACAGTAACCAAGTCGCTGATGCTCGAGCCCGTCATGCCGCGCTTCGCCCTTCGCGGCGACACGTTCGAAGCCGCCGCCATGGTGCACAACAACACCGACGCGGCCGTGCAGGCCAAAGTCACCGTGGCCGATCAAGTGAGCGATGTCACGCTTGCTCCGCACGACAGCCAGCGCGTGTCCGCGAAAATGGTGGCCGATCGCACGGGCACCCGTAGCATGCGCTTTTTGCTCGAGTCGGGTGGCAAAGCCAAAGACGTGGTCGAAATCCCACTTCGCATCGACGAACCTGGCATTAAGGAGCACCCCATGATTTCTGGTGCTTTTACCGAAAATCAAGAAGTGCGCGTTGCGATCCCCGGTGACGCAACCTTCGACGACGACGCCGCCATGTCGATCAAAGTAGGCTCCGCGCTTTATCCCGAGCTCGGCAAGCGCATCGGCTACTTGCTCGACTACCCGCATGGGTGTGTCGAGCAGACAACGTCGAGCACGCTGCCGCTGCTTGCAGCGCGAACGATCTTGCCGTGGGCCGCAGCAGCGCCAATGGACGACGCGGAGATTCGAAAGCGCATCGAGGCTGGCGTTGCGCGCCTTGCAACCATGGAGACCCCAATGGGGGGCCTTGGCTATTGGCCAGGCGACTCAGAGCCAAACGTGTACGGAACGGCCTACGCGATGACCGCTCTCGTTCGCGCAAAAGAGATCGGCATCGAGAAACCAAAGCTCATCGATCACATCACCAAGTACCTCGTCACCCAGCTCGAATCGGGTGGCGAGACACCCAACGTGCGCGTGGCCATTGCCGCAGTCCTGGCCCAAAGCAAGGCGCTGCCCGAATCGTCGGCCGATAGCTTGTATGATGCACTTGATAAACTCGATGTCTTCGGGCTTGGCAGCCTGGCGTTGGCGCTCTCGTCGCTGCCAAAGCAAGAAGACCGAGTCAAAGAGGTGCTCGACAAGCTCGAGGCTTCTTTCAAAGAAGACGGCACGGTGGTGGCGCGCAAACACGGCGAGCACGACTGGGCCTACTGGGGCTCTGAAGATCGCGATCGCGCGCAGGCATTGATTGCGCTCAATCGGCTCCGCAAAAATTCGAAGCTTGCGTTGGTGTTGGCGAGCCGGCTCGTCAAGGGCATCGAACGCTGGACAACGCAGAGCACCGCATGGTCGCTTACGGCGCTCGCCGATACCCTTGGCACGCGCAGCCCGAAAGGTGGTGTCAACGTTACGGTGCGTGTCGATGGAAAGGCACAAGAAACATTTCGAAGCCTTGGTGGCGACAACAAAGAGGTGCGCGTGCCGCTGCGAGAGCTACGCGGCAAAGTCGTGACGTTGACTTTGAAGGGTAACGCAAAGATCGCGAGCGCATTTGCAATTGATGCACAATACAAAAGGCCGCTCAACGCAGCCGGAACGCGGCTCGCGCGGCGCGGTCCGGTGGGGCTCAGCATCCACCGTGTCTTTAGCAACGAGCAGGGCGATGCCATTGACCTTGCCAACGTGAAAGCCGGCGACATCGTGCGCGTTGCTTTGCGCATCGAGCTGCCGAAGATCACCGAATACCGCCTTGGCTATCTGGCCGTGATCGACAGGCTTCCGGCAGGCTTCGAGCCAATCGATCCTAATTTGTCGACGACCGCGAGCCTCTCATCAGGGAAAAGCCATCCATTTTCCCTTGCTTTGAGGGGCAGCATGACACCACCAAGCCACATCGACTTGCGTGACGACAAGGTGCAAATCTACTTCAATCACGTGTTCTTCGGTCCCTACTCGTCCGATCGTGCGCAATACGCAACGTATCTCGTGCGCGCGACAACTCCAGGTACCTTCACTCTGCCGCCGGCCAGCGGTGAGCTTATGTACGAACCGGGCAGCGACGGTTACAGCGACGCCGCGATCGTTCATATCCAATGACCATCGCGTCAGCCGCCGCTGCCATCCGAGTGCGTATTGCGTGTCGTACGCGAATGATTCGAATGACGCGTATGACGAGGCGTCTTGCAATGCGATGTGCAGGCATCGTGGCTCTCGCTGCGCTCGGAGTATGGGTCTGTTGGCGCGTGGTGCGTTTGCGCGTGGGCTCACCCGAAGCACGACTCGCCGACACCTCGTGGATCGTGGCAACACGCGTGCTCGCGCGTGACGGCCGGGTGCTTGGCGAGCGGCCCTCGGCTGACGGGCTTCGCGGGCAGCCGCAGAAGCTTGACGACATGGGGCAGCGCCTCGTTCTTGCGACGATCGCAAGCGAAGACAGACGATTTTACGATCATGACGGCATCGATCGCATCGCCGTGCTCCGCGCGCTTGCATCCGACGTGATGCACGGCTCCGTCATCTCGGGCGGGAGCACCATCACCCAGCAGCTCGTCAAGCGCCTCGACTATCGAGGCCGAGCGCGCCCGCGAACCGTGACCGAAAAAATTCGAGAAATGGCGCGCGCGCAGAACCTCGAAGCGCACGCGTCGAAAAACGAAATCCTCGAAGCGTACCTGAATCGACTCGACTATGGCCGCGGCCTTGCCGGCCCAGAGGCCGCGGCGCTCGGCTACTTCGGCGTGCACGCACGCGATCTGTCCCTTGCGCAGGCCACACTGCTTGCGGTGCTTCCGCGCGCCCCGAGCGCGCTCGATCCTTACCGGCATCGTGACCGGGCCATTCGCCGTCAGCGCGCGTTGCTCCATGAGATGCATCGGCGCGGGCTCGTGTCTATGGCCGATCGCGATCGCGGGCTCGCAGAAGCCATCGAGCTGCGCGACGCGCACGCCCCGCGCCCTTTCCTCGCGCCGCATCTGGTGCTCGCACGCGCAAAAAATGGCCATCGTCCCGAGGTCCGCACAACCCTCGACTTCGACTTGCAGTCCGATCTCGAAGCGCTCGTACGCACCCATGCCGATCGTCTTGCAGCACGAGGTGCAAGCACCGTTGCGGTCGTTGTGGTCGATAACCTTACGGGTGAAGTCCTTTCTGAGATTGGCAGCGCATCGTTTTCGAACACACGCATTGCCGGCATGGTCGATCTGGTGCGCGCACCCAGGCAGCCGGGTTCGACGCTGAAGCCATTCATCTACGCACGAGCCTTTGAGAAGGGCGTTTCTCCAATGCAAATGCTCGCCGACGTTCCAACCGAGTTCGGCGCGAACGCAGGCCGCGGATATGCACCTGAAAACTTTGACGGCACGTTTCTCGGGCCTATTTCTGCGCGTGAAGCGCTCGCAGGAAGCCTCAACGTGCCGGCCGTCAAGCTTGCAGCCGAGATCGGCGCAAAAGATGTCGTCGCCGTTCTTCGAGGCGCAGGGCTTCCTCTTGCAGGCGGCGCCGAGCGCTATGGGTTGTCGATCGCTCTCGGCAGCGCCGAAGTCACGCCGCTCGAACTTGCCGAGGCGTACGTCACCTTGGCGCGTGGCGGCGAACACATTCGCGTTCACGAGCTCGCGGGTGAAGGGGCGGCCGCGTCCCTTGGTGGAGAGCGCATTTTCGAGGCGTCGGCCGTTGCGGCTGCAACCGATGCACTGTCCGATCCGTTCGCGCGCATTCGAGGTCTTCGCGCGCGCGGTCCATTCGAGTTCGACTATCCCGTTGCCGTGAAAACCGGCACAAGCACCTCGTACCGCGACGCGTGGACGTGCGGATACACGCGCGAGCGCACCGTGGTCGTGTGGACAGGCAACGCCGACGGATCGCCCACGCGCAAACTCACCGGTGCTGTTGGTGCTGGTCCACTTTTCTTCGATGCAATGAAGCGTGCCATGCGTGACGTGAAAGCTCGCGCGCCACTCGCGCCCGCCGATCTTCTCGAAGACGCCGCTGTCTGTCCGCTCTCGGGTGAGCGGGCAGGAGCCGCATGTCCCGATCGAGTTCACCGCGTGTTTCCGCGTGGTCATGCACCCACTGCCACCTGCCACGTGCACCAGTGGGCAAGCGTGCGGTCCGCACCACCCGGTGAGCCTCCTTATATATGCAACCACCACGGAAATGTGACCATTGGGATCTTGCCTGACAGTTTTGCGCGATGGCTGGAAACCAAGCCAATGGGGGCACCCGGAAGCGATCCGCATGGAATTCCTTGGTTCGTCGGATCGCGTGTTCCCGGCTGCGCCCCCAGCGCCGCCGAACAGCCGCAGATCGAGCTCGTTGCGCCGGTCGACGGCGCTGTGCTGATTGCCGAACGTGGCCGCGCGGCTGCAACAAACGACGCAATCGATGTTGTCGTGCAGACGCATGGCTTGCCCCCGAGCGAGCCGCTCGTACTCATGCTCGACGGGCGTGCTACTGCGCGCCTTGACTCTCCCTATCGTGCGCGCGTGGCCATCAGTCGGGGCGATCACCTGCTCGAGGTGCGTCCCTCCAACGCCGATCGCGCGGCGAGGCTGGGCCGCGCCGCCATCAGCGTTAGGTGACATAAAAAGGGCGGCCACAGGGGGCCGCCCCTACGAATATGCGTTTTGATGCGTTTTATTGGCGATTGCGTGAGGGGCGTATGGCCATACGCCCCTACGAATATGCGTTTTGATTGGTCGTAGGGGCAGACCCCCGTGTCTGCCCCATTCGACGGCGGATTGCAGCGGCTACGCTGGCTAGGACGAGTCCGAGCGCGAAGCCTGATGACTGCGAGTTCGATGAAGTAGCGCCGACCGAGCAGCCTTTTGACGACTCCGACGGACTCGCGGCATCGCACGACGATGTGAAGCCGTGTTTTGGTGTTGGATCGCACGGCCCTGCCGCGAGAATGCCGCTCGCGATGACGGAGGTGTCCACGGTGCGTTCGGTCACATCCGGATAGATCGAACAGATGCCCGCAATGTCGTCGGACGTGAGTTCACGCAGCGATGAAGTTCCTGGTGTGTAGGCCGGATACATGGTTGCGTCCGGGTTCGTGGAGTGTGCAAGCCCGAAGAAGTGTCCGGCCTCGTGCGTGACAATGCTTTGCAAATCGTAGCCGGTTGAAGGCACTGAATCGGTTGTCGTGAGCTTGGCGCCTGTTGCGTTGAGTTCCATATCTGCATCGACGATCTCGCCCGTGTTGACGTTAAACGTGACGGTTGTGAGACCGAGCGTGTTGTACGGATCGTTGTACGGCCAGCTATCTCGGAAAATGATGACGTTCTGGTTTGGACCGTTCGGGTTGAAGTTGACCTCGTCACAATCGACCGGTCCAAGATCGTCGGCCGTGATGCCAACCTTATCGCCCGACGCAGGGCATGTGGTGTTCGACCAAGTGGCGAACGCCTTGTCGATGATCGTCGTTGCCGTGTCGAGCGTCATGTTGCTCGTCACGCTACGGTTGATGCTGTATCCCACGCACGCATTTCGCCAGAAAAGCGGTAGTCCACCGGTGTAGCACTGGGTCAAAACTGGGAAATTTTCCGGGATCGGATCGGTTGTCGTTCGACAAAAGGCATACGTTTGCCGCGGCAGCGTGAAGGGGCCGGCGATGATCGCCACCGCAACCAACGCTTTGAACCAGGCGCGTCGCCGCGTGTGAGTTCGCCAAGGCCAAACCATGATGCTTGCACGGTAGCATGTGCAAGCTCCGTTGGAACCAACTCACCCGAAGTGCTTGGCGAACCACTCGCTTGCAAGGCGGGCAAGATCTTCCGTCCCGCCCGGCCCTTCGAAGCACGGCCCCGCGCCGCGCACGATGCAAAGCTCGCTGTTCGTTTTGAGGCGGCGGCGTGCACTTCGTGCTTGCGCGAGCAGCGGATCGTTGTCAGCCGTGCTCTCTGCCACGATGAAAAGCGTTGGGACGCGCACAGATTCGAGTGCAGGTCCTGCGAGATCTGGCCTTCCCCCAACCGACACAACGGCGCAGACCTCGGTTCGCGTGCTTACGGTGACAAGTGCCGCGGCCGCACCAAAACCAGTGCCATAATAGCCAATTTTCAAGTGCCTAAGGGTATCGTCCGCAAGCACCCATTCGGTTGCTGCACTAAGCCGCTGCGCAAGCAGGTGAAGGCTCACGCCGCGAACGTGCGCGTCCTCTTCCACGAACGGCCGCGGCGTGTCGCGGTCCCATGCCTCTTCCCCTGGTGTGAAAAGGTCCACGATGAGTGTGCTTACCTCCGCGCGAAGACCGATACTTGCAATGACTGCCGACGTCGATGATGCCTTCTCGCGCAGCACTTCACGGCGCGACGGTGCGTTTGCAACGATGACAATCCCGCGTGCACAAGCAGGGCGTGTGAGTTCACCAGACAGGCGCGCCTCCGAGCGTCCCGCGGCGATTAAGACCTTGTGTGCCTTTGTCTCGTTCTGCCTGTTGTCCACCAGCACGCACCTCGGCTTCGGCGCGCCGGAGCACGCTGCGTACCAAGGCGCGCGTTGCTTAATAAGTAACGTCGCGCGACGCGGTGTGTGTGTGCCGAGCAGCACACGTACAGAAGATCCGTAGCGAATTGGCGCGCGGTCCAATGTACGAGATGTTGCGCCTCGCGCCTACCATAGCGTGCATAATACAATCATTGTCTACATACTCACGTATCGTTCACAATGCACGAGATCGCACGCATCGAGGCTTTTAGTCGCAGATTGTGACCGATTCTGTCCCATTGGTGCGGCGTGTGTGGCGAAAATGCATCGCGCTCTCTCGCGCTCGTTGACGGCCTTCGAGTCGCTCTGGAAGGGTTCGGGACATGAAGCTCTCCATCCACTCCAGCATCGACCTTGACGGCTTGGGCACGGACGGCGCGTACATCACTTGGCTCGACGTGCGTGCCGGTGACGCTCATGGCGATCATGCAGCGGCCCGTGTTGCTCTCTTGCACGTCGGAGAACTGGCTGACGCACATGGCGATCTCTGGCCAATTCTGCATCGTAGCCCACTTGCGGGGCTTGCCGACGTGTACTTTGCACATGGCTGGTACAAAGACGACTACGCGGACGGCGCAGGGATTGATCTCCTTTACATCGAAAGCATCGAGGTGGACGACCTCTGGCAACAGCGAAACCTGGACTTTGCCATTGTAGGGCGACTTGCCAGCACCTTTGGAAGCGGCTGCCAGCTGGTGGTGATGCGCTTTCGCAATGCTCATGAGGCTTCGCGCTGGTCTCGCCTCGGCTTCTCGGTCAGCACCGAAGGCCGCCTCTCTGGCTTCATGCACATGAAGCTTGCCTATCGTCACGCGCAGGTTGTCGACGTTTTGGGCTCGGGAAACTTCGAGGTGCTGGCGAGCGATACACCTATTCCACGCGCACAGCCAAACTAGGCGTCAAAGCCGTGCGGGGGCGGCCACAGGGGGCCGCCCCTACGAATGCGCGTTTTGTTGGTTGTAGGGGCACCCCTTGTGGGTGCCCCCTAAAGCCGTGCGGGAGCGGCGTCGGCTGCCGATTGGGTTGCCTGCCCGTTTTGGTAGCGTTCAAGCTTGCGATACAAAGTTCGACGATCGAATCCGAGCACCTGCGCAGCGCGCGATTTGTTTCCCCCAACAAGGGACAGAACACGGAGGATGTAGCGACGTTCGAGCTCGTCGATGGTGACGATTTCCTCCGGTTGGTTGGCGGAAACGACGAATTTCTCGGGGCGGAAGCTCCGGACTTTCTCGGGCAGATCATCGAGCTCGATTCGATTGTTGCGTGCGAGGGCAACCGCGCCATCGATGCAGTTTTCGAGCTCGCGGACGTTACCAGGCCACGAGTAGCTAATGAGTTTCTCGGCGGCCGCTGGGGACAAGTCCATCTCGCCTTTGCTGTGCCGATCGGCGTACTGCTTGAGAAAGTGGCGTGCCAGGTGAAGGGCGTCGCCGCTGCGCTCGCGAAGCGGCGGCACGTCAATTTTTACAACATTGATCCGGTAGAACAAGTCTTCGCGGAAGCGTCGCTCGTAGACTTCGTCTTCGAGAATGCGATTGGTGGCTGTGAGCACGCGCGCGTCGAACGGGATTTCGCGATTCGATCCAACAGGGCGCACCTTGCGCTCTTGCAGCGCGCGCAAAAGCTTCGGTTGCACCTCGAGCGGCAGCTCGCCAATCTCATCGAGGAAGAGCGTGCCGCCGCTTGCCTGAACGAACAGCCCAGTGCGTTGGGTTTTGGCATCGGTGAATGCGCCGCGCTCGTGGCCGAACAATTCGCTTTCGAGCAGGGTTGCGGGAATCGATGCGCAGTTGATGGCCACGAACGGGCCAATGTTCCGGCGGCTCCGGTCGTGGATGGCGCGGGCGATGAGCTCTTTGCCGGTACCCGTTTCGCCGTGAATCAGCACGCCAGCGTCGGCGTCCGCCACCCGCGCAACGAGTCCGAACACGCGGCGCATCGCCGAACTGGCGCCTATCACGTTGTCGATCGGCTTGTCACCAAGGGGTGCGACAGAGCGCAATCGCTTGACCTCCTCTTCGAGACCGCGATGCTCAATGGCTCGCGAGACGGCCAAAAGGAGAAGCTTCGAATCGACTGGCTTCGTAATGAAGTCGTACGCGCCGACGCGCATGGCGCCAATGGCCGTTTCGAGGCTTCCTTGACCCGTGATAACGACCACGGGCACGCTCGGCTGCGTGCCGAGCACGCGCTCGCAAAGCTCGAGGCCGCTCATCTCCGGCATTTGAAGATCGGTCAAAACGCAGTCAAAGTCTTGTGTACCGACAAGTTCGAGAGCGGCCTGAGCGGACGTGCAAGTCGTGGCTTTGTACCCTTCACGCTCGAGCACCACGCGCAGCAAATCGCATGTCTCCTCTTCGTCATCGACCGCGAGAATCATGCGCTCGCTCATGGCTAAGGTTGGTGTGCACGCGCCGTGCCCGGGCTAGTCACATGAGCCAAGGAGACCGGTGACTTCTATCGATGCAATTTGTCACGAAGCGAGACAACGTCGCACAGCCGCACGAGCCGCTGACGAAGCGTCGCGCCTATGGCACCGCGACACGTACGCAAGCGCGATTCTTTGCGAAACAAGATTGAATTGCGAAATTAGATCACAGCTATTGCGTCGGATTGTAGGATTAGGTGGGGCATTGCATGAGTAATATTGTCGCATAATGGATTTATTATGATCCAGTTTGGATATATTTTTATTGCTTCATAAGATTATTTCATTGCCTTAATCGGCCATGGAAGCCAGTCTTAATGCATGATTTCCGCTTGGAGTCGCATGCGGAACACATGTGTCGCGTGCTCCCTTGGATCACCGAAGGCCGAGGTACGTAGGTTGCTCGAAAGGTGATGACGATGTCTTTTTCTACCGACGTGCTCAAGCTCGATTGCGCGCAAGAGGTTCAGTTCATTGAAGAGGCGCTGCGCGAGCAGGTCGGCCGCGTTCTTCGGCGTAAAGGAATCGTCGTCGGCGTATCTGGTGGGATTGACAGCTCGGTGGTTGCCGCACTTGCGGTGCGGGCCATGGGCCGCGAACGCGTATTGGCGCTTCTCATGCCGGAGCGTGACTCGGCATCGGCGTCACTCGAGCTCGGAAAACTGCTGACCAATCAACTTGGGATCGCTGCGGTTGTCGAGAACATCGGGCCGACGCTTTCTGCCATGGGTTGCTATGCGCGCCAAGACGAAGCGATTCGCACTGTATTTGCAGAGTACACAGAAGGGTGGACTTGCAAGCTTACGCTGCCATCCATTCTCGATGGGGATCGCATCAACGTTTTTCATCTCACGGTGCGCGCTCCAGATGGGCACGAGAAAGTATCGCGCATGCAGCCTGAGGCTTATCGGCAGCTCGTTGCTGCCACAAACTTCAAGCAGCGCGTACGCAAAATGATGGAATATTACCACGCCGATCGTCTTGGTTATGCGGTCGCTGGCACGCCCAATCGCCTCGAGTACGACCAAGGCTTCTTTGTGAAACAGGGTGATGGTGCGGCCGACGTGAAGCCCATCGCGCATCTTTACAAAACGCAAGTTTATGCGCTTGCCAGGTACCTTGGCGTACCAAAAGAGATTTGCGAGCGACCGCCAACCACCGACACGTTCTCGATGGAGCAGACGCAGGAAGAATTCTTCTTCGCGCTGCCCTACGACAAGATGGACGTGTGCTTATACGGCAGAAATCACGGTGTGCCGGCGAGCGACGTTGCGCACGCCTTATCCATGACAGAAGCGCAAATCGAGCGCGTTTATCGCGACATCGATAGCAAGCGTCGAACGACGCGTTGGCTTCACGCCCGTCCGCTGCTCATCAAGCCAGTGCCGGAGGTCGAGGGCAGCGCCAGCGAGACCGCCAACAAGACCAACATGGATCGAGGCCTATAATGTGCGGGATCGCTGGAATTGCGGCGTTGTCGCCGGCAGCGTGTGAGCCCTCGCGTGACGAGCTCGAACGCATGGCGCGGGCTATTTTGCACCGCGGCCCCGACGCACTTGGGCTGTACGCAAAAGGGCCATTGGGTCTCGCGCACACACGCTTGTCGATTATCGATCTCGTGGGCGGCGTGCAGCCAATGACCGATGGGCGGCGTGTCATTGTCTACAATGGCGAGGTTTTCAACTACGTTGAGCTCCGCGCCGAGCTCATGGCACGTGGACGCCACTTTTCGACCGAATGCGACACCGAGGTTGTGTTGCAGGCTTGGGCCGAATGGGGCGAGGAAGCTTTGCAGCGGTTCAACGGACAGTTCGCGTTTGCCGTGTGGGACAAGCTCGAAAAAACTCTCACGCTCGCGCGCGACAGGCTTGGTGTTAGGCCCATTCACACGTGCATTCACTCCGGGCGATTGTATTTTGCAAGTGAGGCGAAAGCGATCTTTGCGGCAAGTCGTGACATTCCGCGCGCGCTCGACCCGCGCGGCATCGACGAAACCTTCACGTTCTGGAGTCCCGTTCCTCCGCGCACCGCGTTCGCTGCGGTCGACGAACTGCCGCCAGGCCACTATCGCGTGTATCGACTCGGTCGGGTGACTCCAGTCGAGCGGCAATGGTTTTCTCCTCGCTTTCCAAAGCGTGGTGAGCGCCCCCTCGTCAGCACCATCGAAGACGCCACCGAGATGGTCAAGGGCGCGCTCACGCAAGCCGTTCGGCTGCGCATGCTTCGCGCCGACGTTCCTGTGGGCGCGTACCTTTCGGGTGGACTCGACAGCTCGCTCGTGGCAGCCCTCGCACAAAAGGCAACTGCACGATTTTCGACGTTCTCGATTCGTTTCGACGATGCCGAATACGACGAAACGCCATACCAGCGGCTCGTCGCACGCGCCCTTGGCACTGACCACCACGAGCTCGTGGTTCGGCGTGAAGACATTGCGCGCGCGGTGCCTCTCGTGGTGCGGCATGCCGAGCGTCCCATGCTGCGCACGGCACCGGCACCGCTCTTCCTCCTATCGGAACTCGTGCGCAATGCAGGCATCAAAGTCGTGCTCACAGGCGAAGGCGCCGACGAAGTTTTTGCAGGCTACGATCTGTTTCGCGAAGGCAAAGTTCGGCGCTTCTGGGCGCGTCATCCGCGCTCCACGATGAGGCCACGGCTGCTCGACCGGCTTTACCCATACCTTGCGCGCTCTCCGGTCGCGCAGCGCGCGATGGCGCAAAAGTTCTTCGGGCGCGATCTGGATTGCGCGGGCGAGCTTGGCTTTGCTCATCGTCCGCGCTGGCAAGGTGCGCACGCGATGAAGCGTCTATTTTCGAGTGAGCTCCGTGCCGAGCTCGAAGGCTTCGATGCGCAGAGTGAGCTTGTTGCGACGCTGCCGACCGAGATGACCGATTGGTCGCCGCTGGCTCAAGATCAGTGGATTGAAATGCACACGCTGCTTGCCGGCTACCTCTTGTCGTCGCAGGGCGATCGCATGCTGATGGCGCACTCGATCGAAGGTCGCTTTCCGTTCCTCGACGCCGAGGTCGTCGAGCTGGCGTGTGCGCTGCCCGACGACGTGAAGCTTCACGTTCTCGATGAAAAGCACGTGCTCAAGCGCATTGCGAGTGAGCTTTTGCCTTCCGAGGTTGCACAGCGAAAGAAACAACCGTACCGGGCGCCCGACGTGCTCGCCCTGACGCATGCGGCGGCCCGCGACTACACCGAGGCGCTGTTCGATCGCAAGGCCCTGATGCATGCGGGCATCTTCGACGCGGATGCCGCTTTGCGCCTTTGGAACAAGTGTCGCTCGCAGATCGATCGCGGGCCCTTGTCGAACACCGACAACATGGCACTTACCGGAGTTGTGTCGACGCAACTTTTGTACGACGCGTTCGTTGCAAACTTCGATGGCACGCGGCCGGCATCGCACCCGTCGTCGTCCCACCAATCCTTGTCCCATGGACCTTTGCTCGACACCGCCCGGGTAACCGCATGACCGCCGCTTTGTTGCTTCACGAATTTCTAATCGAGTCTGCCGCGCGCTTGCCCGACAAAGTGGCTATCGTGTGCCAGGGCCGCCGCGCCACATACGCCGAATTGAACACGCGGTCGAACGCCCTTGCCAACGCGCTCGTGCGCCGTGGCGTAGAGCGTGGCGACCGCGTCATTGTTTTCCTCGACAACTCGATTGAGGCAGCTGTCGCATTTTGGGCGGTGCTCAAAGCGAATGCGATTGTGTCGATGATTCATCCGCACACGAAGGCCGACAAGCTGGCTTGGCTTCTCAACGACTGCCGGGCCACGGCATTGATTACCGATGCGAACCTTTCCGCTGTTTTCACCGATGCCGCGCGTCGAAGCAAGCATTTGAAAAGCATCGTTGTGTCGGGCGCCTTCGACCGCGAACGCCACGGTTGGCACGAGGGCTCGACATCGTGGGAGGGCGCCCTGACCGGTGAGCGCACCGACATCGCACCGACCAGGCGCTCGATCGACATCGACCTTGCTGCCATCATCTACACGTCGGGCAGCACGGGTGAGCCAAAAGGTGTAATGCTCACGCATCGCAACATGCTGACGGCGGCCAGGTCGATCACGACGTACCTCCAAAATCGCGAAGACGACGTCATTCTCGGTGTTCTGCCCATGTCGTTCGACTACGGCTTGTACCAGATGATCATGGCGTTTCGGATGGGCGCGAGGCTCGTGCTCGAAAAGGGCTTTACCTACCCCGTGCAGGTCATGAAAACGGTCGTTGAGGAAGGCGTTACAGGCTTTCCCGGCGTGCCAACCATCTTCGCGATGATGACGGAGATGAAAAACATCAAAGACTTCGACCTTCGCAAAGTCCGTTACGTGACGAACACGGCGGCAGCATTGCCAGTCAAGCATATCCTTGCGCTGAAAGATCTTTTCCCCACGGCACGCATCTACTCGATGTACGGGCTTACCGAGTGCAAGCGGTGCACGTATTTGCCGCCGGAGGATCTCGATCGCAAGCCCACGAGCGTGGGGCTAGCGATTCCAAACACGGAAATGTGGATTGTTGGTGATGACGGCAAAAAGGTGGGGCCGAATGTCGTCGGGCAGCTTGTCATTCGCGGTGCGACCGTGATGGCTGGCTATTGGGAGAAGCCCGAAGAAACGGCACGAAAGCTGAAACCAGGCCCAGTGCCCGGCGAGCGCGTGCTTTACACCGGCGACCTTTGCAAGATGGATGAAGAGGGGTATCTCTATTTTGTTGGGCGGCTTGACGACATAATCAAATCGCGTGGCGAGAAGGTCGCGCCAAAAGAAATCGAAGCTGTCCTTTACAGCATTGCGGGTGTCAAAGAAGCCGCGGTGATCGGTGTGCCCGACGAAGTTTTTGGTCAGGCGCCGAAAGCCTTCGTTGCGCTTGAACAAGGCGCCACGGTCGACGACAAAGAGCTTCGGCGCGTTTGCCAAGAGCGTCTCGAAAGCTTCATGGTGC
This sequence comes from Polyangiaceae bacterium, assembly GCA_009780955.1. Classification (GTDB taxonomy): domain Bacteria; phylum Myxococcota_A; class Polyangia; order Polyangiales; family Polyangiaceae; genus Labilithrix. Next base: position 29,267 of record WQZB01000022.1, on the reverse strand, counting down.
CGAAATATTTCGAAATCGTTTCAGCCTTACCAAAGAGTGACAACGGGAAAATCGACAAGAAAGCGCTCGCGTGATCGAGCGTCCTTAGAAAAAGAAGGGATAAAGTCATGTCAAAGCAGAATTACGAGATCATCCGTGCGTTTATCGCGTCCAATTTCTACGTGCCGGATGCACATGCCCTTGCCGACAACGCGTCGCTGCTCGATCAGGGTATTGTGGATTCCACGGGGGTTCTCGAGGTCACGGCGTTCCTTGAGTCGGAATTCGGTATCAAAGTAGCCGACGACGAGATCGTGCCGGAGAACCTCGACACCATTGCGAACATTGTCGCTTTCGTGCGCCGCAAGAGGCCGGAGCCTATTGCCGCAAGCGCGAAGACCCACTCGACGAGCGCCGTGCCAGCGTAACTCGTTTCGCCGGTGCCTTTGGCGCTGAGTCCGGCCTAACGGCCGAACGCAGTCTCGGGTGTTCTTCTCGACGCAGTCGGTCTGCCTTCGGCAGGCCCGCGCCGCGGGACAGCCGTCAACGATGAAATCGCGTCAAACCGAAAGCGGGCTATCGCGCCGCATACGTTATGCGCACAACGTAGTGCCGGCACGGCCTTGCTCCCCAACTTGAAGTTCGTGCGTCGGAAGGCAGGTGCTCAATCATGGCTGCGATCGTAGACAAGTTAATTCAGGCGGTGCAAAGGCACCGCGAGCTTGCTCTGAGCGAGCTTGTACAAAAGGTTCGCGACAACGCGATGGCTTTACTTCTTGCGCATGGTCGCTTGCGCTCGTGCACGTCCGTTGGCGCGCGCGCGCGTACGTTTGGCAAAAGGCCCGACATAAGAAACGATGGAACCTTGCACATCGGCGACGATTTCGCGATGAGCTCGGTGTTCGGTACCGTGCAACTTGCAACGGCCAAGGGGGCCACGCTCGAAATCGGCAGAGACGTTAGCGTCAACTACGGCACCGCTGTTTCGGCACGTGCCCGCGTGCGCATCGGTGACGGCTCGAAAATTGGGCCCTACTGCGTAATTTCCGATAGTGAGCTGCCCCTGCCGCTCGACCCGTCGGAAGCCGACGCGCCGATGCCAATCGAAATCGGTCGCAACGTATGGCTCGGTGGACGCGTCATCGTTCTTCCGGGGGCATGCATTGGTGACGGCGCGGTGATCTCCGCCGGAAGTGTGGTTGCTGGCGTCATCCCCGCAAACGCGATCGCCTCTGGCGTGCCGGCACGCGTGCTGCGCATCGCGGCGGCCCAATCAGGGGCTCCACCTTCAGGCGCCAGGTTGCGCGCTGCGGGAGCAAACGGCGCGAGCCATGTGCACACGGAGTCAATGAACACAACGTAAGCCGGAGTTCAAAAATGGCATTTTTAAAGGCATCGTTTTTTGATCTGCTTTCGCAGGTTAGACAGTGGTTTACGCTCGCAGTTTTGCGCGAAAATTGCGATTCCCTTGGCGAAGGTGCGATCGTCGTGGGTCGTCCTGTCATCATGAACGCCGGTCGCATCGAGATTGCGAGCGGGTTTTCCCTTTGCTCCACGCCGGTGCCTTCGCACCTTGCAACAAGGCCCTCGGGGCGACTCATTGTCGGCCGCAACGTTCGCATTGGCAGTGGCGCGTCGATTTTTGCCAATGAGCTGATCGAGATTGGCGATGACACCACCATTGGTCCCATGGCCATGCTCCTCGATATCGACTTTCACCAAATCAAAAGCCGCAATTCGCACGGCGACGCCCGCCCCATTCGCATTGGACGACACGTGCGCATTGGCAGTGGGGTCGTGATCCTACGCGGCGCGGTGATCGGCGACGGTGCGCACATCGGAGCGAACAGTGTCGTGGCGCGTGCGGTTCCAGCAGGTGTCCACGCGGAGGGGGTACCGGCACGCCCCGTCGCCGTCGCTTGACCGCTTTCGATTTGACGCGATTTCGTCGTTGGCGGCTGCGGTGCGGTCCTCAAAGCCGAAGCAGGCTGTTCCGGTCCGCTCCTCGCCGCCGCCTTGAACTCGCGTCAACTTGAAAGCGGTCTAGAGTGCTTTCGATTTGACGCATTAGCAGCGTGCTACATTGCGCGCCACCAACCGTGATTCTTTCTTCGCGCACCGTTGAACAAACGATCGACCGTCACGATCGAGCCACCTTCGTGAAAGAGATCGTGGTGACCAAGGGTCGCGTTCCGATTGCCATGGTGCGAAAGCGCCTGGCCGACCATGGTGGCGCGACACGCGCGCCGGTGCTTCTCGTTCACGGCTTCAGCCAAAACCGCTTCGCTTGGCACCTTCCGGCGCGAAGCTTGGCAAACCACTTTGCACGAGCGGGGTACGACACATTCAACATCGATCTCCGCGGTCATGGCCGTTCGCGTTCTCTCGGAGCGCCTTTGCCACGCACGATAGACGACTACGTTACCGAAGACATTCCAGATGCAATAAGTGAGATCACGACGCACTCGGGGGGCCGTCCGGTTTACATGGTTGGCCATTCGCTTGGTGGAATCGTTGGTTATGCCGCTGCTCCCAGGCTCGCGGGCGGAGTTGCCGGCCTTGTTTCCATTGGCAGCCCGTATCATTTCGCGCAAGGCTCGTGGTCGCTTCAGGCAGTTCTTTCGGTTGTTGATGCCATGCGCCGTCTTGGTGTGCCCGAGTTCGGCTTGCCGTTGCCAATGCAGCCAGTTGGTGCGGTCATGCGAACCCTTGGGTGGGTGGTCGACAGCCCCTATGTCCCGTTGCCGTTTCGCATTTGGCACGCTGGCGCACTCGAGCCCCACGTGCTCGAGCAGCACCTGCGCCTTGCTTTCGATCGCGCTGCGATCACCGAACTGCGAAGCATGTGCGAGTGGGGAGCCGAGGCGCGATTCGATGGATCGTCGCACGACTACTTCGAGCGCTTCGAAGCCATGAAAAACTTGCCGCTCCTCGTCGTGTCGGGGCAGAACGACGACCTTGCCCCTCCGGCGAGCGTACGCCCCGCCTTTGAGCGAAGCCGCTCAACCGACAAGACTTACCGCGCGACTGCTCTCGGCCACATCGATTTGCTCGTAGGGCGCGATGCACCGAGTGCCTCTTGGCCATTTTTGACGAGCTGGCTCGCCGAGCGCACAACCACCTAGTTCCGAGGTGTTTCTTTTGCTCTTGTGTCTTTCTCGGTGTTTTTCTCGAGGCGCAAGACTTCTTCTTCGAGGCGACGGACTTGACGCTTCAAGTCGTTCACCTCGCTTTCCGTTGCGAGGCTCATGGCTTTCACAAGCTTGTCGGCTTGCTCGCTGGTGAAGTTGTGAACCTTGCCGGGCATGCTCATCATCTGCATGATCGCCTTCATCACCCGCTCGTCTTGCATGAATTTCATTACCCGCGGATCGGCCATCATCTTCATTCCCTGCTTCATCAGGGTTTTCTTGAGCGACATGATGACGGAGCATAGAAGCATGGTTCGCGTTAGGGAACTCGATTTAAATGCCTCCCGTGCCCGTGGTTGCGGGCTTCAGGCTTTTGCGCAAGGAATAGGTAATTGAACCCGCGCAGAAAGAAATTCCCTTCTTCGGCGGCTTTTCGATAATTGCCCATCTCGAGCGACTTGTTGTGCCGGACGACGCTCACGATGTCGACGATGGCCATCGACTCGGCCATGCTCACGAAGAGCTGAAAGCCGACGGGCGCGAGCCCACGCCTCTTCTCGAAGTAGTCGCACACGTACAGGCCAAAATAGCCTCCCGGCTTGAGCACGCGCACGCTCTCGCGAATCGCTTGGTGCATGGCACGGTAATACGCTGGATCGTACGCCGACAGCTTGCCAATGCAGTTTTTCGCGTCGGAATAATGAATATGATCGCCGTACGGTGGATCCATGAACACGAGGTCGACGGAATTGGACTCGAGCGGGAGCTTGCGCGCGTCGGCAAACTCAATATCGGGTCGCTGCGGTGATACGTCGAAACCGCGTGCCCTGCGCCCCGTGTCAGTTGCGACGTCGAGCGTCGTGCCCGAGCCACAAAACGGATCGACGATCAGGTCTCCTATTTTCGTGTAGCGTTCGAGCAGATTCCAGATGATGTACGATGGGGTTGCGCCCACATAACGCGGATTGCCCTGCACGCCACGGCCGTAGTGCTGCGACGGGTACTCCCAAAGCGTGGTCGGCTGGAGCCGTAGCGGTGGCTTGAGTGGCCGCTTGTGCATCGAAGGTTGGGCACCACGCTAGCACGACGGCCGGCAATCCTGCCGGCCTGCCGGCTGTCGCGTTCGCCGCTTACTCTTTCGCATCGCCGCGGGCAAAGATGGACGCGACGTAGTTGAGAACATCCGTGGCGCTGACCTCGTTGTAACCAAAGTTTTTGATGAGTCGTGCTTTGATGATATCGATTTTCTCTTGCGTGTCTTTGTCGACAACGGCAGAAACAAGTGTTTTCAACTTGATCGAATCTTTCTGATCTTCGAAGAGTTTTAGTTCGAGTGCCCGGCGCAACCGATCGTTCGTACTCCACTGGAATTTCTTGCCCTCGACCGCGAGAGCCCCAATGAAATTCATAATCTCACGCCGGAAGTCGTCTTTGCGATTCTCGGGGATGTCAATCTTCTCTTCGATCGATCGCATCAAGCGCTCGTCGGGCTCTTCGTCCTGGCCGGTGTAGCGATTCTTGACCTTCTCTTTCAACGTGAAGGCCTTGATGTTATCAATGTAATTGGCGGCGACTTTCGCAATTGCGTCCTCGTCGGCGCTGATGGCGCGTTGAACCTCGTTTTTCACGATTTCTTCGTATTCGCGTTTCACCAAACCCACGAGCTCCTGGAAACGTTTGCGTTGCTCGTCGCTCGTAATCAGCGAGTGGTGTCGCAGGCCCTTGTCGAGTTCGTTCATCACCATGAATGGATTCATGGTGCCTTCGCCCATATCGTTGACGAGCGCGTTGGAAATCTTGTCTTGCACGTAACGCGGAGAAATCCCTTCCATGCCTTCGCGCTTGGCTTCCTTTCGCAGCTCTTTCACGGTGTCTTGCGTGTAGCCCGGAAGCACTTTGCCATCGTAAAGCTTCATTTTTTGCACGAGCGACAGGTTGTGCTTTTTCGGATCTTCAAGGCGGGTCATCACGGCCCACATGGCGGCGACTTCGAGGGTGTGCGGCGCGATATGCTTGCCTTTCACTTTTTGTCCGCCAAAATCTTTCTCGTAGATTTTGATTTCTTCGTTGAGTTTCGTGATGTACGGAATGTCGATCTTGATGGTGCGATCGCGTAAAGCTTCCATGAATTCATTGTTCAAAAGCTTGCGATATTCGGCTTCGTTGGTATGCCCGAGAATGACTTCGTCAATGTCCGTTTGGGCGAACTTTTTTGGTTTGATTTTCTTTTCTTGGGAAGCGCCAAGCAGATCGTAAAGGAAGGCGACGTCAAGCTTCAGCATTTCGACGAACTCGACGATGCCACGATTGGCAATGTTGAACTCGCCATCGAAGTTGAACGCGCGCGGGTCGGAGTCGGAGCCATATTCGGCGATTTTCCGGTAATTGATGTCGCCTGTAAGCTCGGTAGAATCTTGATTTTTCTCGTCTTTCGGCTGGAAGGTACCGATGCCAATGCGATCTTTCTCGCTGAGGGCGAGGCGGCGAACCCGGATGTGATTCGCGATCATTTTCCCCCAATCACCTTCGTATCTCGTCATCAGGTTTTTGAAGATGAATCTGCTTGCGGGGTCGAGATCGCCTTCCACGCGGACTTTGAACGGATGGCTACCGAGCCCAAGTTCTTCGATGGCGCGGGGCCGCCACTCCAGCGGGATGAGACGGAGAGGCTCTTCGTTCATGGGGCTTGGGAAGCGATCGGCTTCCTTGCCGGCGAGCTCCGTGCCCACGAGGTTTACCCAATCGAACGAGTAGAGCGCCCCGTCGGGGGTACGCGAGTAATATTCCAATCCCTGCTTGAGCAAGCGCGCGATGGTGCTTTTCGATGACCCAACAGGGCCGTGAAGAAGAATCACACGCTTTTCGGGGCCGTAACCTTCGGCGGCGGCTTTGAGCACGTGCACCAAGCGCATGAGCGGAATGTCGAGACCATAGATGGCATTCGCACCACCGTTCCACTCGTCTTTGAAGAAGTTGTACCGTGTCAGCTTCTTCTTGTTGTCGATGTATTCTTCGGTACCGAAGCTGATGATCATATCGTAAAGGCGCTGGTACGCATTGCGCGTGACTTGCGGCCGCTCGCGTACAACCTCGAGATACTCTTCGAACGAGCCCTCCCAATGCAATTCGCGATATAGCTCGAAGTTCTGCATGGCAGAAATGCGATCGATCATTGAAAAGGGAATTTGGGCCATTTCGTCTCCTTGTCGCCGTCAACAGAATCACGATACCACCGCGTGCGAAGGTCAGGGTGAAGGGCGCAATCGGCACGAAGGATTGGCGCACTCGATCGCGCCTGCATGTGTCGATTCGAGTCAGATTATGGATCATGGGCAATCGCGTCGCGTTGCAAAGACGAAAGCGGGTGTTTACCAAGGCGCTCGAGGGGGATAGCTCATGGTGAGCCCGCGTCGACAGATTGCGACTATGGGAGCGATGCTCCACCTTTTTGTGATCGATCTCATGGGATGTGGAGTTGCCCCGAACATCGAACCCGCATACCCAGGCCATCGCGTGCCGTGCCGCGTGGCCATGCTCGATGGCATCGAATATGAAACTGCAACGCATACGTGCGTTGTCGACGACGATTCCGCACTCGATATGGATGTCGACGAATCGCTGCCCGTACCTGTCGACAATCCAACCGATGGCGTTCCCTACGTGCCGCTCGATCGGTGGGAACCTCCGCCGTCGGTGCAGCGGTTCGAAGCGCAGTACTCGAACTCGAATCACATGAGCGCGCCGGCTGCTGCTCTGCCGGTGCACGAATTGGAGAACGGCGCGGCTATGGTACGCTAAACAACTATTCGCGCGTGCAGGTCAGCGATAATATGGCGGCGCCCACTTGCGTTGAGCCCGAAATTCCGTGGCTCACGCTCCGCTTCTTTCGAGAGCCACGGCCTTCGGGCTCAACGAAGCGCAACGTGTGCGCATCGCCATTGGACTTTTAATCAGCGCAACTGGGTTGCGCTGTAGCGCAAGCATGTAACTATTTGTAAATGACATTGGACAACGGCGTCGCTCCGCTCAAAATTTGAGCAGCGGCATGGGCGCCCTTTCCAGGCCAGCAAGCCGCAAGAGGCAATATGCTTTGCGGCATGGGTGATCAAAAAAGATTCGCGCACGGGCAGCTGGCCGGGCTAGTCAGCGCACTAGGCGCACTAGCTTTGGGGCTGCTTTTGCTCACCGGGTGTGGGCCTGCCCCGGGCTATGAGCCTGCTCCACAAACGCCATCGTCGCTACCACCGAATGTTGGCGAGCCCACCGACGACGAGCTTGCTCTAGCGCAAAACGCGAACGCGGCGAACGCGGCGAACGTGCCAGGTGAAGAAGACACCCCAATCGGTGTGTCGGCCGACGAGTACGCCGACACCGATCCAAGCGCGCTCACCGATTTCCGTTCCGCACTCGAAGGCCATGGCGAGTGGGTCGAAGACCCAACCTATGGCACCGTGTGGGTTCCGGCGCAAAGCGAAGTTGGCGCCGATTTCGAGCCGTATGTGACCGACGGCCAATGGGCCTACGACGACGAAGCAGGTTGGACTTGGGTATCTGACTACTCGTGGGGCTGGGCGCCGTTTCACTACGGGCGCTGGGTGCGTTCCGATCGCTACGGCTGGGCGTGGATACCTGGGCGAACGTATTCGGGCGCGTGGGTGGTTTGGCGCACGGGCGATTCTGACTACGACTACGTAGGTTGGTCGGCCGCGCCGCCCGATTGGTATTGGTACAACGGCGTGGCAGTCGCTTGGTCGTTCGGTTGGTCGCCTTATTACACGTACTGCTCACGCGGCTACCTTCACAATCCCAGGGTTGGAAGGTACGTGTTGCGCGGGGCCTCCGCGCGCGAAATGGAGGCGCGTACGCGACCCTATGTACCCGCGTCGTCTCGCGTTACGCCAGGTGGCCGCGGCACAGCGAATTCACGTGGTGGCGCGCGAGGGCCAACCCCAGGCGAAATGGGTATCAATCGCGCCTCCATTCCCGCGCCTCCGCGAGGCAACCGCGGGCTCGAGCGCGCGCATGCCTTTGCATCGCCGCGCACGGCGCAGCCCTTGGGTGGCTCTCCGGCAGGCGGTCGTCCACGCGCAACTGCGCGCCCACGCACCAGTCCGAGCGATCGAGGTACTGGCGATAGGATGACGGGGCAAAGGCCAAATTATGGGCGGAACCCTGCTATCTCGTCGCGAGTCGATCCCGTGGCGCGGCAAGGGCGGTTGCGTGACGGTCGCTCGGCACCGTCTGGTCCAGTGCCGCGTTCGTCGTCTCCATCTGGTCCAGTGCCTCGCGCGTCGTCGCCGTCTTCCTCTCCGGGGCCTGCACAGTCGCCGTCGTTCCACCCTTCTTCGCCACCGGTTCACTCTTCACCATCCTCATCTCCTGGGCGGTCGACGTCGCACTCGTCGGGTGGCGGTTCCCGATCTTCTGGTGGCTCGCGCGGCAGCAGCCATCACAGGTGAAGGATGCACTCGTTGTCATCGGTCTCGGGGCCAATCTGGGAGATTGCCTGGGCACGTTGCGCAAGGCAGTTTCGCAGATAAATCTCTTCTGTGAAGTCGTGAATCGTTCACGCGTCTATGAGACCGCGCCCATCGGTCCTGCGCAGCCTAACTTCTTGAACGCCGCAATTTCTGTACAATGTATGCTTCCGCCGCTCGCACTTCTCGACGCGCTGGGGCACATCGAAACGGATCTCGGTCGCGATCGCGAAAACGAAGTGCGCTGGGGTCCGCGCACGATCGATCTCGACATTCTCTGGACGAGCGGCCCGTCCATTTGCGATGCGCGCCTCGTCGTCCCTCACCCTCGGCTCCACGAGCGCGCGTTCGCCGTTCTCCCGCTTCTCGACGTTGCCCCTGACGCGCGCGATCCGATGACTGGAAGGCCGTACGTGGTTCCCGACGACCAACTCATTCATCTAACCCCATGGCAGTTTTAAGCGGTCTATTGGCCGATCGAGGCCTTCACATCGCTCGCGTCATCGTCTCGAGCCTTGCCTGCCGTGGCAAGTTTACGCCCCACGGTGTGTGCGCCGATAAGATGAAGCAGCGAAGGCAACACAAATGCCGCCACGAGCAGGCACGCGATTTCACCGGCCATTGCCAGGCGCCCGAACGAACGCAGCGCTTGGTTGTCCGAGAAGGTGAGCGACCCATAGCCGATGGTCGTCGTATAGCTGCATAATGCAACTGCACCGAGGTGCAGCTTCACCGCGCGTGTGACGTCGCCGCCGAGTAGGCGCGAACGGTCATAGATGTTGAACGGGTATTCGGACCCAATGCCGAAAGTGATGGGCAGCGCGATGAAGTTCAAGAAATTGAGCCGCTCGTTCCAAAACATGGCGCTGCCGAGCATCCAGATGACGCCGACCACGAGCGCAAGCAGCGAAGCCGTTGCGCCGCGCGCCGACGCCGTTGCAAGGATGACCACGATGGCCACGGCAACGAACGAGGCGCCCGTGGCCAGCGGCCCGTCGCGTTCGAGCGAGCGGATGATTTCCGCAAAAATCGTCGCGCGGCTCGCGGTGTCGACGTGCGTGCCGTCAGGGAGAACGACGTTGTCGATGTCGCGAGACTGGCGAAGCAAAACGTGGCCGTCGTTGCGTGGAAGATCCGGCCGGTAGCGGATGTAGAACAAGGTCCCGAGCGTGCCGTTTTTCTCGGAGAATCGCTGCTTGATAAGCTCGGGAAGATCGTCGCCTGAAAGGGCGCGAAGCGTATCGGGCGGTGTGAGCTCGTCGATACTTTTTCGCTCGCTTGGCGACAAGCGCGCGAGCACGCCGGGCGTGAGCCTTTCGCGGATGCGCGCGAGCACTTCGAGCTTCTTGTTTTGCTCGCCCGGCGAGCCCGGCAGAAAATCGGCGAGTGTCGTGATGCCCTCGATGATGCTGCCTTTGGGATCGGTTCGGTCGTTTTCGACGATGCGCTCTTTGACCATGGGCACTTGCTCGGGCGTGTTGGCGAGCACGAGCGAGCCGTTCATGTTCATGCGCCCCGACAGAATGCGGTCGGCCTTTGCCGACCACTGCGCCGGGCCGCTCGTGTGCGATCCTTGCGAGCCGAGTTTGTCGAAATTGTACTCCCACGGATCTTTCAAAAACGACGGAAGCCGGTAAGCGAATAGCACGGTGACAATCGCCGCTGCGCCAACGAAAATCGGTGCGCGGCGTTCGGTGACGTTGCCGACGATGCGTGCGATGGGTCCGCGTGCGCCATCTTCATCGACGCGACCAGCGCGTTCGCGCAGGCGCTTTGGCAACATGCTTTGGAGGCGTTCGACAAGGACGATGAGCGCGGGCAAACACGGGATCATCGTGATCCACACGAGCGTCATGCCTATGAAGCCGATGACGCCGAATTGGCTGAAGCCGCGGAAGCGCGTGATGGTGAGCGAGCCGTACGCAATGCTCGCCACCGTGGCACCAACGAGCTCGGCGCGGAACGCGTTCCACACCGCTTCGCGTCTTGCCACGTTGGGCGTCATTCCGCGTGCACGAAATTCCTTGTAACGCGAGTAAAGAACGATGGGGTAATTGACGCCGTTGCCAAGAATGATGGCGCCGAGGAACGCGCCCGAGGCATTGACGTATCCATATTTGAATGTCGCGAACGCGTAGGCGCACCCAACGCCGAGTAGCGGCGGGAAGCCGACGAGCACCAAGGCCCAAAGCGAGCCATAGAACCAAACGACGCCTCCCAGAATGAGCGCTGCGGCGATGCCCGTTGCAATGAGCGCCTCGTGAACGAGCGAGTCTTTCTCGGCGGCCGCATTCGGAATGTCGCCGCCGAAGCCCACTTTCATCTGCGGGTGGAACGACGACGGGTGGATGTGATTCACCATCCGCTGGATATCCGCATAGAGCTGCTCGTCGCTGCTTCCGCCCATGCCCGACGTGGTCGAAAATATGCGCAGGGCGATCTGCGTGCCGTCGGGCGAGGCAAAGTAGCCCGTTGGGAAGTCGTCGTGATCGTCCGCCTTCTTCTTGAAACGCTCGCGGAACTTCTCCATGCCGAGCGAAGGTTCGGATGCGGTGGCGTCGCCTTCGAGATCTTCGACCAAGCCGCTGCGAACGGCGATTTGCTTGTCGAGCGTGGCGTCGGCCTCTTCGAGGTCGGCAAGACTCGCGTAAAGCCACTTGTTCGATTCGAAGAAGCTTTTCAGGCCTTTGGTTCCGGCCTCGACCGACGAGATCAGGGCCGGGCCACACGCTTTCTGGCACGCGGCATCTGTGCAACTTGCAACACAATCCGCCTGGTCCTTCATCATGGTCTGAAGGGAAGCATGCATCGCATCGATGAAGCGCTCGTTGGCGGAACGATCGGGCGACTCGGCTACGACCACGATGGTGGCGCGCCCGCCTACGCGCTCGAGGCGCCGCTCAAAGGCTTGGAAGCCTGGGCTATCGCGCGGCAAGAGCTCGCGGATGTCGGAACGAATCTCGAGGTGTGAGGCGTACCACCAAGATGACACAAGAACCGCGAGCGCCATTGCGAACACGGCCAGGGGTCGGGTGCCACCAAAGTCGACAAGCGCGTAAACAATCGTGCGCAGAGGGTTTGCCCTAGAAGAAGGGCGCTTGCCCGACAGGGGCGAAGAATCATTCATATCGAGGACTCCAAAGGCGCGTCAACGAGACCCGCTTATCACGACTGCCGGAAGTCGTTCCGGCAGTAAATTTTAGCCGACGCCAACGACGTCGTCGACGCACGCAAGAGCGCGGCCTTCTCTCGATTTTGTAGCGAGATCAGCGACGCAACCGTGGTGTGTACGAGCATGGCCGAGCAATCGACAGGCAATCGACAGCACGGTGACGAACCCACGCAACGTGGGAGTCAGAAAAAGCATCCAACAGATGCGCCAGCCGAGTGATCCTCGAACGAGGTGTGCGCTGGGCACAGCGGGCACGACACCAAGGATCAAAAAGATCAGAACGCAGTGGCGAAGCCGAAATTGCGGCTTCCAAAAACATTTGACCGGTCGGTCGATTTATGTGAGAGTGCATACTTCAACGTACTGGTCGACTTGGTGCGTCCATTCGCTTGAATGTTCCAGCGATGTGCATCGCGCTCTTTTGCTGCTCTTGACGTAACCGACTGCATTCGTCACCGAACCCTTGGGCGGAATCGCCATCAACAGAATGTGCCCGTTAATTGGTAACGCGTGATGACGCATTGTGACGTGTGATGATGCGTTGTGACATGTCCGCAATTTGCTTTTAGCGAGGAACGCATGGCCGAAGCGTATATTTGCGATGCCGTAAGGACTCCGATTGGTCGCTATGCAGGGCAGCTCGCGACGGTACGAGCCGATGATTTAGCCGCCGTGCCACTTGTGAGCTTGATGGATCGTAATCCACAAGTCGACTGGTCAAAGGTGGACGATCTCATTTACGGATGTGCCAACCAGGCCGGTGAAGACAATCGGAATGTGGGGCGTATGGCTGTGCTTCTTGCGGGTTTGCCTGTTTCAATTCCCGCTACAACCATCAACCGCCTTTGTGGTTCCGGAATGGATGCTGTTGGTATGGCCGCGCGCGCCATCCGTGCTGGTGATTGCGATTTCGTTATCGCGGGCGGTGTCGAGAGCATGAGTCGTGCCCCATTCGTCATGCCAAAGGCAGATATTGCCTTTTCCCGTTCCAATGCGGTTTACGACACCACGATTGGCTGGCGTTTTGTCAACCCGAAGACCAAAAAGGCCTATGGCACTCATTCCATGCCGGAAACGGCTGACAACGTTGCTTTGGATTTTGGCATCAGTCGAGCCGACCAAGATGCCTTTGCGGCTCGCAGCCAAGCGCGCTGGGCAGCTGCCCACGCAGCCGGTGTTTTTGCCGATGAAATCGTGCCAGTCCGTGTCCCGCAGAAAAAAGGCGACCCGCTCGTCATCGATCGCGACGAGCACCCGCGTCCGGGCACCACGATCGAGCAGCTTGCCAAACTCAAAGGTGTCAATAGCCCAGAGCTCTCCGTAACTGCAGGCAATGCCTCCGGCGTCAATGATGGCGCCGCTGCGCTGATCATTGCCAACGAGCAAACCGTGAAGGCCCAAGGGCTCAAGCCAAAGGCACGTATTTTGGCCATGGCCGCAGTTGGGGTGGAGCCGCGCATCATGGGTATTGGGCCGGCGCCGGCAGCTCGCCGTGTGCTCGCGCGCGCTCGGCTGTCGCTCCATCAGATGGATGTCATCGAATTAAACGAAGCTTTTGCTTCGCAATCGCTGGCTGTTCTGCGCGACCTCGGGTTGCCGGACGACGCGGCGCACGTGAACCCAAACGGCGGGGCGATTGCCATGGGTCACCCGCTTGGCATGAGCGGAGCGCGTTTGGTGACCACCGCTACTTATCAACTTCATCGGCAGGGTGGACGCTATGCACTTTGCACGATGTGCATTGGCGTCGGTCAAGGTATTGCCACCATTATTGAACGCGTATCGTAAAACGAAGAGAGGAGAAGAAGATGGCACACGATAAAATTGCTCACAAGATGGATTTGCCTCCGGCCACGGAGCAGCCCAACGTTTATCCGTTGAGCTGGAATAATCATACCAAAAAGCTCGAGGAAGTTTGGGACGCCTCGACGCGCGAATACTGGGATCCCAAGAAGTTGCCTTGGGAAACCCTTGACCTCAAAAAATACTCTTGGGAAGCACGCGAAGCCATTGCCTACTGGTGGACCATATTGTCGGTGTTCGACGCCTCTGCGCCGCCCGTTTTCGCGTCGGCTTTCATCAAAACCTACGAAGCGCACGAAGAAGACGTCGTGCGTCGCTGCTTTTTCTCGGTCACCCGCGACGAGCAGAATCACGAAACCATGTGCGGTATGGCCATTACCAGGCTGCTCGAGCACCCCGATCCGCTGACTTACACGCCCAAGACCGAGATTGGTCGCAAAGCGCTGAAGAATGCGAAGTGGCTATATTACAATGGTGGCCGTTATTGGAATGGCTACAAGCACGCCGTGCCGAAGTACAGTTTGGCCGTGCTCTTCACCTCATTCCTTATGGGCGAAATTGCGGCGGCGACCATTTTCCACCAGATGGCTGCCAAGTGCACCGAGCCAGTCTTCCAGGAAGCCTTCCGCAAGATCGGGCGCGACGAAGGCCGCCATATGGCGATCTGCATGGCGCTCATGGAGCGCGATTATCCAAAGATGGATCTATCCGACAAGCCGCTCATCACCAAGCAAGTTCGCGCGGGCTACCTGTTCCTGTCGGGTGTTCTGTTCGAGCCGCCGATGGATTTCTGGGACATTGGACAAGACTTCATTCCGGCCCAGCGTGAAATTGAAACTGTGGCACGCAAGGCGGGCTTTTTCATCCCTGATTACGATGCCAAGAAGGAAAATTGGCGCAACGCGATGCTCAACCTCAAGGGAGTGCTCGACAAGTACAATATCCCCTTCCCAGCCATTCCTGAAGTGGGTATTTCGGGTCAAGAAGTTCATGATGTCGACATGAAAGACATCATTCCCGTATTCTAAGCCCAGGTATCGGTGTTTCGCAGTGAAAACGATCACACTATCTCCGTCGGGCCAAAACGTACCGATCGCTGACGACGATACGGTCCTGCAGGCCCTGGAGAAGGGGGGGTACGCACTACCCAACAATTGTCGCGCCGGCGCTTGTGGTGAGTGCAAAGTGCGTGTGCTTGAAGGCCAATTCGATCAGGGTTTCGTCCTTGACATGGCGCTGTCGCAGGAAGAACGCAAGCAGGGCTTCGGCCTGATGTGCGTGGCCAAACCTATTTCCGACCGATTGGTCCTCGAATGGGGTTCGGTCCGCCCCTCGCCGAAGCTGTTTCCTCCGCGCGAATCAATGCCTTACCTCGTGGTGGACAAGATTCGGCGCACGCCGCGCATCGTGGAGCTGCAATTGATGCCACTCGAGGCGCCCATGCGCTTTTGGCCAGGCCAGTATATAGCCATCAGGGCGCCCAGCCGGCAGACCCAGCCGCGGCACTATTCGTTAGCCAGAGCACCACAACCAGACGGCATGATCGTGCTGCATATCACGCGTGTGGAAGGAGGTATCACAAGCTCTTGGCTGCACGACAAAGTGACCATCGGCTCGATCCTTCCACTGTCCGGGCCTTACGGAACATTTATTGGTGATCCAAAGGCCGAAACACCCGTTTTGTGTCTCGCCGCCGGATCTGGGCAGGCGCCCATTCTATGTCTGGCCGACGCGGCGCTCAGGCGAGGCTATAGCTCTCCGGTCACGCTGATCTTTTCCGCGCGCACGTCGGACGATGTTTATGCACAAGGACAGCTTACCTACTGGACTTACATGCATCCCAACTTTAAGTCAATTATCACGCTAACGCGCGAGCAACGCGAAGGCATGCTGAGCGGGCGCATTCCAGATATCCTACCAGGCTTATTCCGGGACTTGTCGGCGCACAGCGTTTTCGTTGCTGGAAGCACATCGTTTACCGATGCATGCGTGGCTGTCGTGAAGCGTCTCGGTGCGAAAGAGGAACTGCTTCATACCGAAAAGTTCATTGACGTAAGCGCCATGCACGCTCCATGAATCGAAATGTTTCGTAGGGCGCCATTCATGGCGCCCGACCGCGGCATCGAGGGCGCGATGAATCGCGCCCCTACGACTATTCGTTTACAAAAATTTCGCTTTGATACCCTTGAGAACCAAGGTTGTGACGAAATCTGCATATTCTTCGCGCGTGAGCGGCCCGCCAGGACGAAACCACATGTAAACCCAGTTCAAGATGCCGAAGAGGGACATCGTAGCCGGCATCAAGAGCGGGCGGTTTTTGTCGAGATCAGGATTGATGTCGGCGATCAATCGTGAAAAGCGCTTTACAATCCGGCGTTCAATGGTTTGCAGTTCCGAAAGCTGCTCTTTGGAGAGCGCGCTCGTGCCATTGAGCTGCACCTTGTGTTGGTCGTCCGCGTCGCGATAGTTTTCGAGCACCGCGCGAACCAGGAGGCGCAGCCGCTTTTGCGGTGGCGCGCTACTCACGTCTGCCGCTTCAATGGCACTTTCGAGTTCGGTTAGGTGTGTGCGTACGATGTCAAAGATAAGCGCATCCTTGCTTGGGTAATAATGATAGAGGAGAGCCTTCGATACGTTGCTGCGAAGAGCGATCCTCGACATGGAAGCCTTTTCCATGCCGATTTCAGCAAACACGGCTGCGGCGTTCGTCAAAATGCAGCGCTGTTTCTCCTCGAAATCGGCTGCGCGTGTTCTGGCCATTCTTTTTGCTGTCCAATCTGCTGCTGGCCGCGCATACAGCGACCAGCGCTCTTATATACGCAGACTGGATGGTTTGAAAGCGGTCTATACCGCTTCGATTTGACGCGATCTTGAAGTAGCTCGGCTCGCGCCCAGCCACGTAGGGGCGCAGCATGCTGCGCCCCTACGAAAATGCGCTACGATCGCTTGGCGACCAAGGTCAAAATGTCATAGCTTGCCACGAGCTCGTCGTTCTGGTTGGTGACTTCGACATCCCACGCAACAACGCCTTGCCCGACGCCGTTGGAATCTCGCTTTTGACGGTCGACCTTGCGCTTGCATGTCAGTCGAGCGCGAATCGTGTCTCCCATGCCAACTGGCTTGATGAAACGCAGCGTATCCAACCCATAGTTTGCCAACACGGGACCAGGCGCGGCCCAAACAAACAAGCCCGCAGCTGCGGACAGCACGAAATAGCCATGTGCGATGCGCTTGCCAAAAGCCGATTGTTTGGCGGCGATTTCGTCAAAGTGCATGTAGAAATAGTCACCCGATAAGCCGCCGAATGCCACAATGTCTGCTTCGCTAACCGTGCGTCGGTGCGTTAGCAGACTATCGCCGATTTTCAGATCTTCAAAATAGCGACGGAACGGGTGCTCGGCGGTTTCGTTTACCTTGGCGCCACGCACATGCTCGTTTGTTACGGCGCTGAGCATGGTGGGCGAACCTTGCACCGCGCAGCGTTGCAAATAATGCTTGACAGCGCGTACGCCGCCCAGTTCCTCCCCGCCACCTGCACGACCCGGCCCGCCATGCTTGAGGGCAGGAAGCGGCGAGCCATGTCCGGTGGATTCGGCCGCTGCCTCGCGGTCGAGTACGAGAAGACGGCCGTGCCATACCGCGGCTGCTGGAACAGCTTTGGCTGCAATCTGCGGATCGCGCGTGACCAGCGTTCCTACGAGGCTGCCGCGCCCGCGTGTGGCAAGTTCGAGTGCCTCGTCCAGATCGTCATAGGGCATCAAGGTGCTGACCGGACCAAAAGCTTCGATCTCGTGCACATCATTGTTTTGCAGCGGGCGATTGCAAAGTAGCAGCGTTGGCGCAAAGAAGGCCCCGTCGGCAACGCCTTCGCCCACCGGGGCAAAACCGCTTTTTTCTCCGAGAACCAACTCAGCATGTTGCAGGAGCATGGCCACGCGCTCGGTCACGTCGGCCTTCTGCGCATGCGAAGCCAGCGCGCCCATGCGCACCTTCTCGAGTGCAGGGTCGCCCACCACGGTTTTGGAGAGGCGCGCCTTGAGTGCGCTCGTCACGGCATCCAGCTGCTGGCGCGGTACGATGGCACGACGGATAGCCGTGCACTTTTGCCCTGCTTTGACGGTCATTTCGCGCGCAACTTCTTTGACGAAGAGATCGAATTCCTCATCACCAGGCGTCACATCGGGCGCCAGAATCGCGCAATTGAGCGAATCTGCCTCCGCATTGAACGGGACGGAATGCCGAATCAGGTTCGGGTGCACGCGCAGCTTTGAAGCCGTGTCTGCCGACCCCGTGAACGTCACCACGTCTTGCTCTCGCAAGCGGTCCAGCAAATCGCCCGTACTACCAATAATGAGTTGCAGGCTGCCCGGCGGCAGAATGCCAGATTCGTCGATCAAACGAACAGCCGCTTCCGTGACATAACTGGTTGCCGTGGCCGGTTTGCCAATGCATGGCATTCCCGCTAGGAAGCTCGGCGCGAATTTTTCGAGCAAGCCCCAAATAGGGAAATTGAATGCATTGATGTGCACTGCCACTCCGGCTCGAGGCACCATGATGTGCGTGCCCGCGAACGCACCCTTTTTGCCGAGCGATACCACTGGCCCTTCGTGCAGCACGTTGCTGGAAGGCAGCTCGCTGCTACCCATGCTAGCGTACGAGAACAGCGTACCGGCGCCGCCCTCGATATCAATCCAGCTGTCGGCGCGCGTGGCCCCGGTGTGCGCGGAAATGGCGTAAAGCGATTCCTTGTGATCCATTAGGAATTTGGCGAGCGCCTTGAGCCGTGCAGCGCGCTGCTGGAAATCGAGTGCGAGCAGCGATTTGCCTTTTTCGCGCCCAAAAGCAAGCGCTTCGCCAAAATCGATGGCTTCCGCATGCGTCGTTGCAACGGGCTTGCCGTTGACCGCGCTACGTAGCACCTGCGCACTTTGCTTGCCGACCCAGCGGCCACCGACAAAACTTTGAAGTGTAGTCGTCATCCTCTGCTCCATCTCGTCAACTTGAAATTTGGTCTAAATTCGTTTTTAGCGTAGACGCGAATCGATCACGCGCTGGGCTTTGCCTTGAAGCGCGCGTTCGACCGACCCTGGTGGAAGTACCGAAACCTTGGCTGAAACGCCCACCATCGTCTTGATGCGATGTTGCAACCATCTACCGATTTCGTGCCGCCTTTCCGCATCGACCTCGCCCACGAGGGGGGGGCGCACTTCGCAGCGCACTTCCATTTGGTCGAGCAACCCATCGCGGCTTACCAGGAGCTGGTACTGATTCGACAGCATTGTATGTTGGGCCAAAATCTCCTCAATTTGTGTTGGAAATAGATTGACGCCCCGGATGATCAGCATGTCATCGCTGCGGCCAACGATCTTGCCCATGCGCCGGAACGAGCGAGACGTTGGCGGCAAGAGAGACGCTAGGTCGTGTGTACGCCAGCGAATGACGGGCAAGGCTTCTTTCGTGAGCGAGGTGAATACGAGCTCACCTTCTTCGCCGTCAGGCAACACCTCTCCGGTCGAGGGATTGATGATTTCAGGATAGAAATGATCTTCCCAAATCACGGGGCCATCTTTCGATTCGATGCATTCGGAAGCCACGCCGGGACCCATCACTTCGGACAAGCCATAAATATCCACAGCATCAAGGCCAGCTTTCAATTCAATGTCCCGGCGCATGGCTTGGGTCCACGGCTCGCCGCCAAAGATACCGACTTTCAGCGAGCTCGCCGCCGGGTCCACGCCTTCGCGGATAAATTCCTCAATGATTACTTGCATATAGCTTGGCGTGCACATAATGATGTCCGGCTGGAGATCCTGGATTAGCTGGACTTGCTTTTCGGTCTGGCCGCCGGACACCGGCAGCACGGTGCAACCTGCCCGTTCCGCGCCATAATGTGCGCCCAATCCGCCTGTAAAAAGTCCATATCCATAAGCCACGTGCACCATATCGCCGGCACGGCCACCGGCAGCGCGAATCGATCGGGCAACGAGCTCGGCCCAGGTATTGATATCGCTCTTCGTATAGGCAACAATAGTTGGTTTTCCTGTCGTGCCTGAGGAAGCATGCACGCGCATCACCTGGTTGCGCGGCACCGCGAGCATTCCGAATGGATAATTGTCGCGTAAATCCTTTTTTGTGGTGAACGGAAATTTGGCCAGATCGCCAAGCTGTTTCAGATCGCTCGGGTGCACACCCTTTTCACTGAAAGTATTGCGGTAGTGTGCAACGTTGTCGTAAGCGTACTGAAGAATGGCTTTCAGTCGTTTCAACTGCAGCGCGGCGATTTCGTCACGGCTGGCTCGCTCGATTGGATCCAGTTCTTCGGTGGCGGGTCGAATCATGACCATTGGCGCTTTCCTCCGATGATAATGCGGCTGGTGGTAACGCGGCAAAAGCCGGCCTGCCTTTAATGGTGTAAGAACGGCCGCGAAAAACGGCGATCCGCTCGTTGCGTTGGTTGGTGACCTCGGTATCGTAAACACCCGTGCGCCCGGCTTTGGAGACTTCGAGGCAGGTTGCGGTGAGCACATCGTCGAGCCTTGCGGGCGCCATAAAATCGATGCTGAAGCTCGAGGCAACGGTCATCTCGTTGTACGAGTTGCAGGCAAATGCGAATGCGGAATCTGCCAGGGTTGCAAGGAATCCACCTTGACAGGTCTGATGCCCATTGAGCATGGACTCGCGCACGGTCATCGTCATCGTGGCGCGGCCAGGTGCAATCCGCGTTAGCTGCATTCCCATACCCTGCGAGGCAGGGTCATTGGCAAACATGCCACGGCCGACAAGTTCCGCAATTTGCTCTGGAGACGGCTCAGACATGCTGTCATTGCCCCTTGAATTCAGGTTTGCGCTTTTCGAAAAACGCCGCAGCACCCGCGAGGAAGTCGGCGGAGCGGCCGGCTTCGCCTTGCAGATCGCGTTCGAGATCGAGCTGCTGATCCAAAGAATTCGTGGCTGCCGCCTGGATGGCGCGCTTCGTCATTCCAAGGCCTTTCGTAGGACCCGCAGCAAAGGCAGTGGCGAGTGTCATGGCCTCGTGGATTAGTTTATCGTCAGGGACAGCACGCCAGATAAGTCCCCAATTGGCTGCCATTTCGGCGCTGAGCGGCTCGGCAGTCAACGCCAATGCTTTGGCGCGCGCCTCCCCAATGAGGCGCGGCAGGATCCATGTGCCGCCGGAATCGGGGACGAGACCAATTTTGGCAAAGGCCTGAATGAAGCGAGCCGAATGGGCCGCCAGCGTAATGTCACAAGCCAACGCGAGGTTGGCGCCGGCCCCTGCTGCTATGCCATTGACCGCGCAGACAATGGGCTTTTCGATTCTGCGGATCAAGCGCAGAAGAGGATTGTAAAAGGTCTCGACGGTGTGACCGAGATCTTGGGGGCCTTTGCGCGGATCGCAATCGGCCAGATTTTGCCCAACACAGAAGGCGCGCCCCGATCCCGTCAGCATGACGGCACGCACAGCATGATCGGTATTGGCGCGCTGGAATCCGGCACGAAGGGCCAGATGCATTTCCTCGTTGAAGGCATTGAGCTTCTCTGGCCGGTTGAGTGTCAGACACAGAACGCCTTCTTTCAGCTCTTCACGAACACTCATCGACTCTGCCACAGTGTCCTCCTGGGCCCGCGTGTTTCATCTGGCCTCGTCCGGCCCTCGTCGCGCCTCGCGAAATGGGAAGCAGAAAAAGACTTGCCATAGATCGACCGGTCGGTCAAATATATTTTTTTGCCGTTGTGAATTCCGCGCGGGCGGTCCTTGCCGTCCGCCTTTTGTATAGAGACCTCAGAAAATGAACGTCATTCTCACGCGTCAGGGTTCGCTTGCTCTCGTCACCATCGACAATCCTCCGGTGAACGCGCTTGCGCAGGCCGTCCGACAGTCTTTGTTGGACGCCGCGAACGCGCTCGATGCAGACCCTCACGTCCGAGCCGTGATCCTTCTCTGCAAGGGGCGCACATTCATCGCTGGTGCCGATGTCACCGAGTTCGGGAAGGTGCCGTCGCCACCCCATCTCCCGGACGTCGTAGCCCGCATCGAAAGCGCATCAAAGCCGTGGACGGCGGCAATTCATGGCAGCGCGCTCGGTGGAGGATTGGAAATTGCGTTGGGGTGCCGCTTCCGCGTGGCGTTGGCCACTGCGAGCTTAGGGCTGCCGGAAGTCAAGCTTGGAATCGTGCCAGGTGCAGGTGGCTCCGTTCGCCTGCCAAGGCTCGTTGAAGTGTCGGCTGCTGTTGCCATGATCACGACCGGGGCGTCCGTCAGCGCTGCGAAAGCGGCATCGATTGGCCTGGTCGATGCCGTCGTCGAAGGTGACCTCGAGGCGCAAGCCATTTCATTTACGGAAACTGCTCTCAGCAAACCACTACCTCCTCCCATTTCTCAGCGTCCGAGGCCCGCGATTCAGCCGGAGTTCTGGGAAACGGCAGCGAAAGATGTGGCGGCAAAGGCCAAAGGCGAGGTCGCTCCAGGCAAGGCGCTAGCGTGCATTCGGAACGCCTGCGAGATGGATTTCAACGCCGCTATGGCTTTTGAGCGAAAGACTTTTTTGGAGCTTCGCGAGTCGGCGCAAGCTTCTGCGCTTCAACATGTTTTCTTCGCAGAGCGAGCCGCCTTGCGCCCTGCCGAATTGTCCGGGATCCAAGCGCGCGACATTCGCACGGCAGCCGTAGTGGGTGGCGGCACGATGGGAGCCGGCATCGTCGCCGCGCTGCGGGAGGCGGGGATTCCGGTTGTTCTGGTGGAACGAGATTCTGAGTCGGTAGAGCGCGGACTTGCGAATGTAGCAACCATCGTCAATGGTCTGCAGAATCGTGGTCGTATCAGCGAAGCGATTGCGCGAGAGCGCCTTGCGGGTGTTTGCGGCACCGACGCCTACGGCCTGCTGGCCAACACCGACCTCGTGATCGAAGCCGTGTTCGAAGACATCGCGGTCAAGCGAGCGGTGTTCTCGAAACTGTCGGAAGTTTGCCGCGCCGATGCCATACTGGCTACGAACACGTCCTATCTGAATCCAAACCAGATTTATGTTGGTCTCGCGCACCCGCAGCGCTTCATCGGTCTGCACTTCTTCAGTCCCGCGCATGTCATGAAACTGATTGAAGTGGTTCCTACCAATCAGACAGATTCACAAGTTGTGGCAACGGCATTCGAGCTCGCACGTCGCCTTGGAAAAATACCTGTTCGAGCTGGTATTTGCGATGGTTTCATTGGCAATCGACTGCTCAAGATCACCCGTGCCCAAGCCGAGCGCGTGCTTCTTTCCGGAGCCACGCCAAGCCAAGTCGATTCTGCGATGCGCAAATTCGGACTACCCATGGGGCCGTTGGAAGCTCAAGATCTTGGTGGACTCGATATTGCTGCTTTCCAGCGAAAGGCAGCGCGGCAAAGGGGTGAGACTCCCTTTGCGCCCATTGGCGACCGGCTTTGTACACTCGGTCGTTTGGGGCAAAAGGCAGGGGCTGGCTGGTACGATTACCCTAACCAAAGTCGTAAGCCCGTGCCGTCGGAAATCGTGGCAGGCGTCATCGCGAAAGCAGCCGCTGGCTATAACCAAATCAAGTGGGACGATGCATCGATCGTTGATGCGATTGTGCTGCCTATGGTTAATGTTGGCGCAAAACTTTTAGAAGAGCAGATCGCATTACGATCCGCCGACATCGATCTCGTAAAAATCTTCGGTTATGGATTCCCGCGGTGGCGAGGCGGTCCAATGCACTATGCAAAAGCACGGGGCTTGCCCGAGATTGCCCTCGTCCTCGAGCGGCTAGCGGCGCAAGGTCTTTGCGATCCGCCATTACCGCTTTCGATTTGACGCGATCTCTTCGTTGGGGCCTGCGGTGCGGTCCTCAAAGCCGAAGCAGGCTGTTCCGGTCCGCTCCTCGGCCCCGCCTCGATCTCGCGTCAACTTGAAAGCGGTTTAATGGGATTGTACTTCCTCGGAGAGTACATTCGCGTGGCGCGCCCTAAGGAACGCGTGACCGAAGCTTCAGCGCGACTTTGTAGACTTCGTCGGTCGCAGCGTCCAGGCCTGCCGTGCGGTCGGTTTCGGCGATTTTCTCGAGCTTGTCGGCCGTTGCGCCATCGCCTTGCGGCGCAAGGTGATCGATGGCTTCGATCAGGGCGAGGCGCACCGAACGGTCTCTGATTTTCTCGACTTTAGAAACGAGATCCTGCTTCGTTTTTTCGTTGCCATAGATACCGGCCATCCACGCGGCTTTTACGTGGCCCATTTTCGCGCTGGGCGGGGTTGACGGCACGGTCGTGTCAAGCATGGAAACGTAGCAGTTTGCATCTTGCTTGCACTTGTCGAGCACGACGGAGGCAGCCTTGAACATGTCTTTTTCGATGGCTTGGCCTGGGATCTTCGCAACCGCATCGTTCACAGCTTTTGACTGCGCATTCGTCATAAGCTTGATGGCTGCCTGCAAAGCCGCTGGCGGCATTGCATAGGCTGCCTCGCCCTTGGCAGCTGCCGTTTCTTTCAGCAACCAGTCTGTGAGCGATGGGTTGAAAAAGTTTGCCGCGGACTGTGCCATGATCGCGTGCCCGTTGGCGCCGCCCATAATCGGGATGGCTGCATTGCCGTCGACCTTGCTATACGCGTCGAGGTACGCCTTTTCGCTCGTTGGATTGCTTGGGAAATGCGTCAGGTCAATGGCGAGCACCGTGCGATTCGTGTCGTTGTCCGCTGCTGCCAGCGCATCGAGGATGGCGTTTCGACCGGCCGGGCGCGAGATGTACGCGAGTGGTTCGGCAACGAGCGGGATGTAGCCTTTGTTTGGATAGCTTTGACCGAGCGCTGCGAAATCGGGATCGGTTCCTTTCAGTGCAGCGATGAGAATGGGTTCGCTTTCTTTTGGCATTTTTGAAAGCGCGAGGCGCACTGGGAAAATGAGATCGGCCTTGGTTGGCGTTAGCAGCACTTTCACGAGCGGCTTGATGCCAGGGGTGAATTTGAGTTCGCCGATGAGGCGCGTGCTCGTGGCCTGCCAGAACTGGATTTGATCCATGCTCTGCGCCATGTCTTTGGGATCGGTTACCGGGGCGCTGAGCTTTTCAACGGCCTTCGGACCGTACGAAGGATGCTTGACCGCCATGACGGCCGCTTCGAGGTCTTTGACCAAGTTGAGCGATCGGTTGTTTTTCGACGGCTGGAACCTCGCGAAGCAGTCCCAAAGCGCGTCAATCAGCGGCTGATCGGTAAGCTTACCGGCCTGCGCAATGCGCGTCGTGCCTTGCGCAGCGAACTTCACGTCGTCGTCGGTCTTGCCTGGCTCGAAGTCTTTGAAGGCCTTTGCGAACGCAAGTGTCGCACGTGCATCACCCATGTCGGCGAGGAGCTTGATGACGTCGTTGCGTGTTCTGTCGTCGACGCTGTCCGAGGTGTACACCTTGGTGAGCGGTTCAACGGAGTCATCGAGGAGCTGTTTGACTTTTTCGTCGTTGCGGTTGTTGTTGGCCGCTGTCATCGTGTCATTGAAGAACTGCCCAAGCCGTCTGACGGCGGCCACGCGCTGCGCCGGATCGTCGAGGCGCTTGATCCATGTTTTGGGATCGCTCTCGTCTGCGCAGGCGGTGATGCCAAGAACTGCCATTGCCAAAGGAGCCGCCATGGCAACGTTCTGAAAGACGTGACGGCTGCGCCAGAGAAACCCGAGGGCGAACGCTGAGGCCTTCTTCATAATGGTGAGCGTCTCCGTCTGAGAAGTGGTTGCAGGGGCTCGCAACAATCGAAAAAATCCCCTGTTTTTCCAGGTCAGAAAGTAACTCGCGGTGGGTTTCAGTGTCAACCAACGTCTTGTGTAAGATGCAGTAGAACATGTGCGCCGCTTTGCGCAATCGTCTAATCTTTGGCGCGAGCCTCGTCGTCTCCGCGTGCACGCACACGCCGCGGCCACCGCAGCCGACTGCGATGCTCGCCAAATCGCCTGCCGCCGAAGTTGCGTTTGCGCCCATTTGGCAAGGCTGGCACGATCGCAAAGTCGATATCGCCGTCCTGCGTGATTTTCTTCGGCAGTTCCCCGCCGACGGGGCGGCACCTCTCGCGAAGGTCTACCTCGCCTTCGCGCTCATCGACCAAGGGCAGCTCGCGCAGGCGGGCGGCGTGCTGGCAACACTCGCGTCGCTGCCGTCTGGTGCAACGCGCGATCTTGCGACGGTTGCCAAGGCCCGAAGCCTACGCTTGCATCATGCACCCAAGAGCGCTCTTTTCATCCTTCGTCCGCTCGTTGGCAAAATCGTCGACGATGCCGATCGAGAAATTTTTCTCGAAGAAATTGCCCTTAGCGCCATTGCTTCGCGCGACGACGACAACGCCCTCGCCTACCTCGATGCATGGCTGCGCGGCGTTGGCGAAGACAATCGCGATCGCGTTCGGGCGAAAATTACCGAGATCCTTGGAACCTTGCCTCGCGCGGTACTCGAAAACACGTACCGCACGATGCGCGCGAGCGGTGGGGCAACGAGCTTCAGCGGTGAAACGCAGAAGCTCGTTGCGGCCCGACTTGCACGCATCGCGGTGGACACGAACGACGCGGCTCTCGCACGATGGCTATACGATGTCAGCGCTGCAAGTGCGACCGAGATCGGCGGCGACACCGGGCTCGAACTGAGCGAGCTTGCGTCGAGTCGTCGCGGGCTTTCGATCGTGCTTGGCAGAACCGTCGGCCTTCTTTTGCCGACCAGAAGCCGCGCGCTTCGTGATGAAGCGGCTGACGTGGTGCGGGGCGTTTCGTGGGCGCTCGATCTGCCGCGCGGCGTGGGCGGTGGCGTAGGCGTCCGGCTCGTCACGCGCAACGACGGCGGTAGCGATGCGAGTGCGCGCGCTGCCATGGAGGAACTCGCGGGCGAGGGTGCAAGTGTGATTCTTGGCGGTTTTGATCGCAAAAGCGCGGATCGCGCGAGCCGCTGGAGCGAGCAGAGCGGAGTAGCGGTACTTTTGCTCGCGTCGCCAAGCCCCAATCACATGCCAAAAACCACGGCGTTCGTGATTGGCGAGCGCGTCGAACGAGAGCTCGAGATGTTGACCCATGCCTTGGTTGACCACGGAACGGCGAAGGCGGCGTTCGTCGCGGACACGCGGGAAGACGAAATGGCGGGCAAGGCTGTCGAGGCCGCGGGCAGCGGTCTCGCGCTGCTCGCCCCGATTCGTTGCGACGTCGCCCTCGCCGAAGCAAAAAAAACGAGGTTTCCCGTGACCGATTGGCTTGTGTCCGGCGCCGAGGGATGGCTTGTGTCAGGGCCCAACGGATGCGCGAGCGATCTGCTCCGCGATGTGCGTCGCGTTCTTGCAGACTCGCCGCGCGCGTCGGCAGAGCGGCCCGTTGCGCTTACGCTCGAGGCGGGCGTGTCACCACGCGACGTGCCGAACGGCATCGTGGTGCTGAGCGCGTCGGCGGGGCTCGTGCCCGTTGCAGCGAGCCGTCCCGAGGAGACAGGCGACGACGACATGCGCGTTTTCATGGAGCGCTTCGGCGTCCGCCCAACCTATTGGACCGCGATTGGGCGCGATGCGGGCGTTCTTGTACGTGCCGCGCTTTCGTCTTTGCCCGAGAACGCGGTGACCGACCCAAAAGGCATCGAAGAGCGCCGTGCGATCGTGCAGGCAGGGTTGAAGGCTGCACGCCTTCGGCTTTGGACGACCGACGAGATGAGCATTGGAGACGATCGCGTTCTTGCTCGCGCACTTCGCGTTGTCACGTGGAAGTCAGTTCCGAACAAAAAGTAGGGGCGCAGCATGCTGCGCCCTACGTGCCTGTATCCCGACTCGAACTCCCACTCACGTCAACCTGAAACTGGTCTTAGCTTTGCGCTTGCGCAGGGTTGCGAGCATCGCAAAGCCAAAAAGTACCCAGAACGCTTCCTTCAAGCGTTTGAGCACGATGAACGCGGGCCCAATCGCGTGTGCGTCGGGCACGCCGTACGCTTCGAGTACGGCGAGGTAACCAACATCCTGCACGCCAATGCCCGCCGGCGCGAAGATGGCGACCGAGCGCACAACGGATAGCGCCGCGTCGAAAGACATGACGTCGATAAGACTGAGCGGCGCGCCAAGCAGCCTCAAGATGAGGAATGTTTCGAAGCCTTCCAGTAGCCAAAAGAACGCAAGTCGAAAACTTGCCGCGCGCGTGGCTGCCACGTCCGTCGACAGCCGGCCGAGTTGCGCGTCGGCGTATGCGAAGTGGTGGTGCCTGGCTGAAATCCACGTTTGTACCCTCTGGAGGCGCAATCGAGAAAGCAGCCTTGCAACGCGCCCTGCTACTTGGCCGCGCGACGCAATGGCTTCGATGCCCATCGACGTGAGCACGAGGCCAAGCGCGCTCAGCAGCACAAACACCAGCAGCGCGTGATTGCCCACGAGGTTCATCGAGGCGCCTAGGATCGCCGCCGAACCGAACGCTGCAGACAACGTAACGTATGCACTATGCATGCGAATGAGCACCCAGCGTTTTGCGGTGGACGCCGCGAAAACATCAGCCACGGCAATCCCGGTGGTCATCGAGACCAGGGCCGGACCAAGTGTGTCGGCCCATAGGCCTCCGATGGGCACTGTGTTCGTGATGGCCTCGATTGCGAAGCGCACGCGCAAAAGGCGGTGAAGCCTTGCCTTGTGACCCAGCGCGCGGAGCAGGCGCTGCCATGTCCACGCGTCGGCCATCATGACGAATAGAAAGGGAAGGGGGATGATGAAGGCAAGCGGTCCAACGTCGCGAATGCGGCTGTAGGCGGCGTGCAAATCAGCGTGGGCGAGAGTTCGCCCAAAAAGAAAAAAGCATAGAACGAAGGCCGCGATACGAAACCATCGCATGCGCACGCCCTTCTTCTCGCTTTTGCGCGGCGCTACGATGGACTGACTTTCCTCGGCAACACGCGCTGCTGCTGCTGCTGCTGCTGGCGAACCGACATTCGTGCGTGCGTTGACCTGCACAGCCCATTGACGTGCGGAGCTTGGGTTGGTCGGTCAATGCGTCATTGCAGAGCTGTTTAGGTCGCAGCGGATCGGTGGATCGCGAAGGGCGATGCTTTTTTTCACGCCCGGCTTGCATGAGCGATTTGTTGCGCTATGCGGTAGGCTTCTCCGCGTTACGCGGATGCATGGCAACGGCGACAAGCGAACCATGACTCCTTTGAGGCCTATGTACAATTCAACGACAAGCGGCCCAATGACCAGCGGCAATGCGAGGCAGCGCCGGGGGGTCGTGGCGCCTTCTTCGCGCAACGCTTCGCAGCTTACCGTCGAAGCCCTTCTGGCATTGCGGACGGCATCGCGTGCAGGTTGCGAGCGCGAACCCATGGCGTCGTGCGACAACGTCCCGGACGAGTGCGAGCGCGCGCGTCTTATCGGCGACATTACGCGGTTGCTTCGTGAGCCGCAAATGCCAGCACAAGCGCGCACCGCAGGGCTTACGCTCATCGGCTGGCTTGCTCGTCGTATGCCCGGTGAGTCACCGCACACACTCGGCGTGATCGAGGCTCGGCAGGCCGAGCAGCGCAGCATTCGCAAGCCACGCTGACCGCTTTCGATTTGACGCGCCCTCTTTCGCGATTGGCTCGTTGGCGGCTGCGGTGCGGTGCTCAAATCCGTAGGGGCGCAGCATGCTGCGCCCCTACAATGAAATCGCGTCAACTTGAAAGCGGTTTAGTCGGAGGTATTCTCTGGGAGCGGCGATGCCGGAAATTCCATCTGCCAACGAGACAGATGCCGA
>WQZB01000021.1 GCA_009780955.1 Polyangiaceae bacterium | reverse complement strand
GGACAACGTGACGATGACCGTCGAGCTCATCACGCCCGTGGGCATTGAAGAGCAGATGCGTTTTGCGATTCGCGAAGGCGGCCGCACCGTCGGCGCCGGCATTGTTACCAAGGTTATTGAATAAGTGGCCGAGCGGATCGACATCGCGCTCGTTTGCTCGGAGTGTGCATCGCGCAACTACCGGACAACCCGGAAAAAGCAGCATCAAGGGCAAATCGAGCTCAAGAAGTTTTGCCCGCAATGCAAACGACATACGGTTCACAAGGAAACCAAGTAATACGGAAAATTAGGGGTTTAGCTCAGTTGGTAGAGCAGCGGATTCCAAATCCGCAGGTCGTGGGTTCGAGTCCCCCAGCCCCTGCTACGTTCCCATCGCACTGCTCGTTTCGAAGACCCAAAGCCCGATGACCACCGAAGAGGAACTCAAAAAGACCGACAGTCCTGCTGCGGAGCCGGAAGAAAGCTCCGAGCCTGCAGGCGACACGGACGGCGTCCTCGACAAGATGGCGCCGAACGAGCACCCAAATGAGCGCGACGCCAACGAAGAAGCTCCCATGCAGTTTGGCTACAAGCGCTTCGTGTACGCGGCGTACATGGCGGGCGCGATGGCCGTTGCATTCCTTGTCGCGAAAATCGGCCACATCGGCTGGTATCGCCTGGGGCAGTGGAAACCTGACTTTGGCGAGCCGAAAGACGAGATCGTTTACAGCATTGCGGCCATCGCGGGGGTTGTTGTCGCGCTCTACTACTGGCGCCGGCAGTCGACGCGGCAGTACGCAAACGAGGTCGCCGAAGAACTTTCGAAGGTTACTTGGCCAACAAAAAAAGAGGTTTGGAACTCGACCACCGTGGTCATTCTCACGGCGCTTTTCGCCACGGTTTTTTTCGCACTCATGGATCAATTTTGGAGATTCGTCACCGATAAGATCTATAGCTTTTGATCCCACGGTCTCAGAGGATGTTTACCAGCCGTCGCGAGCGAATTGAGGCTAGGGCGGGTGCAAGGTTCGGTGGAGTCAGTGTTATGACCAAGAAGTGGTTCGTCATTCAGACCTACTCGGGTTTCGAGAACAAGGTCAAAGAAGCCTTGCTCCAACGCATCAAAGAGCATGGCAAAGACGCCCAATTTGGCGAGATTCTGATCCCAACCGAGACCGTCCAAGAAGCCCGTCCCGGAGGCAAGTCTCGTGTCCGTCAGAAAACAAGCTTGCCTGGCTACGTTTTCATCGAGATGGAAATGAGCGAAGACACCTGGCACCTTGTCAAAGACACGCCGAAAGTTACCGGTTTTATCGGCAACCAGCGCCCGCGGGAAGTCCGCCCACAAGAAATTGACGATCAGCGTCGCCGAGTGGTTGAAGGTGCGGTCAAGCCGAAGCCGCGGGTGAACTTCGACGTGGGGGACGAGATTCGTGTCATCGACGGCGCATTCGCGAACTTCTCCGGCACCGTGGAAGAGGTGAAGCCCGACAAGCAAAAGCTCAAAGTGAAGGTTTCAATCTTTGGGCGCGCAACGCCGGTGGAACTTGACTTTTCGCAAGTCGAGAAAAGGGTGTGAGGCTGTGTGGGGGCGAAGGCGAGCTCATGCAATATAGAGGCCTTTTTTTGCGTTCCTGCGAGTCATTGTGAAAAAAGCTTGATTTTATTCGGGTTCGCGGTATGCGAAGGCGCCCGCGAGCGGCACTGAGTTTCCTTTTCCTTTACGATCGAGCATTGAAACGTAAGGTCCGCTCGCTGATATCGAGCCGCACGCGTAGCAGCAAAAGCAGCAGAAGAAGAAGTCATGGCGAAGAAAGTTACCGGAACCATCAAGCTACAGCTCCCCGCCGGCAAAGCGAATCCGGCTCCGCCGGTAGGCCCCGCGCTCGGACAGCACGGTGTCAACATCATGGCTTTCTGCAAGGAGTTCAACGCGAAAACGCAAGGCGGCGACATGATCATTCCTGTTGTGATCACCGTCTACGCCGATCGCTCGTTCTCCTTCATTTTGAAGGAGCCGCCGGTTTCGGTTCTTCTCAAGAAGGCTGCGGGGCTTGCAACGACGAAAAAGCCGGGTTCAGGCTCGAAGGAGCCAAACAAAAATAAAGTCGGAAAGGTGACGGAGAAGCAAGTGCGTGATCTCGCAATGCAAAAAATGAAAGAAATGAACTCCACCGATATTGAAGCGACGATCCGCACGGTCAAAGGCACCGCCAGGTCTATGGGCATCGACGTTGTTGCCTGAGAGCGTGTTCGTTAGCCTGCTACGCGAAATCGGATGCGTCGGTTGGACGTTGCGCTCCGTGCTCAAAGCCGAAGCAGGCTGTTCCGCGCGGTGCTCGCGTCCGCCCTAGCCTCGATTCGCTCGCGACGGCTGTCGAACACGCTCTAGCGTGATCCTTACTCTTCCGGGCGCAAGAAATGGTTCTTGCGTCCATCCGTAGAAACCTCAAAACCACCACCCTAGCAAACGCAGAATCACGGTGGGAGGCCTTTCGCTCGCAAAGGCACAAGGCCGATAAAAGGAGACGATGCCGAAGCTGTCGAAGAATCGCACGAAGGTTGACCAAGCCGTCGATCGTTCGCGCAAATACACGGTCGAAGAAGCCTGCGCCCTCGTTAAGAAGGTTAAGTTTGGCAAGTTCGACGAAACGGTGGACCTCGCCGTTCGTTTGGGGGTCAACCCCAAACATGCGGACCAAATGGTTCGCGGTGCGCTGGTTCTCCCGCACGGTACCGGTCAAGCGGTGCGCGTGCTTGTGTTCGCCAAAGGCGAGAAAGAACGCGAGGCCCGCGATGCCGGCGCCGATTTCGCTGGAAGCGACGACATGGTGGCCAAGGTTTCCGAAGGTTTCATGGATTTCGACCGCGTGATCGCAACGCCCGACATGATGGGCGCGGTGGGCAAGCTTGGTCGCGTTCTTGGTCCGCGGGGGCTCATGCCGAACCCCAAGGTTGGAACGGTAACCTTTGACATTGGCAACGCCGTTCGGGAAGCCAAAGGCGGAAAAATCGAGTACCGAGTCGAAAAAGCCGGCATTGTACACGCACGCATCGGCAAAGCATCGTTTACCGAGAGTGCTCTTTCCGACAACGCCAAGGCGCTCGTTCAAGCGCTTGTGCGCGCAAAGCCATCCACGGCCAAAGGCGCATACATTCGCAGCATCACTGTCAGCTCGACGATGGGCCCCGGCATCAAGATTGATCCCGCCCAATTCGTTGCCGCGAGCGAGGAGGGCTAAACCGTGACCCGTGCCATTGCAACGCGCGAGGGTAAAAGCGCCCTTATTGGCGAAGTTTCAGGCAAGTTCGACAAGATGTCTTCGGCTGTCTTCCTCGACTACAAGGGAATGACCGTCGAGCAGGCGACTACGCTTCGTGCGTCTTTCCGCAAGGCGGGCGTCGAGTACAAAGTCGTCAAGAATACGCTCGTGAAGCAGGCTCTCAAAGAGACATCGTTTCTCGAGAGCCTCAACAAATCCAAGACGCTGACCGGAATGACTGGCATCGCTTGGAGCTACGAAGACCCTTCAGCCGCCGCGAAGATCGTCAAGTCTTTCAAGAAAGACCAAGGCGATGCCGGCGACAAACTCAAGATCAAAGCTGGTCTCATCGACGGGACTGTTCTCGACGCGAAAGCCGTTGAAGAACAGCTCGCGACGATGCCAGGCAAAAGCGAGCTACGCGCCAAGCTGCTTGCGACGCTTCAAGCGCCGCTTCAGCAGTTCGTCGCACTGCTCAACGCTCCCGCGCAGAACTTCGTTTATGCCCTTGCTGCCAAAGAGCAAAAAGGACCTTGACCTGATCTGCGTTTGCACGGCCCTTGGTTCGAAGGGCCGGGCGTGTCTGCGAATTCGCGTGGGCGCGTCGATTTGAAGATTTCAAAGAATTCGATTACGTACGGAGATTTCAAAAAAATGGCCGACATCACTAAGGACCAGGTTGTCGATTACCTCTCGAACCTCCCGGTCATTCAGATTGCGGAGCTTATCAAAACGCTTGAAGACAAGTGGGGCGTCAAGGCAGCGCCGGCTGCTGTTGCTGTCGCGCCGGCTGCTGGCGCCGCAGGCGGCGCTGCTGCGGCACCGGCGGAAGAGCAAACTGAGTTCACCGTTGTTCTCAAAGAAACCGGCGCAAACAAGATTGCCGTCATTAAAGTGGTTCGCGAGATTACGGGTCTCGGCCTCAAAGAGGCGAAAGATCTCGTTGAAGGCGCGCCCAAAGATCTCAAAGAGGGCGTTTCAAAGGCCGATGCGGCCGAATTCAAGAAGAAGCTCGAAGAGGCTGGCGCCAAAGTCGAGCTAAAATAATTGCGAACCGCCAAATAATTGCGGACCGAAGTGATTGTCTGATTGACGCCGCAGGGCGGCGAAGGGAGAGATCCCTTCGCTTGCCCTTGGCGCTTACGAGTTCATGCAAGTTGATGCAAGTTCAAGGCGGCGGAAGGTGCGTGTGCTTGCATAGCACACGCATACGCCGTCGCAGAGCGAAGTCAGGCACGGACCGGAACAGTTTTGCTTAGCCTTATTTGGTTTGTGAGCCCTTTGCGCTGTTGGCGCTGTGCCAAGCGGCAGCCAAAGGACGTTTTCGAGAGGAGCAACGATGGCGACCGCTATCCAGTCCAACTTCCGTGTCCGTAAGAACCTGGGACGGATCCAACGTGTCATCGAGGTGCCCAACCTCATCGACATTCAAAAATCCTCGTACGACAAGTTTCTGCAGTCTACGGTTCCGCAGAATGAGCGGCAAGAAGTGGGGCTGCAAGCGGTTTTTCGTAGTGTTTTCCCGATCAAAGATTTCAATGGGACGAGCGAGCTCGTTTTTGTATCGTACAACCTTGAAAGGCCGAAGTACGACGTGGACGAGTGCCGCCAGCGCGGCATGACGTTCGCCGCGCCAATCAAGGTTACGACGCAACTGATGATTTACGATACGCGCGATGGCGGAGAGCGTATCGTCCGCGACATTAAAGAGCAGGAGGTCTACTTCGGAGAGATCCCGCTCATGACCGACACCGGTACGTTTATCATCAACGGTACCGAGCGTGTCGTTGTCAGCCAGCTTCACCGCAGCCCTGGCGTTTTCTTTGACCACGACAAGGGCAAAACGCATTCGAGCGGCAAGCTTCTTTACTCGGCGCGAGTAATTCCTTATCGCGGCTCGTGGCTCGACTTCGAGTTTGACCCGAAAGATATTATTTTTGTTCGCATCGACCGCCGCCGCAAGATGCACGCAACCGTACTTCTTCGTGCGCTTGGCTATAGCACGCAAGATTTGCTGAATTATTTCTACAACACCGAAACCATCTACCTTGAAAAAGGCGGCAAGTATTCGAAATCGGTTGAATATGAGTTACTTGCTGGCCAGCGTGCCACGCGCGATATCAAGGTCGGCAGCGAAGTCATCGTCAAGAAGAACACCAAATTTACCAAGGCGGCGATGAAGAAGCTGAGAGAGGCGAAAATCGATCGCCTCCCGGCTGATCCCGAGGAACTTACCGGCAAAGTGGCCGCGCACGACGTGGTCGACAAGGAAACCGGCGAGGTCGTGCTCGAGGTCAACGAAGAAGTGACGGCCGACAAGCTCGAGAAAGTCCGCGAAGCAGGCATTCCCGAGTTCAAAATCCTTTTTATTGACGGCCTCAATGTTGGAAGCTACCTCCGCGATACGCTTCTTGCCGAAAAGGTAAAAACGACAGAAGACGCGATTATGGAGATCTACCGGCGCCTGCGCCCCGGCGATCCGCCGACGCTCGACACGGCAAAGACGCTTTTTCATAATCTATTCTTCAATGCCGAGCGCTACGACCTTTCGAAGGTTGGCCGTCTCAAGCTCAATTACAAGTTCTACAAAGACCTGCCGGAAGAGCAGCGCCCCGCGCTCGACACGCAGGTGCTCACGGCGCAAGACATTCTCGAAACCGTTCGCCATCTCATCGAGCTGAAAAACGGTCGCGGCTCGGTCGACGACATCGATCACCTTGGCAATCGTCGTGTGCGCGCCGTTGGCGAGCTGATGGAAAATCAGTATCGCATTGGCCTTGTCCGTATGGAGCGAGCCATCAAAGAGCGCATGAGCATGTCGCAAGAGATCGACACGCTCATGCCGCACGATCTCATCAACGCGAAGCCTGTTTCTGCGGTGGTGAAAGAGTACTTTGGCTCTTCGCAGCTGTCGCAATTCATGGATCAGACGAACCCCTTGTCCGAAGTGACGCACAAGCGTCGTCTTTCGGCGCTTGGTCCAGGTGGTCTTACGCGCGAGCGCGCGGGCTTCGAAGTCCGCGACGTTCACCCAACGCACTATGGGCGCATCTGCCCGATCGAAACGCCGGAAGGTCCGAACATTGGCCTTATCGCGTCGCTGTCCACGTTTGCACGTGTCAACGAATATGGTTTCGTTGAAACGCCTTACCGCCGTGCTGGTGAAGGCAGTGTCACGCGGGAAGTGCAGTGGTACTCGGCGCTCGAAGAAGAGGCGAAGTACATCGCGCAGGCGTCGGTTGGCATCGACGACAAAGGCAAGTTCAAAGACAGCCTGGTCTCGGCTCGCCTCAACGGTGACTACCAAATGGTTGCACCCGACATGATCCAACTCATGGACGTGTCACCGAACCAAATGGTCTCGGTCGCTGCGGCGCTCGTTCCGTTCCTCGAGCACGACGACGCAAACCGCGCGCTCATGGGCGCGAACATGCAGCGTCAGGCTGTTCCACTGATCCGCAGCTGGTCGCCCTTGGTCGGCACGGGCATGGAAAACAAGCTCGCGCGTGACTCCGGTGTGTGCGTTCTTGCGCGGCGCGATGGCGTTGTCGAAAGCGTCGACGCAAACCGCATCGTCGTTCGCCCTGAATCCGACAAAGCGGAAATTCCCGACATCTACCAGCTTTACAAATTCCAGCGTTCGAATCAGTCGACCTGCTTCAACCAAAAGCCGATCGTTCGCGCTGGCGAGACGGTACGCGTGGGCGATGTTCTCGCTGACGGCCCGTCCACCGACATGGGCGAGCTTGCACTCGGCCAAAACGTGCTTGTCGCGTTCATGCCATGGCAAGGTTACAACTTCGAAGACTCGATCTTGGTGTCCGAGCGCATCGCGAAAGACGATGTTTTCACTTCGATTCACATCGAAGAATTCGAATGCGTTGCGCGCGACACGAAGCTCGGCAAAGAAGAAGTCACGCGCGACATTCCCAATGTTGGCGAAGAGGCCCTGAAAGATCTCGACGAAAGCGGCATTGTCCGCATTGGCGCCGAGGTGAAGCCGGGCGATGTCCTCGTTGGCAAAATCACGCCCAAGGGTGAAACGCAGCTCTCTCCGGAAGAGAAGCTGCTTCGCGCCATCTTCGGTGAAAAAGCCGGCGACGTTCGCGACAGCTCGCTGCGTGTTCCACCAGGCGTGGGCGGCATTGTGATCAATGCACGCATTTTTGCTCGCAAGGGAACCGAGAAAGACGAGCGCTCGAAAGACATCGAAGAGCACGAGCGCATGCGCCTCGAGAAGCAGCGCGACGAGGAGATCAAAATTCTCCGCGACTCGTTCTTCCGCGGCCTAAAAAAGAAGCTTGCGGGCACAACCACGACGGGCAAGCTCGTCGACGACAAGGGCAAGGTCCTTCTCCAGAAGGGTCAGGTGCTCGACGAAGCCATGCTCGATGGCGTTGCGCACAAGTATTGGAACGCTCTTCCTGTCGTCGACGCCGAAGACATCGCGGGCAAGCTTGCCGAGCTCGACGAGATCATCCGCGTTCGTGAAGAGCATTTCCGCGACAAGATCGACAGGCTTTCGAAGGGTGATGAGCTTCCGCCAGGCGTCATCAAGATGGTGAAGGTTTACATCGCCATCAAGCGCAAACTCCAAGTTGGCGACAAAATGGCGGGGCGCCATGGCAACAAAGGCGTGGTGTCGCGCATCATGGCCGAAGAAGACATGCCATACATGCAAGACGGGCGTCCGGTTGACATCGTGCTCAACCCGCTCGGTGTTCCGAGCCGCATGAACATCGGCCAGATTCTCGAAACGCACCTTGGGTGGGGCGCGCAGGCGCTTGGCTGGCAATTGCAGTCGATGCTCGACGAAAAGTACAGCGATACGCAGATCAAAGATTTCATCGTCAAGATCTTCGACGGTGACAAAGACGTCGCAAAGATCATGGCGAAGCTGTCGGGCGAAGAAGCGCGTCAGGTCGCACAGAAGTTGAAGCAGGGCGTGCATTACGCGTCGCCGGTCTTTGACGGTGCGCCAGAAGAAGCGATCAAAAATTCACTTTCCCTTGCCGGGCTTCCAACCTCGGGCCAAACCGTGCTTTTCGACGGGCGCACGGGCGAAGCGTTCGATCAAGAAGTCACGGTGGGGATCATGTATGTCCTCAAACTGCACCACCTTGTCGACGACAAGATCCACGC
Organism: Polyangiaceae bacterium; assembly: GCA_009780955.1. Lineage (GTDB taxonomy): Bacteria > Myxococcota_A > Polyangia > Polyangiales > Polyangiaceae > Labilithrix. The sequence goes on along the minus strand of WQZB01000021.1, from coordinate 50,036 downwards.
GCGCTCGATAGGCCCATATTCGCTCGTGACGCAGCAGCCGCTTGGTGGCAAAGCGCAGTTCGGCGGCCAGCGTCTTGGTGAAATGGAAGTTTGGGCGATGGAAGCCTATGGAACGGCCTACGCGCTCCAAGAGTTTCTCACAGTCAAAAGCGACGACGTGATGGGCCGAACGCGCATGTACGAAGCCATCGTGAAAGGCGAGTACACGCTCGAACCGGGCTTACCCGAGTCGTTCAATGTTCTTATCAAGGAGCTTCAGGCGCTTTGTCTCAATGTCGAGCTTCTTGAGCCTGGTCAGGTCCGCACCACAGACCACGCGGCCGAAGAATAAGCCGTTCTGCATTACCCATTATCGACTGAGGAAAGAAAGGCACCCCCATGCGCGACATCTTCAGCTTCTTCGAGAAGCCCAAGGATCCGCTTTCGTTCAGCGCGATGCGTATTTCGCTCGCGTCCCCAGAGAAGATCCGCGAGTGGTCGCACGGTGAGGTCAAGAAGCCCGAAACAATCAACTACCGCACGTTCAAGCCGGAGCGCGATGGCCTTTTCTGCGCCAAGATCTTCGGCCCGGTAAAAGACTACGAGTGCAACTGCGGCAAGTACAAGCGCATGAAGCACCGCGGCATCGTTTGCGAGAAATGCGGTGTTGAAGTCATCCAAAGCAAGGTGCGCCGTGAGCGCCTTGGTCATATCAACCTGGCCACGCCCGTGGCTCACATTTGGTTTTTGAAAAGCCTGCCGAGCCGCATCGGCAACATGCTCGATATATCGCTCAAGGATCTTGAAAAAGTCCTTTATTGCGAGGCGTACATCGTCATCGACCCGAAAGAAACGCCGCTCGGGCGCGGCGAACTTCTCGGTGAAGAGCGATACATGCAGCTTCTCGACGAGTACGGCGACGACAAGTTCACTGCCGGCATGGGCGGTGAAGCTGTTTTGGATATGCTCAAGAGCGTCGACGTTCACCAGCTTTGTGAAACGTTGCGCCAAGAAATGCGTACGGCAACCAGCGAAGCCAAACGCAAGAAAATCGTCAAACGCCTCAAGGTTTGCGAGGCGTTTCGCGAAAGCGGCAACCGTCCAGAGTGGATGATGCTGACGGTCATTCCGGTTCTCCCGCCGGACTTGCGCCCGCTCGTACCGCTCGATGGGGGCCGTTTTGCAACAAGCGATCTGAACGATTTGTACCGCCGCGTGATCAATCGCAACAACCGCCTCAAGCGGCTGCTCGAATTGAACGCTCCGGAAATCATCATTCGCAACGAGCGCCGCATGCTGCAAGAAGCGGTGGACGCTCTTTTCGACAACGGCCGCCGCGGAAAAACAATCACCGGTCCGAACAAGCGTCCGCTCAAGTCGCTCAGCGACATGCTCAAAGGCAAGCAAGGGCGCTTCCGGCAGAATCTTCTCGGCAAGCGTGTCGACTATTCGGGTCGTTCCGTCATCGTGGTTGGTCCGTCGCTGAAGTTGCACCAGTGCGGTTTGCCAACCAAGATGGCGCTCGAACTTTTCAAGCCGTTTATCTACAACAAGCTCGAAGAGCGCGGCTACGTCAACACCATCAAAAGTGCCAAAAAGATGGTCGAGAAAGAGCGCCCCGAGGTGTTCGACATTCTCGAAGAAGTTGTCAGCGAGCATCCGGTTTTGCTGAACCGCGCGCCCACGCTTCACCGTCTCGGCATTCAGGCGTTCGAGCCGGTTCTCATCGAAGGCAAGGCCATTCAGCTACACCCGCTGGTATGCGCAGCGTTCAACGCCGACTTCGACGGCGACCAGATGGCCGTGCACATTCCGCTTTCGGTCGAAGCGCAAATGGAAGCGCGCGTGCTCATGATGAGCACGAACAACATCCTATCACCAGCAAACGGCAAGCCAATCATCAACCCAACGCAAGACATTGTTTTGGGATTGTATTATGCAACCCGCGAGCGCAAGTTTGCGAAAGGCTATCATCGCGAAGGCACGCTGCAGGTGTCTAACGATGGTGTCATCGAAGGCGGCTACCTCAAAGGCGTCTATTCATCGCCCGAAGAAGTTCGCATGGCCTTTGACAACGACGAGGTAACCATTCACACGGGCATTCGAGTTCGCGTGGTGGATCCGGAAACGGGCAAGCGCATAGTCGTCAACACAACGGTCGGTCGCTGCCTCATCTCCGAGATTGTTCCCGAAGGACTGCCATTCGAGCTTGTGAACAAAACGCTCGACAAAAAAGCTCTATCAACGCTCATCGACGCCTGCTACCGCAAACATCGCAACAAGGCGACCGTGCTGCTTGCCGACCGCCTTCGCTCGCTCGGCTACGAGTACGGAACGAAGGCCGGCATGTCCATTTGCGTCGACCACATGGTCATTCCAAAGGCCAAGGAAGTTTTGCTTGGCGAGGCGCGTGACGAAGTCCAGCGCGTCGTCGATCAATACCAAGAAGGCCTTATCACCGACGGCGAGCGCTACAACAAAATCGTCGACATCTGGGCTGGTGTTGCCGACAAGGTAACTTCGGAAATGATGCAGGTCATTGGCAAAGAAGCCATTGTGGATCCTGTAACTGGCAAAGAGCAAATCGAACCAAGTTTCAACCCAATCTACGTTATGGCCGATTCGGGGGCGCGCGGTAGCACGCAGCAGATTCGCCAACTTGCCGCGATGCGAGGGCTCATGGCCCGCCCGTCGGGTGAAATCATCGAAACGCCCATCACCGCGAACTTCCGCGAGGGTCTCAGCGTTCTCGAGTATTTCACTTCCACGCACGGCGCGCGAAAAGGCCTTGCCGACACGGCGCTCAAAACCGCCAACTCCGGTTATCTCACGCGCCGTCTCGTCGATGTCGCGCAAGATGCCGTGATCGCGCAGTTCGATTGCGGCACGCTCGACGGCATTCGCGTGACGAAGCTCGAAGACGCGGGCGAAGTCATTCAGCCGCTCGGTGATCGCATTCTCGGTCGCGTTGCGCTCGAAGACATCGTCGACCCGCTCACCGGCGAAGTCGTGGTCCCTCACAACGCCGAGCTCGACGAAACCCTTGTCTCGAAGATCGAAGAAGCCGGCATCGAAGAGGTTGTCATTCGTTCGGTGCTCACCTGCCAGACGCGTCGCGGTGTTTGCGCGAAGTGCTACGGGCGCGATCTGGCCCGTGGCTACAAAGTCAACATTGGCGAGTCCATTGGCATCATCGCAAGCCAGTCGATTGGTGAGCCCGGCACGCAGCTCACGATGCGTACCTTCCACATCGGTGGTGCTGTGGCGCGCGGAAAAATCGAGCAAAGCTCGATTGAAGCGCGAACGGAAGGCTTTGTGCGCATTCGCGGTGCAAACCTTGCCACGCGTCACAACGGCACCATTACCGTGATGAACCGTCACGGCGAGCTCGTGATCGTTGACGAAACGGGCCGCGAGCGCGAACACCACCGCTTGGTTTACGGTGCCATGCTCAAGTGCAACGAAGGCGACAAGGTCAAAGCTGGCGACTTGCTTGCCGAGTGGGACGCGTTTGCCAACGTCATTCTCACGGAGGTTGGCGGCATTGCGAAGTTCGGTGACATTGTCGAAGGCGTGACCATGATCGAGAAGCTCGACGAGGTTACAGGCCTATCGCGCAAGGTTGTCATCGAGTCGCGAGCGGCCGATTTGCGTCCGCGCATCTCGCTCAAGCACCCGGATACAGGCGAAACGCTCAAGCTGCCGAACAGCACGCTCGAAGCGCGTTACCTGTTGCCGGTTGGTGCGAACATCGTCGTTCAAGACGGTGATTTGCTCGAGCCTGGCGAGATCATCGCGAAGATTCCGCGCGAAACCACGAAAACCCAAGACATCACCGGTGGTCTTCCTCGCGTTGCCGAATTGTTCGAAGCGCGCAAGCCCAAAGACCACGCCATCATCGCCGAAATCGACGGCGAGGTTTCTTTTGGCAAAGACACGAAAGGCAAGCGCAAGGTCGTGATTACGCCGTTCGGTCACGATGGCGCGCCGCTCACGGACCAGGCGCGCGAGTATTTGATTCCAAAGGGCAAGCACATTCACGTGCAACCTGGCGATCGCGTGCGCGCCGGCGAACCGCTTCAAGATGGCCCCGCAAACCCGCACGACATTCTTCGTGTCAAAGGCGAGAAAGAGCTCGCGGCCTATCTCGTCAACGAGATTCAGCAAGTTTATCGCTTGCAGGGCGTTGCCATCAACGACAAGCATATCGAAGTCATCGTTCGCCAAATGCTTCGCCGCGTTCGCATCAAAGACGTGGGCGATACGAACTTTCTCATCGACGAGAATGTCGAAAAGCATTTGTTCGAGAAAGAGAATCAGCGAGTCATCGAGCGCGGCGGAAAGCCGGGTATTGCCGAGCCGCTTCTTCTTGGCATTACGAAAGCGTCGCTGTCGACCGAGTCGTTCATCAGCGCTTCGTCGTTCCAGGAAACCACCAAGGTTCTCACGGAAGCAGCCATCAATGGCAAAACCGATACGTTACGCGGCTTGAAAGAAAACGTCATTATGGGGCGTCTCATTCCGGCCGGCACAGGCCTTGGCGCGTACAAGAATCTCAACCTGGTTGTCGAGGGAGAAGGAAGCCTCAACGACCGATATGCGTCGACGACTTCGGCTGCGCCACCGATGTCAACTTCGTTTTCGGCTGTAAACGAAGAGTAAGCTTTCTAACTAGAACACGGCTGCCGGGAAGTCTTTCTGGCAGTCGTGCCAGAGGGCAGGTCTACGCTGATAGCCACCAATGTCATCTGCCCTGGCGCAGCCAGCCAAATCATGCGCGGCCTGGGATAATGTACTCCTTACGGGAGTACAAAATCCTGCGAGCCGCGCCGTGAGACTAACGGTGCCTACATCGGGAAGCAACTCGACCCGAGCCCGTGGATCGCCAAGTCAGCTTAGCGATGCCATATCGATGACGAATCGATACCGAACATCGTTTCGAATCATTCGCTCGTAAGCTTCGTTGATCTTTTGAATCGGAATGATCTCAACTTCGGGCGCAATCTTGTGCGCGGCACAGTAATCGAGCACTTCTTGTGTTTCTTTGATGCCGCCAATGTTCGAGCCCGCAAGCTGCCGGTTTGCGCCAATGAGCGCGAACGCCTCGACTGACGATGCCTCGGGCGGCGCGCCCACGATCACCATGGTTCCATAGGGTTTGAGAAGTTCGAGGTACGCGTTGTAATCATGTGGCGCCGACACCGTGTCGAGAATGAAGCTATAGCGCCCGCGAAGCTTCTGGAACACGGCCGGATCTTTGGTGACCTCGAAGCCCTTCGCACCAAACTTGCGCGCATCGGCTTCCTTGGCGCGCGACGTGCTCAAAACCGTCACGTCGGCCCCCATGGAAGCTGCAAGCTTCACACCCATGTGGCCGAGTCCGCCGAGCCCGACAACAGCAACCTTGTCACCCTTTTTGACATTCCACTGCCTGAGGGGCGAGTACGTCGTGATCCCAGCGCAAAGCAGCGGCGCAGCACTCGAGATTTCGAGGTTGGCTGGCACCTTCAATACGAAATGCTCTTTGACGACGATTTGTTTTGAATAACCACCGAACGTTGGCGTTTTCCGATCCATTTCGGTGCTCGTGTATGTGTATGCTACACCTTTCTCGCAGAAGTTCTCATGGTGCACCTTGCACTGCTCGCATTCCATGCACGAGTCTACGAAGCAGCCCACGGCGCCAAGCGCACCCGGCGCAAACTGGGTCACGCTCTTGCCAACATGGCTGACGCGCCCAACAATTTCGTGGCCGGGCACCATGGGAAACATGGCGCCGCCCCATTCGTCGCGCACCTGGTGAATGTCCGAGTGGCAAACGCCGCAATAAAGGATATCGAGCACGACGTCGTTCGGGCCGGGGTCGCGGCGATCGATCGTCCAGGCCATAAGAGGCGATTTTGCGGACTGTGCGGCATAGGCAGGAATTTTGGCCATCGTGATCTCCCTTGAAGTGGCAATCACCTTACTCGCGTTCGCCTTCTTGCCGATTGGTTAAAGTAGACGATGACACACCGGAGCGCGCTGCCGCACCGTGTGCTCTGCGATGGCTTGGGACATTTCCTGCGCCAGCGATCCGACGTCCGTGACAAAGGCCGCTCGAACGTCTGCAGCACTTCACAGCTGCCCGCAGATTGGTCATCTCTGGATGAGTCTCATGGTTCGTCGACCTACCAAGCCATCTCTCGCGGGGCTTGCGCTGGCCGTGCTCGAAGGATGCGCAGTCACCGCCGTCATCGGCGTGCTTGCGTATTCCTACTGTCGCACCGAAGTCTCGTTCTCCGAGCACGTTGCCGGCTGGTTCATGCTCGCGCCCACTTTCGTCGCGCTTCGCCATGGCTTGTGGAAGTCACTGGCATTCACGCTGCTGCTCTGTGTCGGGCTGCTCGCCGCATGGCATCGCGCGGCTAGGGCGGTGCACTTGCCCATCGAGTCGCTCGTTGGGATCGCCGTGCCTGCCGCGATGGTTGGCTACTTTTCCGATGTCTGGCGAAATCGGCTCGAGGGCGCTTCGCGCGAAACCGAACGAGCCAACGCGCTTGCACGTTCGCATGCGCTGCTCGAGATTTCGCACGACAGGCTAAGCGATCAAATCGAACGATCGCAAAGCTCGCTTCGCGACGCGACAACAGCCTTGTTCAAGAGCATCGAGTCTGGTGATACCTCGTTTTGCACGCATGGCGCTGCCATGCTCGAAGTGTTTGCGACCTACTGCGGTCTCGAGATGGGCGAGCTTTTCGAGGTGGCGGCCGGCCGGCTCCGAGAACGTTGCGCAGCTTTTGGCATGCCGCCAGAGACGAAGGCGACGGATCCTTTGCTCGAGCGCGCGCTCGCCACAGGCCGCCTCACGTACGTGCCCATTGCCGGCAGCATGAAGCCAAGCCGTCGCATGCCATCAACCACGCTACTTGCCGCCGTTCCATTTGTCGACGCGCTCGGCACGATCAGGGCCATCTTGTGCGTTCACGCCATGCCGTTTATGGCCTTTCACCGAAGAAATCTCGAGGCAATGTCCACGCTCGGCGGACACTTCACCGATTTACTCCGCGGCGGCTCTGTCGACACCATGGTTCGTCCTGGCCACGGTTCGTGTGACGTCGCAACCACGACGCCCATTACGCTGAGGACACCGCGATGATTGCTCCGCGCGAGCTCTTCGCGCTTTTTGCCGTCTTCAGGCGTGCCATTTTGCGGTTTCTTGGTGCGCTTCGCAAATCGCCTTGGCATTCGCTCGACACGCAGCAGGCTATCGATTTTGCTCGCAGTCGCCGAGTGTGCCGGTACGAAGAGGGCATCACAGCGGCGTGCATCATCTCTGCGCTGCGCGCTCGATTCACCGAAACGATTGCGGTTCGCTGCCTTGCTGTTGTCGCAACACGCAGACTTGCGGCTCGGCGTGCGGTGCACTGGCTAAGGTGGGCAAGTACCGATCCTGCACGCGAGGTCAGAGCATGTGCCGAGTCAGGGCTTTGCCATATTCAGCGCGAGATGGATAGGCAACGATTCGTTTTGTCCGATGCGCTTGCAAAGACGAAATGCCCGACCATGCAGGCGCATTTGTACTTGCGGCTTGCCGAAGCGTATTGGGAGCTCGCCTACGCTGGGCTTGTCAACGGTGCCACGCTCACGAGCACGCTGGCAACGTCGTGTGGGCTTGCTCAAATAGCGTGCAAGGCTTTGCCTGGCTTTGCTCCAGCGGAGGCCTTTCAGGGGCGAATGTGGCTGCAGTTGCGTGAGTCGAAGCTTGCCGAAGCGGCTTTCCGGCGAGCCATTTCCGCGGGCTACCCCGAAGTCAAACTTCTTGGTTATCTCGCTGAATGTGCATTTTACAATCGTGACTTCGCTGCCGTGCGTCAGTGGCTCGTCCAACTCGAGCTCCGAGCGCCGCTGCACACGTTTCCCCGCTCCGTGATTTCGCTCTGGGACGACGCGCACGCATCGCCGCTGGCAGCTGCGCGCGGTCGAGTCTCTGCGGTCTAGATTGCTGGAGCTGGAGCACGCTCGAGAGCCGCGCGGTTCCAGCGAGCAAGCCGTGCTGCTGCGTCGTAGGTGGCATCTGCAAAGGCGCGGACCAGGGCATCCGGATTATTCGACGTGCGTACCTGTTCGTAGGGCATGACGAACTCGCCCATCGTTTTGTTGTAGAATGCAGGCGATGGCACAGAGGCGTCCGCGAAGCCACGTGGCTCCGGGTAGGCATAAGCAAAGAACGCGGCATCGTCGTAGCCATTGCCACCTGTCCAGAACCCGCAGCTCTGTTGCTCGTGCGAATAGGCTTCGCGAACGACCGACAGCGGAGTGTTTGGCACCTCACCGTGTGGGGGCGCGCGCCGGCCCGAGAAACGCGTTACCACGAGATCGAAGCTCCCCCAAAAGAAGTGCACTGGGCTCGATTTGCCCATGAACCCGCTACGATATTGCTGCAAGACGCGATCGGCCGCGGCAAGTGTGAGCCAGAACCTTTGCGCGTAGTCGGCGTCGTACGACGCGTGGGTGATGTCTTGGTCGAACGGAATTGGATTGGCAATTTCGACAGGTATTGGACGAATGCGAATATCGATATTCAATGCCCGCAAAGCCGCCATCGTTTGCTCGTAGAAGTCTTTGACCGAGCGCGGGCATAAATCGATATCGCGGCTCTCTCCCTCGGAGGTGTCGAGGATGAGTTTGTGGCTCAGGAAGTCGAAATGGATTTCCACGGTGCGATGCCCGCACGGCATCGCAGCCGTCGTGAGCCCTCGCGCGCTGACATAAAGCGGGACGTTCCACCAGTGGTTCATTGACGGGCAAAGGCCAAGGCGGACTTTGCCGACGATTTGCGTCCACAGGTGCAGTGTGTCTCGCGTGTCGCGCCACGCCGCGAGCGGAAGCTTTTGCCACGAGGCCTCTTGCGATGTTTTCATCTTGGCACGGTGCGGTGCATTGACCGTTCCGGGACCGCTTTCGATTTGCCGCGATCTCTTCGTTGGCGGCTGCGGTGCGGTCCTCAAAGCCGAAACAGGCTGTTCCGGTCCGCTCCTCGCCGCCGCCTCGATCTCGCGTCAACTTGAAAGCGGTCCATTCTATGCGGTTGCGCCGTTGCGGTAGCGGCGCCGCGCCCATTCGCTCATCACGATACCCGAGGCAACGGCAAGCGGCAGCGAGTGGTTCACGCCGTAGATCGGGATTCCGACAACGAGGTTTGCTTTGCGCACGATGTGCTTGGGGATACCGAAGCGCTCGCTGCCGAAAAGAAGCACGACGTCTTTCGGGAACGTCATGTCGTAGAGGCTTGTGGTTGCGTAGTCCTTTTCGATTGCCAAGAGGGGTCGATTCCCAATGTGTGCAAGCAGCGCTTCGTCGTCCGGAACGCGCACGATGGTCTCGAATTTCTCCATGCCCATGGAGGCTTTTTCATAATAAGGCGATCGTCCAACGAGAATGATTTCGCGGGCAAGGAAGCTGTGCGCAACGCGGATGACGGCGCCAATCGCGAATGCATTTTCGGCGGTGTAGAGCGCGACTGAAAAGTCGTTGCGGAGGGGCGCGAGTGTCGCGCGCACCTCTTCTGCGCTGGCGTCCAGAGGGGAAAGAAGAGCCACTAAGAACGACGTTGAGCCACGCGAGGTACGGAAGCTTCTACGATTGAGCGCGCGGGCACGCTGCGGTTGACCACGCAGCCAGCCATGATTTTCGAGCCTTCGCCGATGGTGATGGGTCCGAAAAGAGTTGCGCCAACGCCAACGTGCACATTCTTTTCGATGATGGGTGCGCCAGGCTTTTTCGTTTCGGGGTCGAGCCCATAGCCGAGCGTTACGTTCTGGAAAAGAATTGATCCGGTGCGCACCTTGGCCGCGTAGCTGATGGCAAGACCAAAGCCGTGGACAATCACAATGCCCGGTTCGAGTTCGGCGTCCCAATGAATGTCGGAAGCGAAAGCATGCCGGATCATGCGCGACATGAATTGCGCGCCAAGCAAAAGTCCCGCGTCGCGCAGATATCGCATGATGCGATAGGCAATCATGATTTGATAGCCAACCTTGCGAACTGCATCATTCGCGATTTCCTTTGAGCTCGGTTGCGTGGCAAGTGCGCCGTCGGCAACGCGGTCGTCGTACTTGTCTTGGTAGTAGCGAACCATTCGGTTGTCTTCGCGAATGTCTGCGATGAGCCGCTGGAAGGCCGAGCCGCCACGGCTCTCGCCACGCCCGAGCATGCTCATGCCGCGCTTGAATTCGCGGTATTCGCGCGCCACATCGAGTGCGCTGCCCGTTTCTTGTCGCACACCGCGATAAAATTGAATGCCATATACGAGTGTGGTCCCCGCAAGTGCGACAGGCTCGAGTCCAATCTTGTCGAATGCCGCCACCGTGTAGATTGCCGCGTTGGCGAGCACCGCGGCCGAGCGCGGCGAGGCAATGCCAAAGGCGAGAATTGGGCGTGACACCGGGTTGATGTGAGCCCAGTGTCTCCACGGCTGGCTCTCAGGGTAATCTTTGTGCTTTTGCGCAACCTTCGTTTGGTAGATGCCGTCGCGGTAGGCGCGGTCCATCCACTTCTTGATGGACGTCCAGTCCGAGCCGTGCACAGCCTCGGCGTCGTTTGCGTAGGCGAAACGCGCGCCGGCTTTCTCGAAGCGGATGCCGAGCTCCTCGTCTTCCAAGGCACGAAACTGCGCGTCGAACCCGCCAACGCGCAGGAACAGATCGCGCGGGAACGAGACATTGCCCGTGTAGATGTTGTGGCCGCGCACCGGCTGCTCACCGGAGGCGAATGCGTCTCCGGCGCGGGCAAGCAGGCGCGCATAGAAACGCTCGAAAATAGGCATTTGTGCGAGGTTCGCGTCGGGGCGCAAGCGGCCGAGAACCACGGTGTCGCCGCCGTCGTGTTTGCCCAAGTGCTGCTCTAGAAAATCGGGTTTGATCTGCATGTCGTCGTCGATGACGACGATGATCTTGCCACGCGCCAGCGACACGCCATGCTGGCGCGCGACGGCTGCACCGCTGTTGTTCTGCCGCTCGATGCGAAGAGCGTAACGGACTTTGATATCGGCGAGCTTGGAGCGCACATCTTCTTTTGAGCCGTCGTCGACCGCAATGACTTCGAAACGCGATGGGTCGAGCGTTTGGTGATTGAACTCTTCGAGCAAGTGTCGAAGCGAGTCTGTTCGATTGTATGTTGCAATGATAACCGTGATCCACAAGCCACTGCCGAAGCGTTGCTCGAACGATTTTGTCGTCGTATTCATGGCTGTTGCCTACTTGTTGAGCACGAAGTTGCGAATGAAACTCCGCGGGTGACGCACGAAGTGCTCTGCCCACTGCGCGGCATCGACGAGGGCTGGCTTTCGATCACCCGGATCGCGCACGGCATCGGTTACGCCCGTGCGGTGGGCCGAATACCATCTTTGCCACTGCTTCCTTTCTGCGCGCGACATCTCGCCGGAAAGCCCCTGCAATGTGAGCACCAAGTCGAGCATGGTTTTGTGGCAGTACACTTCGTGCCCCGTTGGCTTCCAGGAGCGGGCCTGGTCGAGTTCGGCCTCGAGACTTGCTCGGTCGCCCCGCGCCGCGTGCTCCACAAGGAGGGGCAGGCGAAGGCCGCGCGCGATGTCAAACGCCATTTGGCTATAGAAACGCGGATTGAAATCGATGAGCAAGCGCTTGTCGCCAAGGACGATGAACTCCGATTCGAACGCGCCAAAATAGCCAACACTTTGGCAAAGCGCGCGAAGCTTGCTTTCGAGATCTTGCTCGATGTCGCGGCCTTCGAAACACAATCCAATGCCGACTTTGCGCGGGCGCTGCAACACCTTCATGGCGGCGCGCGCAACGAACTCGCCTTCTTTCGACACGAAGCCCGAAATGCTGAAAATGTTCGTTTCTGCGGCAGTCAAATACTCTTGCACCATGGGTGCGGCGATTTCAGGATGACGACGGGTCAGCACACGATTGAACATCGCTGTGGATCGGTAGCGGGTAAGTTCCGAGGCAAGCGATGCGCGGTCTTGAACGATGATGCCTTTGACCCCGCCTTCCATGAAGATTTGCGTGCGAGGCTTGAGGAGCACCGGCCACCGAAGTTCGTCGAGGAAGGGTGCGCTTGCTTCGTTTGGATCCACCTCGTGAGTTTCTGGAACGTCAATGCCAACCTTCGCGCAAGCTTGGTGAAGACGCGACTTGTCGAGCAGCGTGATGATGACATCCTTGGATGGCGAGTACATCGTGAACACTTTGCCAAGGCGCTCGCGCTCTTCGGCGAAGAGCCACGCAAGATGATCGTTCGGCGGGTACAGAAGCATGCCCGGATGATGCTGACCGAAGCGCACGAGCCAATCGACCAGACCTTCGGGATCCATCATCGATGGGTGAGTGAGCTTCTGCGACACCCAGCGCGAACAAAGGCCTCGTGCGCGCCGATTGTCGTCGGCCATGGTCACCGAAACGCCATTTTTCCCGTAGCAGCGTGCGGCGGCAAGGGTGCCGTAGTAGTCCGCGCCGAGAAGAAGAACGCTTCGCTCGCGACGACTAGTCAACATGTTCTTATCCTTTGGCTTTAGATCTCGCCCCCACGGGCTAGCCGTGGAACCGCCCTTTGAGCTTTAGGAACGGCGACTCGAAGTAGCGGAAGCTAATGCTCGCTGCTGCGTACACAATCACCGAGCCGATCGCGATGACGCAAAAGTCGAGCGCCATTTGCAACGGAATGCTCATTCCTGCTTGCATCCTCGTGAGCCATGGCACGAGCCAAACGACCAATGGCCAGTGGAAGATGTACATGCCGTAGCTAACCTTGCCGCATGAAACCAATGGCGTCCACGACAGCGCCTTTCGTGTTCGCTCGCTGATGACTGCGTCGGCGCAGAGCGAGACCGAGCTGGCAAAGAAAAGCGCCAGGGTGAAGTAGCCAACACCCATCATGCGGCGGTCTTCGTCCCTCAAGCCATGGCCAAGCGCGTAAAGGACGACCAAGCCAAGCGCGGCTACGATGAAAATGGGCGTGCGCAGGCGGCGCCACGCGATTGACACGGGGTGATTGACCTCGCGCTGGGTGACGGCTGTGAACGCACCAAGAAGCAAGCCGTCAGCGCGCGTAAAGGTTGCACGATACACAAATCTAGCGATGATGTAGTCATCGGTGAAAAGCGAACCAATACCTGGGATTTGCATGCCCCTGAAAATGAGAAGGGCGCGTAGCAAAACGACGCCGGGCACGAGCACCATGATGGTCGGAATGAGTCGCCGGCGAGATATCATGAGCGCGACGATGGGCCAGACGAAGTAAAACTGCTCTTCGATCGCAAGCGACCAGAAGTGTGCGGTCCAGCGCAGGATGTCTAGGTCGAACACGAGCGCGTAGTTCTGCATATAAAGCCAGTACGCGGGCCCAGGAATCCACCTCGAGCCCACGGCAAGGCCGGCGATCGTGCCAACGATGATGAAGGCGTAGTAAAGCGGAAAAATGCGCAAAACTCGGCGCATCCAAAACATTTTCAAACGCGTGCCAAGCGGTTTTTTCGATGGCGCAACAAGGCCGCGCGTAATGAGGTAGCCCGACAGAACGAAGAACAGATCAACGCCCGTCCACCCTGACCAGAGCAAGTCGTGGGTGCGCATGGCGACTTGCTCGAGGAACGTGCGCACCTTTGTGGGGTCTTCGCCTGGGAATGTCCAAGCAAAGTGGAACACGAGGACGAGCAATACGGCGATGCCGCGCATGCCGTCGAGCGTGGGGATTGCGCGCGCATCCGCCCCGGCGAGTGCAGCCTTTGCAGACGGGTCTTCGGTTCCAACGGGGGGCACGTCGGGCGGCAGCGCGGCGTACGACTCGGAGTCCTTTGTGATGCCTCGCACGGCGGCGACGATGACGAGCCCGAACACAAGCACCATGACGATGTCAGCACCCGAAAGGCCAGCAGGCAGCGTTTTTCCGAGTTCCGACAGGGATGCCAGCAGCACACTACCGTCGACCATTTCGCGGCCAAGCACGTCTCTGCGTGCGACGGGCGCGCTGTTGCGAAGACGCATGCCGTTGTCGAGTGTCTGAAAACCGAGGCGATCGATGATGGCCTCGTCGCCCTCGTTTATGTCAACGGTTTCGACGATGAGCTGTGAGCCTCGCTCGTCGAGGCTGTATTCGTAGTCCCACTTGTCGTGGCCGGGCGAGAAAACGCCTCGCGGCGCACTCTTGGCGATGTGGCGATCGTTTTTGCCCAAAAGATCTTCGGTTGGGCGCTCGGCAAAGTACGGAGCCGCGCCTGCTGCGGCAACGGCCATGCGCAGATCGGGGGGCGTGCTCGCGCGAATGAGCAGACCGAGGCGCGTGTAGTTGGCTTCATCTTTGTATTGTGCAGCATTCTGCGCAGCCCACTGCCCGAGAGGCAAAAGCTGCGCGGGTAGCCACACGATGGCCATCAAAACGAGCGCTGCCACGGTGATGGTTTTCTGGCTGCCGAGGCGACGACGGAGTGCAACCAGGCCTTCGGCAATACCAAGGCGCATGTCGCGCAGCCGCAAGAGCAAACCCGAGCCGGTGAGGAGCGCACCCACGGCAATGGCTTTTTTGCTGAGCACGATGGTCGCGGCGATGCCTTGCTCAGGGAACACCTTCGCGAAGAGGTTCAGCGCAACGAGAAGCAGGCCGGCTGCGATGAGGGTGAGCGAGAATTTGTTCGCGAATGCGTCGCGCGAGGTGCTGGTTGAATTCTCGATGAGTCGTGCCAGCAGCACGGCCACAAGCACGATGAGCGCCGGCATGCCGATGCACAAGTACCGGTTTGCGTAGAGCATCCACTCCCACGCGTCGCCGCCGACATACGTGGCGTAGCCGACTTGCGCCACGAAAATCGTGCCAAGCAGGACAAGCCGGCGAAGAGATTTGTTTTGGTAAAAGTCTTTTCGGACGCTCGTGATGTTCGCGAGCACGACGGCGATCGGTACGGCGAGGTGCATGGTGAGCACTTCGAGGGCGACGAACCCGCCGCGCTTGATGCGCGCCAGTGTGCTGATTTGGAAAAGCTTGAGATAGTAGGTGTTTGGCAGCGTTTCGTGGAAATACTCTCTGCGAAAGAGCGTTTGCCCGCCCACAGCCACGCCCCCGAATGCGCCAACGCATGCTGCGAACACCCAGCGGCGCGAGCATGTGAGAAAACCGTAGAGGCAAATGAGCCCGATAGGCACGGCCGAATCGCTGCGAATGAGAACCGCGCCCGCGGTAAGCACCCCCATGGCGATCGAGCGCGGGAGACTGAATTCGTCTTCGTTTTCGAGCACGAGCCACAGCAGCGTGTAGACGAAAAGTGCAAGCGCCCCGACTTCCATCCCGCGCAAAGTCCAGAAAACGAGCGGGTAGTCGAAAAGGGTTGCGGCAAGCACCGCGACGGGCACCCACGAAGCCGATGTGATTTTGCGGGCGATTTTCGAGACGACAAAGCCTGTCGCAAGAAGAATGGCTACGCCCGTGAGCATGATGAAGAGCGAAATTTTCGATTCCGACAAGCCAAGCTTGTGGGCCACGCTCATCCACAGCACCCAAAGCAGATTCGTAAACCCTTCAATGGGTGGCTCGCCGATGTTCCACACCAGACCATGGCCGTCGGCCAGGTGCCGCGCGTAGCGCATCGAGATCATCGCGTCTTCGAAGAGCACGAAGTAGCGCGTAGCGCCGATGCTGAAGCTCGTTCGAAGAATGAACAGCATGTAGAATGCAAGCGCCACGACGGCCACACCAAGGCGCGACTTTGCGCTGGTGACCATCCCCAAGAGCGTGGCTGCGTGGTATTTGTTCGTCGAGGCTCCGTCGGCTGCCATTCGCTCTATCTCTTTGTTCCTGCTGCTGCTGCGCGCGAGGCGAGCCCCGTTAGCTCGCCCAGCATGTCTTTAGCTTTCTCATAGCGATCAGAAGGCCGTCGCCGCAACGCCTTGGCAACGATATGCTCGAAGTCTTTGGCCACGTTGTCTGACCTACCCGTAGTCAGTGGGCGGGCTTCTTGATGAAGCTTCTCGCGGAGACTTTCTTTCGTGTCGAACGGTAGAGTCCCGGATACAGCATGGTAGAGAATCGTACCAACCGAGTACACGTCGGAAGACTCGACGACACGGCGTGCGTCGAGAAGCTGTTCGGGCGCCATGTAGGGTACGGTGCCGATCGCTGCGTGCATGGCTGTGAGGGCGCTCACACCGCCTGATGGGTTTTTCACTCGGCTCAGATTGAAATCGAAAATCACAGCATGCCACCCTGCCGAGTCGGGTCGCAAGATAATGTTCTCGGGCTTTATGTCACGATGAATGATGCCAAATTGATGCATTTCGGATACACCACTTAGAATTCCAATTCCGAGGCCAATGGCGTCTTCTACCGGGAACCGAGCGCGTTTGAACACGTCGGAAAGCAGCTCGCCTTCAATGTATTCCATGACCAGTGCCATCCCGAACGATGGGTCAGTCAGAAACTCGTACATTCTCGCAACATGTGCACTTTGCAGTTGCGAAAGTGCCCATGCCTCACGCTGGAAGCGCTCGACGCTTTCTCGCGAGACCGCGGCTTGAGGATGCAGCACTTTGATCGCAACGCGGGCACCGTTGCCTGCGTGACGCGCGAGCCACACGACGCCAAAAGCTCCCGAACCCAGCAACGATTGGAGAACGTAGGCTCCGATCTGAGAGCCAGGGACGAGCTGCACATGCTTATGCTACGCGTGCTCTTGCTGTGAAGCGACCCCTTAAACACGGTTGACCTGTGCAATCTTGCCAACCGCGGTCTGGACGACCACGAAGCTTACGCTGAAAAAGAGAGATGATAAGGTTGAGTGCATATGATCGCGGAAAAGTCTCGGGCGGCTGAGGCGCCGGCTGCCTCGCCAGCACCCGACCAAGAGCACACCGCGCACGAAGGCAGTCTCGCGTTACGCAACGCATTGAAGCTCGCCGCGTCGATGATCCTCACGTGGGCCGTGACGCTCATCGTCACCTTCAAGTTGCCGAAGTACCTCGGCCCCGTTTTTTTTGGATATTTCAACTATGGCGAGCAACTCGCCCTGTCGATGTCTGTGTTCCTGACCCTTGGTGTCGACACATACATCCAGCGTGAGATTGCTGTTCGGCCGCAGCATGCGAGTGAATTTTTTCTTGGCGTGACGCTAGCGCGCGCGATGATGCTCGTGCCGCTCATCGCCTACGGCTCTTACACGCTTCATCGGAAGCAGCCCGAAGAGCAAATCGCCGGATGTCTATTCGGCATCGCCTATTTGTTCTACGCATTCAATCTGACCTTCCAGAAAACGCTCCAGGCAGCGTCGAAGGTCTCGGGGCTCGCGGTGGCGAACGTCGTCGCCAAGATCTTCTGGGGTGGAGGCGTGTTCGCGGCCGTTACGCTGAAGGCGCCGTTCTGGGTCTTGCCGATGCCGATGATCTTCGCCGAAGGTCTCAAGGCTGCGTTCCTTTTCTTTGCAACGAGAGACGCGATCGATCTCGAGCTGCGGCTCGACGCGAAGGCAACGCTCGAAGTTCTCAAGATTTCGGTCCCCTTCTTCATCGCGGATATTGCTGTCCAGCTCGGCTCGACCATCGACGTCGTCGTCCTTCGCGAACTGATGCCTGCAAGCTCCCCGGAGGTCGGTTGGTACAGTGCTGCTCGTAAGATTGCCAACCTGTCGATGCTGCTTTCGCCCATCATGAGCGGCGTGCTCATCCCGATGATGAGCCGCGCAAAGGCACGCAGCACCGATGAATTTTACAAGATTCTTCGGCGCGGCTTCGAGGGGGTTTTTGTCATCTCGCTTCCGCTGACGCTTTTGCTTGCTCTCGGCGCAGAGTTCTGGATTCACATCACCATCAAAGATGCATTTCTGCCATCGACTGGCAGCCTGATATGGCTTGCGCCGACCTTCGTGTTCGCCTACGCAAACGTGCTTTTGTGGTTGGCGCTCATGATCCTCGATCGGTCGTGGACCATCATGTTCGTGTCGATTGGCGGTCTCATCCTTTTGCCGGTCTTCATCATGATTGCCGTGCCCATCACTTCGCCGCTTGGTCCTGGTGGCGCGGGCATGGGAGTAGCCATGGCGTTGTCGCTCCGCGAGCTCGTCGTCATCCTCGTGTTCCTTGGCTTTCTTCGCAGCCGTGCGCTCGATCGCCGAGGCGCGATGTCAACGCTCAAGTCGCTTGGCATTTGCGTCATCGTCAGCATCATTGACGCGCAAATCAGGCACGTTGGAATGCACCCGGCGCTGCGCCTGTCTGTCGACGTGCTTCTCTATGGTGCGCTTGCGATCGCGATGGGCATTGTACGCCTGCGCGACGTGAAAGCCGTCATGAAGCTTGTCAAAAATCGCAAGCAGCAGCCCGTAGCATGAGACCGTTTTCGTAGGGGCGCCATTCATGGCGCCCGACCACCGATCCCGAGGGCCAGTATGATCGCGGTCTAAAAACGGGCGGGCAATGGTGCCCACGTCAGCCCTGCGAACATGGTCACTTGCGTGATTTGGCTGTAGCGGATGGCGTTGTTGATGTTCTGTGTGCCGAAGCGGACGCCGCCGTCGGCAGAGAACGTTGGTGAAAACCGGTAGCGCAGGCCGCCCTCGACTTGAAAGATGGAATACTGGGCAACGGAATCAAGTGCGCTGTACACCTTTGCGGCGGAAACTTGCGCCCTCAGAAGAGTGCGATCGACCGAATAGTTTATCGCGAGAAGGCCGACGGCGCGTTGTTCGAGATCGCCCGAAAAGTTGTCAATCCACGGCGATGCTTTGGCAACGATGGCAACCTGCAAGTGATCGCCATGACCGGGCGCGGCGCCCCACGGCGGCGCGCCGGGAGCGTACTTCGCGATGCCGTAGTCATCGAAATAAAGGCCTGCCGATGCCGTTCCGAACAGCTTCGCGCCGGCGGTTGGGTCGTTCGCGTAGGATCCACCAACGGAAATTTCGCTTGACACAACTCGCGAAAACCAATGCTTGTAGGTCTCCGACGCCTCGGCGCGATAGGTTGTGCCGTTGTTGCGATTGTCGCCAAAGGACGTACTAAAAAAACCTCCACCGATGGTCGTGGTGAACCGATCGTATTTGGTTGCCGCGACTTCGAGCGCGAGGCTCGCGCCCGGGCCCGAGGTATACGGCATCGTTGCGCGTGCCGTGCTGTCGGCGCCGCCCCACCCGTTGTAGTCGACGCGCGGAGTCAGAGAAACGCGCGAAGACAACCGAATCGGCACGAGGACCATCGTTTGCAAGAAGAGCAGCGTGAAGCGTGCGGCGACATTTGACGGGATGATGGCTAGCGGATCGGGTGGAGGGCCCTCGCCCGCCCACGGCGGTTGCCAAGCAAGGAGCCCCGTTGTCGTGATGGGGCCGTACGCGCCGAACTGGTAGGCCGACAAGCGCCAGCGCGGATGCTGGAGCTCTAGGCCAAGACCCGCCTGATGCAAAACCGACAAGGGCTTGTCGTTTGGATTGAACTGGTTGGCAGCTTCGGGGCCCGCGACCACTTCGTCGTCCGACTTGCGTGTGAATGTAGAAGTGAGAATGAAGCGGGGGTTGTAGTAGGCCATGAAATGGGCCATGCCCCCTTGCCAAATGGCGTCGTAACGAAGCTGTGGCTTCAGTTCGGTTTCTTCGGAGCTGACGTCGTTTCCCGTGCGCACGCGCTCCTCGGCCCGAATTTCCACGTACCCTTGCTGCCCGACATCCATCGGCACGGGAAAGAAAGGGAGCATTGCGCGTTAGACCGGCTCTCTCGACTCTCTCGAACGAACGCCTTTGGGACTCCCGCACCGATGCGCGAGCCCGCGTAGACGATCGCGCTCACCATAACCGGCCGGAAGGTAGGCCCACAAGAGAGTCTGCATTCGCAGGCAATTTCCGGCGCAATGGAGGCAAGGTAGGTCTGTCGACCGCGGTCTTTCGGGGTCCCCACCCCACGCGACAGCGAAGCTTGATTTGGCAAGCTGCTTCAAAACTTCGTTTTTCAGCAGCCTGCTAAGGCTGCTTTCAAGGCGACGCGAGTTCAAGGCAGAGAGAGGTATGTGCGATTGTATTGTACACGCACACACGCGCCATCACACCGCAAAGTCTGAGGACCGCACCGCGCTCGTAAAGATCGCAACCAAGCAGTATACTGATACTCAAATTTTATCGAAGTGCATGAAATCTATAGTAAATTATGCCAGAATAAGCAGCTTGAGGTGGTCTAGGCATGGTGCGACGCTTGGCAGCGTAAAAATGTCGCGTTTCCTGGTAAACTTTTGAGGTAATCAGTTGTCAGTTAGAAAGAACTTGAACCCCGACGACAAGTCCAGTATAAATACAGCTCAGCTCAGCTCAGCTCAGCTCAGCTCAGCTCAGCTCAGCTCAGCTCAGCTCAGCTCAGCTCAGCTCAGCTCAGCTCAGCTCAGCTCAGCTCAGGGGCGGGCGCCTTGAAAGCGGGCGCGTCGAAGGCGACTCACGCTCGCCAACAGGCACTCTCGCACATCAGCATACTCGATGGGTTTCGCGGGATCGCAATCCTCGTCGTCATGCTCTTTCACTTCAGTTGGGCCTTTGGTGAGGGCACAAAGGCGACTTACTTCATCAAGCATGTATTTTGGGCCGGTTGGTTCGGTGTTGACCTCTTCTTCGTTCTCTCCGGCTACCTGATCTCCCGCGGGTTGCTCGTCGAATCGAAGCATACCGTCGGGCAGCGAATGCGAAACTTCTGGTTTCGGCGTGTGCTCCGGATCTTTCCGCTCTACTACGCGGCGATCATCGTCGGCACGATCCTCTGCTTGGCGACTTCGGCACGAATTCCGGAATGGCCATATTGGGTCTACGCCCAAAACTACTCACTCGCGTTTGATCCCGACCCGGAGCGGTGGACGTCGCACCTGTGGTCGCTCGCGATCGAGGAGCAATTCTATCTCGTCTGGCCAGCGCTGCTTTTAGTGATTCCGAAGCGAGCGCATGTCGGCACGATACTGTCGCTCGTCGTCATCGGAGTCGTATTGCGTGTCGGGATCGTTATCACGCCGCAAATTTGGGGGGGAGATCCTCTCACGGCAGCAAAGTTGGCTTATCGCGCGCTCCCGACGCGAATGGATGGTCTCCTCCTTGGGGCTCTCGTTGCAGTGGTGATGACGACACCCGACTCCGTGCTTCTTCGAACATGGCGAAAATATCGTCGTTTCGTGCTGGCTGTCTCTGCGCTCGCGCTCCTGACGCTCATCGCTTGGACGGGGGGCCTGCAGTTCTACGATCGCCGCGTCATCGTGTTTGGATATGGGTTGCTTGCGGTATTTTTCGCAACCGTGGTGCTAACGACGGTCGACGGCGCACTCCCTACGTACGTTGCGCGCGTGTTCGACGGCCGCTGGTTGGGTGCAATTGGACGCGTCAGCTACGGCATGTACGTCATTCATTGGCCGCTCGTAGCCTTCGGGATTCCGTACTTCAAACGAATCCAAGATTGGACGTCGACGCCGCAAGCGCTCTCCTTCGGTATCGTCGTCACGATCGTCGGAATCACGTTGACGTACGTGCTCGCATGGCTCTCATTCCACTATTTCGAGACACCTTTCCTTCGCCTAAAGCATCGCTTCAAGGACTGATTCCCTTCACGACGAGGCATCGGCAGGGCCTTTGTTGGTGCCCTGCGATGCCCGGCTCACGTAACTTCAGTCATAGTATTCGGTGCCGAGTGGTCGAGACCGCGGCGTGCGAGCAGCGTTCCTGCGATCGCGGTGGTTGCCACCGCACCCAGACCCGGCAGGAGGATCGCGAGATTGCCTTGCACAGGACGAATGCTCGACGGCTTGTTCACGTGGTCCTCCGTCCATCAGGACGAGCAAGACAAAGGCCACTTGAAAGCGGGCTAGCGCGATCCTTGGGCGCGATCAGAACGAGATCACGAGAACGTTGCGAACACCGGCAGCCCGAGCCGATCTCGTACGTCACGAGGCTCGAAAAAAATTCCCGAGAGGCGATCGGCGATGCCCGCGACGATGAGCATGGCAGCGATCGTTGCAAGAAGACCAATGATCGATGCGATGAGCATCACTGGGCGCTTTGGCGCGATCGGCACTTCGGCAGGCTGTGTGATTTTGTAGCGGTTCTTGTAGGCTGCCTCGGTTGTTTGAAGGTCGAGCTGAATGTCCGACATTTGCTGCACAAGCGTCGCGTACTTGGTTTTTGCTGTCTCGAATCGAACCGTTGCATCTTGCAAATTTTTGGGTGCCGCGCTGTTCTCGGGTGCTGGGGGCACGACGGGTGTTGGTGCAACGGCCTGGTTTGGACGCGGCGCAGGGCGAACCACTTCTGTTTTCTTCTGGTTTTCGATCGTATTGAGGATTTCGCGTTCCTGAGCTTTGAGTGTTGCGAGCTGCGGGTCGTCTTGCCCCGACTCGGCGATCATTCTTTTGAGACTGACGATGTCCGGATGGTTGGGGCCGAGCTGTTGCTGCTTTTCTCTGAGCTGCTGGTTTAGTTCGGCTATCCGGTTTTGCTTTGTCCCTTGCAACTGCGCAATCTGTTGCCGAACGTTTTCGAGCTTCGCTTTGAGTGCTGGGTCGACGTCTGCTTCGCGGACGTTCTGCGGGAGCTGGGGTATGAAGACTTTGGCTCGGTTGTTTGGGTCGGCTCTTCTCGTCCAGTAGTCGAGATCAGCAGCTGCCGCTTCGAGGTCTTTGTGTGCTTGCAAAACGAACGACTCTTGGATCTTGAGGCGCGTCGGGATAACGCCAACCTCAGACTCGTAGCGCGCTTTAAGGAAATTTTTCACGGCCGCATCAACAATGTCGCGCGCGGCCTCCGGTTCGGACCACTCGAGTCTCACGGTGACCGTGGTTGCGTCGACCCACACCTTCATTTTCTGCTGAATGCTTGCGACGAGCGCGTCGAATTTGGCGTCGTCCGCAGGTGGCGACTTGCCGAGCCTTTGGTTGATTCTGTCGAGCAGCCGTCGATAAGGCTGGCGCATGGCGTCCCATCGATCGACAAGGTCTTTGTCTTTGACGATCGCGATGATGCTGTCGCGCGCCAAGGCCTGCTGTTGGTACTCATTGCGGATGTTACTCAACTCTTCCGGGCTGATGTACTGCGCCTGCTGGCCGGTGAGTTGGGCGACGCGCTGCACGAGCACTTGCGACTCGACCTCGTAGCTCTTGGGCGCGAAGATCGCTGCGAGCACTGTGAGTGCAGCGCCAATCATCATCACGAAGAACGCTAGGCCCATGCGCCTTTTTGCCGAACGCATGGCTTCGAAGATGCGATCGCGCACCGCAATGCTCGGTCCCTCTTCTTCGTCGCCGCCGCCGCCTCCTCCTCCAGGCCCGCCACTGGGTTGGGGAACACCACCGGATCGCCCACCCGGGTATTGCATTTTCGGATCGGGCTTAAAGAGAGTTCCCTCTTCGATGCGAGCCATATTTCTCCTAATAACTTAAGCTAGACTGCTTTCAAGTTGACGCGAGTTTGAGCCGAAGCCGCGGGAGTGCCTGCAAGTAGCGCGCAGCAGGTTTGCTAGTCGGGGGTTGCGAATACATCGGTAGGGGGCACCGGATCGGCAGCCGGCTTTGCTGGTACGCCTGGTACGTCGGTAGTAGGCGTTTCGGCGGTTACGGCGGCGGCGGTTCTGGCAGGACGCGGTGGGGTTGCGCGCCATGCCGGACGCGGCTGCACCGGAGCTGCTGGCGTAGGCGCTACATGCACGTCGCGCGCCGGTGGGTGCGTGGGGTTCGCCATTGACTGCACTGGTGCAACAGGCAGATTGGCTATGTATGATGCCGTAGGTGCCGTTGGCGCAGGAGTGGTTGCTGGTGCGGCGGGTACGTCTCTTGGCGTGACGCTGGATCGAGGTAGCGGTGTTGGAAGCGGCGCTTCGCTCGGTACCGGCTGATTGCTTACGGTTGTTTTATCGGTACGGTTGGCAAGCGGACCGAATTTGACGGCAAATGCAATGAATACGATCGCAACCACAGCCAGCACAGTGGCTACGAGCCACATGGCAAATGACCCACGACGACGGTTGCTGAGATGCGTGGACTCGATGGAGTCTTCGATCGAACCCCGCTGGAGTGTGGCGCCGTACGCCGGAATGCTGCCTTCTTGTCCTTGTCCTTCTGGTCGTGAAGGCCGACCCGAGTCAGGAGACGTTGTTGTGCGGCGAATGGGGGCGCCCGGTGTGAGCGCCACCTCTGGCGTTGCCGGCACATTCGACGCGCTCGCCGCTGCTGCCACTGCTGGTGATAGCGGCGTATGCGCAGGCAAAGGCGGCGGGCCGTTATGCCGCGCCGGTGAAGGCGGCGCGGCTTGTCGAGGCTGGTGAACCGCGTGTAACGCCGCGGTGAACGTGGGAAACGTTGACGGAGAAAGCGATGGAGCAGCGGGTCGAGATGCCACCGATTTGTCGCCGCCGATGACCGCACTAACTTTACCGGCGCCATTGCCATTGCCAATGCCGATGAACGTGCCGCCCGGACCCTCGGACTTCTCCTCGTTCTTGCGTGGACGCGGACGATCGATCTCGCGCTGGAGATCGGTATCGCTGGGCTGGCGCTGGCGAGCGATTGGCTGCGTGCGCTCAAAGGGGTGAGGGGCCTTGTCGACGTGGGTTGTTTCGTCGAGCGCCATGTCGAATGGCATGGCAATTCGCGGTCGGCTGATGCCGAGGCTTTCGCGTGCTTCGCGAAGAGCGCGGCGCATCGCATCAGCGGTTTGCCAGCGGTCTTCTTTCTTGAAGCGCAGTGCGATATCGATGGCCGACGCGATGGGCTTCGGAAGGTCGGGCATGACCATGGAAATCGATCGCGCTTTGACCGTGGCGGCAGCGAGCAGGCGCGCTTGAACGTTGGCACCGAGGTGGACCGTTTCGCCGGTGAGCGCCGTGAAAAGCGTTGCACCGACCGACCAGAGATCGCTCCGGTTGTCGACCTTGTCGCGGGTGCCGAGCGCCTGTTCAGGCGACATGAACGACGGTGTGCCGAGCACGAGGCCGAACACGGACAGCTTGCTTTGCGCCGTTCGGTCGAACACGCGAGCGACGCCGAAATCGAGCAGCTTGAGTGTGCCTTCGTTGCATACAAAAACGTTCTGCGGTTTCAGATCTCGATGGATGACGCCCGCGCTGTGTACCGCGCTTAAAATGTCGAGAAGCTTGTCGCCAATGTCGAGTGTTTCTTCGAGCGGGATGCGGTTGCCCCGGGCCTGGCGCAACGCCTCGAGCGTTTGGCCTTCGAGCAAGTCCATGACGAGAAAGACGCACCCATCGTCGGTTGCCCCGTCGTCGAGAACACGGACAATGCCCGAGTGCTTGACCGAATTTGCGAGGTAGCCCTCACCGAGGAAGCGTTCGCAAACTGATGGGTCCGTGCACAGTGTTGGGTGCAGAATTTTAAGTGCTGCGCGCGCGCCGTTGCGATGCGTCACCGCATAAACGGCGGCCATCGATCCGGCGCCAAGTAGCGCGTCGACGCGCCACTTCCCGCCGATGACTGTTCCTATCCGTCGCTCGGCTTGTTGATTCACGACCTGTTTGCTCCACCTACGCTAGAGCGCTGAATTTTAGCGCCCACCGAATTTAAACCTAAAGCCTCTTTTTAGCACGGCGAATGCCGGCCACTCGAAGCTTACATTAATTTAAAAATCCAAGCTTTACGTAAATTTATGTGAACCTACCTAATTTCAATCCTTCATTTTCCGTAGACCATGATGGATCTTTTTTCGGTTTGCTCACGTCTTCCTGTTTTGCCATGGCACAGAATAGCGCGCCAGACCCGCACATCGAAAATTATGAGAACTCACGCGAGCTTGAGGTAGCGCGTGCAGCAAGCCGAGCCACGACGGCGAACGCAACGCCGAATGTCACGAGCGTTATGTAACTAATGAAGCCCTGATCGCCCCAGATCTGAATCATGACAACGACAACGACGGCAAGGGAGGCTAGGGCTGCGCTGCGTTCGAGCGGCGAGGTGGCATTGCGGTAACCGCGAAGCGCGAGTGTGCCCGTCAGTGGGTAGAGAAACCACAACAAGGGGAAGCCGACAACGCCTGCGAGCGACCAGCTCCAGAGAACGCCGTTGTGGGCAATGATTCGGAAGTTCTGAAAGAAGGTGTGGAGATCGACCGGCGGGTTGTTCGGCGAGTAATCGTACTCATGCCCAAACCCCTTCGGAATGATCGGCGACTGGCTGAGGGTGTAGATGAGGTTTTCGTTCTCGATGTCACGAGACACGCTAGACTGATCTTTTTGGTCCATCACGGAAACAACAAGCTTGGCAGGCTTGAGCAGCGGCGATGGCGAGTCAATTTCTGAGCCCACGAGCACATAGCCCACAAGAAGTGGCACCAGCACAGCGAGCGCAATGGTCACGCGGCGTTTTCGTTTGCTTGGACGGAGCGCAAAGAAAACCACAAGAGGTGCTGCGCTGAGGCTGACGAACGCAAGGCGCCGATTGTTCAGCACGATGCCGAGCAAGATCACGATGGCGATACCTACGGAGAGCAACGTCACCTTGAGTTTTCGCTGCTCGAGTGCATGCGCGAGCAGAATCATGAGCGCGGTCACGAAAAGAACTGTGTCAGAGTGGTTCGTGCACCATTCTGGCTTGCCAGGCAATTGCGTAATGCCTGCCGGCATGCACACGCCGAAGTACACGTAAACAACGAGCAGGCTGCGCGCAACCGCGGCCGCGACGAATGCTGTGCCAACGGCTGCGAGATCGTCCGGGATCCGCAGCACGTAAAGAAACAGCATGGCAACGAGCGACAGCTGCAAAAGGTGAATGGATTGACGAAAAGCCCACTCAACGCCTCCGCCGCGCGCAATGCCGAGAACGGCAAGGCCGCAAACCGTGGCCAGAAAAACGAGCAGCGCTTGGCGAGCAAACTTTGGCGGCGGAACCCAGTCGGCTGCTTTTTTGCTTTTCACCGCGCGGTAAAGCAAGCCCACCGTGACGAAAAAGAAGGTGGAGAGCGACATACCGGGAATGCCGGCAAACTCTTTGAGCGTGCCGTACCACGCGGCCGATGCGGGCCACATAATCGTGTCCCAATAGCCTCCATCGCCTCCGTCGCCGAGCTCGCGGAACATGGTTTCGCTGAATGATTCGATGATGAGGGAGAGCACCAGGTAGATGCGCACGCTCTTCCACAGCCGAAGGCGGGTCATGGCCCACCAAAGCAGCGGGCCCCAAAGAATCACGAGTATCGTGTCGACGCGTGGAGAATTTGCCCACGTCGCAGGTGCAGCCCACGACGGATGCGAGATGAGCGACGCGAACAACGTTGCGAAGAAAACGCCTCCGATGATTTGCACCGTTGGCTTCAAGAAGTTGTCCGCAAGCACGCGGCGATCGACTTCTGCTTCGGGTGGACGCGAGCCGAATGCGCCGTAGGTGGCAGCCACCTTATCGAGCAGCTGCTGGTTTGCGTTCACACCTCCGGGTGGCGCCCAGCTGGGAGGCCTCGACCGATTCACGAATTCCTCATCGGCATCTCGCGCATCTTGCTGGTTGTTATTGGGCGCTCATTGCCAACATGTTTTGGAACGAATGGCGCCGACCAGTTGATCGGCCATGATGCCATGCACCGTGAGATTCGGATGGTAGTCGCAGCCGAGACCGTAGCGCGTGCCCTGTTCCACGAACTCGATTCGATACACCTTGGTGTCGTTCTCGGCATTGAGCTCGTTCACGATGTTTCCCAAAACGTTGCGCTGGTTCGTCCGTGCGTTGGCGAGCGGATATTGATCGGTGAGCATTGGCGAAACGGCCAAGAAAATGTGTGCATTAGGACGATGCTGGCGTATCGTTCTGACGAAGGTGAGGTACCCGGCCTGGAAAGCATCCAGATCGATGCCGTCAGGTACGCCGTCAAGGTTGTTGTCGCGCGAGAAGTCGTTGGTGCCAAGGTTGATGACCACGACTTGGGGCTCGGGATCGTCTGGGCCCCCAAAGTCCCATTGGCTAGTCGGATCGTTGCAGATCGTGCGCTCGTAGTATTGGGGCATCGTCGTGGTTGGTTCGGTTCCCGCCTTGTCGTTGAGGTTTAAAACAACGCCTTTGCCCGAGTAACAGAGGATGACGGCGTCGGCCGAAAGGGTGCGCGCGGCAATCGAGCCATAAGCCAAGTACTCGTTTTCCGTGACGGGAACGCGCACGTCCGGACGGGTCGGATCGACCACCTCGTCGTATGGGCAGCTCGCGTTGTTGCCCATGTTTCCGTAGCCGCACGTGATGGAGTCGCCGATGATTTCGATGCGGCGCGGTCGGATGGTGGGCGGAAGCTGAACGCCGCTACCGAAGTTGAAGCCGGTGAACTGCGTGATGCCTTTCTGCGGCTCGGTGTTACGCATAATCGTGATTTCGTGCGGCTGGTCAGCCGCAAGGTTCGTCGCGATGGTGTAGGAGGGTGGCTGTGTAGTGGCCGACACCGTAAATTCGAAAGGATCGAGGTCATCGACCTTGGCTTCGAAAATGATGTCGGCGTCTACGTCGTTGCCGTCTGCGTCTTTGCAGCAACTAAGACCAACCGACACCTCCGTTGTGCCCTGAAAGCGCGCGCTCATGACGTTGCCCGACCAGTCGAACTTCGCCACTGCCGGATCGCTCGTGTCGTAACGACCAACGAGCTTTGTTTGAGCGGGTCCGGTGCTGATGGACCCTATACCAAGCGGGGTTACCTGCGAGCAATCCACCAGTTCGCCCGTGACGCCGCCGTTGGTGAGCGGCTCGTTGCGTGCGGAGAGTGAGACAACACACGCGGGTGACAAAAGCACGATGCTAACCACGAATGTCCAAGCCAAGCGGGGAGGGCGAAGCATCATCGCATCCAAATCTAGCATGGGAGGGGCCACTCACGCGTCACAAGGCATCACAAGGCATGGCGGTCACACACTGAATGCCGCTAGATCGAATGCCGCAAAGGCGCTCGGCGCGTCCGGCGAGGTTAGCCGTCCGGTGAGCACGCCATTTGCGGGGAGACCATGGAAATTGGGAAACTTGACCTCTGTCCGGTCGTTGTGGGCGACAAAGAGCCCTGGTCCGGTCGTATTCGAACCAGGGCGGATGCCAAGGCGACCTACTTTTTCCCACCGTACCCGCGTTTCTTGAGGGGGTTATGGCTCCGGCTACGAGTGACGGCACTCCGTCGCAGATTTGCACCTTCTGACCCATAGGACGTTATGGCTATACTCGCGCATGATGAACGGGCGTATGACGGGCCAGGCAGCCGAAATTCGGCGGGCGAAAGCCACTTTAGCGCTGGCACGAACGACTGGCGGGACGATCTCGTGAACAAACGACCCATGATTAACGACGCTGCTGCCGTCCATCGAGCCGGTGGTGCGGCGGCTGGGGCTATGCCCCCGATGGATGAATCTGGTGCTAGCGGCGGCATGTCCTCGCTGCTGTCAGGGTCAACAAACACGTTCGACCCCGTTTGGCAGCGCCTGTGGTTGCGCTGCCAACAGCACGACTGGCAATCGCTGGCGTTCATCGGGTCGAGCAAGCGCGATCCCGATGGCGTGCTCGAGATCGCCCATGGCCTCGCGCGCCTTGCCAGCGAGCTAGGTCAGGAGCTCACCGTTTTCGACGCGCGCAATCTCGGGCTCAAAGACATGGGCCGCATGCTTGCGCAGATTCAAAGCATTACCAGTCGGGGCAAGCGATGCATCGTTGTGCTTCGTTTGGTAACCGAGAACGCGACAACCGTGCCGATGGCGCAGAATGTCGACGCTGCGCTTCTTGGCGTGTTCATCGGCGAAACAAGCACTGTTGCCGCTTCGAGAACCATCGACGAAGTGGGTCGCCCCAAATTTCTCGGCTCCGTAGTACTGAACGCATCGCTCGCCAAGTAAAAGACAATGCGCAAGGCTCTACTGATCTCGATTCTTGCAGCAACGATTTTGATCCCCCTGGTGTTTGCGCGAGGCGGAACGCTCAAGCAAGCCGTGCAGCGAACGGTCATTGCTACGTGTGTATTTTGCACCCTTTATTGGTTGGGGCTGCTTTTCGTGTACCCGTTGCTGCCGCGGCCCTCGTTGAACGTTACGCAATACGGCGCGCAATGAACAAGACCGCTTTACTTCCTGTACTTGCCTCGCTGCGACGGATGTTCATTCTCGAAGGCTTCGAGGCTCTCGCGCGTGATTTCGACCTCGATGTCGCCGTCTCTCTCGATGCGCGACTGGCAGCCAAGGCGCGATGAGTCACGCACATCGAACGCTTTGTCCAAAATGTCTTCTTCGTCTTCCTCTTTCTCGCTGAGGAGCTCGGCACCTTCGAGCACATGAACGTGGCACGTTGAGCACGCGCACACGCCGCCACACGCGCTGCCTTCCGGTGCGCCCACTTTTTGTGCGGCTTCAAGAATGCTTGTGCCAACTGGAACGTGTGCCTCGGCATGTCCTTTGAAGCGAACGACAGCCATCGAGGGCCTAGCTTTCCTTGGTGGCGTTGGTGGGGGGTGCGTGCGCTGCCTCGATGCCTTTGGAGTTCTTCACGGCACCTTCGATCGCGTCGAGTTTTTTGCCTTCGATGGCTCGGGCGATCGAGCGGTTCATCCGGCGGCCCGCGAAGTCTTTCGTGGCAGCGTCGAGATCTTCGATGTGAAGCTGCAGGCGGCGCACGTCGTTGGCCTGTGCCTCGGCCGCGACTTTTTCAAGAGTCACAAGGGCGGACTCGATGCGCTCCTTCTCACCGGCAGCGAGTAAATCCGCGTCGGATGCGAGCGATTTTCTTGTCGAGGTGACGATGCGATGCGCTTCGATGCGTGCTTCGGCAAGGCGCCGTAACATGAGATCTTCTTCGCCGTGATCGATGGCATCGAGCAGCATCTGCTCAATGGTTTGCTCATCGAGGCCGTACGAAGGCTTTACGCTGACGGCTTGCTCTTTGCCGCTCGACTGTTCGCGCGCATGCACGCCAAGCAATCCGTCGGCATCGATGCGAAACGTCACTTCGAGCCGCGCAATGCCAGCCGGCATGGGAGGAATGCCGCGCAGCGTGAAGTGCGCCAGGCTTCGGCAGTCGGCTGCTAGCTCACGCTCGCCCTGCACAACATGGATTTCGAAGCCAGTCTGGTTGTCTTGCTGCGTGGTGTATGTTGCGCGGGCTGCGGTCGGAATGGTCGTGTTGCGTGGCAAAATGCGGTCAACGACACCGCAGCCAACCTCGATGCCGACCGACAGCGGAATGACATCGAGCAGAAGCACCTCGTCATTCGTGCTTTGCCCAGCAAGGAGATTGGCGTGCACCGCCGCCCCGAGCGCGACGACTTGGTCTGGATCGATGTCGCTGAGAGGTTCTTTACCAAACAGTTTGCTGACGTAGGCGCGCACGGCCGGCACACGTGTGGCGCCACCGACGAGAATGACGCCGTCGAGCTCCGCGGCCCCGAGCTCTGCGTCTTTTAGTGCACAGCGGCAGACAGTCCCTGCGCGTGCAAGCAGCGGTTCAATGAGCGCGTTGAAGCGAGCGCGTGTGACAACGAAGCTTGAAGGCTGCTTGGCGAATGGGTTTTCAAGTTCGACTTCAGTTGCCGTGGTGAGCGCGTGCTTCACGCGGCGCGCGAGGTCGAGAGCCACGCGCACCTCGCTTGGCGACGCAGCGTCCGAGTCGTGACCAGAAAGCTGGAAGATCTCGTGCGCCAGGGCGCGGTCCATGTCGTCGCCGCCGAGCGCGCTGTCGCCGCCTGTTGAGCGCACTTGGAAAACGCCGTCATCGAGCACGAGGATCGTCACGTCGAAGGTGCCGCCACCCAGGTCGAAAACCGCAAATTTTCCATTTTGTTTTTTTTCGAGCCCGTAAGCGAGCGCTGCGGCCGTTGGCTCGTTCAAGAGACGAAGAACATCGAGCCCCGCAAGGCGCCCGGCGTCTTTCGTGGCCTGGCGCTGCGCATCGTCGAAGTACGCAGGCACGGTGATGACAGCCCCGCCAATGCTTCGAAGCTCGTCTTCCGCAAGTCGCTTGAGCGTGCGCAAGATGTCGGCGCTGACTTCGACCGGTGTGATGGACTTGCCGTGCACATCGAAAAAAATGGTGTTTGGATCGCCGGGCTTGGGTTTCGCAAAAGCGTACGGACCGAGCCGCTTGGTTTCCGGATCGCCCGCGCCGCGACCCATGAAGCGCTTGACGCTCACGATGGTTTCGCGTGGGCTTTCGGCCGCGTGAAGTGCCGCATTCCGACCGACTACGACGTTGCCTTGATGGCCGTAGAAAACGACGCTTGGCAAGAGCGCCTGTCCGTCGCAGTCGACGACGGCGCATGGCTTTTCGTTCTTCACATAGGCGACGATCGAATTCGTCGTTCCGAGATCGATTCCAATCGCTCGCGGTGGCGCCTTCGGATCGAAGATTTCGAGTAGATCCGTCATCACGCTTGTTCCTCTTCGATGGCGCTCACGTCGCCAAGCAATCGCTTAAAAAAACGTAGCTCGCCAAGCGCGGGCAGTATCGCCTCGAGTGCCTCGCGACGCTCGCGCCAAGGGGAGCTTTGCGTTGCCGCGAACGCGAGTGCAAAGCCTTGGGTAAGCTTTTCTTCGGCCGACCTTTCGCGCGCTTCGAAAGCACTTCGAAGCGCGCGAATCTTGACCATGTCGTTCTTGGCACGTGCGTCGGCCAATGCTTCGCGATGCTCGAGCACGTCCATCAACAGCGCGGGCGATGCTTGCGGTTCGCGGTTTTCTCCGACTGCGATGCCGCCAATCGCCAGCAGCGCTTCAGCCCTGCGGACCGGATCGCGCACAACACGCCACGCCTCGTTCACCGTTGCCGCTTTCTCGAGCGCCGCCCGCCGCTCGCTCGCACCTGCCTGTGCGAACCTATCTGGATGCAGCGCCCGCGACAGCTCGCGGTGAACTTTCTCGATGGCCGGAAGATCGAGATCGAATCGGTACGGGGCGCCGAGCGTAGCAAACGGGTCGGCAAGCATGGTGGCCTACGCACGAAAAGTGGCGAAAGAATCAAACTGTGAATGACGTGCCGCAACCGCAGCTCGCCGTGACGTTTGGGTTTCGGAATTTGAAGCCCTGGTGCATGAGAGTTTTTTCCCAGTCGAGAGTCGATCCATTCAGGTACAAAAGGCTTTTCCTATCGATTACCACGCGCACCGGTTGCCCTGCGCTCGTCGTGAAATCAAAAATTTTATCGCGGGCAAGTGGTTCGCCGTCGAAAAATTCGATCACGTACGAGAAGCCTGAGCAGCCGCCTCCGCGAATGCCCACCCGAAGTGAAGTGCCTGGCACATTGCGCTTTTCGATTTGCGCGCCAATCGCGTCGACTGCGCCTTGCGTAATCGTGATGCTAAGCTGCTTTTGCGCTTGTGTGGGTAAAGAAGTGGAATGGGTCATGGCTTCACTCATCATGATTGATTCGCGTTCGCGTTTACGGAGCGCGCCGGTTCGCCGCTTATGGGTGGCTCCGATTTTTTGGCGGCTTGCTTCGCTCGGTAATCGGCAATGGCGCTTTTGATGGCGTCTTCGGCGAGAACCGAGCAGTGGATTTTCACCGGCGGCAGGTTTAGCTCCTCAACGATGTCGGCATTTTTTATTCTTTCGGCTTCTTCGACTTTCTTGCCTTTAATCCACTCGGTTGCGAGCGACGAAGAGGCGATGGCCGAGCCGCAACCAAAGGTTTTGAACTTGGCGTCTTCGATGACGCCGTCGTCCGAAACCTTGATTTGAAGACGCATCACGTCGCCGCATGCGGGCGCGCCAACGAGCCCAGTGCCAACGGTAGGGTCGTTTTTGTCGAGCGTGCCGACGTTGCGCGGATTTTCTGCGTGGTCGATGACTTTATCGCTGTAAGCCATAATTTCTTCTCGTTAGCTCAGCGCGGTTGTATTGAATTCTGGGTGGGGAGCTCGAGGGGAGCGGCCGCGCTCCCCTCGAATGTGACTAGTGTTGGGGCGCCCAAGCGACGCTTTTCAAATCAATGCCTTCCTTGTGCATTTCGTAGAGCGGAGACATGTCGCGCAAATGCTTGACTTTCCGAATGACAAGGTCGGCCACGTAGTCGACCTCTTCTTTTGTTGTGAAGCGGCCGAGGCCAAAGCGGATGCTTGAGTGCGCGGTTTCGTCGGGTGCGCCGATGGCGCGCAGCACGTAGCTTGGTTCGAGGCTTGCCGACGTGCACGCCGAGCCGGAGCTCACGGCCACGTTTTTGATAGCCATCATCAAGGCTTCGCCTTCCACGAAGTGAAACGACATGTTCAGGTTGCCGGCAAGCCGATGCTCTAGCGACCCGTTGACGTATACCTCTTCGAGGGCGCTTGCGATCTTCGTGCGAAGGCGCTCGCGCAGCGCGTGAATGCGTTTCGATTCTTCCTTGCCCTCGAGCCGCATGATCTCGGCGGCTTTGCCAAAGCCGACAATGCTGGGGACATTCAGCGTGCCCGAGCGCATGCCGCGCTCGTGACCGCCGCCGTCAATCTGCGAAACGAGGCGAACGCGAGGCTTGCTGCGCCGGATGAAAAGCGCGCCAACGCCCTTTGGCCCGTACATTTTGTGGGCTGTAATGCTTGCAAGATCAACGTTCATTTTCTGAACATCGAAGTCCACCTTGCCGATGCCTTGCACGGCATCGGTATGAAAAAGCACATTGCGCTCGCGCGTGATCTTGCCGATGGGCTCGAGCGGCTGCACCGTGCCAATTTCGTTGTTCGCGAGCATGACGCTGACGAGGATGGTTTTGCTCGTGATGGCCTTCTTGATGTCGTCTGGGTCAACGAGGCCGTCGCGGTCCACGCCAAGGTAGGTCACGCGGAAGCCGTCTTTTTCGAGGCGCTTGCAGGTGTCGAGAACAGCCTTGTGCTCGGTGGCTGTTGTGATGACATGGTCGCCCTTGTCTTTGTAGAAGTCGGCTACGCCCTTGATGGCAAGGTTGTCCGATTCGGTGGCGCCCGAGGTAAAAATAATATCTTTGGCACTCGAGGCGCCGATGAGAGTTGCGATTTGCTCGCGCGCGAATTCGACGGCCTCTTCCGCTTGCCAGCCGAATACGTGGCTGCGGCTCGCTGCATTGCCAAACTTCTGCGTGAAATACGGCAACATTTCGCTCAGCACGCGCGGGTCTACCGGAGTAGTCGACTGGTAATCCATAAAAATCGGAAGCGAGACGGCCATCGATGGATCTCTTATTCGCGTTTTAGGGCGTGGTTTTAGGGCACGGGGTACGGGGCGGGGTTATGCGCGGAACCCGGCCACGAGGTCGGGCACCTTTTGTTCGCGGGGGTGGTGGTTGCAAGCCTGGCACGTGTGAAGCCCACGACCTGATTTGCAACGCGAATGGCAAGCCTCGAGGTATTGAAGGCTTGCCAAGATTTCGCCTTCTAGGGCTGTGAGCCGAGCGATTTGCATGCGCGTTTCATCGAGCTTTTTTGTGTATACCTCACGCACTTTGATCATGGCCGTGGAGGCCGAACCGCGCCTTTCGTTCTCGATGTCACGGATGTCACGAACGACGGCTTTGATGTCGGTAAGGCTGAAACCGAGATCTTGAAGTTTGCCGATCCAGCGGATGCGCACCAGGGCATCGGGGCCGTAAAGGCGGTAACGACCCTTCGAGCGCCCGGCCGGGCGCAGCAAATCAAGTTCTTCGTAGAGGTGAATGGCGCGGACGGTTTTGCCTGATTCGCGCGCGAGGTCGCCTACCAGCATAAGCGCAGCTTCGGCGGAGTGGCTCGGATCGACCATGACCCTTACGTTAGCGTTTGTCTGACAAGATCACAAGCTCGTACATGGTTGGGTTGTGCGGGGTTCGCGCCTGCATCTGATCCATGGGTTGAGGACTTGTTTGCTGAAGCGATCTACAGTCGGTTCGCCGAAGTCATCGGTAGGAAGAGCAGTTGACACCGTCGTGCAGCCATCCTTCCCAGAAGTAACGTTTGCGAAATGGCGCGAGCTTGTCGAAAAGGGTCTCGCTGGCAAACCGTTCGACAAGGCGCTTGTCCACGAAGCCATCGCCGGCATACCGATCGCGCCGCTTTATACTGCGGCGCCTTCCCTCGATGCGTCGGCAAGACGCGTGCGGAGCGAGCCGTTCCGCATCTGCATGCGTCACGTGACGGACGCGCGGGTCGAGGATCTCGTCGCCGATGTAGCGGACGGCGCCGACGCGCTGTGGTTGCCACTCGACCTCCACAGCGAGATCGCGCGTGAGGAGCTCGCTCGAACGACCTTCGTGCTCGAAGCAAGCGAGGTGCCGCGTCCGGAGATCGTCACCGCCATCACGCCCCGGGCGATCCTTGCCGTCGATCCCATGGCTTGGCGTGCCCGCGGTCATGCACCGTTCGCAACGCTCCAAAAGGATCTTGGCGCGCTCGGTCAACTTGCGGTGGCCATGCGCGACAGCGGTCATCGAGCGGCCGTCGCGTGCGTCTCAACGGAGCCGTACCACGACGCGGGCGCCGACGCGGCCGACGAGATCGCGATCGCGCTCTCGACCGGGGCCGCGTATCTCGAAGCGTTCATCGAGGCGGGCCTCACGCCCGACGAAGCGTCGTCTGCGATCGCGCTGCGAGTGCCTGTGGGTCGAGACACGTTCGTTCAGATGTGCAAGCTCCGCGCGCTTCGGGTGTGCTTCACCAAGATGCTCGTTGCGAGCGGCGTCACCTCCGAAGCGCCTACGCTCGTTCACGCCGTGTGTTCGGAGCAAACGCTGACCGTGCGCGATCCGTGGGTGAACATGCTTCGCGTCACGACGCAGGTGTTCGCAGCGGTGATAGGCGGCGCCGATCTCGTGACACCGACCGCCTTCGACGAGGCTACCGGGGCGGCCACTGTGTTCAGCCGGCGTGTCGCGCGCAATACGGGGCTCGTGTTGCGGGAGGAGAGCGCACTCGGAAAGGTCAGCGATCCAGCTGTCGGCTCGTACTACTTCGACACGCTCACCGACACCCTCGCTCGACAGGCGTGGGTGAGATTCCAAGACTTGTGCAAGAACGGTGGCATCACCGAACAGCTCGAAAGCGGCGAGCTGCGCAGGAGGCTCGAGGCCAAGTGGGAAAAGCGCCTCGATCAGATCGCAAAGCGAAAGCTGCCCATCCTCGGCGTGTCGGAGTTCGCGTTCCTTGAAGAGAAGCTGCCTTATACGGTCCCGCCCATGACCGAACAGACGCCGGAGAAGGGGGCCCTGCCGATCCATCGAGACGCTTCGCTTTTTGAGGCACTTCGTTCTCGCGCTGAAGCGTTGACACCCAAGCCCGAAATCCTTCTTCTTACACTCGGCTCGTTCGCGTCGTCGCGGGCACGCGCAGGATTTGCTGCGAACTTTTTTGCCGCCGGGGGGATCTTGAGCCGCGAGGTATCTTCGGTAGAGCCAGCGGAGGCGGCGGAGCCAGCCACAGTGGTCTGCCTCTGCGGAACAGACGAACGCTACGCCGAGGAAGCGGCCGCGCGTGCTTCCGAGCTCAAAGCGCGCGGAGTCCCGTGCGTGCTGCTCGCTGGGCGGCCTGGGGCGCTGGAAGCCGATCTCCGCAAAGCTGGCGTCGACGGTTTCATCTTCGTTGGCTGCGATGTCTTTGTAATGCTTGTAGAGATCTTTGGTCGCTTCACCGCCACAACTCGAAACGAGGCCACTCGATGAGCCTTCTACCGAACTTCGCGCTTCTTGATTTCGACGCAGTGCCTTCGCGCACGACCACGCCTCGTGCTCCCGTTGTCGAAGGCCCAGAATGGGACACGCCGGAGCGAATCTCACTGCGCTCTCTTTACAGCACCGAAGATCTCGCGGATGTCACGCACCTCGGTACGTTCCCGGGGTTCCCGCCGTTCGTGCGTGGGCCGTACCCAACGATGTACGTCCAGAAGCCATGGACGGTCCGTCAATACGCCGGCTTCTCCACGGCGGAGGAATCGAACGCATTCTATCGCCGAAACCTTGCTGCCGGGCAGATGGGGCTCTCCATCGCCTTCGATCTCGCCACCCACCGCGGCTACGACAGCGATCACCCGCGTGTCGTCGGCGACGTCGGTATGGCCGGCGTTGCGATCAATTCCATTCTCGACATGCGCTTGCTCTTCGACGGCATCCCGCTCGACAAGATGAGCGTCTCGATGACGATGAACGGCGCCGTGTTGCCGATTCTTGCGCTCTACATCGTTGCCGCCGAAGAGCAGGGTGTCCCGCTAGAGAAGCTCACGGGCACGATCCAGAACGACATTCTCAAAGAGTTCATGGTGCGGAACACTTACATCTATCCGCCCGCGCCATCGATGCGAATCATCGCCGACATCTTCGCGTTCACCGCGCAGAAGATGCCGAAGTTCAATTCAATCTCGATTTCCGGCTACCACATGCAAGAGGCTGGAGCGACCGCCGATCTCGAGCTCGGTTACACCCTTGCCGATGGCGTCGAGTACATACGCACCGGAATCTCCGCTGGCATGAGCGTCGACGCTTTTGCACCGCGTCTGTCTTTCTTCTTTGCCATCGGCATGAACTTCTTCATGGAGGTTGCCAAGCTCCGTGCCGCGCGCCTGCTTTGGGCGGAGCTCGTGAGTCGTTTCTCGCCAAAGAGCACCAAGAGCCTCGCGCTTCGCACCCACTGCCAGACCTCGGGCTGGTCGCTCACCGCCCAGGACGTCTATTGCAACGTGGTGCGCACATGCATCGAGGCGATGGCAGCATCGCAGGGGCATACGCAGAGCCTCCATACCAATTCGCTCGATGAGGCGCTCGCGCTGCCGACGGACTTTTCAGCGCGCATCGCGCGCAATACGCAGCTCCAACTCCAGCTCGAGTCGGGCACGGGCTATCCGGTCGATCCCTGGGGTGGCAGCTACTACGTCGAGCGCCTCACGCACGATCTCGCCGCGCGCGCCCGCGCACACATCGACGAGATCGAGGGCCTCGGCGGGATGGTCAAGGCGATCGAAACGGGCACTCCAAAGCTCCGCATCGAGGAGGCCGCGGCACGAACGCAGGCGCGCATCGATTCAGGGCGGCAAGCGATCATCGGCGTGAACCGCTATCGCCCGAAAGACAAAGAAGTCGTACCGGTGCTCAAGGTCGACAACGACGCCGTGCGACGAACGCAGATCGAACGCCTCGAACGATTGCGCCGCGAGCGCGATAGCGCTGCATGCCAACGGACGCTCGACGCGCTTACCGCCTGCGCGGGCGGGGCCCGGGGTAACCTCCTCGAACTCGCAGTTGCCGCCGCCCGAGCCCGCGCAACCGTTGGAGAGATCTCCTTGGCGCTCGAAAAGGTTTGGGGGCGTCATCAAGCCGATATCCGCGCCATCTCCGGTGTATACGCTGGCGAGGTGGGAGAGACCTCCGAGACTGTCAGGAGCGTGCGGGCGCGAACCAAGGCGTTTCTCGATCGCGAAGGCCGGCGGCCGCGTATCCTCGTCGCGAAGATGGGGCAAGACGGACACGATCGCGGCCAGAAAGTTGTTGCGTCCGCATATGCCGATCTCGGCTTCGACGTCGATATTGGTCCGCTCTTTCAAACGCCGGAAGAAACGGCTCGGGCTGCGGTCGAAAACGACGTCCACATCGTCGGTGCGAGCTCGCTCGCTGCTGGACACCTTACGCTCGTCCCTGCGCTTCGCGCAGCGCTCGCGGCGCTGGGCCGTCCCGACATTCTCATCGTTGTCGGCGGTGTCATTCCGCCCGACGACTACCCTGCACTGCGCGAGGCAGGGGCCGCGGAGATCTTCGGTCCTGGGACGGTGATCGCACAATCGGCTGGGGCCATGCTCGATCGGCTTGACCATCGAGAAGGCAGATGAAGCTTCCGCGGCTATCGCTCGACGACTACGAGCGAGGGGTTCTTGCCTGCGATCGCGCCATTGTCGCGCGAGCGATTACCCTCATCGAAAGCACGAGCAGCACAGATGCAGCGCTCGCGCAAGCGCTCCTCACGCGTCTGCTCTCGAAGACGGGCGGTGCTCGTCGCGTTGGAGTGACCGGCGTCCCGGGCGTTGGCAAGAGCACCTTCGTCGACGAGTTCGGCACTCGCCTGCTCGCGCTAGGCAAGAAGGTCGCCGTACTCGCGATCGATCCATCGAGCTCCGTCTCTGGTGGCTCGATCTTGGGTGACAAGACACGAATGAGCCGTCTCGCGCTCGAACCGAACGCCTTCATTCGTCCATCACCGAGCGGTCTCACCCCGGGCGGCGTTGCCCGGCGCACACGCGAAACGATGCTCCTCTGCGAGGCCGCGGGCTACGACGTCATCCTCGTCGAGACCGTCGGGGTCGGTCAGGGGGAAACCGCGGTGAGCGAGATGGTCGACTTCTTCTTGGTGCTCGCGCTCCCCGGCGCGGGCGACGAGCTTCAAGGCATCAAGAAAGGCATCCTCGAACTCGCCGACGCCATCGGAGTCAACAAGTGCGATGGCGCCGCCGTCCCCTATGCCCGAAAAGCGCTCTCCGAACTCCGCGCTGCGTTTCGGTATCTGCCACGCCGAAGACAGAGCTGGCCAACGCGCGCCGTCACGATCTCCGGCTTGACGGGTGAAGGTCTCGACGAACTCTGGGAGATCATCGAGGAGCACCGGCAAACACTCACGGCATCGGGCGAGCTTGCGGCAATGCGCGCCGAGCAGCAACGTGCGTGGATGTGGTCGCTCATCGGTGAGCGTCTTGACCGAACGTTTCGCACGCATCCCGAGGTGATGCGCAGGCTCGTGTCCATCGAGGAGGATGTCGTTGCCGGTCGCATGACACCACCTGTCGCGACTGACGAACTCTTCGCTGCGTTCTTGAAGGCAAATCACCGCGCGGAGTAAAGCGGGGTCGCAAAAACGCGACGCGAAGTAGCCGCAGCAGGTATGGTCGCCAGGCGATGATCACCTTTAGCGACGACGGGAACCGTGCCGAGCAGCAAATGCGCGCGGTGATTTTCTATCTCGTGACCTTCGGGTACATCGACGGCGATTTCGACGCGACCGAGAAAAGCTTTGTTCGGCGGACCATCGAGCGGCTCATCACCAACCGCGTAGTCGCTGCCATGCCGGACGCTTCTGATTCCGTGCGCCGCGATATCATTGTAAAATACACAAAACACTTTCACGAGGTTTTCGAGGGCATTGACGAGAGCGTCCACGAGCTCTTCACCGAAAGCGTCTCGTCCGACGAAGATCCGAAGGCATTCGTGCACGCGCGCTTGAAGGTTCGGTGCTTCGAAATCTTCCAGAGCTTCGACAGGCAAGGTCAAGAAGAGCTCATGGATCTCATCGACACGCTCTTGCTCGCCGACGGCGTCGCGCACCCCGCCGAGGTTCAGTTCCGAGGTGAGCTCGCAGAGCTTCTCGAGGCCGACTTCGGCGTCGAGTCCATCGACGACGTGGATGCGGATAGAAGCAAAATCACCGTAAGCGCGGCGCGCCCGTGCGAGCGTTCGACTGCGGATCATCCCTTTTTCAAGCCATTCGAATTCCACTTCTCACGCGACCCAGAGAAGATCACTCGTCAGGTTGCCGCCGACCGCCGGCTCATCGACCAGGCGCTCAGCGTTCTCGAGCAGCAGAGGAGCGCGGGGCGCGGTCGCCTGGCTGGAAAGGCGAGCATCAAAGACCTAGCCGGGACCGAACCCTTTCTTGATGGCTACATCTATGCGCGCATGCCGAAGCCCGGCGAGCGCTACGAGCTCACGGTGCTCGGCGATTTGCATGGCTGCTACAGCATTCTCAAGGCAACGCTGCTCCAGTCGAAATTCTTCGAGCGCGTCGACGCCTACCGTCGGGATAAAACGCAGCCTTACCCATTGCTCGTGCTCCTTGGAGACTACATCGATCGCGGGCTTTTCAGCTTGAACGGCGTGCTTCGCACGGTTTTGCAGCTCCTCGTGACCGCCCCCGATCACGTCGTGGTTTTACGCGGCAACCATGAGTACTACGTGGAAGTGAATGGCATGGTTTTCGGCGGCGTCATTCCCGCCGAAGCCATCGATTCGCTCAAGCCTCTTGTGCCGGTCGATGTCTTCCGTCACTACCAATTGCTGTTCGAGCAAATGCCAACGGCGCTTTTGTTCGACCGCTTCTTTTTCGTTCACGGCGGCATTCCGAAAGATCGACTGATGAAAGAACGATATAAGGATCTCTCCAGTTTGAATGACGCCGACATGCGTTTTCAAATGATGTGGAGCGATCCAAGCGTCGCCGATGTCATTCCGGCAACCTTGCAAGATCAAGCATCCCGCTTTGCGTTTGGGCGCATGCAGTTCCGTGCATTCATGCAGCGCATTTCTGCGCACACCATGGTGCGTGGTCACGAGAAAGTTCTGTCTGGTTTTTCGGCGTCCTACGACGACGATGAGGGCCCACGCGTTTTCACCTTATTTTCTGCGGGCGGGCGTGACAACGCCGATCTGCCAGCGGGCAGCACGTACCGCGAGGTTACACCCATGGCGCTCTCCATCTCGTTCGACGGCATGGGTGGAGCCACGCTCGTGCCGTGGTC
This sequence comes from Polyangiaceae bacterium, assembly GCA_009780955.1. GTDB lineage: Bacteria > Myxococcota_A > Polyangia > Polyangiales > Polyangiaceae > Labilithrix. Next base: position 7,710 of record WQZB01000021.1, on the reverse strand, counting down.
GCCAGATTGGGCAAGCTACAACAGTCCCGATCGAAATGCGTTTTTCAAGGTGCCGCCCGAAATCGAGCACCGTCAACCGATTTAGGTATTGTGCCCCACGATGAAGTCGCCCTGTTCCGCCTGCTGCGTTGGCGTGCTCACGTGCAGTTTTGGTCTCGCGATGCTCGTGTCGTCTGGCGAAAGTTCGGCCTCGGCCGTGCAGCCAGGCACGATTGCCGTAGCGCCAAAAGACTTTCGCGTCGTTGAGCGCGAGTCAGGGCCCGTCAACTACTACCGCATAATGACCGAGGGCCAGACTTCGTTCGTGCGCGGTGAGTATCATCCAGGGCTTGCAACCGTCGTGCTCGGATTCCAAATCCCCGACAGCGACGCTGCGAAGGTTCGCTCGCTCACGTGGCGATGGCGAGCGATCACGCTTCCACAAGGCGGCGATGGCTGCACTTCTGGCAAACGCGACTCGGCTGCAACTGTGTATCTTACATGGAAACGCGCGTTACGCTGGTACACAATCAAGTACGTGTGGACCACCGTAGGAACCAAAGGCGCCCTTTGCGACAAGAAGCGTAACCCGCTGGTTGCCCAAGACACCGTGGTGCAAGAAGTGGGGGCGCCGCTCGAATGGCGCTCAGAGTCAATCGACTTGCCGGGCGAGTTTCGCCGTCACTTTGCTGGTGGTGATGCGAATGCCGACGTTCCAGATTTCAAAGGCATTGCCATCATGACCGACGGCGACGATACGAAGAGCGAAAGTGCGGCGGACTACGCCGATTTCGTTTTTTCCCGGTAGGGGCGCGATTCATCGCGCCCTATTGTGCGTTGATAAGCAACGGTTCGCCTTTCGCAACACCACCCTCGAGGAGCACCACCCGAACGCGTGTGACGGTGTCCGCGATCCCAATGGCGATGGTTACCGAGCCTCCTTGGGCCGGTAAAACCACGTTGGCGCGGTTGTACGTCATGCCGTGCTCCGGCGCGGCGATGGCCGCTCGCCATGGCCATGCGATGGCCATGGTGTTGGGCACGGGTTCGATCCCAATCGACCATGTTCCTGCTAGCGGCGGGAACGCACGAGGCGACGTCGCAGAGTAGGGGGCGAAAGTCTCAAAAGTTGCATTATGCATATATGCCTGGATGCCCGGGCCGAAAATGGGCGGCTGCGTCAGGACGTGCTCAGGCACATCGAGTGCGATCTCGATAACGGACGTGTGCGACGTGCGCGAGCCGTCTCGATTCGTTCGCGTCCGGCCAATCTTGGCGTCCTTCAACACCGGCGCGCCTGCGGCTGGCAGAGGACGGCCATGATTGTCGAGAAAAAGCGCGCCGTTTCTATGAGTTGCATGCGTTGCCTGTGTTGCCGTTGCATGGTTCTTCTTGTCACAAACGCTCTGCCCAGGCTCCGCGAGTGTTGCGCACGCACCGCAATTGCACCCATCGCACACCGGCAGTTCGGTGTCGGGGCCATCGAGCGCCTTCTCGCGCCGGAGCCACTGTTCCACCGTGAGCTCGTTCGGTGTGCCGGGGCCGCTCGCCAACAGGGCTTGGTTGAAACGCGCGGCAGCATCTTTGCCAACGTAGCGAATATGCCAGTGCTCGAAGCGGTAGCCTGTTTTCGGGTTGATGCTGACAGCAATGTCGGAACGCGGGACGCAACTTCGCTTTGGGTGTCTATCGTCCGGGTGCAAGGGGTAGGGCATCACGAAGCCGTAGTTCCACGCGTGCTCTCGCAAGAATTGCCCGGCGGGTGTGCAACCGAATCCGTCTCGAAAAACGCCGCGCGCGTCTTTCGCCCACGCTTCTGTGAACATGTCGACCGTGGTGCCGAGCTGATGTTGGCTGTGGCCGGGCAGCGCGCTCTGCTCGGTGGCGTCGCAAAACGAGCTTTTTTCGGCCCAATGCAGAAACGTTCTGCACTGCGCCGTGTAGCTTCGAAAGGCCGACTGCACTTTGCCGGCAAAGCCACGTTGTTTCATTTCTCGCATGAGTTCGTCGAGAGCACTTGCTGCCTCTTTGCGAAGGCAAGGCGTCTTGTCGCAATCGCGCGGCCCCATGGCTCTGTTCACGTTGGTCGAACCGATCTCCACGAGATCCGACGGCGCGAACGATGGTGCGAGCGCGCCCGTTGGCGATCGATTCACCAGGGCGAGCAAGTCATTTCCGTCGATGAACGAGGTGCGCAGATCGCGATCGGCAATGTGTTTGCTGCCGATGCCAGTGCATAGTTCACGATCGCCGCGCTCGGTGACGTGCTCCGTGCCAAAGCGATCGAGCGTGCTGCTCGCCTTTCTTGCCACAGCTGTCGAAGCTTCCACGGCTTGCGAGCCTTCTATGACTTGCGCAGCGCCGTCTTCGTTCGCGTTCGCCGCGCTCGCATCATTGGTCATGCCATCGGTTGTTGGATGCGCGCACGCTGCCAACACGAGCCACACAACACCCGTGTGAAGACGGCGCATCCTTCGTGCTCGTGTAACGGCCCTTACTCTTCGATGACGGTGCTTTGGAAGGCTTTCGTGGCGATTGCCTTCCACTTCAGGCCCAGGGCCTTATTTTTGAAGATCGTTTTGTAGCGCAACATTCTGCCGGCGACGGCGGCCGGGTCGGCTTCGATCTTTGTGTCGGTTGGGGTCTTGAGGCGGTAAGCCTGCGTTGCTTCTTTCGCCGATCTCGGGGACAAGAGGACGAAGTCAAACTTCCCGTCGTTGTCGGTGTCGTAATAGACGTAGTCGACGCCGTCCTGCCCGCTTTTTTGGACGATTGCAATCTCGGCATCGAACTTCCCGTTCGCGACAAGCTCGCTGAGCTTGCTCTCGTCGATCCCGCCTTTCGTGTTCACCGTTTTCGCCGCGTTCGTCGTTTGTGCCGTTTTCGCCGCCTTTGGCATCTTCGTGTCGTGATCGACGTCGATGAGGATCGCCGTCGTGTTTCCTTCTGTCGCCTCGATCATTGTCGTGGCCGGGAATCCTTTGAGCTCGTGGACGCGAAACCGGGCCTTCGGAGAGATGCGTGGATCGGGAAGCGAGCCCATGGCCTCGTCGGTTGCGACGTCGGCGCCAAGGCTGCGAAGCGCCGCTACTACGCGAGGGAACGCGGGCAAAAGGCCTGGACGGAGCATCTTGCGGCCGATCTGATCGGGTGCCGGCGTTCTTTCGCCGTTGCTACTGAGCCGCCATGCGTTCGTCGTGAAGAATGTTCCATTCGTCGTCATAAGCACGAGGTCGAAATTCGCGTCGTTGTCGGTGTCGTAGAACGCCCAAACGTTGTTGCCCTGGCTCACGATCGACATCTCCGCGTCGACTTTCTTCGTTTTGACCAGGTCGTCGACCGAGTCGCCAGACTTCAGCGATCCTAGCGTGTCCTCGTCTGCGTCGATGAGAAGCGCTCGACTGAATGCGCCGCGCATCATGGCGGAGTCGGCCTTGCCGTTGCCGTCGGAGTCGATCGCGCGGCCCTGCGTGCCGCCGCCAAGGATCGGGTCTGGCAGGGACAATTGCTCTTTCGATGCAGCCGCGGTCTTCGCCGAGACGTACTTCATTCCGCCGAGGGTCGTTGCGATTTTCCCGAGACGCGCATGCAGCGCCGAGTTTTCCACGAATTTCGCACTGAGATCGTGCTTTGGCAGCGCCTTTTTGTCTTCCTTCAGCTTGCCGTTTTCGTCGATACGGAAGGCCTGCTCCGGCTGACCGTCACTGTCCTTGTCGACAAGGAGCAGATCGAAGTGCTTATCGCCACTCGTTTCGTACCAGACGTACGTTGCTTTGTTGACGTTGAGCACCGCGATTTGTCCCTTGAAGGGCTCGGTGACGTCGCCCGTTCCGTTCTTCTGCATTCTGGCGAAATGCGTCTGTTCGAGATCGATGAGCAGCGACCATCGATCGAAGCCCCCGAAGACTTCCGACGAGCCCTTACTGATGACGGTATCCGGAATGCCGTCGAGATCGATGTCTTCGAGCGTGGTGTTCGATCCGCCGTCGCAGAACGGATCGGGGACGATCGCTACGCCGTCCTCCGGGTACTTCGAAATGAAATCGCGGATCTCGTCGACGTGTACGTGGAAGGCCGCAGTTGCGATGTCCGCCGAGATGCTCTGGTTCAGGCCCACCATTTCGCCGGCGGTATTGACGAGCGGACCGCCGCTATCGCCGTGCGTGATCGCGCAGTCCGTCTGAATCGCAACGCCCTGCGTGATCGCCGCGTAGGCCTCGGTTATCGCCTTCTTCGTCTCGTCGCAACGTTCCTTGAAGCGCGCTGCCTCCTTCTTGCTCAAAGAAGGGTCCGGGTTCGAACAGTCGAATGCTGCGAGGCGGCTCGTGTCGTGCTGCCGCTCTCCGACGCTGGCAATGCTGCAGGTTTTTGCCGCCCACAAGAAACCGATGCCAGCATGCCCGACAGAGATCACCTTCTCGGCGATCTGTGGCGCAGACTTCGCGAGCTTTACCGCGGTGAGATTTGGCGGCGGTTCTTTGAGCTTGAGGATCGCCATGTCGCGGATCGGGTCGCCCTTCACCACAACAGCCTCGTAGGTCTTCTCCTGCCGAGCCATGCGACCGGTCGGCGTCAGATCGCCGAACGTCACGTTGGCGGAGATGACGAAGTCCTCTTTTCGACCGTCGGCAATGACGTGGTAGTTGGTGAGGATGTAGCCTCTCGGATCAATGACGGCGCCCGTGCCTATTCCATCGTCCGTGCGAATGAGCACCGTTGCCGGAGCCACGGTGCGGTAGGCTTGATTTGCGGCAATCTTTGTGGTGCCAACGGTGCTTGGTGGTGGCGGTGCTGAATCCACCGCCCGTTCCGAGGTAGGCGTAGGCGGCGTCGATGTGTGGCCGAGCAGCTCGGCGAGCTTGCGGCGCGCCGGGCACGTGTGCGGCGTGATCTGTTCGTGAACCTCGCGTGGTACGACAGCGGCGGGTTCGACATGCGTGGTGTCTTTGACCGGTGTGGATTGCCCGCCGCAGGCGATCGCTAACGCCGAGGCCACGAGCGCTACAAGCCAAGGAGCGCCCCACTGCACGAATTGATTTGCCGTCACGTTGCCACCTCGCGTGCGCGACAATATGTCATTTTCGCGCACGCAAGAATATACAAGAATATCATAGCGTAACGGGACGGCCCGCGTTAGGCGCTGCGCGAGCGGGTAGGGGCGTATGGCCCGCCCCTACCTACACTAGGTGGCCTTGTTAGGAGCTGCGCGAGCGTGTCCAGGCGTACTTGATGCTGTCCTTGTAGCGGTCCCAGGTGCCCGGGCGTGAGGCCTCCCATGTGCTGCGTGCCGATGCTTCAACGTCTTCCCAGCGGTTTCCCTTTGCGCCGCGAAGCTTGTGACCAGCTTCGTAGGCGGGCAGGTACTCGTCGAACGATCCCTGCTGGTTCGCGCTTTCGAAGTACTTCTTGTAGTAGCCGCGATCGAAGCCGCTCATTGAGCTCACGTCGATTTCGGTGCTCTTCAAGTTGTCCGCAATGATCGCGTCGCGGCCGCTCGTGCGCTTGTGCACGATGACCTCCTCGACAACGCGGACGTCTTTCTGGACCATCGCTTCTTCGCCATACTCTTTGAACTCGAGTTCTTCGCTCTTGAATGATCCCTCGCCTGCTTGCGGGCTTCGGCTAACCGGGCGCCGCTCGATCTCGACGTGCTGTTCGCGCAAGTTCACGCGTTCGGAAACCGGCGTCTCCTTGACGTGGACACTGACGTGCACTCCGCCACGCTCGACCTCGCGTTTTCCGACGCGAAGCTCTTCGCGCATGATCGGAATGCGGCGCTCCTCGTCTTCGGTGCCAGAGGTATTGCTGCGCGCTTGCGCCGTGTTGCCTGACCGTGTTGGCTCTGAAGAGCCGGAAGGCGGCGCGATGGGCGCGCTCGCTTGCTTGGCTGCCGAAGCTCCGCTTGCATCGGCCGCGGCTTTGGCGGCAAGGTCTTGTTCGGTCCGCGCGTGCCGCTCCATGACAGCGACCACGCGATCGGCGTCTTTGTCGTCCACGGTCAGTGTTTCGAGTGTTTCGCCGTGCTGAACGCCTCGCGCATAATGATCCGCGAGCTTCGGAGAGAGCCCGAAGTATTGCAGCGTTCCAGAAAGGCCGCCGTTGCTGCTCGATGTCTGCCGGAGGTTATCGGCGACCGGGCCGCTTGCGGCGATCTTGCCGATGTCGGGCGCGTCGATGGCCGCCAGGTTCGTGCGCCCGCCAAACGCGCGCTGCATCGAGAGGTTGGTGATGACGCTGATGTCTTTTGGACCGAATCCAATCTGGATTAGCTCGTCGAGCGTGCGCTGTGCTTCACCCGTCGTATTGAACATTCCGACTACAGTTTTCATGAGATCTCCTTCCTTATTGCCGCTCCCGCTTGCGGCGGCTTTCCCGCCGGGCTGAAACGCGGATCTTGTCGAGTGCAGTGTGAGTGCGGCGACCAATGCACGCGGCGCGCCGGCTAGCCGGCGAAAGCGTCGAGAAAGCGTCCAGGGTCATGCGTCGAGGCATGATGTCCCACGCGAGCGCTCTGGGATCACCTTCCCCTTTCGATGTGTAAAGGGCGGCCACGGGGGGCCGCCCCTACGAATGTGCGTTTGCTTGGTTGTAGGGGCAGTCCCCCGTGCCTGCCCCGCCTCGAAATCGCGTCAGCTTGAAAGCGGTCTAGCTTGGAGCTGACGCGCGGGCATGAGCGGGCATGGCCATTGCGAACGAGCGCCCGTGCCGCAGGTGTTTTGATGAATTGGAAAATCGGAAAGGAGGGTCCCTATGACCGATAGTTTGATTGAGAGCATTGAGTCCCGGTTGTCTCCCGATGTCGTCGGCAAAGTCGCCGGATCCATCGGTGAAACCCCAGCCAAAACGAGCGGCGTGATTTCGTCGGCCGTCCCGTCAATCATGGCAGGACTCATGCACCGAGGTTCGTCGACCTCCGGCGCAACCGGACTTCTATCGAGCCTAAAAGATGTAGATCACAAGAGTATCGGGGACATGTCCGATCCGAGGTCAACGATTGCTTCTGGCAGCCGTCTCGGCGCGGGCATGCTCGGCGACACCGGTGGCCGCATCACCGATATGCTCGCAAAGCAGCACGGCATTCGCCGCGAATCGGCCGCGGGCATCATGGGCTTTCTCTCCCCGCTCGTTGCAGGCATGCTCGCGAAACACGTCGCGACCAAAGGACTTGGCCCAGCTGGATTGTCCGAGTTCTTGATGAGTCAGAAAAAGTCGATTCTCGGGCACCCGGGCCTACCTTCGGGTCTCGCGAACACGCTTGGCATTCACAACATTTCCGCGCTTGGTGGGAAGAACGCGGAAGTTTCCGAGCCTCACGTCAGCATTGCGCAAGGGCGCGGCGTAAAGCAACCGCATGAAGAAGACGACGTTACGGCCGTTCCGCCCCAACATCGTGGTGGAACGCCGTGGGCTCCAATTCTTGGTGCGCTTGCTCTTGGTGCGGCGGTCATTGGCGGGTTTTCTTACTTTGCGCGCGGTCGTCACATTCAAACGCCGGTGGTTCGCGCGCCGGAGATCCCGCGACTCGAGCATCCGAATGTTCAGCCTCCGCCGAATAATGTTGAGCCGCCAGGGGCTGGTCGAGCGTCGCTGACCAGTGGCGAGATGGAGAAGAAAGATGGCGGTCAGACTTCGGCGACTAGCGATGAGATGGAGAAGAAAGATGGTGGTCAGACATCGCTGACCAGCGGCGAGATGGAAAAGAAAGACGCGGGCGCCGAGAAGACCGACAAG